>CALJES010000001.1 GCA_938074205.1 uncultured bacterium
ACTCGATACCTTACCAGAAACGTTTACCACATCACCAGGCACAAAGCCCGTCTGGGTAGTCGACACACGTATCCCAGAAATACCCTCCGGATCCTGAATGTAAATGCAACCATCCGTAGAAGCAAAATTAGCACTGACAACACGAGAATACAAATCCACAAGCCAATTGTCAGGCAAACTCTTAACAAATGAACAAGTAGCATTAATAGGCACCGCCTGAGCTAAAGCCGGCGTTGAATAGTGCTCATCCCAGTCATATGCAAACGCCGCATAATAGTAAGTCGTGCCATTAGTCAAACCCGTGTGAACATAGCTCTCAGAAGAACCAGGAACATTTTGCTTGTTGCACAAGAGTATACCATCCGTCGGACCAGTCGGATATCCATTGGTCTTGTATCGAACTATAGTGCCCTTAAACCAAGACTCAGGAGGATTCGTCCAAGAAAGACGTACCAGCCTGTCAGAAGGCATCGCAGAAAAGTTAGACGGCTTAGATAAAGGTATTGACGTGATAGTAAAGTTCAGATCGAGAGTGCCATTCGGAGGCACTACAACGTTCGGCAAAGTCTGGCTAATATATCCAGTCTTTGACGCAGTAAAGCTCCTTACCCCACTGGGTACACCAAGAGAATAGAAACCTCCACCGGTAGACACAGTCACATAAGCCCCAGAACCTACAGACGCATTCGGAATCCCACGACCATACTGATCCCTAACATAACCTCGAACAACCGCATCAGGAACCGGATTCCCCTCGCGAATAGAGAACCACTGCTGAGGACTGCCAGTATCCCAACTCTCCCAAGAGGCGTAAAGCGTGCCATCGGGACCCGCGCAAACATCCGCATCTACCACAAACGCGTTAGGCCTTCCAACCGACACGAGTTCTTCACCTTGCCAGGTTCCTCCCTGCCAACGTCGACCCCAAATCTGATCGGCTCTTCTATACACCAAATAAAAATCAGTAGTACCAGGCACAGCTGTAACACCGCCGAAACCCGAAGACTCGTTCGTTATGCGCTGAATAGGACCCCAACCAACTCCAGGTGTATAGATTCTGGTCCATATTCGCTCATCTTGCTCCCACATTACAAGCACGTGGCCAGTAGTATTCACTGCTATATCGTGGCGGCAGAAGAAACCAGGACTGGCTACGACAACCTGAGGCTCCCAATAACTACCATTAAAACGCCTATAGCACACACTGAGCACACCACCGATGTTTGTGCCGTAACTGCGGTAGACCGTGCCATCATAAAGGCTTCTGCACATTCCCAAAACCTCATACACGTTGTCAGCGTTCTGGTTCATATTTACCAGCGGACCCCAAGATGTACCGTCGTATACCCTCCAGTAGAGGTTCTTATCATTGGCCTGCCAGAAGCTCATAATCACGGTCGGGCTGTCAGGAGGACCAAAAGGAACAATCAGGGGGTATTTGGTATCTCCGGTATTCGTTATCTTCTGCCAAGGCAAAAAGCTTGCACCACGATTCTTCGAAACCGCCCAGCCTACCTGTAAACCGTCGTCCCAATCCTCCCAAACAAGATGAACATCGCCGTTTCCAGCTTGGCATAAGTTCGGATTGGGCACAAAACCGGTGCGGATTACTTGGCGGGGCGAAAGCACACCGTCCTTGTATCTCCTATAAACGATCTGCCACGGGCTAGTGTTAGAATAAACAGCGTGAAAACCACCATCAGAGGCAGGCCAAATCTCTGCATACTTGGTAGAAAACTCAGAACTGTCGTTTAATAGACGAGCTGTAGACCAACCCGCCCAACAAGCTAACGAAGTAATAAATACTAAAAACCCGCAAAATACAAAAACCCTCAGAAACAATCGACCTCCCATAACAATTCACCCTCCTAACGTTGTAAAACGTTTCACTTAATCACGTGATACCACATAAAGTCCTCATTGTCAATGTTTCTGGATGTCTTGAAGTGATCTTGCGTGAATACATCTGCGGTTAGATATCCAGCCAGTAGGAACGCTTCCTTCTACTACTCCGATACAGCTAACAATATCCCCCACAGATACTTCAGGATCGAAAAGACAACGCACCATCACACCGATACGCCCTAAAATATCGAGCACACCGCTGCCGTCGTCGACCCAGAAGTAGTTGCCAACACGACAGGTGACACGACCGGCGATCTTTACAAGCAACCCCATATTGTTTGGACCGATACCGTCAACCACACCTGGTATCCACAAACCAAAATGACCGCCTCCTACAGATTTGTTTGACATGAATAACGGTTCGGGTGGCAAAGTGGAACCAATTTTGTTAATACTCTGGGCGATTATCTGCCTTTCCGAACGCTGTCCGCTGAGCCATCGAGTTCCTATGTAACCTGTCAGCTCGACTATGTTGCCAGGAGTAAGACCTGTATTGGAAGCAACAACCCTTAAGCCACAAGACCTATCTGGTGACTGAACATACACACAACCATCTGTCTCAAAAACTGCTGACACTATTGCTCCACTGTAAGCAACCCACGTGTTGTCAGGAAGCTGTTTGATGGTAGCTAGACAACCCTTGCCGGGAGTCGCGGAAGCTTTTGCCGGCGCAGAGTAGCGCCTGCTCTCGTTGTAAGCAAACGCGGAGTAGAAATAGGTCGTGCAAGGACTCACACCCAAGTGAACAAACGAATCCTCTGAGCCAGGCTTTGCAGGACGATCGCAAACCAGTTCGCCAGAGTTAGCGTCCAAGGGGTAGCCAGTTGTACTAACCCGAATGACCGTACCGACAAAGTTCGCGTCCAATGGGTTAACCCACGATAGTTTCACGGCCGAATCGATGGCTTGGGCTTTGAATCGGACAACCGGCCCAGGGGGCTCTGAACGTGAAGGGAACAGCGAGACCTGGAAATTGTCGCGGTAGTATGTACCTGCCGGCTTTAAGCTGTAGTCGTAGCGCCACAATCCGAAATAGTTCTCGAAGCTGACATTTGGATCTGATGTGTAAGCGCGGGCATCGAAAGTCATCCACTGCAGACAACCGGCAATTCCTTGCGCGGCAAATGCTGTCAGGTGGTTAGTATAAACGCCCAACTGCTCCGCCTCAGTATAGCTCCATATCAACTGCCCGTCGCGATTGCACGGTACGGGGTTCGTAGGCCACCCAAACTCTTGACAGATAATAGGCTTCGGATTGGCACCCATGTAAGATCTGATATCGGCTATCTGTTGCGTGACGTTAGGCCAGTAAGAATGAAAGACAGCGATATCGACAAAGCCGATTACGTCCTGTACGTTTTCCCACCATCTGATTCCTACGGAAACAGGATGGTTTGGATCGATAGACCTAACAGCGTTACACATCCGACTCAACCAACTTACTATCCTGTCCCGCTGCGACGGATTGGAATCCCAGTTGTCATAGCCGCCGATGTTTGCGGGGTGATCAGGCTCGTTCTTGACATCCCACATAAACACGTACTCGTTATTCTTGAGTCGGTTAACAATAGCAGACAAGTAACTCAGGTGGTCGCGTTCCTTCGACGTACCCGCAGACGGGAAACTTGTTTCCCAGTCGAAAAGCGTTATGCAGCTCCGAATGCCGTTATCACCGAAAAGATTAACCAGATCTTCAAGTTTCTGAAGCCGATCTGCCGGCGGATTCGCCCCACCCCACCCGCCTTTACTGTACGGCACTAGTATGCGGACGCAGTTGAGCCCAAGACTGCGAATCATTGCTACTTCGCGAGTGATCTCAGGCCAGTCCCAGTTATTCCACATATCCGCCCACATGTGGTCGCGAGGGTAGTAGTTGGTTCCTTTAAACTTCACCACCTGGCCGCGAAAAACGAACTGGTCACCCTGAATGCGCACGAAATCAGATGAGACACCACTTGTTGTCACCGTAACTAGAAGACCCCAAATTGCAGTCATTCTAAAAAGCCCCCGCGCGTATGCCATATATGCCTCACCTAAAACATTTTATACCACAACGGCTAGTTGCAGCTACTACCGCACTGTCAACCACTGTGGCACCACGAGTCGACACAACAAACTCCTGGTTCGAAGGCAAGATAGTTCTCACATGAAACCCTTTAACCGAAGTGCATTACAACCGAAAATTATATTAAGGGGTATTGGTGGAATGTGGCTAGCAGTGCTATTCGGTTGGGTGTTTGGTAGCGCGTTTTTGTACTATCTGCTCATATCCTCGGCACAGGAAACGAATTACCCAGAGTGCATAGAATGTCGACTCACAAGCTGTAAGAATTGCCCACTCCGGGCCGCATCTCCGCAAGACTACGACGTCGAGCGCGCCGCTTAGCAAGTCGGAAGCCTTGGGCTGTTGAAACTGCACCTATCCTATCCCAGGGCTAGTCAGGTGCAACGCGGTTGTCAATCAAACGAAGCAGCCTATCGAAACAGGTAAGCGACTATTGCGCTCATCACCAAAAATGTTATGGCAGCCCACTTGGTAATCTCGCTGAGCCTTTCCTCCAAACCTGGTTTGCCTTGAAATGCCGACTCAGCTTTGCCGCCGATTGTACCTGTTAAGCCTTCGCTTTTTGTAGCCTGTGACATGACAATAGCGATTAACGCCACAGCGCTAATCATTTGCAATGCTACGAAGAATGATTTCATCTTGTGCTAACGACCCCCTGAGGTAGCAATCTGCTGTCAGTATTATGCTATCACACCTCACTGTGACCGGTCAACGAAGTGTGCCAGCAACGAATGTTCCCGCTAATGATCTCAGTGTGAAAACCGTCTCCTCGGCTAAGAGCCACACTCCTAAGTAGAAGTATGAACCGTACCGCGGGTCTGGTTGATGTGTCTCAAGCGGAATACGAGGCCACCCCAGATTTTAACCGGACCATCGCTTCCGTAGGCCAACATATGCAAATTAGCATCGAGTCTGATGTTCTCTTGACTTACAGCTTCTTGTTCGATACTATGCTTCCGTGCGGGGTGGAGGCAAAAAAATGACAGGACTTGATCGCTTTCTTGCTGCTTTAAATCGCGAAGAACCAGATATCGTTCCAATTTGGGAACTCATTATTAACGAACCCACGCTATCGGCACTTCATGGCGAAGTGGGCTACCTTGAATTCTGCGATCTCGAGGGACTCGACGGGGTAACCATTTTTGAAAACCAGGCTACATCTACTGGACCAAACGGAGCCCAACTCGACGAGTGGGGTATAATTTGGAAAACGGCAGGATTTGGCGTTTATTACCCCTCCGGAGGACCAATCAAGAACAGGGAAGACCTTGAATCTTACGAACCGCCCGATCCCAACTCGCCACATAGGTTCGCAGATCTCAACGCCGCGGTAGAAAGGTTCAAAGGCGAGAAGGCAATAGTGTTCCTGACCCACGAAGCATTTGAGTTCTCCCATTACCTAAGGGGACTGGACAATCTGATGATCGACTACATTGAAGATCCCACCTTCGTTCATGAGTTAGCGACTATGGTAAGCGAATACAAGATTGAGCTGGCGGAAGCCGCTATTGATCTAGGAGCGGATGTAATAGTATCGGGCGATGACTATGCGAGTCGCCACGGAACTATAATGTCCGTGGATCATTGGGAAGAGTACTCGCTCCCTTATCTTGAAAAGTTAATCAAGGCAGTACATCGAAAAGGTGTGCCCTTTATCAAGCACACCGATGGCAACATCTGGAACATCCTAGAAAAAATGGTCAATGCGGGTATAGATGCGATAGATCCTTTGGAACCTATTGCCCAAATGGACATTGGGAAAGTAAAGGAGCGCTTTGGTGACAAAATATGCGTCGTTGGAAACGTCGACTGCACTGAGATATTGACTCATGCGCCAATTGAAGACGTTGTAGATGCGATAAAGGAAACAATAGCTAAAGGATCCCCGGGTGGCGGCCATATTCTTGCGTCATCAAACTCAATACACCCAGGCGTGAAACCGGAAAACTACCGAACAATGGTAGAAGCCGCTCGACGATTCGGTGTGTATCCGCTGGATGAAGAGCTTATTCGCGAGTATTCTGAGCGTAGTTATATCAAGAGGTATTTGGATGAGTAGGCATCAAAGCCATCCGACAATTTTTTCTCATTCGCATACTTATAGACTTTCGACGTGGTGTCTCGCAGCGGCGCTTGTGTGCCTCTCCACTGTTGGCTGCACCTCGGCACAATTGGAGTTCAGGGGGGCGTGGGTGACCGCGTGGACTTCCGGCTTTCTTACAGAAGAGGAAATTGACGCCACAATCGCAGCAGCAAAGAAGGCTGGCATAAAAGCTTTATTTGTGCAAGTACGTAAGAACGGTGACGCCTACTACAACTCGCAAAGCGAACCCAAGGGAAGCGGAATTGCGCCGGACTTTGACCCACTCGCTGCGATCATCAAAAAGGCACACGCGGAGAAAATAGAAGTTCACGCCTGGGTGAATACATTGAGGATGTGGTCATCAGGAACTCCGACTGACCCCAAGCACATCGCTAATCGTCATCCGGAATGGATCAACAAAGACAAGGACGGAAACACGCGGGCCAGCGAAGGCCTATATCTTGACCCGGGCATTGCTCAAGTCAGGGACTATGTAGCTACAGTAGTGGAGGAGATTGTCAGGAACTATGATGTCGACGGTATTCACCTCGATTACATACGCTACCCGGGAAGGAACTGGGGTTACTCAGATTTAGCACTGGAACAATACCGCAATGAGAATGGAACCCCAGGGAAACCATCACCTGACGACCCTAGATGGCTCCAATGGAAACGGGAGCAAGTTACTAAGTTGGTTAGGGAGATTCGAAAGCGGGTGAAAGCTGTCAAGCCTAAAGTTGTTATTTCGGCTTCGACCATAGCTTGGGGTGATTGCCCAAACGATTTTTCCGCTTCGTCGCCCTTTGCTGTTGTAACTCAGGACTGGAAGCAATGGATGAAAGAAGGTTTGCTTGACGCAAATTGTCCAATGAACTATAAGGACGAATCGAACCCGAAACAAGCAGCCTCATTCAGAAACTGGCTCACTGGGTTTAATAAATGGTCGAATGGAAAACCTACGTATGTGGGAATAGATGTTCACACGAACAGCGTTTCGAATGTACTCAGACAGATAAAGGCCGTTCTGGAAGCTGGTTTGGAAGGATTTGTACTTTTTTCATTCAACGCATCAAAAAAGCGGGAAGCTGTGGTTGAAGCCATAGCAAATATTAGTTTCCCACAAACAGCATCGATAGGCAGCAAGGCGCGATAGCAATTTCTATCAGTCTCCGGGAAGGTTTTGGAGAACGTGTTAGCGAAATCAACAGTAGCAAGTTAATAGGCAAATAGGAGATTCGGAGATGCCAAAAGTATTAGTGAGCGACAAGATTGCTCAGGAAGGTCTCGAAATACTCAAGAAAATAGGCGAAGTGGACGTCAAGACGGGATTATCGGAAGAAGAACTTTGTCAGGTAATAGGCGACTACGAAGCTCTCGTTATACGAAGCAGCACCCAGGTTACTGCCAAAGTCCTGGAAGCAGCAAAAAAGTTGAGAATCATAGGCCGAGCAGGTGTGGGCGTCGACAACGTAGACGTGCAAACTGCAACTGAGAAAGGCGTTATCGTCGTAAACAGCCCTGGCGGAAACACAATAGCAGCTGCCGAGTTGACGGTGGCGATGCTGCTGGCCCTTGCCAGAAACATCCCACAAGCATATTACTCCATGCGCAACAAAGTATGGGATAGAAGTAAGTTCGTTGGCAATGAAGTCTACAAAAAGATCCTGGGCGTTATCGGTCTGGGAAAGATCGGACAGGAGGTAGCAAAAAGGCTTCAAGCTTTTGGCATGACGGTTATTGCCTATGACCCATTTATAAGCGCACAGACTGCCGAGCAGATTGGTGTAGAGCTAGTAGAGTTCGAGGAATGCTTGAAGCGCAGTGATTACATCACCCTGCACGTGCCGAAGAATAAGGACACCATTGGCATGATAGGTGCCAAACAATTTGCAATTATGAAAGACGGAGTGCGGATTGTAAATGTCGCGCGCGGTGGAATCATTGACGATGCGGCACTAATAGAAGCTCTCAAAAGCGGCAAATGTGCGGGAGCCGCTCTCGACGTTTTTGTCACTGAGCCGCCTGATTTCTCAAGTGAGCTTTTCGAACTCCCCAACGTAGTTACAACTCCTCACCTTGGTGCTTCGACAGTGGAGGCGCAGACTAATGTAGCCATTGATGTTGCCGAGCAGATTGTGGACGTATTTGAAGGGCGTTCTGCGCGAAGTGCTGTTAATATGCCTGCTTTATCCCCGGAGGTTCTTGCAGCCGTTCAACCGTTCCTGCCGCTGGCAGAGAAAATGGCCTCCCTGGCCGCACAAATTACCGAGGGCAGAACCACGCAGGTAGAGATACGCTATTGTGGAGAGGTAGCATCAATAGATACAGGACCCATCGGTCGGTCGGCCTTAGTAGGATTCTTGAAGCCGGCTGTTGGCGAATCGGTGAATCTCGTGAACGCGCCAATAATGGCCAAGCAGAGAGGAATCGAAGTCGTTGAAAGCAAGTCGCCAGAAGGTGGAGACTACGCATCAACGATAACTATAATTGCAAAAACGGATAAAGGCACCACCGAGATAACTGGTACACTGTTCGGGGCGAAAGATATGCGCGTGGTGCGAATGAACGGTTTCCCAATTGATATCGCGCCTGAGGGAATACTATTAGTGTCACCGCACACTGATAGACCAGGGATCATAGGCCAGGTCGGAACTATCCTCGGCAACGAAAACATCAATATCGCCAGCATGCATCTCGGACGCAAGGCTCCTCGCCAGCGTTCATTGATGGTTCTAAGCGTGGACTCTGAAGTACCGACCGACATACTGGAAAAAATCGCGAAGGTCGACGGAATCGACAGCGTGAAACAGGTCATTCTGTAGGAACCGACCAGAATAGGTTATAGTTGGAAAGCCCGGCGGTTTGGTGATGCGTCGCCGGGCTTTTGCGGGCATAAATCTACTGTGGGCTTTGCACAACTTGCGGTTCACCCTTGATATCCAAAGCAACAACCGTTGCAATCGAATCCGGAGCTTGCTTGGGTACCTGTATTTCTATGGCGTGGGCCGTTTTCCTGTGTGGCAGCGATTTACCGGGCTCAGCAAGCAGAAATGCTGAAATCACCTCATTTCGCAGGGGCACCCTCAGCCAACCATCGGCTGGCCAATCGAACACATGCAGGTACAGCCTTGAGCCCTTTCTCGTACAACGGCCCCACGGAAGCTGCGAAGGAAACGGACTAGCGGTCGTAGCATATATTGCTTCGCCGTTGTTCTTCAACCACTTTCCCATCCCCAGAAATCTATCCACTATGGGTTGTGGGAAGACCCCCTCTGCCGTGGGACCAACGTTGAGCAGATAGTTCCCACCCTTACTTGCTATATCGATCAGATTCCGCAGTAGAGTTTCTGTGGACTTCCAGTTATTATCGGTGGATTTGTAACCCCAAGTATCATTAACCGTCATACACGTTTCCCAATCTCGGCCAGGAATGCCGTTCGGGGGAATTTCTTGCTCCGGAGTTGCGAAGTCGCCCTCCACACCCCCGCCTAGCCGGTTATTCATAATAATGCCAGGCTGCAACTTCAATAGCGGAAGTAGTTCTTGTGCCATCTCCGGTGTCATCCCTACAGGCGTATCCCACCACATTATCCGTACTTTGCCGTAATTGGTCAGTAGTTCCCTGACCTGAGGAACTGCTATGTTTTTGATATATTCCATCATGTCCCCTTCTTGGGCTGGATCCCAATGAGCATCACCCCAAGCTGCACCGCCCGGATGATGCCAATCCTGCGCTTGGGAGTAATAGAAACCAAGAGGAATATTGTGCTTGCGGCATGCCTCGGCTAATTCCTTGAGAGGATCACGCCTGAATGGTGTAGCATCGCATATGTTGAAGCTGGAAGCCTTGGAACAAAACATAGCGAAGCCGTCGTGATGTTTGGATGTGATCACGATATACTTCATTCCGGCTTCCTTGGCAATCTGCACCCATTCTTCAGCGTTGAACTTTACTGGATTAAACTGTTCGGCAAACTTTGCATACTGATCCACCGGTATCTTGGCGGTATGCATGATCCACTCGCCGATACCCGGAACCTCTTCGCCTTTCCAAACACCATCGGGCACAGAGTATATTCCCCAGTGAATAAACATTCCAAATCTGGCCTCTCGCCACCACTTCATTCGAGCGTTGCGTTGCTCAGGAGTTTCCGAGGAACCAGTGTTCGAGTCAGCCCCCACGACTGACGCTGCGACAATCGTCGAAAAACCAACCATAGCAAACACTCCTCCAATGCTTTGCAAGTCCAACGTTCGCACACCCTACCTTCAATGCAAAAGTTAGTCTATGGACCTGATACGACATTGTCGCTTTGTGTTCCTCCGAAAGTAAACAATCGCAGCAAAATCATAGACACTTACGGCAAATTTGATAGTATGAAAAAAAAGTGCGGTCATGCGTAACTGTCTGCGGAAGTATCCATCCCAAATTGGACTAGAAAAAGAACCGTGGATCTTGAGGTTGTATTTCAGCAGCCGCAAAACTTACGTTTCTGGCATAGTTTTTGAAACACAACAGATGGCAAAACAAGTCTATAAAAAGAAGAAAACAAAACAAACGTAGAAGGTAGACAAATGGCAAAGGTTTTTCTTGTATTTTGCTTGGCTGTAATCATCGCCGGGTCGTGCTGGGGAGAAATACGCAATCCGCCAAGACCAGGTTCGTTTGTTAGGTACGCGGCAAATAGCGTCGAGGAGTTAGTCAGACAGGTCTCTCAAGATAGCGTAGTCGCCAAGCGTTATTCTGAGCATTTTGATGTATCGAAAGATTATCTCGTGCAGTATTTTCGCAACAACTTGCAAGTGACAAAGCTTACAAAGCCCGAGAAATTCAAAATGCATTTCGTGTCCAAAACAGGTACTATACTTTGCAGAAACTGCTGGCTGCCAGCTGGACACAAGGTTTTCGCCACCACCTCTGGCGAACCCGTGCTGGACATTGGTTGCGGGAATCCAATAACTGAGAAACTTCCAGCCATAAAGAGCAAGGTGAAAGGATTAACGCAGGTGATCTCAGCAAAGGCAAGGGAAGAAGCATTGGAAAACATTTCCCAAGGTGCTCACGAAACTCCTTCTGAAACAGAACCACTAGAAGCGCTTGATGTGGCAACGGTACAATTTACCCAGGAGGAGACGTTGTTGAGGCTCGCAGAACCGGAAATATCGACTCCATTGACCATGCAAGCCTATGAACCGCTGCTAATGGAAAGTACACCAAAAGTGTCTTTTCTGCAGCTCACACGAGGACTTTTGCCAGCCCTGTGGCTCGTTCATAAGCCACACTCCACACCAGGCGGGCCACAGCCGCCTATCGTACCCGAACAGCAAGCCGTCGCCACACTTCTAGTAGGGACGATCGCAGTCGCGTTAAAGATACGTCACAGAGAACTAGTGAAGTCAAAGTAAATTGGAGTCTGGGAAACAGAAGGATCAGAAGCCACTTCGACGACTGCATTTGCCAAAGATTCGCTGACTCTCTTGTCAAAAGCGCCGGGTATTATGTAATCTGGACGAAGCTCCTCATCGGAGATGACTGATGCGATAGCTTTAGCAGCAGCAGTCAGCATCTCTCGTGTTACACGCTTCGCACCGCATTGTAGTAGTCCGCGGAACAATCCGGGAAAACATAGGACGTTGTTGATCTGGTTTGGATAATCAGATCTCCCCGTAGCCACAACCGCCGCATAATCTGCTGCAGCTTCGGGTGGAACTTCCGGGACCGGATTAGACAAAGCAAACACTATGGGAGCATCCGCCATTCTTTTGATGTCGTCTCCAGTGAGTAGATTTGGCCCTGAAACGCCCAAGAACATATCGGCACCAACCAGAGCATCCCTAAGAGTGCCCTTGAAGTTCTCTCTGTTGGAAACCTGCGCGAGCCATTGCTTTGCAGGGTTCATTTCACCTCGACCACGATAGATCGACCCTCGTCGATCACAAACAATAACATCGCCAACACCAAGATCATACAGTGCTCGCGTGCACGCAACGCCGGCAGCACCGGCGCCGGAAATAACCACCCGCATCTTAGACGGGGCTTTACTAGTCACCTTGACAGCATTAATGAAGGCTGCTCCCACAACGACGGCCGTGCCGTGCTGATCGTCGTGAAAGACCGGAATGTCAACAGCATCTGTAAGTCGGCGTTCGATTTCAAAGCACTTTGGAGCCGCAATATCTTCCAGGTTTATCCCGCCAAATGTCGCGCCAATTGCTCGCGCGCAAATAAATAGCTCCTCCGTATCTTTTGCATCCACACAAACCGGGAAAGCATCAACGCCGCCAAATTCCTTGAATAGAAGAGCCTTGCCCTCCATTACCGGAAGCGCAGCAACTGCACCGATATCTCCCAATCCTAGTACTGCTGAGCCATCCGTCAACACGGCTACCGTGTTGCGCTTTATGGTGTAATCACGTGCAGCAGACGGTTGTGTGTAGATAGCCTGGCATACTCTGGCGACCCCTGGTGTATACGCCATTGAAAGATCACCAGCGTCGCGCAAAGCGATCTTGGACACCACCTCCAGCTTCCCACCCTCGTGTAACCTGAAAGTCCTATCATACACATCTAGTATCTGCACGCCATGTATATTCCGCAGTGCTGACACTATTCGATCTGGGTGATCGCCTCCTGTCGTGTCGACAGCTATTCTTCGAGTCACTGACTTAGCCGTGGACTCAGTGATTTCTATAGAACCTATACTGCCACCCGCTTCGGCAATGACTCGAACTATCTCAGCAAATGCCTCGACTTTGTTGTGGTGACGCACCAGAACGGATATGCTGTTTCCAGGACTTGGGGTAAGCTTCATTGAAATCCTCCGTAGAAGATGCGAGTGTCAGTGGGCAAGTGGTTCGGCCAAGCGAAGAGCTTCCTCGCTGAGCTTAGGAACAGTGCTCAGGACCGTCTCCAGCTCATTAACTACAATCTCATCGGCTTTGATGCCGACCATCACTCCGGACTCGCCTTTGAGTAAATAATCCACCGCTGCCGCTCCCAAACGAGTGCCCAAAAGGCGATCGTAACACGTTGGACTACCTCCGCGTTGAACATGCCCTAGCACAGTTGTGCGAACTTCGTGACCTGAAGCCTGCACGTACTCAGACAACAGCTGGGAGATACTCTTTTCCGGAGTAGATGCCCCCTCAGCAGCAATTATTATGAAATGCGGTTTGCCGCGGAGGAATGCAGATCGCACTTCGTTGACAACCTGTTCCTTATCCACACAACTCCCAGGGAGCACCACCATCTCAGCCCCACCGGCAATACCTGCCATCAAAGCCAGATAGCCGTGGCTGCGTCCCATTACTTCTATCACGAAAGCTCTTTGCAGGGCTGCGGCGGTGTCTTTTATCCGGTCGACTGCTTCGAGAATCGTGTTCAGCGCGGTATCCACACCAATGGACATATCGGTACCTGCGATATCGTTGTCTATCGATGCCGGCACACCTACCACAGGGAATCCCTTCCGGTGGAGCTCAAGTGCCCCCCGCAAGCTACCGTCTCCGCCTATTACTATGAGCCCGTCAATACTCCAACCCCTAAGGACCTCAATTGCCCGACACTGTCCAGCCTCGCTATGAAACTCTTGGCTGCGCGCACTCATAAGTATCGTGCCGCCCGCCCGTAGTATGCCGCTCACAGCTCGGGAATCGAGTTCAAATATCAGATTATCGATGAGCCCCCGATATCCCTGACGCACTCCGTATACCTGGACCCCTGCAGCCAAACCGTAACGTACCACCGCACGTATGCACGCATTCATACCCGGAGCGTCACCGCCACTAGTCAACACTGCTATACGCCTCAACATAGGTGCTCCACAGAATCAACAAGATTTTGGAGAAAATAAGGGCTGAACTTCACACTAGTACCGTAGGCAAGTTCGACGTACACCAGAGTATATCCTGCACTGCTCTATCGCAATGGTAACCAGGCTAGGATTCGGCGCACGCCTGCGAGAAAATCTGACGAGCCAGCGGTTCCAAAACGGAAAAATCTGAAGCGGTGTCGCAGTCAATCACCATCCTCCAGATGCCTGGTTCTGTGCGCGAGCCCCTGACAAAAACAAATGCTCGTCGCCGAGGGGTCGTAAGCATAACGCGCCAACCACCGCTCCCGTCACCGGTTCGCTCGGGCACACGGTTCGTTCCTTCGAAGTTCTCGAACTCGTAATTCTTGAAGCGCGTGGAAAGGCGAGGCCATGCCGTCTCGACAAACGCTTGCTCCAGACGTTTCTTCAGCTCAGCCTGGGATATAATGGGGGTGGATAGTCGGAGCATCGTGTTCCAATTGTATGGAACCGAAGAAATTAGCGTGCTCAAATCCCAGGCTCTGTCGCTGTTGAAATCTTTCTTGCTGTGCCCTGGGCTGCAGTCAGCTGCTACCTGAAACCATACCTGCGCTATATCTGGTTGAGATTCAGCCAATGCTGCCGCCATCGCCACCTGCAAGCCGTCGCGACAAGTGCTGGAACCGAAAATCGTGCCTCCGTTGGGACCCTCAACTCCCACGGGCACTTCATATCCCATTGCGCGAAGCTGGTGCATTTTACTGACAACATTGATCTCGCCAGTTTCAACGACGTGCACTTCGGCACCAAACCATTCAGCAACTCTGACTGACGCCAATGAAGTTGCGTCCGACATAACCACTGCCAGGGGCCTATCTGTTTGGCCCATGAGCCTGTGACGTGCAAGCGCAAACCCTACATTGAACGTGGCAACGCGCTGAGGCGGAATAATCGCAAACTCGTCTACTCCGGGCAATACAAGGTTTCCGCGATCTGCGTCATAGTCAAATGCCACACCGAAGCGTGCCCGATGCCGTGCGGCCGCTCTGGCTACCCGCAAGAGCATATGTTTGCCGCTCGCCGGATCAATTCCGTCGGTATCGATGCCATGTTCGGGAAACCCAAGTTCAGCATTTATCTCGATCGTGCGCACCCCAAAGTGTTCCAGCACGCGGGCAACCACCCCACAACCAGCCCCGCCGTTCGGATCCAAGAGAGCCGGGCCCAATGTGAGCGGCTTCAGACAGTGGGGAGTGATTCCCCAGTCACGTCCTATTTCATCCAGATATGCCCGCTCGGCTTTTACCCTTGGCGAATCGTTGTCCTGGGCTTGCAGCGCTGTTTCTACACATTGAGTACTGATTTTCCGCACTGTTTGAGTGAACTCGTCTTCGTTTGCTCGGTCCGCCAGCTTCTTGACAGCATCGATTACATTGGCCATATCCGAAGCCGACAACAGTGCCCCGCACGGTGCTGACTGGTGTTCGGCGTTGTTGCTCCGTGACACCTCTGAATCAGTCGCATTCGCGAGGTAGTATCGATCGGAACGGAGCCCGCCGGTCAGAAACTTGAATCCATTGTGGTCCAAGGGATTGTGGCTGGCTGTAACCATTACTCCGCCATCAGCGCCTAAAGCCCTTACGGCCGTCTGAGCGAGTGGAGTTGTTATGATTCCAAGGTCGATGATTCGCAAATCGGCATGGCGTGAGGCGGCTCCAGCCAAGAACCCCTTCACCAGCGCTCGGGCAACAGCCTCACCAGTAGGCCTTGGATCTCGTCCGATTATCAACACAGGGGTACGAGACGAAACCATAGTGCGCACATAAGCCCAGCCGTATGCAACGGACAAAGCTTCGAAGCTTTCAGGTATCTCAGGACCGAGTCCAATCACGGCGCGGACGCCGGAAAAAGATTGTACTAGTTCAGAATTTATTAGGGCGGACTTTAGCAGTGATATCATCCCAGTTCAGTGACAAAAATCACGATTACGTATTCTCCACAAGCCACCAGACTAGATCATCGGCTTCCTTCTTCGATGCAACCCCATGGACATCATAAAAGACCCTGTCCGGTGCAAGCTCCTTGTGAAAGATAGGAAGCTCCTCAGCAGTGCAACCGACATAAACTGACTTTCCCGCCTCTTGTATGCGTTTCAGCAGGTCTATCCACTCTATCAGCGGCGCGTTTCCGGCACCTGGTACCCACTGAATAGCCTGAATCGCCGGAATTGAGAGTATGTCATCAAGATGGACGAGCGCTTCAGGTCCGTCCAGATGAAAACAGCAATGACCCAGGTACGCCGCTTCCTCCTCCAGCGCCGGCAGCACAAAACGTCGAAAATGCTCCGGACCAATCATACAAATGAAATCGCATTGGACTACTGCGAATTTCCCAGGATAGTACATCGGAAGCCAGGTGGTGCAACCTGTTTCCTTTTGCCCAGAGGCTTCATAAAGAGCTTCGAAAACCAACGGATATGCTCTCCGCACCCAGGATAGTACTTGCTCGACAGTATCAGGACAGTCAAACAAGTCTATGCACAACTGCTCAGGCCCTCGAACAGCAGCTAGGCAGTCCAAATTAGAATGCAGGTCGAAAATTCCCACGCCGAATTTTCCGCGACCTATTTCGCGAGCCTTAATAACGAAATCTAGTGCCGCATTCCACCAATAACCTCGAGGTCTAGAAAACGCTTCCTCAACATTATCCCAATCAGTAACAAAAGGCACGACCCAGCTCGTCGAATGATCTGTGGCGAATCTCAGTTCGGCACCGAAGAACGCCGAAAAGACATCCGGCCCGAAGTTGGGTACGAAAAACGGCACCGCATCTGCGGCGAAATACGCGTTGGCCGCCCACTCATCAAACTGTCGCACGTAGCTGGCGAGGTCCCCATGCGGATTCTGTACTCCGGAGAGCGGTTGAAGATCCTTACCACTAGGCGGGACAACTATTTTGAGACAAGGTCTGTCTAAGACTTCTTGTTCCCAAAATGCTCGCCAGTGGCGAAGTGCTTCATCGAAATCCGGTTTATACTTGAATTGGAGCATTTACGGGCAACTTCCTGCTGATAGTCATTTTTCTGTTGTGCTGTTCGCATTTCCAGGGTCGGAAGGAGTCTGCGTTTGGTTAGCAGGCATTACGGCAGACTAGAGGTCTGGTGTTCGCGCAATTGTGTTGACGACCCAATCTGCCCGAAGGGCATCCTGTATCACACTTAAGTAGGCCACCACTTTGACTCCTTTAGGAAGCGAAGCATTAGGCTTGTTCCTCGTCAAGACATAATCAGCTCGGACAGACTTTCCGGTCGCCAAATTTGAAAACGTCAAGTTGGTCTTTTCACACTTCCAACCGTCCGGAACGGAGAGCACTATTTTTCCCGAAACGGGCAAATTGCAGTAGTTCGTAACACAGGCTTGGATGTAGGGCTTACCATTCTTGACAGCAAAACTCGTAGCAAAATCAACAGGCGTCAAACACATAACGGCAGAGTTGCGCAAATCTTGATCGGTTATTACTTTTGACATCCTCGCACGCGCTTCGTGCAACAACTTACACGCGCGATTTACCGACGCCAAGGTATCCTCGTCATCCAATCTCGTTGGCACATTCGGACGCTGCAAAACACGACCTTCTGGAACCGCGACAACGGTCAGGGAACGGTAAGTTTTCTCAATCTGCAAGGCAGACCTCACCCATCCCATCGCCTGCTGCAGTGTGGCACAGATTCTCGCCGGCTCAGAACTTCTGACATCCTTAAGTCGAGAATACTCCGCTTCTATCAGGGGCCTGACCGTTTCCAAACACAGAACGAGATTAGGATCAACAATTCTGCCAGGTACTGTAAGATCGAGCCCTTGCTCCAATTCCTGGGAGTCTTTCACACCCAGGTATTTGCCATTAGCGTATAAGTCATACCTCGGTTCAGTAAGGCCAGAGAACTTTACTTGCAGCTTCTGAGGTTCGACTGTCGTGTTTTGAACAAAAGCCCCGACTTGACTACCAAACGGCTTCAGCAACCTGAATTCAAGTTTTTCGTCGTCACATTTAACCAACTGATTTGCAGCATCAACCACCAATGTTGCCACCGATGCCTGGGCTGACGAAAACAAGCCAACCAGGGAAATCGCAAGGATTAAAATCGGTGTCGCGGCTAATTTCAAGTCGGTACTCCTCCTAGACTACTGCTAAAATTTGCTTTGACGCAACAGCCTACCAGTTCCATTATAGCAATCGCGCACGTGTATTTGGAGAATCGGACCTTGATAAGCCTGCCGTTTTGTGCTTTTTCTGCTCAAATTGTGCAACTAGTACCCTAGAAGGGTTGTAAATTCAGTTTCAGGTGTTATATAATGCTTCGCGATAACGGCTATGAGCGAGACGGAAACCACGTCGACGGATAACCTGGAAATCGTCAAAGAACCGATTGGCAGGGCAGCAGCACGCGCAGCAGATGCCTTGGACATTGTTATCGACCTTCTAGAAGATATTCAGAGAATTGTCTCGAGCGGCCGACCCAAGAAATTGCGAATCCGGTTCGGAGATAAGTTATTAGCTGAGATCCCGGTGGCTTTGACTGCGGCAATGGCTGTGGCTGCTGGACTGGCGGCTGTAATACTGACTAAACTTGCGATCGAGGTTGAAAACGAGACTTGAGCCAGTTGGGAAAGAGGTGAACTGGTGCAAGAACAATTGCAGGAAGATCGAAACCTATCCAATTCCCGCTATGCTCTCCTCAGTGACCAAGAGATAGTGAGAATCGCCCAAGCTGGCGACGAGCAGGCGGCGGAGTACCTCCTCTATAAGTACAGGGGATTAGTCAGGACTAAGGTAAGGTCCTACTTCCTGATGGGTGCGGAGAAGGAAGACCTGCTGCAGATTGGAATGATCGGATTGTGGCAGGCAATTGTGGACTATCGTCCCGAAAAGGATATCTCGTTTATTTCTTTTGCACGGATATGCATAGAGCGCCACGTTATAACAGCGATCAAGACAGCCACAAGGCGCAAGCAAACCCCTCTCAATACATCTGTTTCTCTCGAATATCCATCTGACGACAGTGATTCCGAATGGAATCTTGCTGATGTGCTAGTTTCCGATGACACAGTTGACCCCGAAGAGCTAGTTCTAAAGAGAGAAGATAGAGCCAGATTGGAACATATGCTTCGCAGAATGCTCTCAGACTTCGAGTACCGAGTGCTCACTGGATACCAGGTAGGAAAGTCCTACCGCGAAATAGCGTGCGAACTCCAGTGCAAGACAAAATCCGTCGACAATGCTCTGGCGCGGATCAAGCGCAAAATATCTCTATCGCCCCACCCCTGGCCTGGAATTACCGATAACAATTGAGTAGAGTTATGGTCATCATATGCAAAAAATGCGCCGGCGTCCGCTTTGGCACAGGCGCATTTCTTTGTACGCTACTCTCAACAAACGAAGTCCGAGACTTACTGCGGCTCGCCCTCCGAAAGCTCCATAATTAGCGGTGGATACGACCAGGCATCTGTATGAATACGCAGTGGCACAGGTTGTCCCTGAGGCAATATAGCGTATCGGGGAAGAGCACGCCCTTGCACGCGATAGTATTTGCCGAGGGTAACACCAACGTACTCATGCTGCAGGCAAACCACCTCGATCTGCTGGCCGCTTCCGTCATCTAGGTAGAAGTGAGCATCGTCACGCCAAGGCGGATATGAAGGTACTCCCAGAGTACGCTCCACGCAGCGTCCGTAGACAACATATGGCCAGTTTTGCGCACCTGCGCGAGACGCTGTTTCCTGAAAAGCCTTCCCGTTCATTGCAACAGGTGGGTTCTTGCTGTCAGCCTCAAAGTCGTAAACGACATAGTCAAGACCGACCCCAACCTGCAGATAGTCCGCAAATCCCACAGCATTCAACGCCTCGCGCCACCAATTCTTCCACGGCTGATAGGGCCAGTCGCCGCCACCCTTTGACTCAGCACCCCATTGCAAACTCAAGCCGCATCCGTTTGGCGTGTTCACAGGGTATGCCTCAGGCCATTGGCCACCAACTTGCAGATCCGGAACAGCTATTGTTGCATTCGGGTATTTGGCGAGTAATTCACCCCAAGTTCCAGTCCACAAGCAAGGAGTCTGACCGTAGTAGAACTCTGCCCAACACCCGTCCGCTCCGTATATGCAATCGTGTGTTTTCCACACGTTGAGGTAGTTAAAATCTTCTGGATATGGAGCCAAGCCGTAACCGGGCTCGCCAGCACCTGCGAGCTTAATGGGGCGATACATCAGCATTCGAATCGGTGTCGGATCGAGAGGATCATTTGTGTTAATGACCAGCCTAAGGGTACATGGCTGCCTCGGTGGAGACCATTTGGCCTGGGGAGCATTCCAAATCCCCGAGTTCGAACACCACGCTTGGTAGGACAACATTGTCAAATCAGCCAGTTTGACGCCGGCAAACGCATTGGTGCCCAGCCATACCTGACCGCAGTAGTCACCCGCAGGATCGCTTCCTGCACCACCGAGCGACATAAATAACGCCCCTGAACCGCCTAAGCCGCCCGGCGGAGCTGGATCAGACAGCCAAGCGTTTGCGCTGCTAACTGTCGCAAGAACCATGTCCTGCATGTTGCTGGGAGTTATCACCTTGACATCAGCCAAACACGCGGAAGCAGCAAAAAGCAGGATCACACCAACTGCGAGGAAGTTTAATCTAACCGGTTTCATAGCACTTCTTCCCTTCCCTTCTTTTTGGAGTCTGCGGACCATTACATAGCGTCGTTCGCACGTGCTCCACCCCGGCCAAGCCAAAAGCCAGCACGCCGACGCCACGCGCTATCAGCATGCGTGCCTACCTACGAGCAGGGCATCTCGCCCCACGCGACAGGCAAGCTCCCTGACCTGAGGATCTCATCTGGGGGCCCGGCCACCCGCCCCGTGTCCTCTCTGTAAACATTGGTCCAATGGCGGTATCACTCAAGAACGGTGAGTTGTCAAGGTCTTGCATCATAGTACTTTAGTATTATTTTTGGCGGGAAAAGGCACCGCTCAAAACGGTAAGTTGTCAAGGCCTTGCATCGCGCGCCAACTTGTGCTGGCCAGACAAGACCCATTTAGACAGCACAAAAAAGACTTATCACCATCGTCGCACCGGACATGCTGAACCGGCGATTATTCGCCATACGCTGCGGTCTGCTGCAGTCACGCGGAAGGCGAGCGGCGGCAATCCAGACTGAGACGACCTCTTTTGAGGAAGTCGTTCGATACGAGGCTGCTTGCCGTCCAACGCAATCGCCCATACCACGGTGCTTTCCTTGCCGGCAACCCGAATTACCGCGCACGGCACCTTTTCTTGGCTGTCACAAATCCGGCCCAAGGCAGTTATGAGTTGTGCCGGAGCTGGCGGATCAATACAGATTCGAACTGCCCATCTTTCACCCAACAGCGTAGACAAAGCGACCTGCTTGTCAATCTCGCATACTACGGCGTTTTCCAAGCACTTGTACCCGGGCTTGTCGGGTGGCAACCAAGGACGTCCGTCTGGCAGCTCCAACCACTTGCCGCGTTGGTGGTAAGCAATATCGATAATTCTGGGCTTATTTGCGGAAACCTGATCAGCGACCACAAGCAAGTTCTCATTCAACATGACCACAGTGCGCACGAATCTGACGCCGTCGTATATCGAACCGGCATCCGCCACCACAAAGTCTGCTCCGTCATTTGAGCCAAATGCTATCAGCTTGCCGTCAACGGCAGCCTGAGAATTCTCGTCGATTACCAGAGTGTTGTGCGCCAGACTTGTTCTGAACCAATCTGCCTGAATCGGAAGCCCATAATAAGCAGTTCCTGGATCAACTGCGAGGAGTTCTCCGCGCGCATAGAGAACAAAACTCAACTTGTCTGGATGACCGTGTCCACCACCGTAAGGACCGTACTTAAGGCATAGCCAGGTAGCTTCTTCACCTTCGCCTCTGGTCAGTATTGCGTACCCAGATGCTTCGTAGTTTGCACTTTTTAGAGGTCCTCTCGAAGCAAGCGGCAACTCAGGTTCACCAAACCAAAACGCGTAATCGCTAGTGCGTTCCCCAGAGTGCAACAGAGGTAAGTATGCCACCTCGCGATAACGAGCGTAACCTAACTCGTAAATTCCCCGAGAGGCCCGCAGATCGCACTCCCGGCTGTCGCTGAATGCGGGCAGGTGCAAATTTGGCATCGCAAACTTGAGCGGCGCATCAAACATACTACGGAACTCTGGACCGTATAAGTCAATCCCGCAGTTTCTTGCAGCTTCAACTAGTGGCCACAAGGCTGACATCGTGTAGAAATGATATCCCCAAGCGCCTTCCCACCACTGACCATCGGCAGTTACACCCTTTGTCATTTGGACGCGATAGCCCCGGTCAGGATCATCGATGGCCGCTTTCACCAGTTCTTCGTCGCCCAGCAGCAGCCCCACCAAGCCCACTGCACTATTCTTCCAGCATTGGATATTGTGTATGCCGAGTTTATGCGGCAAGATAACCTGATTGACGGCAGGTAGAAAAAGCTTCTGTGCTAGGACTTGTCGGTCTTCTTCAGAAAGGGTATCCCAAATAAGATCCGCGCCCTGGCACATCGGTATCAGCCATACCGATTCATCCAGAGACTGCGCCCCTACTTTGCCGCCACCAATTTTTGGCTCACCCCTGACTGTATGAAGAGGGTAGTTTTCGTAGACACTTGCATAGCCCAGGAGGATCCGGCGTGCTTTGACGGCGTAACGCTGGTCGCCAGTTACTTGATAAGCTACGCCCAAATCGCGAACGGCGTAAGACCAGTCTTGGTGGACAGACGCAATTGCACAGCCGTCGTAATCTCTAGACGTATCGGAGGGCTCGCCTCGGAAAACCTCATTATCGACCGGACAGATGTGTTCCCACTGCCAGGGCGCAACCTGTTTGCCAGTCACGAGCCTTGCACCATGTTTTGGGCAGGCATACCAGTGAAACCAATTGCCACCGCGCTGGGGAAGCTCAAATTTTTTGTCCAACAATTCGTCGGCACGCTTCCTGCGCGACTCCCAGCACGCTCTTGCCCAATCACACGTGGTTATGCGATTTTTCAGCTCCTCGAGACCCTGTTTGTTAAAAAGCAACCTAGGATGCTGAGGAAAAGCAATAACGCCGCAGATAGCAAAGGCGGTTAGTGTAGAGGATATCAAAATAGGCACCCCTTTCTTAGTGGCGGATCGCGAGTGAATGCATGGGTCATATTAAACACTGTTTGCGCAAGTCCTGCTTAGGGTACTAAACGAAGGAAACAGGCAGTCAACCAAAAACAGTTAAGGTAAGCAAGAGGCACCTTTGCCGCCGAGGGCTTCTTCAACTATCTTCATCGCGCAGTAATCTGAACACATCGAGCAGACGTCTTCATCAGCTGAAGACCTTTGAGTTCTAACCTGCTGAGCGCGTTGCGGATCCATTGACAAAAGGAACTGCTTGTGCCAATCACGCGCCTTGCGGGCACGAGCCATCTCTAGATCCCACTCCAGTGCCCCAGGCACGCCTTTTACAATGTCGGCCGCGTGACCTGCTATACGAGCGGCAATTACGCCCTCGCGCACATCTTCAGGCGTGGGCAATCCTAGGTGCTCAGTGGGTGTTACGTAACATATGAAGTCGGCACCTGCACTTGCTGCGATGGCACCCCCTATTGCAGAGGTGATATGATCATAACCCGGCGCGACATCCGTCACTATAGGTCCGAGCACATAGAAAGGCGCGTCCTCACACAAGCGTTTTTCCAGTTGAATATTCGCCGCTATTTGGTCAAGAGGAACATGCCCAGGGCCTTCTACCATGACCTGAACACCCGCATTTCTAGCTCGCCTAACCAACTCTCCCAACACTATCAGCTCCTGAATCTGAGCTCGGTCTGTCGCATCAGCCAAACAACCAGGTCTAAGTCCATCTCCCAAAGACAGCGTCACGTCGTGCTCCCTCGCAATCGCGAGTATGTCGTCGTATCGCTCGTACAAAGGATTCTCCCGCTCATTGGTCAGCATCCAGGTAACCAAGAACGCACCGCCTCGGCTGACTACATCAGCTACCCTGCCCTGCCTACGCAGTCTGTCAACGGTTTCCATCGTAACGCCACAATGGATCGTCATAAAATCCACGCCTTGTTTGGATTGGTGCTCAATAACGTCGAGCAGATCCTCCGCAGTCATCCGCGTGATTGATCCTCGTTCGGAACCGATTCGCACAGCAGCCTCATATATCGGCACCGTGCCGAGAGGCACGGGACATTGTTCTAGTATCTTCTTCCGAATGGAACTCAAGTCACCGCCGGTGGATAAGTCCATTACGGCATCTGCCCCCGCTTCGAGAGCCGCCCTTAACTTCTTAATTTCTTCTTCTACATCGCAGTAATCACGAGAGGTGCCAATGTTGGCATTGACCTTGGTCCGCAGGCCACGGCCTATCCCTCGAACTTCCTTGAGAGAACGATTGGCGTTCCGTGGAATAACAACACTGCCCTCCGCAATACGCTTCACCAGGGTATCCACATCCACGTTCTCCTGGCGCGCAACTTGCTTCATTTCGGGTGTTATTCTGCCCATGCGAGCTAGTTCAAGTTGTGTCAACTCAAGTTACCTACCTTTCGCGATAGTTCCTATCGCTCCTTCATCGAACTTTCTTTGCAGTTCTTCAGTGGCCCTAACCATATCCTCAGCGCACACTACTGCCGAAACCACGGCGGCGCACGTGGCTCCTGCAGCCGCAACCAACGCTATATTCTCTATTGAGATGCCTCCAATAGCTACAACAGGAATATCCACAGCTTGGCAAACGAGAGCCAACTCGTCCAGCCCTGTCACCTCCCCCGCATCCAGCTTTGTGGTAGTGGGAAATACAGGACCGAAACCGACGTAGTCAGCCCCCGCTTTTTGAGCTTCAAGAGCCTGCTCAAGGCAATCTGCGGACACGCCGATAATCGCATCGTCACCTAAAAGCTTCCTAACGGCATCAACCGGCAGATCGGTCTGACCAATGTTCACACCATCTGCGCCCACTACCGCAGCCACATCGACTCTGTCATTTACAAGGAACAGCGCACCCACACGGCGCGTCATGTCTCGAAGTTCACACGCAGTAAAGTAAAACTGTCGATCAGATGCTTTCTTGTCACGCAGCTGAATAATGCGGCAGCCGCCTGCTATTGCAGCCGCGGCTATATCGATATGCGATCTGCCAGGATACAACTCTTGATCTGTAATCACATAGAGCCCCTTGAGCTGCGCGTTCATCTTCCTAATCCTAAAAACAAAGCCGTGAACCACCTTCGGAGACGGGATTCACGGCATCCATATTGTCCATCTCCGCTTTCCCTACGTCCCAATTGACGTATTGGGTACCAGGTTCAAAGGGTTTCCTGAAAAGTTCAGGATCTCAGCCTCTAAGGGCACCCCCAGCGGCTTTCTTATTTGGTTTTTTTGAAAGTGCTTTGTACAAAGTATAATACCCACACAGCTACCTGTCAAACCGCATTTCAGTCCTGCCTGCGGTATCTCACCATGCCCAGGCTTCAGGTCCTGGTCCTCCCGGGCCAGGCCAGATCTCGTCGAGTTTTTGTATTACATCCTGTGAAAGCTCCACTTCCAGGGATTCCACGCAACTATCTAACTGCTCGACAGTCCTAGGTCCGATTATCGGCGCGGTAACCACGGGATTAGCCAGCAACCAAGCAAGCGCCACATTGGCAGGTTTTTCGCCGATCTGGTCGCACAGCGCTTCGTACTTCTCGACCTTGTCCCTATTTTTCTCAATCATGTCTCTGACACCTGGTTCTGCCCTGCGGCCTTCAGCAGCATTCTGCAGCACGCCAGCCAGCATACCGCTAGCAAGCGGACTCCATGGTATAACCCCCAGACCATAAGCTTGACACGCTGGCAGGACCTCAAGCTCAACTGTGCGCTCAGCCAAGCTGTATTTACACTGCTCTGAGACCAACCCCATAAAATTGCGTCGTGCAGCGGTTTCATTCGCTCGGGCTATATGCCAGCCTGCGAAATTCGAGCTGCCAACATAGATGACCTTGCCCTCACGCACTAGCTGTTCCATTGCCTGCCAGATCTCCTCCCACGGCGTATCACGGTCTATGTGATGCATTTGGTAGAGATCTATGTAATCCGTTTGCAGACGTTTGAGACTGGCTTCACATGCACGCCTGATGTGCAAAGCGGAACATCCGCTTTCATTGGGCCAGTTTCCCATTTTTCCGTAAACCTTAGTGGCAATCACCGTTCTTTCTCGTCTTCCACCGCCCTTTGCAAACCAACGTCCGATTATTTGCTCAGTAATCCCCTCGCCCAACTTCCAGCCGTAAACATTGGCGGTGTCGAAAAAGTTGATGCCGTGCTCGTGAGCGCGGTCCATGATAGCATGGCTCTCCTCCTCGGAAGCGTGGGGACCAAAGTTCATCGTTCCCAGGCAAAGCCTACTAACTTTCAATCCTGTCCGGCCTAGCTTGGTGTACCTCAACTGAATACCCCCTCTCCACGTGTGCGTTCACTAAAACTGCTTTTAGACCACAGCCAACCACCTACCTTCGAGAATCAAATAAAAGTCATTCACGCAAAATTTTCTCTTGGTTCGTGGCATAACAAATGTTTAGCATCCGACTACGGTTGGGTATTTGAGAAACGGAAAAAGCGAAACATCAGAATTCGCTCAGGAGGAGGTGAGACCTATGGCAAGAGCAAGAAGCTTGGCTAAAAAAGAAGCTCCTGAACTGGCTCGATGGGAGCCGTGGGACATCTTCCGAGAGATGGATCGCATGTGGGACAGAATGGTGAGAGATTTCTTCTCTTCGCCGTTCTCTTTAGTACGTCCCAATTGGGGTTTGCGAGCCGACGTATGTTTTACGCCTGAGGTAGACCTCCGTGAGACCGAGAAGGAGTTTATCCTGTCGGTTGCCTTGCCTGGAATGGAGAAGGACGACATCGACATCGACGTAACCGCTGACAGAATCACTATAAGCGGCGAGCGCAAGACAGAAGAGGAGAAGCCAGGAGAGCAGTATCATATCCGCCAGCAGGCATACGGTGCGTTCAACGTGTCGTACACACTGCCTGCTGAGATCAAACCGAACGATGTCAAGGCAACCTATAAAAACGGTATTCTGGAGGTGACGATGCCGAAGGCGGAAGTCCGAGAAGCTCAAAAAGTTAAGATCGAGGGCTAATCGGGCAGCCTACGGCGGAGGCGCAGCGTGATCAGATTGACAAGTGAGGCGGGACGGATGTCCCGCCTTTTCTTTATAGCGAATCGGCATCCAGAGTGCTAATTATCCCGCCAAACAGAGCAAATCCCCAACGTGCTATAATATGGCTAAGACTGTGGACAGAGTTCAGGCTGTTTGTGAAGCACTTGAGCAGGAATATGGCCGGCCGCACTGGCAGCGGAATGGCAGTGTCCTTGATGAACTGATATCAACGATACTGTCGCAGAACACGACGGCCAAACAAGCGCAAAGAGCATTCCAGGCAATCAAGGAAAGATTCGGCGATTGGGA
Organism: uncultured bacterium; assembly: GCA_938074205.1. Taxonomy (GTDB): domain Bacteria; phylum Armatimonadota; class UBA5829; order UBA5829; family UBA5829; genus CALJES01. The sequence continues at coordinate 27,379 of CALJES010000001.1, forward strand.
AGCAGTTAGGCATTGCAAACTGGGCGAATTAAGTGATACCATACGCCTCGGAGGTCTTGCGGAACAAAAAGCACTCAGTATAAAGGCTGTTCTGAATGATATCTATGCTGGGCAAGGAGACTTAAACCTGGAGTGGTTAAGCGAGGTATCGGAGTCGGAAGCCTTGAATTATCTCCAGTCGTTCCGAGGAGTTGGCCGCAAGACAGCAGCTTGTGTATTGATGTTTGGTTTGGGTAGACCCGTCATGCCAGTTGATACGCACGTTTACCGCATCGCCACTCGCCTGGGACTCATAAGACCGCAAGGGATAAACAAAGCACACGAAGTTCTGCAGCGTCTTGTGCCGCCTGATATGGTATACTCGTGCCACATCAACTTAGTGAGGCATGGTCGGCAAATCTGCAAGGCACGAAATCCGCGTTGTCCTGAGTGCGTGCTGCGCGACTACTGCGATACCTATAGACTGGCTAACAGCAGGAGGCACAATGAACAAGGAAATAAAGGGACAGGGTGAGGACCTAGTGGTGGTCTATAGGGCAGCCGATGAGTTTGTTGCGGACATTGTTATCGGTCTGCTGAAAAGCGCTGGGATCCCTGCCGTTTTGGAATCGCGCCAGGTACCGCAGATGGACGGTGTGATGAAAATGGGGGAAGGGTACTGGGGCGACGTTGTCGTACCTCGTACAGATGCCACACACGCAAGAGAGATACTCAAGGCTTACGAGCAAACGAGTCAAGAAGCCGCCGATTGGCAGTCTAGTCAACAAGAAGACACCTAGTCCTAATAATGCACATGATTGGTCATGTTAGAAATGGACAAACAGGATCAGAAGACACACGTTGGCAAATGGCCCCAAAACTGCAAGCTCGCAAGTATAGAGCCGGAGCATCTTCGAAACGTTATTGTCCGAAAGGAAAAGCTCGCACCGACGGTAACGCTTGTCGAAGTTCGGGCGCCACTTGTAGCGCGATCTGCAAAACCGGGACAATTTGTTATAGTTTGGCCGCATGAAAAAAGCGAACGCATTCCGCTTACTATTTCCGACCGTAATCCCGAAACAGGCACGATTACGCTCGTATTCCAGGAGGTTGGTCGAACCACGATCGAGCTCGGGCAAAGGCAAGTAGGTGAGGAAATCGCGAGCGTAGCCGGCCCTCTGGGTAATCCGACCGAAATAGAGCTATACGGTAGCGCAGTGGTTGTTGCGGGAGGCGTTGGAGCTGCTATTGCTATGCCAATTGCAAAAGCTCTTAAGGAGATTGGCAATAACTTGGTAGTTATTCTCGGCGCCCGCGAACGTGCGTTGGTCATCCTGGAAGATTACATGCGAGCGATTTCCGACCAGCTGATAATTACCACGGATGATGGCTCGTACGGTCGTAAGGGAGTTGTGACCGAACCTCTGCAAGAGCTGGTTTCGGCTCAGAAGGTTGACTTTGTGTTCACTGCAGGTCCTTTGCCGATGATGAAGGCTGTTGCGCAGGTGACAAAGCCCCATGGTATCAAAACCATTGCAAGCCTGGACGCGATAATGATTGACGGCACAGGAATGTGCGGAGGCTGCAGGGTTACCGTGGGCAACAAAACATTGTTTACCTGTGTAGACGGTCCAGATTTCGATGCCCATTTGGTAGATTGGGACGAGCTACAAGCTCGAAAATCGTTCTACTTTGACGAAGAAAAAGCCCAACTAAAAACTATTGCAGGCAATAAACAATAAATAGTTTGGAGGTGAATAGTTGGCCAAAGGGGGAACAAGAAACCCCATGCCCAAGCTGCCACCCGAAATTCGAATCCGCAGCTTCGAGGAAGTGGCATTGGGCTTCAATGAAGAACAAGCGATAGACGAAGCTGAACGCTGCTTAGGCTGCAAAAACAAGCCTTGTGTGTACGGTTGCCCGGTTAACATCGATATCCCTGAGTTTATAAGACTCATAAGAGAAGCAAACCCCGTGGCAGCGGCTAGAGTTATCAAGAAAACAAATGCTCTCCCCGCTATCTGCGGGCGTGTATGTCCCCAGAAGGAACAGTGCGAAAAGGTTTGTGTACTAGCCAAGAAGAGCGAAGCTGTTGCCATTGGAGCATTGGAGCGTTTCGCAGCCGATCAAGAAGCGAAGCACTCGAACCCTGCAGAGCCGCCAAAGCCAGAAAATCCTGAGCTGTGCAAGTACTGCGTGGCAGTTGTCGGGAGCGGGCCCGCAGGTCTCACTGCAGCAAGCGACCTCGCCAGAACAGGCTACTCCGTTACCATATTTGAAGCTCTACATAAGACAGGGGGCGTGCTGCGCTATGGAATTCCGGAGTTCAGACTTCCACGGCATATCCTGGATAGAGAGGTAGACTACGTAAGGTCGTTGGGGGTCAAGATCCTAACAGACGTGGTTATTGGAAAAGCTGTGGGTGTCAAGGATCTGCTGAATGAGGGCTTCGAAGCCGTTTTTATCGGAACAGGCGCCGGAACGCCTAAGTTCCTGGGTATACCTGGCGAAAACCTGTCCGGCATTTACTCAGGCAACGAATGGTTAACACGAATCAATTTAATGAGAGCTCACGAGATCGATTACGCAACTCCGATAAAAGTTCCCAAAAGAGCATGCGTAATCGGCGCCGGAAATACAGCTATGGACTGCGCCCGGACCGCTTTGCGGCTCGGCGCGAAAGAAGTCACAATAGTGTATCGCCGCAGCCGAGCAGAAATGCCGGCTCGTGCAGAAGAAATTGAAAATGCAGAAGAGGAAGGTGTTAGGTTCCAACTCCTAACCAACCCTAAACGGTTCCTTGGTAATGAGCGCGGCGCTGTGGAAGCAATCGAGTGTTCCAGAATGGAACTGGGCGAAGCGGACGAGTCGGGACGTAGACGCCCAATACCGGTGCCAAATTCGGAATTCCGAATAGAATGCGACACTGTTATTGTAGCGCTGGGACAGAATCCGAATCCTCTCATCCGTATGACTACGCCGGAGCTGGATACCGAACCGTGGGGCGGAATAATCGTAGACCCACGGACAGGAATGACGTCGATCCCGGGAGTGTTCGCAGGTGGTGACGTGGTGACAGGCGAAGCTACAGTGATTGCAGCAATGGGTGCTGGTAAAATAGCCGCGGCCGGGATAGACAGCTATATTAGACAGAAGCACAACCTCATTATATGAAAACTGTATTATTGACCCCATTCGTTGCCAGCCAATGCGACCTGATGATCTCTCCGACTTCAGTGGAAGTTGGGGTAGTATTATTGACCCCATTCGTTGCCAGCCAATGCGACCCCAGCTCAGGTATGTCCAACATTAGCATACAAATCCGAGATAACGTAGACGCCTTTCTATGTTGCTGCCAAGCTTGATTAACACGATTATGGAATACCGACGTTGACTGTCTGGTTTACGAAGGGTTACAATGCAGTTAATGAGCATCAGAGGACAAAGCCGATGCACCGCAAACAAGGTTTCACATTGATTGAGCTTCTCGTAGTGATCGCCATAATAGCCATACTCGCCGCCGTGCTGTTTCCGGTTTTTGCAAATGCGAAAGAACGCGCCAGGCAGGCGAAATGCCTCGCCAATTTGAGGCAACTCACCAGCGCGCTTAGGCAGTATATGGACGACAACGACGGTAGAGTGCCACCTATTTCAAAGTACAATTTTCCGAATCTAACCAATTGGTGCGGTACCCTTCAAACATTCGGCGTTACACAGGTAGAAAAGGGTTCACTTTGGCCTTACGTTCGAAACCGCGAAGTATACATATGCCCTAGCGACATCGGTCGCGAAGCAAAAGGTCTGGACACTTCGCTTGTTCCGACGGTGGAGCAGCGAAAGGCCTATCCGCTGTCCTACAGTATGAATGGCGAGCTCAACAAGCGACTTCCGAACGGTTCATACGAATGCATCAAACTGGACTGTTATGCCTCGAGGAAGCTTTCCAAGATTCTCCTGTTGATCCACGAAAGTCGCAACACGATCAACGACGGGCTGTACCTCTGGAGAGGTAATAATCTCGATACGCCCGATAAGATTCACTACGATGGAACAACCGCGAGCTACTGCGACGGCCACGCCCGCTGGGTCAGCAACAAAGAATTGGTGAAGGTCCAGAACACAGGTCAATACACTTACCAATCCGAATGGGACCCAGATCCTGCAAGATAGAGTCACACCAACTAAGCCGATGGAGGGAATATGCCTCTAGATGACTACGGATTCTTCACTGAAGATGGGCGCGAATTCGTGATAACCCGTCCCGACACTCCTGCACCCTGGATCAACTATATTTCAAACGGCCGATACACAGGGCTCGTTTCCAACACCGGCGGGGGATTCAGCTATTGGGTAGATCCGCGCGACAGCCGCCTCACGCGCTTTCGGTATAATTCACTACCGTGGGACAGGCCCGGAAGATATGTCTACCTAAAAGATCTCGATGATATTTACTGGAGCTTATCATGGCAGCCCACTGTTCACGCTTGCACTGATTACGAGTGCAGAATAGGAATGGGCTACCAAACGATTCGCTCTCTTTATAGAGACATACGTAGCGAGATAACATACTTCGTACCGCTTGAAGATGACCTTGAGATATGGTTAGTCAAACTTCGAAACGAAAGCCTTGACACAAAACGCCTACAAGTATTCTCCTACGTAGAGCTGTGTCTGGGTCACGCCCTGGTAGATTTGATTAATCAACCCAATGACCAACACTTCAACATAGCCCGCTTCGATCGCTCAGACAATGCAATCTATGCAACCAAGAACTACTGGGTAACCCACCGAGGAGTGTCCGTCGCGCAGCCGAATCAAGGTTGGGATAGATACGTGATGTTCACCACCGATTTGCCCGTACAAACGTGGGACTGCTCGAAGGACGCTTTTATCGGTAAATGGCGAAGCGAGGAGAATCCGATCGGCATAGAAAACGGGATTTTATCCAATACCGACATAACTGCGGGTGATGCTTGCGCAGCACTTCACAGCGAGATTGTCCTTGAGCCCAAAGGGGAGCTCAATTTCGTCGTGATAATGGCCTGTGTACAAGCCGACAAATATCAGGAAGAGGGACGCAAGCTGATACGCAAATATCGTCAGCCGATAGCGGTCTTAAGAGCGCTTGATCGGGTGAAATCTTGGTGGAATGAGTATCTGGATTCGGTTATCGTTGAGACGCCGGACAGTGAAATGAACCTTGTTTTAAACACCTGGGCAAAGCGGCAAGCCTGGGTAACCTTCAACTGCAATCGCAACGCTGGTTATTACCATGGCGGTTTGCTGTTTGGAGTCGGAATTAGAGACCAATGTCAAGACATGATGGGTCCTCTGTTAAGCATACCTGAGGCTGTAGCGGAACGACTAACAGAAGTGCTTTCCCACCAATTCCAAGACGGTAGCACTCTGCACAACTATTTCAAACTTACTGGGCAAGGCGAAAAGACCGGGCACTCGGATACGCCCCTGTGGCTTCCCTTCGCAGTGGTGAACTATTTGAAAGAAACAGCTGACTGGGATTTCCTAAAACGAGTGGTTCCTTTCCAAGACGGCGGCGAAGCGGATGTTTTGGACCACGTGTTGAGAGCTGTGGACTATGTTTTATCTCAGCTCACTGAAAACCATATGCCGAAGTTTGGTCCCGGTGACTGGAACGACACTCTGGACTATGTCGGTCGAAAAGGAAAAGGCGAAAGCGTTTGGGTAGCTCATTTCCTATGCTATGTGCTTCGTGAATGTGCCGAGCTTCTTGAGTATATGGGGCGGCAAATCGTTTGCCCCAGCGCGGCGTATCTCAAGGAAAAAGCCCGCGAGTATCGCCGCGAGTATGAACTTGTAAAGCAAGCTGTCAACGATCGCTGCTGGGACGGCGAGTGGTATATCAGAGGCACGCGCGACGATGGTGGCGTTATCGGATCGCACATCAATAAAGAGGGTCGAATCTTTATGAATGCCCAAAGCTGGGCAGTAATATCCGGTGTTGCCGACGAAGCTCGCGCCAAACTTGCAATGGATTCAGCCGACCGGTTGTTGATAACTCAAAGAGGTCCAAAGATTTTGTCCCCAAGTTATACACAGGTGGACCCCGGGATCGGACTAGCAACCAGATGCGTACCAGGTAAGAAGGAAAACGGCGCCATATTCAACCATGTAGCGGCGTGGTCTATACTTGCAAACGCGATTATCGGTGAAGGAAATAGAGCGTACGATTACTTCCGCAAAACTATGCCGATGATCCAAGCGCAATCGGATCCAGACCTGTATAAGATGGAGCCGTATGTTTACTCAGAATACGTCACAAGCGACGACCACCCGACATTTGGTCAAGCTAGTCACTCGTGGCTAACCGGGTCTGCCGTGTGGATGTTAAGAACAGGTCTTGATTGGATCCTTGGGCTGCGGCCGACATATGAGGGATTGGTGTTGGATCCTTGTATCCCGTCTGCTTGGAATGGCTTTAGGATGGTGCGTAAGTTCAGAGAGGCCGTTTATGAAGTTGAAGTCAGAAATCCGGACCACGTCCAGCGTGGAGTGGCTAGGATAGAAGTTGATGGCCTACCTATCACAGGTAAACTGCTGCCGCTTCTTGAGCCTGGGCACACAGGGCGAGTACTTTGCATTATGGGAAAAGAAACACAATGACTAGTAGAGAGAGAGTAGCACGAACTCTCAGATTTGAAAGGCCGGATCGACTACCATACGATTTCCCTGAACCATATGGCACGGATTTCTTCTACACTGGTTTGGAGCCGAGTCCGGACATGCGGCCGGCCAACGGTGTTGATGAGTGGGGCGCTGTCTGGAAAAACATCGGAAGTTCTTACCACGGGGAAGTAAAAGAGTTTCCTCTGAAAGACTGGACTGATCTCAAGAAGTTGCATATACCGGACGTTGCCGCACCACACAGGTGGCAGAAGGTTGAATCGGCACGACGCGAAGCAGGCGATAAGTTCATACTAGGGTTCGGACTATCAATCTACGAGCGAGTGCACTTCCTCAGAGGACTCGAGAACACGTGGATAGACATATATGAAAACCCGGGGCCCTTGTCCGAACTTATCGATATCCTCGTGCAGATGAACTTGGAAGTCATAAGTAGATACTCACGCTATGATATAGACGGTTACTTCTTTGGTGACGACTGGGGTCTACAGAATCGGTTGATGATCTCACCCGAAAAATGGCGGGAGATCTGGAAGCCGGCTTACACAAAGGTCTTCAAAGCTGCGCACGAAGCCGGTATGTTTACAGTACTTCACTCGTGCGGTTACATAGTGGATATTTTAGACGACCTTATTGAGATAGGTTTAGACGTCATACACATGGACCAACAGGAAAACATGGGGCTGGAGCTTCTCGGCAACCGTTTCGCAGGCCGCATAACGTTTTTCTCACCAGTAGATATACAAAACACAATGGCACGCGGTAACCTGGATGAGATTAAAGCTTACTGCCGCAGGATGGCATCTCTTTTGTGTACTCCTAACGGCGGGTTCATACCAAGATGGTATTCGGACCCGGTGGGTGCCGGACATACTAAGGAAGCACTGGACGCGATGTGCAGAGAGTTTATAAAAATAAGCGAGGAGTTCGCTCGTGTCTGAAGGACCTGTTGTTTCGATCTCCCGTGTGGATGACCCATCAGATGAAAAATCCATAGAAGCAGCCGTTAGAAAGGCTGTGGTAGATGCGTGCAACTTTGAGAAGCTATGCAGATCCAAGCAAGTGGTTATCAAGCCCAACGTATACTGTCCCTCGCCTGCCCCAATAACGACTGATCCGCGCGTTGTAGCATCTTTGATCCGTCTAGCAAAAGACTGCGGCGCAAGGGAAGTGGTAGTAGCAGAAGGTCGAAGTATATCCACGACCCTATTCAGACCTCAAGCACGAACGACACGCGCTTGTTTTGAGGCAGTGGGTATGGACAGGGCAGCAACTGAGAATGCCGCGAGAATAGTATACCTGGAAGAAGATGAGCTAATCACGTTGCGGCGGCCTGAAGCTCTGGTGTTGAAAGAAGCACGCGTCATGCGAACTGTGTACGAAGCTGAGGTATTAGTCAACGTTCCGGTGCTGAAGAATCATAGCCTTACACTTACCACACTCGGCATAAAGAATCTACACGGCATTTTATCCGACGAGGACAAGCTCTTCGGACATGACTACAGACGTATCCCGCAGAAGCTAGTGGATATTCTGCGTTACGTAAAGCCGCATCTGACGGTAATTGACGGTATTCGCGGACAGGAAGGCGACCACGCAGATATGGGCAGAACAGTCGATACCGGAATAATAATTGCTGGAACTGATGTCGTGGCTGTTGACGCCGTTGGCGAAGCGGTTATGGGGCTTAAAAACCTTGAAGTCGATACCACCCGTTTAGCCCACGAGCAGGGAATCGGCATAGGTGACCGGAATCTGATAAATATTGTCGGATCTAAAATAGACAATGTTGTACACCGATTCGCCAGACCGGATATCCAAATATCTGAAGATAGGTTCCCCGGGCTTCGTGTTAGAGCCGGCGATTATTGTAAGGGGTGCGAATACTATATTCGACGTGGCGTTGACCGTTTGGTATCCGCTGGAGTGCTTAAACCTGAGAACAAGCTAACCCTTGTCTTCGGCAAAAATCCTGATGTCGAAGAGAACCTGGATGGTAGGGTACTTATTTTAGGGGATTGCGCAATTGAAAGCGAATCCGTAAAACGACTTCGGAATCGACTTTGGTTGACGGGACGGCTGAGGGTGATCTACTGCTGCCCGCCGATGGAGTTTCGCATGCGCGCGCTCGAGCTTGCTGGAGATTGATCTGGAGCGTTGCTGCCGATGAACCAAAACAAGAACACATTTCATGATGACTTGCCGAAAGCGGTTATATTCGATATGGACGGTGTGCTGGCGGACACAGAACCACTGCACGGGGAATGTTTTGTCCGCGCCTTTGCGAGCTTCGGCATCCTTACCACGCCTGAGGATTATCGCCAGGCGGTAACGATAAGCGGGTCCAGTGTCAGAGATTACTTCTTGCGGCTGGGAGGCGATCCTAGCGATTGGGATCGAGTAAAGGGTCTTAAGGACTCTTATTTGGAGCAAATGATAGCAGATCGGGATGTGCTTATGCCGGGAATCAGGAGGTTATTGGACGCACTACGTAGTCACGGCATTAGAACCGCTGTCGCAACATCAGCGCGCCGCCGGTCTCTTGACATCATACTGGGTCAATATAGACTGCACGAGTGTTTTGACGCGCTTGTAACAAAAGACGATGCAGGAACGGAAAAGCCTGATCCTCAGTTATATCTCGTTGCTGCGCAGAAACTCAATGTAAACCCTAAAGACTGTGTCGCGATAGAGGATTCTCCTAAAGGTATCACAGCAGCTAGCCGTGCTGGTATGAAATGCATTGCCGTTATTACCCCTTCAACTGCCGATGCCGACCTTTCAATGGCTGACCTGGTGGTCGAATCCTTAGAAGCGATAGACCTAGAAGTGCTTCGCAAGGTTGTGAAATCTAGTCGTCGGAACGGGCCGAGTAATTCCTAGCCGTCCAGTTGGAAACTGCTGATATCAGTCTTCACCATAGAAGTTTCTGTGCGATATACCAAAGCACAGCGCTTACGAACAGCGTGGGGATTAGGTAGCTAAGATCGCGGCGGGCCATCTTACGATCCTGCGGAGTACCAAAAAAGAGCAGCAACTCAGTTAGGATGAGCAAGATCGTCCCGACCATCACGAGCCACGGAGCAAGCGGAATCAGCGAGGGCAAAACGCCGCCCATTCCTGTAACAGCGAGCACTATGCTCCCGACAACCACAACAAGTATGACACCCGTTATGAGGACAAGCGAAGATATCATTTTAGGCATGCAACTCCACTATGTATCCGTCCTGCAAGATGTGATCACGTGCAATCTGCGCGCCGTCTGGGATATCCCTACCCCACGCCTTGGCCATTCTAAGTTTTCGAACAAAGTCTTTGTGAACGGCCGCAGCGAAATCAATAAGCGTGCTGCCCACTTCGAGGGTAAAAGGCTTCTCTAAATCGGGCGGCTTTCCGGGTTGCTTGGCGTAGACCCTAATGATTCCTAGCGTGTGAAAAAGCGCGCGCCTTAAATCCTCCAAACCCTCACCGCTGAGTGCTGAGACTTCCTGCACAACAAATCGATCGCCGTACAACTCGATCAGCACACCGACATTTGCCTGCGCATCCGGAATATCCACTTTGTTTGCAACAAGCAATGCCCGACGCGAGACTACACCCTGTTCACACACGTCTAACATCTCTTTGTTGCCAATCAGCCTGACGCGTGATTTCGCAATGTCGCTTACAAGACCTTCAATGTGGTCAAGAACGCATGGATCAGAAGCATCCAACACAATAGCAACGGCATCCGCATTTCTAGCCAGTGAAATAACCGAACGATCGCCGCCGCCCAGCGTCACCGGAGGTGTATCTATCAACTGAATCATTATGTCTTCGAACTCCATCATCCCGGGCAGCGGAGTACGAGTTGTGTAAGGATATTCAGCGATTTCAGGACGGGCAGCAGTTAAACGAGCCAACAAGCTCGATTTCCCTGAATTTGGAGGTCCCACAAGGACTATCTGTCCGGCACCCTGCCTTGGCACATGGAACTCGTCATAACGTTTTCCGCGCTTGCCCTCCTGTTTTTCCTTGTTTCTGAGCTTGGATAGTCGACTCTTGATATCGGCCTGCAGCTTTTCGGTGCCTTTGTGCTTAGGCAAAGTAGCGTACATCTCTTCGAGAGCTGCGATTTTCTCTTCAGTGGTTTTCGCCTCTCGATATTTTGCCTGAGCAGCTAGAAAGTCGGGCGTCAAGTTTGCAGGCATCGATTGCCTCCGGCTCCTGGCGACTGCATATATGCCTAACCCGCTGACAGAAACCTCAGAGCTTCACTTTGATCCCTTTTGATGCCATATATTCCTTGGCTTCACGAATAGTGTACTTGCCGTAATGGAACAACGACGCTACCAACACCGCAGAAGCCTTGCCTTCAACAACCGCTTGTACCAGGTGATCAAGAGTTCCAGCACCGCCAGAAGCAATTACCGGAATCGAAACAGCACTCGCTATTGCCCGAATCATAGGTATGTCGTAGCCGGCTTGCGTCCCGTCGGCATCCATGCTGGTCGGAAGTATAGATCCTGCCCCCAGATCCTCACACTGTTTCGCCCACGCGACGGCATCTTTGCCTACAGGCGTTCTTCCGCCTTCTACCACGACTTCAAAACCAGACGGCATCTGTGAATTCTTGCGAGTGTCAATGGCGACGGCAATGCGCTCGCTACCGAACTCAGCAGCGGCATCCTTGATAATCTGAGGATTCTTGACTGCTGCGGTGTTGATTGAGCATTTTGCCACTCCTAAGTCGAAGAGGTCTCGCATGTTATCCAGATTCCGAATGCCACCTCCAACTGTCAGCGGAACGTTTATCCGCTCGACCGTCCGACGAACAACGTCCAACAACGTCGTACGACCCTCCACAGTTGCGGTTATGTCGAGAAGTACTAGTTCGTCGGCGCCATCACTGCAGTATTTCTCGGCAACCTCTGCAGGATCGGCAATGTCACGCAGATTGACAAAGTTAACGCCCTTGACCAAACGCCCGTCTTTGGTGTCCAGACACGGTATGACCTTGACATAATCTACCATCTAACATCTCCTTGCAGGTTCATCACTGTTTTTAATGTTAAATCCTAATCTGCCCTTGTGTCCACTGCCGAAAAATCTCGGGGCACGCTCAACCAGAGCTTCAATACCCTCAGATCAAGCACACACAGTAAGTAGACCAAGAAGCCGAGTTGCGCAAGCGTCATCCCCGAACCAATCTTGGAATCTGTAACTTACTCCGCGGGTTGCACTTGACCATGGTAACAGATATGTGCTAATCTGCGACGCACAGCGGCGCCACCGCAGCGAAAGGAGGATAGTGCTTGAGAACTTTTGATGACGCCATGGTGGCGGATTTCCTAAAAAGATCATATTTCGCGGTTGATGGGCTGTGGTTCGTCAAAGCGGAAGAGCGATTCGGCTTCGATGAAGCGATAGCTCTGGACGAAGCTGTCTGGGAGGTAATGAGCAAGATCCAAGCACGGAAGGCGCGCGCGGCTCTGGGGATCATAGGGAACTCCCTCGAAGATCTGGCGCAGGCATTTTCGCTGAAACTAACTGCCGAAGGATACGATTACGATTTCGACATTGACACATCAGCAGCCACATTCACTATTCGCACATGTCCTTGGTACGAAATCCTGAAATCAAGCGGGCGCACGCATATAGCTGAGACCATCGCAGAGCGAATATGCAAGCGCGAGTTTGCAGGCTGGATCCGAGAGTTCGAGCAGGATGTGGGAGTGCACTTTGACGGTCGCCTATGCGTGCCGAGCGAGGAGTGCGACACTTGCCGAGTAGTTTTCAGTCGATCTTCTTAAGAGGCCGCGGATGCTCGCCTACGATCCGCTCGAAGTTGGTGTGATATATCATTTCAAGCACATCAGCAGGCAAGTGAAGCCCGCGTATTATACCGTCCTCTGGCTGCCCCAATAGTTCGTCAGCTCCTTCGGGCACATGAAACTCATCCCCAGTTTCCAAAAAGCGCTTCACTATTCCCGCGCGATGTGCAGCCTGTTCTAGGTTAAGACAATCCTCGATATCCGTACCGAAGATTATTCGGCGCGAGTAAGTGAGGAAGAAATCTCGGGACTCATTGGGATTCCTGGATAGGTTGTAGAGTAGCTCTATTCCGGGCGCGAGATCGAAGTGAACGTTTGCGTAGCGATCAAGTAAGCCCGCTGCCCTGGGCAAGTCATTTGAGAGAAACATGAAGTGCGCAAACGTAACCATTAGCCCAGGGTGGCGTGACAAAACGTTCTCAACTTCAGCAAGAATCTCTTCGTAGGAAGGAAACGTCTCGTCGTAGCCCCAACCTTTCTGGGCTGCCCATTTCGGGGTCAGACGCGGCACCCAGAACTCCGGCGGATCTGCAGCGTGCCATACTATTGGAACGCCTGTCTGCTCCGCGTAGGCGAAAAACGGCTCGAAATAATCGCTGTCGGCGGGAATCCCCAGTGCCTTTCTGCTGTCTGGCTTAGTTTCGAGAAGCTTAATCCCATCCGCACCTCGGTCGATTAAGACACGCACTTGTTCATCTAGCGGCAGTGCGCTGAATCCCTCTGTAGAACCTGAGCTACGCGCCGAATGGTCCAGAGCGGCAAATACGTAGAACCGGTCTGGAAATGCTGCTTTTGCCGCAAACGCAGCAGCATTGGAGTTGGAGTCATAATGGAGGCAAACAATCCCCATTCGCTCAGCGCCGATGTGCCGACATATGGCGGCGAGACTTGCGGCACGTTCCGCACGCCGAAGATGCACGTGTGAGTCGATTAGCTTGGTCACTGTGCATTCCCCCCGCAAGGTTTTCTTCGACGGTACTGGCAAATCCTTTGTCCTGGATTGTCTTGGGCGATTGCAGGTGAAATTAGTACGGGTTGGAGGCAAGCTAGATCCGACTCGTTCAGGTCATCCAACCGACCCCACTCCACTTCTCTCTTCTCGGGCATATTGTTGTGAGTTGTTCGGCAGCGGTGGTACAATTTTGGTGGTAGGTGAAAAAGTGGTGGAGAACAACGCAGCCGCAGAATCGCCAATCGAAGAACTGGAGTGGGCAAACCTGAGTGACAGGTGCCCGGCGTCTATTCGAGAAAAGCTCGCCCTACTACCTGACTCCCCCGGATGTTATCTCATGAAAAACTCCCAAGGGGAGATCATTTACGTCGGCAAAGCAAAGTCCCTTCGCAATCGCGTCCGCTCCTATTTTCAACTAGGTGCTGAACACACGCGCCGAATTCGGCGAATGGTATACGAGGTCGCAGACCTTGATTGGATAGTGACCGACTCCGAACTAGAAGCACTTATTCTCGAATCAAACCTCATCAAGAAATACCGCCCTACCTATAATGTGCGCCTCCGAGATGACAAGAGCTATCCGTACATTGCCGTCACACTCAGCGAAGAGTGGCCGCGGGTTGTATATATGCGCAAACTGCGTATGATGCCCAAGGAAAAGGACAAGTATTTCGGACCTTATACGGACACAGAAGCGGTCCGCGACACAATGCGACTGATAAGGCGTGTTTTTCGAGTACCCTGCGGGTGGAAACATCCAGAGCAGTCTCGTGGCAAGGCATGCATGTACTACCACATCGGTCAGTGCACTGGCGTATGCGTTGGAAAGATTTCCAAAGAAGAATACGTGCGGGTCATCGGAGACGTAATGGAATTTCTCGAGGGACACACAGACGACCTGGTTAGGCGTCTTACCCAACAAATGGAAGAAGCTGCGGAAAACCTTGAGTTCGAGAAAGCTGCTAGGATTCGAGATCAGATAAGGTCAATTCAAACTGTGTCGGCAAAGCAGAAAGTCGTGTCGACGTCTCTGGAAGATCAGGATGTGGTGGTGGTTGTATCCGATGAATACAACACGGTGGCACAGATGTTCTTTGTGCGCGCTGGCAAACTCGTCGGTCAGGAGCACTTCCTGCTTGAGAACGCGAGCGGTGAAGATCTTGCCGAGTGTCTACGCGGGTTTATTCAGCAGTATTATGACAGAGCAGCATATGTCCCCCGTGAAGTGTTGGTAAGCGAGGAAATCCAAGATGCCCAAGTCTTAGAAGACTGGCTCCGAAAAAAGCGAGGAAAAAAAGTCGAGTTGATTTGTCCGAAGCGCGGCGAGAAAAAGGCGCTGGTTGACATGGCGAGAAAAAACGCTGAGCTTGTTCTCAAGCAGGTCAAGCTAAAAATGTCAACAGATGAGCAAGCACGGCTCGAACAACTTGCTGCTCTCCAGCAGGCGATTGGTGCTCCTGCGCTACCACGGCGCATTGAAGCATACGACGTTTCTAACATTCAAGGACAGTATACGGTAGCATCCTTGGTGGTATTCGAGGACGGGCAGCCTAACAAGTCGCACTACAGGAAGTTCAAAATTAAGACCTCCGACGGTACTCCTGACGACTACGCTGCAATGAAAGAAGCTGTACTTCGCAGGCTTACCGGTAGGTTGCGTCAGACGGAAGCATTTGCAGATTTGCCAGACCTGTTCTTGATTGACGGAGGCAAAGGACAACTCAACGCAGCGCTTGAAGCTCTCAGACAAGGTTGCGAAGATGCCGCGGAGTATGAGCAGAGCATGGTAATTGGTTTGGCAAAGAAAAACGAGGAAATATACAAACCTGATGATCCGAACCCGATCATACTGCCGAAACACTCGAAAGCGCTGCATTTAATTCAGCGCGTTCGCGACGAGGCACACCGATTCGCCATAACGTATCACAGAACCGCCCGAGACAAGGCTATGAAGGTGTCCGTGCTTAATTCGATCCCTGGCGTAGGCCCAAAGCGTCGCCGCGCTCTGATCAGACATTTCGGCTCTGTTGAAGCATTGAGAAACGCTTCCCTGGAAGAAATTCAAGCCGTGCCATCCATCGACAAACGCACTGCGCAGCAGGTATACGAGTTTTTCAGTCGATTCAAAGAGGAAGAAGAGCCTACAAACAGACAAGATGAGTAATCTTCGATCGAATTCAGACCACGAACCCATCTACTATGGTGTCGTCGACACGAAGCTCGGCTCGATAGGATTGATAGGACGTGGACCGAAGCTCTTTCGTTTGCTCAAGCCCGCAGAATCCAAGAAATCCGCGCTCGAAAACATAAAGAGCGTACTGCTCGAACCAGCACTGGAAGACCTGGGGGCCTTTGGTGATTTACCAGAAAGGCTGCAGCATTATTTCGAGGGAAATCGTACATGCTTTGATAACATTGCGATTGATTTGAGGGAGTACAGAGATTTCCAGGTAAAAATCATACTAGCCGCCAGGAGGATACCTTATGGCTCAGTGGTAACATACAGTGAGCTGGCTCGAATGGCAGGATTTGAAAAAGCGGCACGGGCAGCGGGTCAGGCAATGGCAAGAAACAGAACACCGATAATAGTACCGTGCCACCGAGTCGTACGCGCTGACGGATGTCCAGGCGGTTTTGCCTGGGGAAGTCAATGGAAGATGACACTGCTTGAACTTGAGTGTTCATCACAATTACAAATAGACAAGCAGGTTGAAATAAGAAGTCAGTTGGACTCATATTTATAGGCGATTGCTCTATGCTGAAACGTTGGTTGCTGCACTGGTTGACAGGGTTCGTGGCCGTTTGGATTGCCGCCTGGCTCGCGAAGCGAATAGGGCTGCTACTAGGATGGCCCAACGTTTGGCGGATGGTGATCTTTGTGCCTGTCTTAGGATGCGTAAACTCGTTGATCGGACCGTTTCTCAGGATGATTTCACTTCCGATAACCTGCTTGACGTTTGGGCTTTTCGGGTTCGTAGTAAACGCACTGGTTTTCTGGTTGGCAGGCATTCTCACAGGAGCCGTAATGAACTTCTGGAGCGCTCTTTTTGGATCGATAGTGGTAACATTCGCCGGCGGAATTATCAGTAGGCTGATTAAGGAAATCTCTTGAGCAAGGATAGGAAACAACTGGTCATTATCACAGGCATGTCCGGGTCCGGAAAGTCAATGGCAATCAACACTTTCGAAGACCTGGAGTTTTTCTGCATTGATAACTTACCGCCAAAATTGATCCCACAGACAATAGATCTTTGGTCTCCCCCGAACCAGGTTCAGAACGTCGCGATAGTAGCAGACGTTCGAGCCGGTCAGTTCTTCGATGATTTGCTGGAAGTGTGCAGATCACTGCGGGAAAGTAATCTGGAACATTTCCAGAGACCTGTTGTGCTGTTCTTGGACGCCTCGGATTCTGAGCTGATCAAGCGTTTCAAGGAAACGCGCCGCAAGCACCCGCTGGTCACTAGCGAACGTGGAATAAACGAAGCTATCCAACTGGAACGCAGTATGCTCGAGGACCTTAAGGAAAATGCCGACAAGATAATCGACACCACCAACTTGGAACCGGAAAACCTACGGCACTTGATACGGGAATTCTTTGGCCCCGAGAAAACACAAGACCGCTTGATGATAGCAGTGGTCTCATTCGGTTTTAAGCACGGAGTTCCGCTGGATGCAGATCTCGTGTTTGACGTTCGTTTTCTGGCGAACCCGTTCTGGGTTCCCAATCTGAGGAATTTGAACGGAACTCATCCGGAAGTAGTACGGTACGTCCTCTCGGATCCTCTCACAGAACTTCTTCTCGAAAAGCTCTTTGACCTCACAGAATTTGCTATCCCACAGTACATTCGGGAAGGCAAGGCGTATCTCACCATTGCCATTGGGTGCACTGGTGGAAAGCATAGATCGGTTGTAATTGCCAACGAACTTGCGCGTTTCCTCGCCAGCCGGAATTACGTTGTTAGAGTAGAGCACAGAGATTTGCATCAGGCGAGAGGACAGACAGATGCGCGTCCAACAACTATTTAGCAGTCTGAAATGGCTCTACCCGGGCATGCGGGTGAAACGCTGGCTTGTGCTGATCCCTATCGGACTCGCTTTTTCCATCGGGGGGGTAGTGCTGCTTGCTAATATCAGAATAGTCGACGTCCTGGGCACTGTGGGACGCGAAGCCTTTAGACTCTTTGGGCTTGATCTTACAAGACCTGCAGTGCAGATCCCCACAGGCATCGGACTTATAATTCTTGGGATTCTGCTGGTTTTCGTCAGCCTCAGACAAGTCGTTCGCTCGATAACGAGCGTGGTAAGTCCTGAAGCCCAAGGTAAACTTGCCGACGTCGTGTTTCAACGCCGATACCTAGCTCAAGGTGAACGGATTGTGGTGGTCGGCGGAGGCACGGGTCTTTCCACGATGCTGCGCGGTTTGAAGAAACACACTTCCAACATTGTGGCGGTGGTAACCGTTACAGACGATGGCGGTTCGTCTGGACGTCTGCAGCGTGAAATGGGCGTGCTGCCCCCGGGTGATATTCGGAACTGCCTGGTAGCACTCGCCGACGCAGAACCCATGATGACTAAACTGCTTCAGTACAGATTTGGGGATGAGACGGGAGGGTTGAGTGGTCACTCATTTGGTAACTTGCTGATTGCGGCAATGACCCAGATAACCGGAGACTTCGAGAAAGCCGTAAAGGAGACTTCCAGCATTCTTGCTATTCGAGGCCGAGTGCTGCCTTCCACTTTGGACAACGTGAAGCTCCAAGCAGAAATGACGGACGGAACTATCGTGGAAGGCGAGACGAACATTACCAAGTCTACAGCTGCGATAAACCGTGTTATGCTAAACCCGCCGGATGTTAAACCTTTGGACGAAGCTCTGCGAGCCATAGAGTTAGCTGACTGTATTGTCATTGGGCCCGGGAGCGTTTATACGAGCATTATTCCAAATCTTCTAGTGCGTGGCATACCGGAGGCTATTCACGAGTCGGACGCTGTAAAGGTCTATGTGTGCAATGTTATGACTCAGCCCGGGGAGACTGATGGCTATCGGGCATCAGACCACGTGAAAGCTGTTGCGAGTCACGCAAGGTGCCGAGTGTTTGACTATGTTTTGATTAACCAAGAAAAGCCTACGCAGGATTTGCTAGAGAAGTACGAGGCGGAGAAACAATACTTCGTTGAGCCCGATGCCGCGGCGGTACGAGAAATGGGCTATAGACCTGTAGTGGGCAACTACATAAGCCAGACGGACGTGGTTCGACATGACCCCGATAAGCTGGCTGAAGCGATACTCAAACTGGTATACTGAACCCTGCACGACTTGTATTCGAGAAAGATGACTAACAGGAGGTGTAAGCCGATACCTAAGAAGACCGTCATTCTCGCATCAGCATCTCCTCGCCGAAGAGAGCTGCTTTCTCTCATCTTCTCAGAGTTCGAAGTGCATCCTAGCACGTTCGACGAAGCATCGGTTCCCCAAGAATTAGCCCCTAGTGATCACGTAACCTATTCAGCACGAAGCAAAGCAGCGGAGGTGTTCAATCACCACCCTAAAGCTTTGATCATAGCGGCAGATACCATTGTAGTTATAGACGACCAGATATTAGGCAAACCCGCAAATGAAGAGGACGCATACCGAATGCTTCAAAAGCTCAGCGGGCAGACGCATCAGGTTTATACTGGTATAGCCGTAGCTGACGAGGGTGACATCTATACTGTGTGTGAGTGCACCGACGTGACTTTCAGAGAACTACCGGATGAACTAATCCGGCGATACATTGCAACAGGAGAACCTATGGACAAAGCTGGTGCTTACGCCATACAAGGCAGGGCATCTATGTTCGTGACCGGAATCCGCGGCTGTTTCTTCAACGTCGTGGGGCTGCCGGTAAGCCGACTGAGCCTACTGTTGGAAGACCTGGGCTATGAGGTGATGATGAACCACTAAGTACTGTGTATTGTCAGTTGTTCCGAGTACTATGGGGAGATAATCGAAATGAAGATGCTGGCTGCTGTTCTGCACGGGTTTAATGATCTACGATTGGAAGAACTACCTATTCCTGAAGTGAAGGAACCTGATGACGTGTTGGTGCGTGTGCGAGCTTGTGGGATTTGTGCTACAGACTACAAAGCCATACGAGGTATTCGGAGGAACGTAAGTTTCCCATCGATCCAAGGGCATGAAATTAGCGGCGAGGTGGCGGCTACTGGATCAGCAGTCAAACACTTTCGAGAGGGAGATGCCGTTATAGTTCAGCCGCTGGGACACTGCGGAATATGCAATGACTGCCGTGTCGGCAATACACATTACTGTCGTAACTCGTTTGTGCTGGGCGGCGACGGCCCGCCAGATGTCCGCAACGGCGGATTTGCGGAGTATGTTTTGACGAAAGAGCACACCCTGTATCGTAAGCCTGAAAATGTTACATTTGACGAAGCTGCCATCACGGAACCACTTGCAGGAGCGTGGAAAGGAGTTATTCGGCACAGCGAGATGCAGCTAGGCGATGATGTAGTTGTAGTGGGCACAGGCAGCATTGGATCGTTGTGCATTGCCGTAGCAAGAGCGGCAGGCGCAGCGAAGTTGATAGCTGTGGATACCAGTGATTTCGCACTTCGTAAGGCGGTTGAGTTCGGTGCTACTCACACGGTCAATTGCTCCAAAGAAGATGCCAAGGCCCGCATTTACGACATTATCCCGGAAGGGCCAGACCTTGTCGTTGAGGCGGCTGGGTCTATAGAGGCGGTAAGGTTGATGGTCAACTTGCTTCGGCGGGGTACGCGTTGGAACGTATTCGGCATAACGACCCACGAAAAATTCGAGCTGGACGGCGGCTTAGCCCATTTCCTGGAAGCGCGTATGGACTCAAGCTTCGGTACAACTACCACCTCGATGATTAAGGCCATCAAGCTGCTCGAGAGTGGATTGGTGGACATCAGTAAGCTCATTACCCATCGGTTTCCACTGGCAAAGATTCACGAGGCAATCAATCTGATGGAATCCCCGAATCGGAGCAAAATCATAGTGAATTCCTAGGCGTGCTGTTTGGGAAGATGGTATTTATTCCTGATTTCGCTTTAGTATGTGGGTGTGTTATTGACTGATTCCAAGCTCGAGGATAGACTGAGGAAGGAAGACGTAAGTGTTTGCCACCGTAACTGCGATTGGCAAAAATAAGGTTCCCAACCAAAAGGAGGAGATGAAAGATGAACAGAATTATCATATTGTGCGCAGCGCTGAGCCTTCTGCTAATTTTTCCTGCTGCTGCGCAAGGGCTTTATGCTACAGGGTTCGAACCGCCCACCTACACCGCAGGCGAATCGCTCAGCGGAGTTGACGGGTGGACACTGGTCAGCGGTTCGGCAAGCCAGGCAGTTATCCAATATATCTAAGTCCACAGTGGCACTCAAGCGCTGGGAATCCAGCAACCGCCGACCGGGGGTACGGGTGCGGTGGCCTTAGTTCACGACTTTGCAAACTGGTCAAGCGGCGTGTTGGTCGTCCAGTTGTGGACAATGCCGGCTGATAATACTGACGCCACGGGCACCTGGATAGCAGTGGAACAGGACCGCAGCACGTCCAAGCGTAGTTCGTTGTTCGGATTCCGCAGCGGCGTGTTAGCCTACAATAACGGTGCTAGTTGGGTCAATTCGACAACACCATACAACCTGGGAGAGTGGTACAAACTGACAGTGACAGGCGTGTTGAACTACGATACGAGGAAATGGGACTTTTACGTCAACGACGTTTTGTTTGCATCGAATCTCGGATTTTATCACACAGCTCATACCGCAGCCAACAACATCAGATTCTACAAAGGCACAAACAATGTAGGTATGGCAGTAGATGACCTGGAAATCATACCGGAACCATCTAGTGTGCTAGCTCTGCTAACCCGAATGCTGGGAGTCGTTGGCTGGCTACGCCGAAGTGCCTAATTGATTCGATGCACAGCTGAGTCTAATGTGAGAGCCGCCCCGGGCAGTCTTGCGGGGCGGTTCGAGTATGTGCTGGTGGGGGTTCGTCAGATGTAGAGTAAGCTGCCAGTGATTTTACTAATCGGATTGCTGGGTGCTGCCACAGGTTCCGGCGCCGGGACCGTGACCGTCTGCCAGTGCAATATCTAAGACGGCGGGAAATGGACCGAACAAGACAAGTCACAAGTAACCCAAGACACGGCAAATCGCTTTGCCCAGTGGGTAGCCTCCGTAAACCCCCCGGGATCTGCATTCCCGCCAATAGCCGTAATAGGCATGCAAGAACTGATGACTGAAACTGACCGCACCACCATTCAAAGCCTTTTGGAGCAGTACACCAGAGCGGCGTGGGAAAGCGCTCGCACGCCGCAAGGTGTAAACGGAACAAGCGGTATAGGAATGTTCTGGCGCACCGACATCTTGGAACACCGAGCGGAGTGGTACTTGGGAGAAAAGTCATTGAAGTCATCGACAACGGCTACGTGGCGAAGTTCGTAAGCAGACTTTTCAAAAAGCGATATTCCGATGAAGTGTTCGGATTCTTCACTGGCAAACTGATTTGGAGCAATGCAATACTAAAGGGCCATACCATCACGGAGGAAGAAAGAAGACAGGAAGCGGTGCGACTCAAGACTTGGATCAGGGAAGGAGAGCCGAATGCCCCGGGTATGTCGAACTTTCCGGGAACCGTTCGGGTAATAGCCTGCGATCTTAATTCGGACACAGGCACGCCCACGTGGCAGGAAATGGATTTAGAGTATTCCGAACCTTCTAGCGAACACACGCATAACTCATTCTGGGGCACAATAGGTTTAGACCTCTTCGGAAGACGACTCGACTACATCTGGTGGGATTATGACGCCTTTGCCAAGAGAGCAGGAGGCTTCGCATACGGTCCGCAGCGAAGTCCACATTTCGGATCTGATCACCGAGCGGTGTATGCTACTATAGAGCTCCATCCGGTAGATTTAACTCCCCCGACAGTAGCGATCACACAACCTGAAAATGGAGCCAGCGTAACAGGCACGGTCAAAGTCTCAGCAAACGCTTCGGATACATCAGGAATTCTGCAAGTAGAGTTTCTGGTAGACGGTGTAACCGTATGGACGGATACGGTACCTCCGTATGAATTCGACTGGAATACTGCAGGCATGAGCCAAGACTACCATGTCCTAACTGCCATCGCCACCGATGCATCGTCTAATAGAGTAAAGGGGCAGTCTGCACAGGTTGTGGTCTGGGTCGGCCCGCCGGGAAGTGAACCTTCGATTACAAGTGCTCGTTCCAAGCCGAACGGGTCAATTGTGAGTGTGCGGAGCAAAGTTGTGACAGCTTCATTCGCCAACTACTTTTATATCGAGTAATCTACCAGAACCGCTGGAATCAAAGTGACTAACGTTACAACCTCTCCTGTAGTAGGCACGTTGGTAAACGTCACAGGTACGCTCAATACCCTTAACGGCGAAAGAGAGATCAGCGCGACAAGTGTAACTGAGGTCGGCGGCGCCCAAGTCCCTGAGCCTCTGGGGCTGACCAACAAGAATCTCGGAGGCGGTTCAGCGGGACCATACACGCCGGGAATATATGGCGCTCTTGGACCGAATAACATCGGGCTGCTTGTCAGGTGCTGAGGTAAAGTTAAGGCGGTTGTCGGCACATATTATATGTATATTGACGACGGGTCCAAGCTGCGAGAAGGCTACGGATATGAAGGTGTTCGTGTAGAAATATCAAGCATGACTGGATGGACGCCACAGAGTATAGGCAAATATGTCAGTATGACCGGTATCAGCAATACGTCGATGATTTCCGGCAAGATCCAAAGGCGGTTGAAGGTCCGGCAAGTATCGGACATACAAATATTGAACTGATCAGGCTGACCTAACAGCTCTCACAGGGTAAAATGAAGGCGGAAGTTGTTCTACGGGATGTCCAAGTAACCAACCAGAGGGGGCAAATAATGAAAGCAGTATATGTGCGCCACAACCACAATAGAGGCTTTACTCTCATTGAGCTTCTAGTAGTTATAGCAATAATCGCTATCCTGGCAGCTATTCTGTTCCCGATCTTTGCACGCGTCAAACGGCAAGGACAGAAGACAAGCTGCGGGTCGAACCTGCAGCAGTTGTATAAGGCTATAACAATGTATGCAAACGATCGCAATGGGCGGCTGCCCCGCATTTGCGTGGTAGGAACCGACGGTTCTGAGAATTGGAACTACGCCAACTCTACTTTAAGATCGTCAAGCGGCATATATAAAGACCTTAGACCTTATGTTAAGAACGACAGCGTCTTCATCTGTCCTGGCGGCGGACTAAAGTGCGATTTCTTAAGCGACGGCACTCGATATGAAATCGACTACCGCTTCGCAGAAGCCATGAACTACTCCGAAGGCAAGCCTGTCCGCACTAAAAGCTTGGATGAATGTAGGTTGCCGAAAAAGTTCTATGTTGTGAGTGACCGCCATAGCAACCATCACTACGCTTCAAATGACGAGTCGATGACGAACTGGGTGATGCTGATGGTTATGGCGGACGGCCACTTAGCAAGCAACGTTAAGCCGTACGACGACCAGTGGCGTGATTCCCGAAAGCAGTTGAAATACAACCACTGGGATTTCCCGAATTGCCACGCCGCTGACGTATTGGTAGCGGGTGAGTACTACTAGTCGCTACTCTTGATGAAGAGAATTCCCTTCTTTCTCAGCTTGCGAGAGCATAGACACTCGCTTGCTAATCCGTGTTGTTGCGACTTCCCGCAAATCAAAATGGCGTTATATGCATAGAGCTCGTGATTTTCTGATTCCGGCACTAACTTGGTTAGTGCTTTGGCTTTTTGGCCAAGTTGGCGCCGCCTCGCAGTGGACGTTAATAACGATCCTGCATACCAACGACATTCACGGAAGCATCATGCCTCGAGATGCCTCTAGCGGATTATCACGCGCCGCAACACTTGTCAAGCAGATCAGAAATAGCATGCCCAACGTTATACTGCTCGACGCGGGCGACATAATACACGGCACACCAGAAGACTACCTCAGCCGAGGAAAGGCAAGCATACTGGCTATGAACGCCGTGGAGTACGATGCGGCTGCTACTGGTAACCACGAATACGACTTTGGCCTGGATGTGCTAGAAGAAGTTGTCTCCACGGCAACGTTTCCCTTTCTAGCTGCCAACATAAAATCAGCGCCCGGAGGAGACTGGAACAAAATAGCGCCGTACGCCATACTAAACGCCAACGATGTCAAAATAGGTGTTATCGGGCTCACCACCCTGGAAACTGTTTCGCTCCACTGGCCTGGCAGTATAAAAGATATACGAATCGATGACCCGATTGCGACGGCGAAAAAACTCGTGCCGGAATTAAGGAAGTCAGTTGACGTGCTAGTGATACTGTCACATCTAGGAGCAGACCTGGATAGACTCCTGGCTCGAGAGGTGCAGGGCATCGACTTTATTGTCGGCGGTCACAGTCACACGGCAATTGAGCAATGGGAATGGATAGGCGATACGCTCATCGCCCAAACTGGCGCGTACTGCAAGGCACTAGGTCGGATCGACTTCATCATCCGCAAACAGGACACCAAAGCAGAGATATGGTCCGTCAACGGCAAGACGCGACGATGGAACGACTTGCCACGTCCACCACTGGGTGCAACTTATCCCAACGGACCGCTGGTCGCAGTCAACAACACAATTACGGAAGACCAAGCAGTATTGAACGCTTATCTGCCCTTCCGAAGAAGTACCGACAGATACCTGTCATTGACTATAGGATATGCACGGACAGACATTCCTGGACGTGAACCCGGCAAAGATGAATCGCCTTCGGCAAACTTGATGGCGGATGCGGTTCGTGAATTTGCCAAAAGCGACGTAGCGATAGTTGATGCCAATGCTGTGGGTTCACGAGGGCTTGCCAGAGGTCCTATACGCATAGAAAACCTTTACAATCTTGTCGGAGGCTACACGCGGCAGCACATAGTCGTTGCCAAGATACGCGGCCGCGAGTTGGTTCAAGCCATAAACGAAGGGTTCCGAAAGAAGAATGGTGTGAATATTGGCGTTTCGGGCGTGTCGATTCGGTGCCGATTGATAGACGGTGTGGTCCATGCAGAAGCCCTCATCATAGGTGGCAAGGACCTCGAGCCGGATCAATACTATACCGTGGCAGCCCAGGCGTACGTAATGATGAACCTGATGGAAGCTGCTAAGGATATTATCATTATGGCAGAGCCCCGTGAGACTACGCGGGAGGCATTGGTCGCCTACGTGCAAAATCACAAAGTTCTATATCCACCTGAAAGTGGACGGATTACCGTAGCCAAATAGCTTACCCGCGACTTTTTTGGATTGGTTATGGGAAGATCTGCAAGGATTGCACGAATTGCCGCAGTTGCGATAATGCTTGTTTGCGCGGCATCGCTTGTTGGCTGTGGCAAACCTACTAAGAGTCAAGAACGCAAAGTTACGATCACGTTGGCTTGCTGGGAAGGTCCCGAGGGTTTGGCTTCCCTCACCAAGCTCCTCAATAGATATAAGAAAATGAATCCAAACGTAAGGATTGAGATCCAGCAAGTCCCAGGAAGCCAGTATTATCAAAGACTCAAGATCCAGTTCGCTGCCGGCGTGGCGCCTGATATTATGCAGATGGCGTATGATCAACTGCCCAGCTTTGCTGCGCGCAACACGTTGGAACCTCTCGACAGGCTCATCAAACGAGACAGGTTTCCCGTGAATGAGATGTTCCCTCAGCTGCTTCCTGCACTGAAATATAAAGGCAGGTTCTACGGTCTCCCCCGCGGGTGGACGACATTCGTGCTGTACTACAACAAAGACATGTTCAGAGAAGCAGGCGTTGCTTTTCCGCGGGAAGGCTGGACTTGGGATGATTTCCTCTACGCCTGCAAGAAGATCACAAAGGATGTGGATGGAGATGGTCGCATAGATCGATTCGGGTGCGATGCCCCGACCCAGGCTGATGGAATAGCGTTCTGGATATGGCAAAACGGCGGCCGCATGTTTACCCCTGATATGAAAAAATGCCTTCTGGACAGCCCTGAGGCAATAGAGGCAGTGCAATTCCTTGCTGATTGCCAGTACAAGTACAACGTGTTTCCGACTCCCGAACAAGCGCAAGACCTCGGCGGCGGCAGCGAAATGTTTCGAAATGGTCGCCAGGCAATGTTCATACAGGGTAGATGGGCATGCCTCGTTTTCCGCGGAGCCACCTATCCCGACGGTCGCAAGATCGACTGGGACGTTGCTCCTGTTCCTATGAGAAAAACAAAAGCGACAGTTCTCTTTGCAAACTGCTACGTGCTTCGGCGAAACGGTCCTAACCTCGAGGAAGCCTGGAAACTCATGAAGTGGCTTACCGGTTACGAGGGCCAGCGGCACCAGGCTCGAACCGGTCGAGATATGCCATCGTTCGTAAGGATAGCCAATTCACCTGATTTCTTGGATCCAGTGAACCCGCCTGAACACGACCGTATCTTTCTGGATGTTGCTAAGTATGCACGACCTCTCGAAGTCGACGCAAACACGGGAATAGTCAATCAGTTGATTACTAACGAGATAATGCAGATATTTACGGCGCGCAAGGATGTCAAGCGCTCGATGACATCTCTTGCCGCAGCGATAAACCGTATCCAACAGCGGAGGACCAGATGACCTCGCCAAGAAAGCCGCTTGCAAGAAGCGAGTCAGTGGCAGCGACGGGATTTCTTGCGCTGAGTTTTGTGGGTCTTTTGGTGTTTGCAATTGTGCCGATAGTGGGGGCGCTCGTTGTCAGTTTGCTCGACTGGGACATCCTGACTCCGCCGAGGTTTGTGGGTCTTGCTAACTACGCCGAAATCTGGCGCGAACTCACACAGGGCGACACGCTGCGGACCGTTCTCTTGAATACTATTTACTTTACCGCAGGCACCGTACCGCTTGCTATGGCTGTTTCACTAGCCATAGCTCTGCTGCTCAACCGGCGGCTGTGGGGCGTCGGAGTGTTCCGCGTAATCTACTTCCTGCCGACTGTAACAAGCATAGTGGCGCTGTCGATCGTCTGGCGGCTGATGTACAACCCGGATTACGGTATCATCAATCGATTCCTGCGGCTCTTTACATCCCATCCTCCGGGATGGCTGGCTGATCCAAACTGGGCAATGCCCGCCATCATAATTATGAGCGTATGGACCGGTTTGGGGTATAACGCGATTCTCTATCTCGCCGGCCTGCAGGGGATAAGCTCGACATATTACGAAGCCGCGAAGATCGACGGAGCAAATGCTTGGCAATTGTTCCGACATGTAACCTGGCCGCTGCTCTCACCTACCACGCTCTTTATCTTCACAATGTCCGTTATCAGTGGATTCCAAGTGTTTACACAGATATACATGATGACTGCCGGAAAGCCCACCCCGCAGACGATGGTCTACGTATATCACGTATATTCTGAGGCATTTACGTCGTTTAGGATGGGCTACGCATCAGCGTTGGCATTTGTGCTATTTCTCTTGATTCTCACCGTAACGCTAGCTCAGTTGTCAATCACTAAACGTTGGGTTTACTACGGCGGCTAATGAAAAGACGTAGGGTTTTTGGAGACATTGCATCATACGTAGTTCTGAGTGCCGTTGGCATAAGTATGCTTTTGCCATTCGGCTGGATGGTGGTCGCTTCACTGCGAGACAAGACAGAGTTCTTCACCCAGGCAAGCGGATTGTTTCCCTCCGGCGTTCACTGGGAAAACTACATACTAGCCTGGACGACGGTTCCATTTGGGGCGTTTTTCAAGAACAGTGTTATTGTAGCCGTGTGCGTTACGCTGGGCCAGTTGCTAACCAGCTCGCTTGCAGCTTACGCGTTCGCTCGGATGCGATTTAGAGGCAGAGAGGCTTTATTCATTGCCTATTTGTCGACGATGATGGTGCCAACCCAGGTAACTATGATTCCGCTATTCATAATGATGGTGAAGCTGAAGTGGGTGGATTCCTATCTGGCGCTGATTGTTCCGTTTCTCGCCAGCGCCTACGGGTGCTTTCTACTACGTCAGTTCTTCTTGACGATTCCTCAAGAGCTAGAAGATGCTGCCAGAATTGACGGCTGTGGGCATTGGTCTACGTATTGGCGAATTATCCTGCCGCTGTCGAAACCCGCACTTTCCGCGTTCGGCGTCATCGCATTTCTTGGAAGCTGGAACAGCTTCATCTGGCCATTGATCGTGATTAACCGCCCGACCATGAAGACCATACCGATTGGTTTGCAGTCCCTCCAGGGTTTCTATGGTGATGCGAACTGGGCAGTTCTGATGGCTGGTGCCGTGATTGCTGCACTGCCGATGCTGGTACTGTTCTTCCTGGCGCAGAAGCAGTTCATCGAGGGGATTACGCTTACGGGTTTGAAAGCTTAATGAACACAAGCTAGTTCCCTGACGATTTTCCGCAGCATGTGTCCATTGCCTCCTACCTACGGACAATGCACTCTAGCGCAAACGAGCGTATACGTTTACACACCTGAGCACCACCTCAACTTGCGTGCCCAGTGCCTCAGAAACCTCACATACCACCGTCACTTGTGAGGTCAAGCGGCTTAGATGTGGAATAACCTGACTGAGCGAAACTGGCCAACACAACACCCGACATCATTGTATCCGCGTTCGCGAAAGACGCAGCATGACATCGCCGAAAAAAGGGAAATCCGAAAACGGTTTCCGTCAGCTCCAGTTAAATGCTGGAGAGTTGCTTGCCGCCCTTTCATACGCCACGGATATAACACCCTCAGCATCGCATTTCCACTCCTGGCGCGTAGCGTTGGTTGCCGAGCGCATAGCCCAGACGGTGCAAACTAACCATCGCCGGGACGTTTTTCTTGCCGGATTGATGCATGACATGGGTGCAGTAGGTGCCTATAGACACATCACCCATTATCGCACCATCCGACAGCAGCTTGAGGACATACAGGTGCGTGCACATGCCCAGCGCGGAGCTGCAATGGTTGAATGGCTACCTGGAATGCACGCTGTGTCCGAGTATATTGCCAACCACCACGAATGGTATAACGGCGGTGGATATCCTGAAGGTAAAGTTGGAAATCAGATCCCAATTGGCAGCCAAATGATTTTGATCGCCGACGTGCTTGATATAGTCGGATGCTTTCGATCGCTTGCTAGCCTACGGAGCACTCTGCCAAGTATGGCAGATCTCACCGGCTGTGCTTGGGGAAAAGAAATCTGGCAGACGTTTGTCCACTCGCTAGAAGACAGTGACTTTTGTGCCTCAATGGCTGATCCAGAGGCGTTGCCAGTCTTGATAAAAAATAAAGTATCAGAATTGGGGATACCCGAAACGCTAAACGGCGAAGAAGGGACTGAGCGCGTGCTACACCTCTTTGCCGCTTTGGTAGACCTTAAGGATCCCTCTACTCTCGGGCACTCACTTCGGACAGCCAGGCGCGCTCGAAAACTGGCAGAATATCTGAAACTCAGCACTGAAGAGATGAAGATGGCTTATAGGGCAGGACTGGTTCACGACTGCGGTCGCCTGGGCATAGAAGGCAGTCTCCTGAACAAATCCGGCCGACTTACTGTAAAGGAAATGGATACTGTCCGAAAACACGCAGAAATGACAATAAGGATTTTCGCCAGTTTACCCGACTGCCCCGACATGCACGATTTTGGGTATATAGCTGGTCACGATCATGAGCGGTGGGACGGTAAGGGATACCCTGATATGTTGGCAGGAGAAGACATCCCTCTGATTTCTAGGATCATAAGCGTGGTAGATGCTTACGATTCGATGGTGGCGTCCAATGAGTATCGGTTACTGACACCCAAAGGTGCACTGGTAAGGCTAGAGCAGAACGCTGGCTCGCAGTTCGATCCGCAGATCGTCAAGGTGATGATCGAAGCAGTCAAGAACGGACACATGGAAGAAGAAGTCAGACCCGCAGCATAATTCTGCTCCCTCTCGTTTGTCAAATACCGGATAACATCTTGGGCGTTCGTGAGGAGAATATGACATTGCGCGAATATCCTAGGCTGTCCAGCAAATCTTTTGCTATTTGATAACCGTCCGTAAGCCCGGAAGCTTTGTGCGCGTCAGCAGTAATTATCAAGGGGATATCCCGTGCCTGGGACATCTCTAGAATCTTCTTGGAAGGATAAATTTCGCGCGCAGGTTTAGTGAGCCCTGCTGTGTTAACTTCCACCACCATACCCGCAGCAGATATAGCGTCTAGAGCTTCGCTGATTTCAGCCTCAAGATCTATACTTGGTCTCCACCCAAATTTCTTGTACAGATCCATATGACCCACGATGTTAAAAAGTCGGCTTTCTGCAAGCTCTCTGATTCGCTGCCAATAACCTCTTACTATGTTGTTTCGATCCTCTTCCTTCAGGTTGTCCCAATGTTCCGGCGACTCATCTATCGGAAAATTGCCCAGAAAGTGCACTGAGCCAATGGTGTAATCGAGCGGATACCGTTGTAGTAAATCTGCAAGCAGAACGACAGTTTCCGGTTCATAATCGCATTCGAGGCCTAGGCGCACCTTTATCCTGTCCCCAACAACACGCTGAACATTATGTAGCTCTTCAAAGTACGAACCCAACCTGTCAACTGACATGCTCCACGATACATGACGACCAGGTTTAGGATATACCAAATGATCTGATATACCGATTTCATCCAAGCCCTGCTCGGCTGCTGCGGAGACTATTTCCAAGACGGTGCTCTCACCGTCTGAATAGTTAGAATGAACGTGATATGACGTAATCATTGTAGAAGTACAAGATGATGGCGCGCCTGGAGGGACTCGAACCCCCGACCCTCTGATCCGAAGTCAGATGCTCTGATCCACTGAGCTACAGGCGCGCATCTATAACAAGTATACCAACCCCCAACCACACAGTCAAACGGCCTGGCGACTTACAAATGATGTCATACACGTTGTGCTGTAACTACAGAGAGTATGTGCACAAGCGTTATAAGATTCTGGCTTCCGACGGCAAATTTGATGCGTACACCTTAATGTTACCATAGCCAAAATCCTCACCATCCCGCCATGCCGACCTCACACCACCACGATCCCAAGCTACACACGCAGGCTTGTCGGTAACGGAGCCTGGCATCCTCACAAAGCACAATTCACTCGCTACCCGTGTAAAATAGTCAGCCTCTTGCCCTTCGGACGACAGATGCGATGTAATCGCTGTCTCATGTCAGCCACTGCAAACGACACCTATTTGTGCGAAAGCTGCAGACCACAAAATCCGAAGGTAAATTGATTCCTCAAAACCAATAAAGTAAGTATGAGCACTGAGTTAGTTGAGGGTGAATGGCGAGCATTTCAAGCTCCCGATGGTTATGAACCACGATTCAGTCCATTAGATCGACTTCCTTCAGAAATAGCCCGTGAGGCGGCAGGCGAAACCTGGAGCATTCTGAGCGTTCTCGCGCGGAAGCCCTGTCCTTACATAGTGAAGGCATACGACACCGCAAGTGGAACCGATTACAACGCGGATTACTCTTGGCACGCCCTAGACAAGGAAAAGCTTTTCGACCTGCCCGGATCCGGCATGCTCGGGTTGGTAAACCCAAACTCCGATATCTATTTCGCATTCGGCTTCGGCGTCGGCTGCAAGAAGGTGAGCTATGAACTGAAGTTCCATCCGGTGGTGCACCTTGCTGACATGTTGATCTACAAAGTGGAACTTCAGGAAGATCTCGAATGCGAGGTCATCTTCCGATGTGCGACGTCGGATACGGTGATTGGCGCCGCAGTCTTACGAAACCTAGCAAATGAAGACCAGCTCGTAAATGTGGGCAACCTGTTTGGTAAGGAACCGCGTGACAATCCGCCTTATCAACGCTACGTACTTCCCCAGACACGCCATGGCTCCGGAGTAACAACCACAGCAGGTGGAATTGCTTGGATGGGAGCAATAGGCGATGGTAGGGCCGCTTTGGTTTGTTTGTACGAGTGGGCAAAAGGTGAGTGCGGTGGACGCAGGCTGCTGGCGACTGTGCTAGAGGTAGTTGGCGAACACTATGAGCCAGCTTTCTCTGAGAGACACACACCTCCACCAGGCACACTTGCGGGTGACAGGGCAGTGGTTGTACCTGCGCGTGGAACTGCCACTTTCGCACAGGCCCTCAATCTTAGGCGTTTCGCTCTTGAGGAAGTAGAAAATCCACCGCTAATGCCCCAGCTTTACCGCAGAGAATCAGAAGAAGAAGCTGCGCAAGCTGGCTACAAATCTTGTGTGGAATCGCTAGCACAAGAGTGGGCATTGCTAATACAGCAAAGCGTGGAGCCTTACAAAGCATTTCCGAAGGTATCCCTTCCATCAAAAACCTGGGAAGCGGACTTTTATGCCTGCCTGGAACTCCCTCGGGCTTCAACATTTAGCCCTTATGGTCTTCTGAAGCGGCCATTCTACAATTTCTGCCGAGTACATGCTCACGAACCGTACGGTTGGTGGACTTACGGTATGCACGCCCACGAATCGCTGTGCACGCTTTTCAACAATGTGGTATACCCCACTCTATCAGCAGATTATCTGCGGGGACATCTATCGGAGCAGGATCCGAATGGCATGTACCCCTATGGAGTTAACCATGCAGGACTTGACCCATATCATAAGGCGGGGACAGCAACTGCCCCACTCATCGTATGGGAAGCGTGGAACACATACCTATGGTCAGGCGATCGCCAGTTTCTCCAGGAGGCTTACGAATCCGGCAAACTTAACCACGAATGGTGGCTTTCTCACAGGAGTCCGCGCGGGGATGGGATATGCCGCTGGGGAGATTCTTCCGTAGAGAGCGTCAGAGATGATGATCACCTACCAACCTGGCAGGCAACAGGAGGTAGCCAGTATCAGGATGCACTCGATCTGAACTGCTATTTGCTGGTTCAGGAACGTACCTTGGCCGCGGTGGCAGGCGAACTGGGCCGTGAAGAAGAGGCTCTGCATTTTGCCAAAATGGCACAAGAACGTGCGAGGTTGATGAACGAGCGTATGTGGCACCCTGAGGACAAACTTTACTACGGCAAAGGCGACGACCCGGCACGATGGGTGCGAGTCAAAGACATTTCGACATTCTTGCCCTTATGGGCAGAACTTGCTCCTCAGGGCAGGTTTCAACGAATAGCTGAATTGGTAACCGACTCGGCGACATTCGGCACCCCTTACGGACCGCCAGTGCTTGCTGCAAATGAGCAAGGCTTCGGTCCTGAAGCTCACTGGTGCGGTGCAAACTGGGTTGAAATGACAATGTTCGTTGTCGATGGTCTGCGCCGCTACGGATATTACCGCTTGGCTGCCAACGTGGCGTACAAGAACTGTAAGATGGTATTCGACGAGCTCGAGCGGTATGGTCATTTCCGTGAGTACTTCAATTCGATAACAGGATCTGGCGCAGGACTCGCCGATTATATTTGGACCGGAATGCCTGCGTATTTCATAATCAATGCGTTCCTAGGCATCGAGCCCAAGCCTATGGGTATTTGGATACTTCCGTCTCTGCCCGACGGCTGGTCACGTATAGAAATCGAGAATATTCACATTCGTGGAAAGCGCCTAAGTGTGCGCGTCAGGATAGACGAAACCCTAAACGAAACACTTGGTGCAATAGGGGGAAACTGTGTGCCAACGTTGAACCGACGCGGCGTATTTGTGCCGTGGGAGATTCTGACTGACGGGCTTTGCGTTGAAATAACACAACCGCGGTCATTAGCAGACGAACCTGTA
The DNA here is from genome assembly GCA_938074205.1 of uncultured bacterium. Taxonomy (GTDB): domain Bacteria; phylum Armatimonadota; class UBA5829; order UBA5829; family UBA5829; genus CALJES01. Next base: position 61,507 of record CALJES010000001.1, read on the forward strand.
GCGCCAGGTGATTTGTGATTGCGTAAACTGCTCTTATCGCGAGCCGACGCCGCTATGTGCGTCAGCTCCTTCTTGACTTCCTCTGAGCTCAAGAAGTTTTCTCACGCCATAGGCATTGCTCTATAGCCTCGCTTTCCACAAGCTGAGCAATGCACCCAAGCCTTTACGGACATGGCTCGACGAACATGTCGGACACGCTCTAGCTTTACGCTCTGCAACAAACCGCATATCGACAGACACGTTTCCCTTTATCAAAGGGCAGTCCGCTGCCAAATGGAAGGCGCCGCACGAATCTAGAAAAACGCATCTCAGGTCAAAGTCGGACTCCAGTTCTGAAGTGTCTAGTGATAGTGCTCCTCGCCCGTCTTTTCCACCAGCGAACCGAGTCGCAGCCAGATTGACAGCGACAACGCTCTCAATTCCGACAAACGCCTTCAATGCAAAGGCGTACACGCGCATTGACGCCCCAGTATTGGCAATGTCATCAATCAGAAGCGCTTGACCGCCAAGATTCGCGGGCCTCACAAACAAGTCCTGGGCAACATAACGGATCCGGTTTCGAAGTGCCTCAGCACCTGAAAGCTTATCCACAGTCCGCATCGGAGGTCTTGAGTCAGATCTGAAGAAAACCTGTGTGCAGTCTCTTGCACCAAGTCGGGTGCATAGCATGCTGGCAAGCAAGCTCATAGGTCTATACTGCTCCGGAACTGTTTCCGCTGAGCTCATCACTCGCACGACCCAGTCGAAATGTTGCTGGCCAAGACGACGCAATATCTGCTTGCAGTAAAAATCGGCTACGCGCATTACGTAGGGCCCATAGTCGTACACCGGCACGCATTCCTTGTACCCCTTAACGACTCTACTTTCGAAACTCCGGTTGGAATACGGCCAGAAGGAACCTAGAAAGCAGATCTCGTCATAGTACTCCTCGCGAGAGAGTTCTTCGACGCTTACCGCAGCTCGAAGGCTGATTGGCAGATCTCGCCGAATCACGGGGCGTTCCTTGTCGCAAAGTAATCATAGACTGCTTTTGACACGCGCGAGATAGTAAGGTGGGCATCCCCAGTGCTGCGTGCACCTTTGGTAAAGACAGCGATTGCATAGCGGAAGCCAGGTCCGGTCACTATACCGCAGTCGTGAAATATACCTTCTCGGGAGCCAGTCTTGTTCGCCAGTCTTGCCTCTTCCGGTAAGAACAGACCGAGGCGCGACGTTTCCTGCTGATGACTTAGCATATCCAGTGCTTTTTCGTCCCACTCGCCACCGACGGCTTCCTTCCGGGCAATCCGTACCAGCAAATCGGCGATTTCGGCTGCCGTGCACACGTTGTCTAGTCCTTTGTCGATGGCTTCCCAATCATACATTTTTCGGCGCAGTGCCGTCTGGTTGTAGCCCATCGATCGAAGGGTTTGATTCACACTTTCAACGCCTATGATGTCCATGACTATGTTCGTGGCAGTATTGTCGCTCACAATAATCATCAACCAAAGCAAGTCCATGATCGTAAGCTTCACTCCAGCATGCAAGTACCGAAGTACTCCCGATCCTCTGACTCTCTGCTCATCATTCAAGATAATCTCCCGGTCAAGATCGATCGCACCATCCCGTGCTTGCATGAGGGCTTCCACAAGCATCGGCACCTTGATTATGCTCGCAGACGACATTACTTCCCGATCATTAATCGATATATCGCCTGCGTTTTCGATGTTTCTGACTGCGACGGACACCATTCCGCCGCAGCCAGCAGCAATCTGCACAATAGATTCTTGAAGTCCTAGTTCCATCGCACCCTCAGAACCTGATTCTGGATTAGACGATATAGTCTTTACTACCTGCTCTTTTGTTGATTAGGAATCAAACTGCTCTGATAGGAATCTTCTGAACATCAGTAGGCGCGCAGAATCTGCATGGACGAAGTTGACACGCCTACCGATAAGAAAGTATAGTTTGCTTCAGTTATGACTCGCCTGCATACCTACGTCTCTAGAAAGCACTATTATCGTGAGGTGTGAAGCTGTGTATCATAAGGCATCATTACTGGTTATTATCCTCGGACTTGGACCGTCGCTCGCGGCTGCTGTTAAGCCAAACGGCCTATTTACCGACAATGCCGTGCTTCAGCAGGGTATCAGCGTACCGATCTGGGGCACCGCCGACATCGGTGAGCGTGTTACAGTAAAGTTTGCTGGTCAGACTGTTTCCACGACCGCCAAAAACGGCAAATGGATGGTCTGGTTGAAACCCATGGCGGCTGGTGGGCCCTATACGATGACAGTATCCGCGTCCAACACCGTCGACCTCAAGAATATAATGGTGGGAGAGGTGTGGATCGCAAGCGGACAGTCCAATATGCAGTGGCCTCTTGCCCAAACGCTCGATGCTGAGCGCGCAATAGCATCCGCAAACGATCCCCTTCTTCGCCTGTATACTGTTCCACGAGTGCCGGCGGCAGAGCCGAAGACTGACGTGGCTGGAAAATGGGAAGAGTGTACACCTGATGCAGCCCGAAATTTCTCGGCGGTTGCGTATTACTTCGCCCGGAGCCTTCGTCAGGCACTGGACGTGCCAGTCGGAATCATCCATACATCTTGGGGTGGAACCCGTGTTGAAGCGTGGACGTCACTAGCTGTATTGCAATCCGACCCAGACTTTACCGAATCGATTGGTGGGATAAAGGACTACGGCACCAACCAAAATCACCCGGCCGCATTGTACAACGGGATGATTGCCCCGCTCATACCTTACGCGATTCGCGGTTCGATATGGTATCAGGGCGAGTCCAATGCTCGTCAGGCGTATAGATATGAAAAGCGGCTCACTAGCATGATCGCGAACTGGCGAAAAGAGTGGGGCCAGGGAGATTTTCCTTTTCTAATGGTTCAGCTGGCTCCCTATGGCAAGGTTACCTCCGAACCAGGTGATTCAAGTTGGGCGGAACTTAGAGAAGCTCAGTTAATGACTTCACTTCACTGCTCGAAAACTGCAGTGGTTGTAACGCTGGATGTAGGTGACCCCAATGACATTCACCCTAAGAACAAACAGCCGGTCGGAGAACGATTGGCGCTTGCAGCGCGGGCAGTGGCATACGGGGAAAACGTAGACTACAAGGGACCGAGACTAGGAAGTATGGTTGTGAAAGGTAGTCGCGCGGTGCTTGAGTTCACTGACACAGGAGGAGGTTTGGAAGCAGTCGGTGGACCACTGACCGGATTCACCGTTGCAGGACCCGACCGCAAGTTCTACAACGCTCGAGCCACTATCTTTGGAAACAGAGTCGTCGTATCAAGTCCGGAAGTACCAAATCCTGTGGCAGTGCGTTACGCCTGGGCAGATGCTCCAGTGGCAAATCTATTTGGGAAAAACGGTTTACCCGCTTCTCCTTTCAGAACCGACGACTGGCCGTTCAGCACTGCACTTGCGGCCAAGTAGGGCGGTTCAAGCTTGCCGTATTATGAGATAGTTGCACACTTGCTCTCGCCAAAGCAATGCTAATCTTCGATTTTTGGCGGCAGCGGAATTATAGATACATCACCGCGATACCTGGGCTGAGCTCTCGAGCTCGCTTTCTTTGATCGCCGCCCAATAATACTCTCGGTTTTTGATACAACCTGGGTCGGGGGCTGTAAAATCGCCAAAATAGGCGTAAGCTCTTGCCCGGCATCCACCACACACTGCTGAATACTCACAAATGCCACAGTGGCCTTTTAAGCCTTTGTGGTCAGCAAGAGACTTTAGTAGCTCGTTTTGTTTCCACACATCTGCAATACTATCACGAGTAATATGACCGATGTTCACATCTGGCATGTACACGCAAGGTGTAATTCTGCCGTCAGGTTGCAGTGCCAAATAAGCCCTACCGACTCCACAACCGCCGATAATTTCAGCGAGCACACTAAGGTGTTGAGCGCGGCCTGGTCCCGTGTGGGCTAGCGGCATATACTCTGGGTGACCCTGCTCACAACACATTCTTCCGAGTTGCGGAGCAGTTGAGCACAGCGACCCGCCAGACGCCGCGTAATCATACATCATCTGAAGAGCTTCTTCACGCTGCTCAGGCGTCAGGTCTAACGCAATGTTCCGGTGTCCTCTGCCTGTGGGAATGAAGTTGTACACCATAACCTTGTCGACGCCCAGTTCGCTAGCGAGAGCAAACACTTGTGGAAGCAATTGGTAATTCTGTCTAGTCACTGTGAAAGATAGCACGGTGGAAACCGACGTGCTGCTTAGCCTTTTGATTCCCTCGACAGTCCTTTGCCACGACCCACTGACCCCGCGGAACTCATCGTGGATCTCGCTTGTTGGTGCGTCCAAGCTTATCCCCGCATAGGCAAACTCGAGATCGGCGAGCCTAGCCGCTACTTCATCAGTGATCAACGTACCGTTTGTGTTGAGCGACAAATAGATTCCCCGAGATCGAGCTGCCTCTGCAACTTTCCAGAAGTGCGGGTCCATTAACGGCTCACCGCCAGAAAATGAGAGCGTGGGCACCATGCTGTTGGCGATTTGCTCTACGACTTCAAGCTTTTGCTCCAAAGTAAGCTCGCCGAGGTGTTGCCCACTACGAAGCGGCCCGGCATCTTGATAGCAGTGACGACATCTTAGGTTGCATCGCCATGTGAGGTTCCAGACCACCATAAGCGGCGCATAGAACCGCTGCGGTGTTTGGACTCCATAGTCCCTGATTGTCAACAACACGTTTGTTATAGTGCGCCTTATGTCGGTGTGCCTTAACGCCTCCTTGAACCTCTCAGGCTGAATTCCTAGTCCCTCGCGCAAAGCGTCCAGAACGCGGCAGGCTGCTTGGAAGCTAATCCAGGAAAGTGCTGCAGGTTTTTGAGGATAGCAGTCAAGCAGGTGTTGAACTTTGAAAACCCCGTCGCTGGTTTCCAAAAGTTCATTTATCACGCTCTTCGAAATGGGGTTTTCCAACAACCAACGCAGCTTGATCAGGTTGAGAGCTTCCTTGCCCTTCTTGAGAACTAAGAGCCCCATGCAAATCACCTCCAAAACTTTCATCTGCCGTCAACGTGGCGGGTTCAATGTCGATGGTCCCATTCTCTGATTTATCGAGCCATTGCCCGACACGGCTTCGGTATGCGAGGTTCGTAAACCACACAAACGGACGTGATGCCAACCTGCAGCCCAACCTGCGGATTATCGAACCGTATGAGTAAATGCGCCCATAAGCCCACTTAAAACCTTCAAGAAGTTTTTCGGGACTTAGCTTTGCGGGCTTGTATACTACGTGGGAGCCATCATACAGGCTCCAGCGTGTCTCTACAATCCTACCTTGGTTGTAGAGTTCTCTATACAACCTAGTCCCTGGGAATGGAGTCAGTATAGAAAGCTGTGCAACATCAACGCCAGCATTTTCGACGAACTCTACAGTCTTCTCAAACACATCTTCGCCGTCGTCGTCAAAACCAAACACGAAAGAGGCAACAACAGCGATACCTAATTCGTGGAGCATCTCAATTGCCCGCTCGTACTCCTGCCTACGGTTCATCTTCTTACCCATTCGCGCCAGGGTTTCATCGGATAGTGTTTCCATTCCCACAAAGAGACCAACGCAACCAGAGTCCGAAGCCATCCTAATTATGTCGGGGTTCTTGAGCATGGTAAGAGAAGCCTGGCCCACCCACCGTTTTCCAAGGGGGCGGAGTGCGGTAAATAGACTCCTCGCATATCCCGTATGCCCAATAATGTTGTCGTCAACAAATAGTACAAACCTGCCAGGCAAGTTCTTGATCTCTTCCACAACCAAATCGATAGGACGCACCCTATAAGTGCCTCCAAAGAATGATGTAACAGAGCAGAACGCACAGTTATATGGACAACCACGGGTAGTTTGTATCGTATTTGCAAGTAAATAGTTTCGAGGATTGATAAGATTGCGCCTAGGAATTGGGATACTGGAAGGGTCTGGCCTAGTATTGCCCGTGTAGAACTTGCGCAGTTCACCTCGGCGAAAGTCACTTATAACTGACTCCCACTTGCCCTCAGCTTCACCTATGACTACGGCATCAGCGTGGGCAGCTGCTTCATGGGGAAGAGCAGTTGCATGAACTCCACCTATCACGATCGTTTTTCCGTGCTCACGAAAACTATCCGCTATTTCGTAAGCGCGGTCTGCGGCAGCAGTGGTCGCTGTTATCCCCACAAGGTCACCTGCAGACTCGAAGTCTATGTTTTGGCAAGATTCATCTACGATTTCGACCTCGACGTCTGCTGGGGTGAGAGCGGCGACGGTCATAAGTGAAAGCGGCGGGAACAAGGGCTTTGAGCTCTTGGAGCGTGAATCTTTTTCCCCGGCGCAGGGAACAATTAAAGTCACCTTCATAAGCACCCCACCCTAGCTCATTCTAACCGACCAGCTGCCACCTCAGCACATTGGACCTAGTTACGATGCCAACGTAAAACAAGGAACCAGTTGTCACAGCTACGACATTCACTGAAACCTGAGTAATCTCTACATCTTACCACCCGAACTCCTCGTCAGCAGCCACCTCATTCCCAACTCGATCTCATTGAATCGATGCTGAAAAAAGCTCCCTCCCGAGCCGGATGATCATTATATGGCTCAGAAGCCTTAATCGGCGTATTACGTTACTACACGCTAGTTATTCACCACCGCAGCAACAGCTAGATCTTGAATCTTGTCTTGCTTGCGGAGAAGCCAAACGCTCGTCTGTATACTTATCCATGTTTTCGTCGCCTGCCTTGCGCACCATCCTGGCAATGTTAACAGCATTACGAATTTCAGAATCGGTAGCACCCGCTTTACGTGCCTCCTCCAAATGATAATCCAGGCAAGGCTGACATTTTGCCACTACCGAAGCGGCTATTGCAATCAGCTCAGTTGTTTTCGGGTCTAGCATTATTTTCCTCCTTCTTGCTAAGTTATTGCACCCTGCATACTATCGACTGCTCGCTTAATCTCTTGAAATACCTCTTCGGTGTCCCGCAGCCCCATTCGTATGGGTATCCAATGGTTCTCGTCCATCGGAACACCAGCTCTACTGAAACCGTTAGCGAGAAGTTTCATTTGCTTCTTCTCATCACAAGCAGGTGTGATATAAACAGCATCCGGTTTCAACAGATCGGCCATCAGTGCTTCGCCATTCTCTTCGCATAGCCTCGGATGCATCACTAAGTAACTATGTGGAAGCTCAAGCCGGATGCGCTCAGCTAACTCCCAGAAATCTATTTTCGCCATGCTTGGACAAACGCCGCTGCACGTACACATCAGAATAACAACCTTTTTCATACAATTTCCTCCATCTAAGTTTTAACACTGAGTATATGCTGTTCAAACTTGCGCGCTGAGACGGTCCGGTGAAAAGTACGTTCGCCGGAAATACAAAGCTACATTTACCAAACTGATCAATACAGGCACTTCTACCAAAGGACCGATCACCGCAGCAAACGCCTGCCCCGAATCTATTCCAAATACAGCAACTGCCACCGCTATAGCGAGCTCGAAGTTGTTGCTCGCAGCTGTAAACGAAAGCGTAGTAGATTTTTGATAACCAGCACCTACCTTGGCACTCATGTAGAAGCTTACAAGGAACATTACCACAAAGTAAATGAGCAAAGGCACAGCTACCCTTACTACATCTAAAGGCAGACGCACTATGTAATCGCCTTTCAAAGAGAACATCACTACTATTGTAAACAACAAAGCTACCAATGTGATCGGGCTTATGCGAGGAATGAAGCGTCTTTCGTACCAGTCTCGGCCCTTCGTTTTCAGTCCAACTACACGGCTCAATATTCCAGCGATAAACGGCACCCCAAGATATATGAAAACGCTTTTCGCTATTTCGCCAATAGTTACCTCAACCACACTCCCCTTAAGACCGAAAAGCGGGGGCAGTTTGGTAACGAACACGTAGGCGTACAACGAGTAAAACAGCACTTGGAATATCGAATTAAACGCTACAAGGCCGGCTGCATACTCTCTGTCACCGTCAGCAAGGTCGTTCCAAACGATTACCATTGCTATGCATCTGGCAAGTCCTATCATAATGAGGCCGACCATAAGCTCAGTATATGTTCTTAGGAAGAGAATTGCCAGCAAAAACATTAGGATAGGCCCGACAATCCAGTTCTGAAACAGCGATAATGCCAGGACTCGCCAGTCACGAAAAACGTCGCCAAGCTCTTCGTATCGCACCTTCGCAAGAGGCGGATACATCATAAGTATTAGGCCGACCGCTATTGGAATATTCGTAGTGCCTATGGAAAAACGGTTCCAAAAGTCGGCTATAGTGGGCACCGCGTAGCCAGCTATTACCCCAGCTGCCATAGAAAGGAATATCCAAAGAGTAAGGTAACGATCGAGGAATGAAAGCCTTTTTGCAACTGCATCAGTCATCTTTTCTGCAACCCCCAGTTATTTCCGCTATCAGATTTTCGACTTTGCTTTTGATCTCATCTCGAATCAGGCGCACTTTCTCTATAGGTTGTCCTTTAGGATCCTCCAAACCCCAGTCCTCAGTTGGGATGAGCGATGCCGGACACAATCCTTCGGTATCAACGCCGCATCCCATCGTGACAATCCGATCTGCCGACTCAACCATCTCAAGAGTAAGAAGTTTCGGATAGTGGCCAGACATATCATAGCCGATCTCTCTCATTGCCTCGACCACGGTAGGATTTAAATCTTCGGCCGGTAGTGTGCCGGCTGATTGCGCTTCGATTTTACCCGCACCAAGTCTTTTGGCAAACGCTTCAGCCATTTGACTACGGCCTGAATTGTGCACGCAAACGAAAATCACTTTCTTTGTCTTTTTCGCCATTGCAAAACCTCACAAAAATCTCTGATACTGCACCATAAGAGTGTCATCGTCTAGCTCTGTAGATTTTTCTCGCTTGAAAACGTAGTTGACCTGCAACTTTTCAAAATCACCCCTAATGTGCCAGTTCAAACCTACTGTTGACCAGGCAATATCTTTGGAATCAATGACGAAACGGTTTGGATCGAACACCTCGTATCGTGCCGCGAGAGCAACTCGCCTCGATACAAACCCTGAATACTGCACGTAGTACCCTTCCGCGCTAAGATCGGGAATACCCGCATCGCCTCCCAAGTAGCGTGCGCGAAGATACTCGGCCCGCATTGACCAAAACTCAGTTTCCAAAGCTGCCGCAAGATCTGATCGCGCGTCGCGCCCTCGAAAACGCCGATACGCAATCGGCGCTCCTGGAAGCTGAGCTGTAAAATCCATGTTGCGGTCGTATCTAAATGCTGCGGCGAGCTCCGTATGAAACAGCAATCCAGGTGCCACGTACTTTTCGTAAATCGTTCGACCAGCCAACAGGGGGCCATTTCCAGCGAAACTTTGGTTCGCACCGTTACCGTCAAACAATCCCAAAGCAACACCTACCGAACCTAGAGTTGTATCCCACTGGATGCCGCGACCGCGTGCAAAAGAATTGCCCACACTGCCAAACGGAATCAGCCTATCAGTGGACTGCGCCCTATCTATCACAGCCAGTTTCCAATCTGGCGTAAATCGCTCCATGCCGAAAGGAGGTTTAAACTGGCCGAGCGTGATACGTGTACGCCCCAACGACCTTGTCAAACTGAACTCTTGAATAGTAAAGCCATCCGTAGCGCTTCGATTGTTGGTCTTGTAAAGCAGTTGGACATAGTATTGCCAGTCTCGAGCAAATACTCCCTGACCATATAGTTTCAGCCTTCTTAGCCCAAGATACCCCTTCAGGTCTTCAGCATTCGTGTAACGAAGTTGAAAGTAGCTTACCCACTTGTTCCCCGCTGGCCAAACAGCCTGCTGACACGCTGTCAGTAAGGCTAAACACAACATGGAATACAATGGCAGGTTCACTTTTGCGCCTCCACGACACTGCGCTTTAAGCCAACGTGCTGCCACATCGGCACTGTAATCGGGCGTCCGTAAGCATCAAAAGGATCTAAGATAACAGGTGAATTGAAGAAAGGAGAATCAACGGTGTGGCAATCTTTACAACCACCTGCCCCTAGCGCTTTGCTTGCCGGCGAGACGTTGTGGCTGAATGTCCACCTCAAAGGCTGAGCTTGAGGATGGTATCGAATTGAGATTAGCCTATCCCCACTCAACTGCCAAACTCGGTTGCCTTTCACATAAACCGGCGATATATGGGCAAAGCGACCACCGGCCAAAACCTCACGAATAGCCCGAAGCATTGCAGTTATCTCGATTTCGGTGTTGGCTTCGGGTTTGCCGTCACCGTTATCATCGTTGATAGCATCCTTGACCTTCTCATAGGCTTTCGCGGTTTCTGAGAGGAACAGCGGATGAACGATCCCTCCTATCCGATTTCCCCACCATACGGGAAGGAGAGCATTTCCGGAATAGATTTTGCCGTCCCTAAGCCTAAAATAGGCCGGAGTCCACTTTCCGGTCTCACCGTACTTCTTAGCTCCTTTTACCGTAGGAAGACCGGCTGCAACACCAGTAGTAGTATCAACGGTACCTACAGCGGCGACATTATGCTCGGTCACGTGACAGGTGACGCAGGCAATCCTGGCCAGATGAGATTTTGGAATAGACTTGTGAGTCGGCCGAGACTTGGAACCAGCACCCATGTGGCATCCCTCGCAGGAAAGAGTTGGGTCGTCGAGCTCATTGTGAAGCATTACGTCGTTGGAACGACCTTTGCGAATTTGGTGGTCGGGACCTGCCGTATGGCAAGTTATACACTGCATTCCCGCCGAGGTATGTACGTCGGTCTGCCGGTTGTCATACCAGACGTGACCACGCTTCTTTACCTCTGCTTCACCATGACAAAGAAGGCAATTTGAATCTCCAGGACGACCAATCTTGAGGCTAATAGTATTATCCTTGTTAAAGAGCCACTTCTTATAGAGGACCTTCGGAGAATCTCCGTTCTTGACCGATCCTTCGACTATCCCCAACCCTGCACCCGCAGTGGCAGACCACTTAAAGTTCGCTTTTGAAAGCTGATCGCGCCGAGCTTCTCCATCATATCCCGAAAGATGGCACATCAAGCAATCTATCTCAACGACTCCGGATTTGTGCCAAGCCGCCCTGTGGTAGTCGCCATCAAGACTGTTAGCCAGTTCAGGATGTTTTGCCTGTCTGATATCGTATCGCAGGCCATCACGATCTCGCTCCATCGGCCCTCCGCCCACGTGACAGAACCCACAAGCCTGCGAGTATTCATAAGGTGTCATAGCAACATGCTGGGCAGAAGGATTCCTTTTCTTTGCAACCCACAGGTAGGACATATGTATCTGTCGGCCAAACATCCCATCTGAAGATGCCCAAGGTCTGCCTATCTTGAGACCGTAGTCATCAGATATTCTGTCTGCTCCTAGCTGGACGTGGTAACTCTTCGATATCAAATCGTAGTCGTGACACGAACCACATGTTTGCTTGGGACTATAGGGCTGAGGATTAGAGGAGTTGGGGTCGATCGGTTTTCCTTCACAGTCAAGCAGTTCAATCGCAGGATGTGACGAGTAGTTCGCCGAACCATAGCCAATAGTCACCCAAATAACGGCGGCCACAATTGGCAACCACAGCACGCTCAGAAGTGGAAAACCTTTATCCATCTGGACACCTCCCGTTACCCCTCTATTCAAGCTGTTTTCCTAGTACTTCGCAAAATCGCATTGACACTCACACAACTTCAAGACATTGGAACATCTTGCTAGAAAACTGAGCTATCTTGGCACAGACCGCGCCGACGGAATAATTCCTCATCCCCTCACACAAGCACCACCGGGGCTGTGCTGTGAAGTATGCTCGAAATACACATATGTCCGATAAGCAACGCAAAAATGCAAGCCAGACTAGAATGTTTCGCCGGACTCATCTACCTCGCTTTCGATGGCTTGTCGAGATCTATTCCCTGATCCCTGAACTTACGCAAGATGTCCTGTTTGGAATAGAATCCCTCGTGCCTAAAGAACTCCTCGCCCTTTTCATCAAAGAAGATCTGCGTGGGGATTACTCTTATACCATACTTGCGTGCAGCATCTGGATTTTCCCATACGTCTATGAACTCCACCTTGAGTTTGCCTTTGTACTCCCGCGCCAGCTCCTCAAGAATGGGAGCCATCATCTTACACGGGATACACTTAGTTGCCCCAAGATCCAGCAGCCGCGGCAGCTGCTTTGTCACCGACTTCGTCGGCTGTTTGGTAGGACTACTCTTATGAGCTGTGCTCTTGCTCTCTGTTGTTTTCTTTCTAGGAGCCGACTTCGACTGCTGCTTGGACTCCTTCGTTTTGGGCGAGCTTTTCTCCGACGAAGGCTTTGCCTTCGCCCTGCTTTGACTGGCAGTCTTCGTCTTAGTGCTGCCTGTAGTTGACTGCACCGAAGGTGCTTGACACCAGGTGAACAAGAAAACGGCGACCACCGCTGCAATAAATATGCGGAGCTGCCTAGACATTTTTACCTCCTCGAAGCATACAAAGTGCTATTGCTTTCTACCCGATCATCTGTTTCAGCTCCTCCAGGCTCGGCACTCGACCAGCCACCTTGACCTGACCGTCAACTGCCAGCGCAGGTGTCATCATGACGCCAAAAGACATAATTTTCGATATGTCGGTCACTTTTTCGATTTCATAATCAATCCCAAGAGACTTAGCCGCCTCCTCAGCCAACTGAGCAAGCTTTTGACATTTGGGACATCCTGTGCCCAGTATTTGCAGTTTCTTCATAGACAGCTACCTCCTTTGATATAAAGATCTAACTCCAATGGCCATCGTCTAACCATATATAGATCCAAAAACCAGCCCCGCGATTGTGGAAAGCACGACGACTAACACAATAAACACCAGTGTTTTGCGCAATCCCATAACCTTGCCGATAACGAGCATACTTGGAAGCGACAAAGCTGGTCCAGCCAATAGCAATGCTAAAGCCGGTCCTTTACCCATGCCGCTTCCCAGCAAACCCTGAACGATAGGAACTTCGGTTAGAGTGGCGAAATACATAAGCGCACCAGCTACCGAGGCAAACAAGTTAGATGTGAGCGAGTTGCCTCCCACAGCCGCGCTCACCCACTGCGATGGTATTAGACCCTCGCGGCCCGGTCTGCCTAGCATTGCCCCAGAAACTAGCACGCCAACTAACAAAAGCGGGAGTATCTGCTTAGCGAATCCCCAAGTAGATGCGAACCACTCTCCTGCCTCACCTTTATCAGTACTGGTTATTATCGACAAGCCAACGATTGCCACCGTAAAGGGCACTAAGGGATAAGAGCGGACTATCAAGGCAACGAGAGCTGTCGCAACACCAGCTAACAGAACCTTCCACCAGTCTACGGAGTACCAAATCACCAGCACGAAACCAAACACGATTGCTGTCAAGCTGGTTAACCACCATTTCGCGGAATATATCGCGTAAAACACACCAGTATGCTGAACAGGTTTACCCCAATTGGCAAAGACTAGAACCGCTATCATAGAACCGAAGTAAATAACATTTTGCCAAAGGGGTCTTTTCACCTCCGGCTCAGGCATGTCCATCTGCGCCTCAGCTTTCTGAAGCTCCTCGTTGCGGAAGAAAAAATGCATGGCAAGCCCAATTATTAAGCTGAATGATACTGCCAAAACAGCTCTTGCAATACCTATCTCTGGTCCTAGTATACGAGCCGTGAGAATAATAGCCAACACGTTTATGGCAGGTCCGGAATACAAGAACGCACACGCCGGTCCCAATCCGGCGCCCATGCGATAAATGCCCGCAAAGAGCGGCAAAACTGTACACGAACACACTGCAAGAACCGAACCTGATACTGACGCTACTCCATAGGCGAGAGTCTTTTTTGCCCGTGCTCCTAGATATTTCATAACCGACGCTTGGCTCACAAAAACAGCAATGGCACCAGCTATGAAAAACGCAGGTACTAAACACAAGATTACGTGTTCGCGGGCGTACCACCGCACAAGATGAAGAGATTCTCTGATCGCATTGTCGAATCTGGGGTTGCCTACTGGCAGGTAGTAGCAAGCCAAGAATACGAGAATGATTAGGAGCAACTTACGCCATTCGTTTTTCCAACTCATTGCGTATGCTCCTTACCATTTGAACCGAGTGAACTTTTTAAAGTGGGTGAAATGTGGCCATTTGGCAAAATCGTCAAGATTGGTCCTCCTTTTCATACCCCATTGTCGTTAATTGGAAAACCTAAATCTACTCCGCCAGCGCCAATTGCTCTTCAGCCGTCGCGCGCAGCACGGACTCGACACAGTCGGAAAATTCGAGGATGCAAGGGCAACGTAGCGAGTAAAATACTTGGGAACCTTCCTTGCGGTCCTGAACTATGCCCACACTCTTTAAGAGCGCAAGGTGCTTAGAAACCGTAGAAACATCGGCGCCGACCATCTGTGTAAGCTCACAAACGCACCTCTCGCCGCGAGATAACTCAGAAACAAGGAACAGACGCGTCGGGTGAGCCATCGCCTTGATTATGCGCACCCGTGCTTCATATTTGGCCCGGGTTCTCTCGTCCACTGTCTATCCTCCAAATGAATCAGCATTTGCAATTATAGCCAAATCGCCAAATGCTGTCAATACTAATTGTAAGAAATCCGATGCACTACCCAGGGCACAATCTGGAAGCGCGGGGATCTAGTTTCATATTCCGCTTCTTATATGCGCTAGAAAATGCAAAAAATTTGATGGGAGGCTTGACTCGGCTTGTTAAGCGTGCTACTATTACTGAAAAAGTAGCACCAACGGAGGTATTGTTATGGTGAGAAGGGAGCGACAAATTATTATTTTGATTTTGGCAGTGTTTTTGTTTGCAGCAGGCTGCTCCACTGCGGACACGATCTGGGACTACGAAGCAGTAAATTCCATAGGACGAGGGATCCATCCCAAAGTTAACGCCGATGCAAGCGATCCGGCAAACCGAGTGACTGTGGAAGGGGTAGTAATCGGCGGATCCCACGAGATCCTCAACCCTGGCCCTCCGGCAGGCATGGGAATTCAATATACGCTTTTCATCCAGGACGACACTAGCGATCGGGGCGGTATCCAGGTATGGGCCGGTTCGTGGTTCTACGGAGATCCTATGTGGACTGACCTAAGACAGACGGATTATATCGATGTTCAGCCCGGTGACAGAGTACGAGTTACTGGCTTCCTTTCGGACGCTGGGAGAGGTAAAGTCGTAATAAACCACAGACACTCAAATAACCCTGATTTAGTTTTCCACGTGGAGATTCTCGGACATCCGGGAATGCCGGACCCTGTGCTTATCAACTCAGTCTCGGAGTGCAACTACTTTGACGAAACTCGATCTGGCGGCGGAGAATTCTACCAAACGCGCTGGGTGATGCTTCACGGTGTATTGTTAGGCCCAGGGAACTGGGTAAACAACTCCCTACTTACAATCTCAGACACGACTGGGGCCGTTGGCTTGCTGTTATCAGCTAGGGGAAACTTCACTGGTAACCCAAAGCCAGACTTCCCCATAAGCGTCGTAGGAATATTCGACCAAGAAGACACTACTTCCCCACATACTGAAGGTTATCGGATTTGGGTAAAGAAACAAGAAGACGTAGCACGAGCTATCAACCACTGCCGCGAAGTTAGACTTTGTTCGGCAGGCGAAATGTCGGCTTTAGTAGGTAAGGTTGTCTCTCGTGTGTATCCCGGCTTTTTCTACGTGCAGGATGAGACGCGCACAGGCGGAGTTAGAATTGATAGTTCTAAGATTGTCAGCCCCGGCGATCGGATCTGCGTTCACGGGCAGGTTAGTAACATAAATAACGAGAAGACTCTGAACCCCCGTTATCTAATAATCCAGAACAGTGGCGGAGCCCCGAAGCCAATCGGCGTCACCAGCCGAGAACTCTGGTGCAGCAGTGGTTTGGATGTATACGGCCTATTGGTAAGGTGTGTTTGTGTAGTAAAAGAGTATCAAGGCAACGGCTCCTACTTACTGACCGACGACGCTGGAAGAACCATCAAAGCTCAGACTTATGGGTTTGACTTGCCAGAGAATGGAACCAGAGTAGCTGTGAACGCGGTGGTCGCTCAATCAGAAGGCGTTCCCATGCTACTAATTGCTTCAGCTTCTGACGTGGAGGTCATAAACTAGATAAATGAAATCAGGGCAAAACTCGCCGCAGTCCTCCGAGCGAGGGTTCACACTAATTGAACTATTGGCTGTGATCGCCATTATTGCGCTGCTGGCGGCCGTGCTCACGCCAGTATATATCAGTGCCAAGCTCAAAGCGAAGATTTCAAGGGTCCACTCGGATTTACGACAGGTTGGAATCGCAATCGAAGCCTATAAAGAGGACTGCGGCGGTTTGCCGCCTGTGCGAGAGTCGTGTGCTGAAAATTCGGCTATAGACTATTTCGAGATGCCTCGCGAGCTCTATAAAATGCGGTATATTTCCGCGCACAGGCTCCTCGACCCGTTCAACACTGTTCGAGATGAAAATGGGATAGACCAGGGCCGAATGTACAAATATAACGCCATAGGCTGGGGATATTCCAACAACAGTAAGACGACGTTTGCTATGTGGATACCGATCGACTACCCGATTAGCGAAAAACAGTGCGCACTCTATTATCTCAGTAGGGGACAGATTTATCGCTATCCTGAAAAGAAACCATGCGATGCGCCAATCCGATGGGCAGTATGGAGCGTAGGTCCTGCCGGAGATCCTGGTTGGCAGCAAGCTGGATACCGAAAGCTCCCGGTTCCCAAGAGTGAATGGTACCCCTACAATCCTAAAGGGATCATAGTTCGACTTAGCGATGGAAGGAGTTCCCCATAGCATGAACTACTCTGCGCGAGATATTTCTATAGGAGGGTTATTCGGCGCGTTGGGGGTTGCCATTCCAATGCTTTTCCACGCCGTTGGGTTAGGGAAGGCGTTTTTGCCAATGCATCTGCCGATTCTCGTGTGCGGCTTTCTGGTTTCACTACCAGCTGCATTTGCGGTCGGCGTAGTAACCCCTATAGCGTCCTCGGCTCTTACCGGAATGCCACCACTTATTCCCACCGCACTGCTGATGACATTGGAGCTTGCCGCGTTGGCTGTAACTGCAGGTATATGCTATCGTGTTCTTCGGCTGCCAACAGTAGTATCAGTGATACTAGCATTGATATCGGCCAGGGTAGTAGGTGCCCTAGAACTATTAGCCTTGGCTCCTTTGATGAACCTGAAAGCCTGTTTGACAATGTATCTTACGCAATCTGTTTTAATGAGCCTACCGGGGTTGGTATTGCAGCTTATAGCAGCACCGCTGGTCATTGCGGCAATAAACCGCGCCACACATTCACATGGCCCACTTGCAGGGAAGGAGACAACATGAAAGAATTCACAGATCTTGAATTTGCCAAGTCATATCATGGGCATTTAGGCCCATTTTTGATAATAGGAATAAAAATGGGAAACAGAGCAATTCGGGAACTACGGCCTGAAAGTTGCTTTCGACTCGAAGCGCATGTTTACTGTCCAGACTCGCCCCCTCCCTCATGTGTAATCGACGGCATACAACTCTCAACCGGCTGCACAATGGGCAAGAGGAACATCAGCCACACGGTAACACCTGGAGAAGTAAGAGTAGTAGTGACTAACAAGGATACTGGCCGCTCAGTCGAACTCAGTCTTAAACAAGAATTCAAGTACCAAGCCGAACAGGTGCTCAAAGACGCCGACGAGGAAGAAGCATCGAAGTTTTGCTGGAATGCGACCGATGACGAAATCTTCACAACACGCAGTCTGAGCATATGCTAAGATCTGCGATTACAAAATCGCATCCGCACGTTCGAGTGTATTGCGCATTACTTTTGGCAGGATCGGCTGCAGCCTGGTCTTCACCGTACCGTCTCGCAGCAATCGGCGCGATTGCCTTGCTTTCGGCAACAGCCTGTGGAGCAAGAGCACGCAAGCTGGCTTTAGGCATAGTGCCAACCGCATCACTGATATTGGGCGTTTTAGCGCTTGCACTTGTGTCCAGAATGTCCTTTTCTGAGATAAAGATTTTACCGATAGCCATTTTTGCAGCCAGGTGCTGGATTGCTTACACAGTGGCTGCTGGGCTGTCCGCAAGCACTCACTACGCTGACGCCATCGCTGCCTTGGAGCGACTTCATGTGCCAACAATTTTCACATCAGTCGCGTACGGTATTTGCAGATGGTTTGAGGTGGTGCGAGATGAGGCGATAAACGCTAACATGGCGCGCATTCTTAGAGGAGGCCACTTAAAGAAACGACTCGAACAGATAAAAGATATTGCGACTATATCTGCAGCAGTCATGGCCCGCTCCTACCTGCGAGCGGAACGCGTGGCGACCGCGATGGAGTGCAGGGGATTCAGGGGTCAACTGATGCGACTGACCAGCGAGCCGATGCGCACGCATGACCTATTCTTGCTGTCTACTTGTGCAATTATTCTTCTGACGCTCTGGCTAGTCCTGCCGTGACTCCCACTCATTCACTTTCCGTCGAGGTTACTAACCTGAGTGTGCGATATCCGGACGGCCGTTTGGCGCTGCAGGATATATCGTTCTGCATTGGAGCGGGAGAGTCTGTGGCAATTCTTGGAGCGAATGGAGCAGGCAAAAGCACGCTCTTGCTTGCACTCGTCGGCGTTATCCCCGCTCAAGGAGTCGTCCGTTTCGGTGACCTGGTGCTATCTCCTGCCACACTTCAAGACGTGCGGCGATGTGTGCAGTTGGTTTTCCAAAACCCGGATGACCAACTCTTTATGCCGCTTGTGCGCGACGATGTAGCTTTTGGACCGCTTAGCTTTGGAATCCCAGTCCAAGACGTGCCCGCGATTGTAGGTGAAGTTCTCGAATCTGTAGGTCTAGACGGATTCGAGAATCGAAACCCACACAGTTTGAGCCTTGGAGAAAAAAAGCGAGTCGCGATAGCAGCGGTGCTCGCGTGCAAACCCCAGGTAATCCTACTTGACGAGCCTTCTGCCGGTTTAGACGCGCCGGGCAGACGTCAGCTTGTGGAGGTCTTGCGCTCAATGGAAGCGACGAAACTCATAGCAACCCACGACCTGGAATTCGCCCGGGTGGTATGCAGTCACGCTGTCATTCTTCAGTCTGGTAGAGTACGCGCTGAAGGCCCAATTGAGTGCCTGCTTTCTGACGAGGTGATGCTCTACGAGTGCGGCCTGTGCTAACGCCGACATCGTGTTATGCCCGTTCGAGGTTGGATCGTAAATCCTTGAGACGACACAAAGCAGATTCTATAGCGACAGCTTCAGAATCAACAGCCTCGGCCTGCTCGCGTCTTTTTGTATAGGCTGCCTCTATGGCCCCGCGAGTAGCCCGGGCTGCCTCATTGTACTGGTTCTCAATCTGCTGACCAAACTTTCTAAACGTCTCTTCTAAGTTTTGGAGAGAGGGCCAACGGACATTCTCGACGTTTTGACCGACGATCGAATCTATCTCGTGTTCAAGTCTGCGCAGCGCCCGTGCTTTCCGAACGCGCGCAGGCAGAAGACTGTCGAAAAAACCGGCCGGCAATAGGCTCAGTGTGCAAGACCACTCATGCGTTACCCAGTAAGGCCGGTGTCTTACGTCAACCCATTCGCTTTCTGCGCTGGGTGGGTATTCCACTTCAAACAACTCCGCCGCGGTACTGTATATGCTTTCTACCAAGTCATTGGCTTGTTTCTTGTGCCTGGAGAAGACCTCACTCGTTCTGTTCTTCAAATCACGAGAAAGACGGGCAAGCTCGCGATCAAACAGTTTAGGCACCTCTTCCGCCGCCAAATTTCGGAGGGACACTTCATCCAATTCACGTTGCTGACTGGCTGCGGCCTCTATCAAAGTCTTTCTAAGTACTGTCCGAGCCTCTTTTCGGAGCCGCGAAGCCTGCTCTTCTAAAAACGCTCTCGCACGCTTGCGGTCTCCTTCGAGCATGTCGAGCTGCGCAACGCATCGTTCTCTCAGCTCAGCCAGTTTTTCGCCTAGTATCTGCAACCTCCGTTCGAGATCCTCTGTAGGCAGACGTAGCGTCTTGAGAGAAAACTCCAGCTGCATTATCGCTTCCGATATAACGCGCGCAGCTTTGCGGGCAACAGCAGTTTCAAGCGACTTACGCTTTTCCTTTGAAAGGAACTCAATAAGCTCACTCTCGATTCGCTCCATCCCGCTGCGCGCCCATTTGGCTAAATCACCCTCAATTCTCGCTTCCATAGCCACTCTGGCTGAGACGCAGAATATAGGCTGCTGACCAACCCTTTCCGCGTGGTCTTTGAGGGCCCTTTTTACGAAAGACACAGCCTGCTCTAATTCGCCTTCGGTAATATAGTCAATCTTGTTTACAACAAGGAATACACGGGTCGTTGCGTCAACGACCCTATTTAGGAAATCAATCTCAATTTCTGTTACTGGGGGCTCCGGAGACGTAACAAACAACGCAGCATCACATTGAGACAAAAAATCTAACGTGGTTTGAGTGTTGTGTTTGTATGTTGAGCCTATTCCGGGAGTATCAATAAGCACTACGCCCATCTGCAACAACGTTGAAGGGTAATTCACCCACACCTCTTGGATGCCACGATAATTGTTGGGATTGTGCTCTTCAGTGACGTAATCCTCAAGAAATCTACGAAGCTCGTCGGCAGTTACATTTTCGACTCTCTCGCCAACTTCGCCAGATTTGAGCATCACAGTTGCGGATGCAGTCGAGCCGTATTCCAGGAATGTAGGTATTGCAGTGAGTGGAATAATGGATGTTGGCAGTATATCCGCACCTAGAAGTGCATTAAGTACAGTGCTCTTGCCTCGCTTGAACTGCCCCAAAACAGCAAGATGGAAACGCTCTTCTTCGAGTCGATCCAACAGCACCTGCAACTCGTTAGGAAAAGGCCAGTAATCGGTGCCAAACCTCTGTAGAACTCTCAACGCTTCCTTAATAATAGAAGCTACCGTCAGTTCGGCTTTATCGCAGTCAGCTGTCGTTGCAAGACTCGAAGGATATTCACTATTCTCAGCATACCCAATCATTATGTCGTCCCCCTACTTCGACGGTTAGGAACCCTAACACAGACAAAAGAAAAACCCCCGCCGGCCGCTTGTCCGAGCAGGAGTCATCAGTCTTTCAGACGGTTTTGGGGGACTCCATCCCCGTCTGTGTGTTCGTATATATTATACCTTACTCCGCTGCAAATTGGAAAGACTCAATGAGATGGCGTACCATACTAAGGGCTTTACACCGAGGTTGTAAGCTCTTTCTCGAACTGCCAGAATATGCGGCTCACGACTGCGTTGGCAACCTTGGAATAGAAGTATAGCGGCCCTACTGAATTGATCTCGCAGACGGGGTAGCCTTTCGCTTTCATATCTTGCAAGCACTTTAGAAATGTAACAGAGCCTATTCCGGTCCCCCGCATGCTTTCGGTAGTACCCATCGGACCAAACCACCCTGGGCGCACACCGTCGTAGCATGCAAAAGCCACAAAACGCCCGTCTTCCCAACGCTTTCCGACGAAAACAGCTATTGGGTCCATAGTCGCTGCTCTCATAACCTGATACTGCCAACCGGCTGACCAACCATCCTCCGCCATCCACTGGCGGAACCTTTCTATTTCATCAGCCCTAAGTCGCTCAACGATAATGCCCTGCTTAGCAAGCCTCTCTTCCAAATCGCGAGTACACCAATCTGATGCACCAAGGTCAACGTCCATGTTGAACGCTTCGCCGTACCGCTTGTAGCCTCTTCTGAGCAGGAATGCGCATGCAACTGTGTAGCGCGGATCTACGCCAGGCAGAAGGTAGTTGGGTCTGGTGAAACCTACATTGACGGACCGCACTCCCATTTCCGCAAGCTTTCCTTCGACGCGACTGATCAACGCAGAGCCGATACCCTGATTCCGGAACTCGCTATCTACAGCAAAAAACTTTATGCCGCCGTTCCGATTTTGGTTGTCTTGCCTAGATACTGCGACTATCAAACCGCAGGGCTTGCCATTTTGAACAGCAAGTAAAGCGAGGTCTGGATCGTAATCGGGATCCCCTATCGTGTTATGCTTGAACTGATCAATAGTTGTCTGATCATACACAAGATTGCGGTTGAGAACCTCGAGTCCTTCGTCAAGATTAGAATCGGTTAGGCTAACGTATTCAATCATTTTACATACCGCAGCAATATGCTGTCTCCTTTGCGCATTCCTACATAGTAGTCATTGGTACGTAATTCCTGCCCGGATATGGACTCAATTACGCGAAAACTGCTTCGAAGTCGGACGTGCTTCGAACCGTTTGCGCACGAGTGTATACCCACGACCCCGTTGCCTACTGCCACAATGTCACCCGTGTCACAGTATATGTGCACACCAGCCTGCTCGGCAATATCACGCAGTAGCGACGCCGGCAATTGCAGAACGCCTGAGTATACGCTGGTCCAGCCTCCAATCTTCTTGGCCGCAACAGCAATAT
Source organism: uncultured bacterium (assembly GCA_938074205.1). Classification (GTDB taxonomy): domain Bacteria; phylum Armatimonadota; class UBA5829; order UBA5829; family UBA5829; genus CALJES01. Next base: position 83,914 of record CALJES010000001.1, read on the forward strand.
GGCCTCCTGAAGTATATCGTGCCAGAACTTGGACATCGGGGTCTTCGACTGCAAACGATGGGTCCAAGCCGCCATGGTGCGCATCAAACGAGGTCCCGTCTGCCAATGTTATTCTCCCGTCCGCTTGCGCATCCTCCACAAGCTTAATACCGGTAACCTCATAGATATTTCCGACCGCGGTCTTGCCATTACGCACGATGCCCGAAGCATACATCCAAACCAGTGTGCATCCCTTTCTGCATGCATACCTTCGAATGCCTCTGATTTGGTGCTTGTCAAGAGCGAATGTGTCCAAGAAAATGTACACTCTCGCAGGAGGAACACGGCCGTCCACCAAGTCATCAAGTAAGTATATGCCACACGGCGCCCCGATGCGATACCACTCGCGACGGAATAATCCCAGTAACACGTTTCCTAATACACCTGACCGAGAAAGATAAAAGCAGCTTTTCTCATCCACGATAACAGCTATCTCCGGACGGTACCTCTCCGCAGTCGTCATAATCGACTCGTATTCCTGCTTTAAGCACCCAAGAAACTGCCATAGTTCGTCGGTGGAGTACCAACCCCTGCCATAAAGGTCCATCCACCAAAGTGCTGCTCCCCTAGTTACTACGTGTGAGAAGTTGCGCGTGAGCACTCCCTTAGTCTCCTGCATATTCTGCATATAAACAACAGGATCATCAGGACTCTTGCAGCCAAGGTGTGTTCGTGTGTCGTCCTCGACAAGCCAAATTTTGCCTCCGAGGTGTACTGAATCCACGGGTGCCATAAAGAAGCCGCCACCCCCCGGACCCCTATCAAGATAACTAACTGGCGAGCATACAATGTCTACGTACCTCGACATCAGCAATCTTCGCAGCCCCAGATGGCCGCTCGACTGAATGCCTCGCGGAACGCCCGCAAGTTCAAAGTGATACCCATAAAACACCACTGCCAACTTGTTTGGTGTAGTTTCCTTAACAACTCTACAGAAGTACTCGACGATGTCCGCCATAGATTGGTTTTGAAATTCGTCGAAATCGAAGCACTTCTGCTGCGCAGGAAGCTGCCGAAATGAACCGCGTCCCTGTGCACGCTCCTGCTCAGTAGGAACATCAGCTGAATTTAGAGTTATCGTGCGTTCGCCCCAAGCTTTGCGGAGGTTTTGGTCTGTACCGTACTTTGACTTCAGGAACTGCCTGAATGCAAGCTGTGTCGGCGTCTCAAAACCGGCTTCGCGACCCTCCCAAATTCGGTCAAAGAACCATTCGCCGGTATTCTGACCGCACGGATGATAACCGACTATATGATTCGAATACTTACGCTCAAGATGCCTAATAAGCGATCTCAGGTGCTTGGTAGCAGCATCACGCCAAATCTTTGAGTAGATACTAGCGATGCCACGAGATCCGTCGGCATATAACATTAGCTCGTCAGGATACTGTTCACGCCACCATTGTGGAGGCCACGACAAGCCCAAACGAGGAATGACTAGGACGCTGGGATTTACCTCAATTGCAGCATCCATGCGCCTATCTACTTCCGTGTAGTCGTATGATTCTCCATCGCGCGGCCAAGGCATGGGAAGAGGAAAGGAGATGATATTCACTCCATACTTGCCTGCAGAAGCAATTTCGGCAATCTGAACAGAGCGAAATTGCTCTTCGGTATCAAAATTCACAAAGAAAACTATCGGTGGTATTCGCTTGCCATTTATGAATAATGCGGGTCCGGACGACACCAGGCGTATCTGTGCCTGAATTTCCGACGCCATCGCATGTGCGACGATAATACAGGGGAGCCACAATGCCACTATCACAAACGCTGTCCAACAGTTCACATGATACTTATTTCGACAGAGCAAAAATGTGCCTTCATCGACCGTGGTCGGCTTCGGCGTGCGAGCTTGCTTACTTGAGCTACAGACAACTCTTCGATAGAATTGTCTATCAATTATCGATCGTCTTTGGGCGTGATCGATCGTCTTTGGACGTACCGTACTTGGGTGACGCACGGTGAAACGGTATAGGCTGGGAAAGCTCATATATGAGAACAAGCTCTCGTCGGCAAAAGATGTGAAATATTTCCGACTAGTAATCCAAGTTCTAATCTTAATTGCCGGTTGTGCCAGCTGTCGAATCATCCGAACGAGCGGGTGAGGGTATCGTCACGCCCTGCCAGGGTCTTGTACGTGATTCGAGCAACTTGCTTAATGCCGTCTTCTGTTCTTCCGTAAGCAAGCTCTTAATCGCAACAAGAGCTTTAACCAGCTCCTCAGCTATGGCCGATTCGGTCTTGCTCACCTTTTCGAATGCTGCATTCAGCTGCCTTTCATCAGTGGCAGGATTAGCAAGAGCGAGCACGAATTCCTTTGTGGCCTGCCGCTGCTGGTCAATTTTGGGCTTCATTGCCTCCTCAGTCTGCCTAAGAATCTCCGTGATCTTGTTGACTTGCTCATCTGTCAAGCTGAGATCTTTTGTAAGACGAGGAACGGCCGCTTGTCTTACGAAGCGCAATGCCATAAGGGCGCACGGACTTGGCTCGAGTCTGGCAACTGGAGAAGCACTCTGAGCAAAAGCTGCAGCGGGTAACAGAACCAGCACGGACACTAGAATCTTGACGACTGAAGTCCTAAACATTGCCTCCGCGTCCTCCCGACAGTTAGAACAGTGTGAGTTTAGGTTCTTTCTTCGCTTCAATCACTTTCCGTCGTGCCGCCTCAATGTCAGCGATCAGCAGGGATTTCCCGCCGTCGTAATTCTCGCCCATCTGCCGTAAGATGTAGGCCGGATGTAGAGCTGCAATAGCGTAACGTGCGTACTTCGTCGGGAAGAATTTCCCGCGCTCTTGCGTCATTTTGAAATCTTTCTTGATAATGAACTTCGCTGCCGGTGCACCCAGACACAGTATAACGAGAGGCTGGATAACCTCAATCTGCCGTTCCAACCACGGAGTGCATGCCTCAACCTCCGCTGCGGTAGGTGGACGGTTGCGCACCCTGCCATTCTCAATTATGCAAGCACGGCATTTCAACACGTTGCATATGTAGACGTGGCGTCTTGTTATTCTGCAAGCGGCCAACGCCTCGTCTAGCAGCGCCCCTGCCCTACCGACAAACGGGCGGCCGGTAGCGTCTTCGGTTTCACCTGGACCTTCTCCCACTAGCATTAGTGGGGCTTCCGGATTCCCTTCTCCAAAGACCACGTTGCGCCGCGTTTCGGCCAGCGGGCACCTAGTGCATCTTTCGCATTCGAGTCTCAACTGTTCGAGGGCTTCGGCTGCACACACTTCCATTGCCATTTCTGACCTCGGGAATCAGAACCTCGATTTGAGTTTCGCATAAGTAACTTGCAGCGCTTCGGGTATGACCTTCACGTCGGCAAGAACAGGCATGAAATTTGTGTCCCCATTCCAACGTGGAACTATGTGCAGGTGCACATGGTCTGCTATGCCAGCACCGGCAGCGGTTCCAATGTTCATGCCAACGTTGAAGCCATCAGGGCTGCAGACTTCTGACAAGACCTTAATACTCTTCTTGGTCAGCTGCATTAGCTCTAAGTTCTCATCATCGGAAAGTTCGCTTATGCTGGGAACGTGGCGATACGGAGCAACCAACAAGTGCCCGTTGGAGTACGGGTACGCATTCATTATCACGAACGCCAACCTACCGCGGCAGAGGATGAGCCGACGTTCGTCATCGTCCTCCGATGGAAAACGACAAAAAATGCAGCCTTCCTCCTTTTCAGAGACTATGTACTCGAGGCGCCAAGGGGCCCAAAGCTGCTTCATAGCTTCCAACTCCTCATCAGGACAGGCATAATCTACATGATTTGACCCTTGTCGTCAACCACTTTCGGGCACAAGAACACGACTTACCAAGCGCAGGGACGTTTCGAAGTGCCTTGTTCAACATTCAAGTAGTTGTGGTTCAAGCGGAGTGAGTACGACACTAGGACCAACGTTTTACGAACCGTAGTCGAAATTGACTATGGGGAAAACACGGTGATATCATGCCGCCAGAGGCAAAAAGCTGTAGCCGAATCCCGCATTTCTGCCTCGTGCTCATTGCACCGCTCAGAACAACAGGCACTAAAGTATGACACCAGCAACCGAGCACTCAAATCTGCGAGACCGACTTCAGGAAATCCTGCCCCATGTCACCAAACCCTCAAGATACATCGGCGGAGAACTGAACTCGATTGTCAAGCCTATCGATAGCGTCAACGTAAGGGTTGCCCTAGCGTTCCCCGACATATATGAAGTCGGAATGTCCAACTTGGGTCTGCAGATTCTTTACCACGTACTCAACGCCATGGAGGACGTCTGCGCAGAACGCGTCTTCGCGCCAGCGCAGGATATGAGAACAGAGATGCGGCGCAGTAATTTGCCATTATTCTCGCTTGAAAGCACTTCACTCGTAAAGAACTTCGACATAGTGGGGTTCTCACTTGCCTATGAACTAACCTACACCACGGTTCTCGAAATGCTCGACCTGGCTGGAATCCCACTGCGATCGACTGAGCGCGACGAATCCGATCCAATCGTGATAGCAGGCGGACACTGTGCGACGAATCCGGAACCGATGGCCGAATTCATAGACGCCTTCGTTATAGGTGATGGAGAAGAAGTGGTGCTGGAAATTGCTGAAGCGATCAGGAGCCACAAAGGGAATAGATCAGCTGTCCTTCGAGCACTTTCTAAAACCGAAGGTGTTTACGTGCCTGCCATTGGCACGCCAGCAAAGATAAGTGCCCGCCGGGTGACTAATCTAGAACGAACCCCTTATCCAGTTGAACCGGTGGTTCCACACACTGAGATCGTTCACGACAGAGCAGCTGTTGAGATAATGCGAGGCTGCACAAGAGGATGCCGCTTCTGCCAAGCAGGAATGATAACACGACCGGTTCGAGAGAGGTCTCTTTCCACACTAGTACGTCAAGCCAGTGAAATCATCGCGAACACCGGTTACGATGAAATAGCGCTGACGTCGCTTTCTAGCGCTGACTACTCTCAGATTGACGATTTGGTCAAAATCCTAATGGACACCTTTGAACCATGCAAGGTTGGTGTTTCTCTGCCAAGCCTTCGAGCTGATGCAGAATGTGTACGATTGGCGAGTGAGATACAGCGTGTCAGAAAGAGCGGCCTGACATTTGCGCCAGAAGCAGGTACACAGCGCCTTAGAAACGTGATCAACAAGAATGTAAGCGAGGAGGATCTTCTGCGTGCAGTTAGCGCTGCTGTCGAAGCAGGTTGGAGGCGCGTCAAGCTATACTTTATGATAGGATTGCCCACCGAAACTGAAGAGGATATTGTAGGCATTGCGGAACTTGTGAACAAGGTATTGGAAGTCGGCAAGAAGCATGGGAAGCCGATGAGCATTTCATTGACCATCTCACCCTTTGTACCGAAACCCCACACTCCCTTCCAATGGCGCGGAATGACTCCCCCTGAAGAATTGGAACGGCGAATATCAGCGCTCAGGAAACTAATCCGAAGCAAGAACGTCGTTCTAAACTGGCATGACCCGGCTGCCAGCCGCATCGAAGCAGCTCTAGCTCGAGGGGACCGCGCTGTCGGCAAGGTGATATATGAATCCTGGGCGCGAGGGGGTTACCTCGAGCAAGACTATTTCGAAGCCAATCGCTGGCTGGAAGCTTTTGACGCTGCAGGATTGAAAATCGACGATTATGCAAATAGGCTTATCCCCTATAATGAGCCGCTGCCGTGGGATCACATAGATACCGGAGTGTCGAAAAGTTTCCTGATATCCGAAGACAAAAGGGCTGCTCGAGGAGAAACGACCCCAGACTGCCGGTGGGACGGCTGTGTCGGTTGCGGATTGCGGTGCCCCTCGCCAACCACGGAGCAGGCTTACAGTCCGGTGCGACCGGCTCAAGTGCCTGGCACGCAGTGTCAATCATCCAGAGACGACATCTCGGCAAGTAAGAATTTCTGGGATGCGTTTTGCGTTTTCGAGAAGCGGGACCAAGCGAGATGGTTGGGGCATTTGGACGTTGCCAGGGCTTTTGAGAGAGCGGTGCGCATGTCTGGCTTGAATGTGGAGTACAGCCAGGGCTTTAACCCCCGGCCGCGCATATCTTTTCCGTCGGCGCTACCTCTAGGTGCCACAGGAGAGAACGAACTAGTGACAATTAGGTTAAAAACGCCGTATTCACCGCAAGATTTCATGGATGCTATCAACAGCCACTTACCGACCGGAATCCGTGTTGTATCGACTACTATTCGAAAAGGCAGTCATAAGCTGCCAACAATTCGCGCCTCAGAGTATCTGGTTACTGTTGACCTGCCAGAAGGAACCACCTTAGAAGACGCAAAGAACGCGGTGAACCAATTGATGTCACTGCCGGTAATAGTTCACGAACGTCACTCCAACCACAAGATGCGGACGATAGACCTACGATCGGGAATCGAATCGCTCACTGTGTGTGCAAGCACGACAGCCGGCGGTTCGGTGCTTCGAATGATTCTACCCCAACTGGATTTCGCTGTAAAACCATCCGAAGTAGTAGAGTGCCTGTGCAATCTCTTGCCCGGGATAAGAATCCGATCGATCCACAGGAAGCGCCTCATAACGAAGGAAATCGAGCACAAGAAGCGTAACCGCGGACCATCTACAAATCAGTGAGATAAGATGCAAAACAGCTTTGCTAACAGACCCAATGAACCAGGTTTTAAGGCACCCTAGGCAAGAAAGGAAGTGACGCGGAGTGTCCAAGGAAATCCTAGTAAACGTCGACAGTCGAGAAACGCGCGTGGCAATCATTGAGTCTGGAAAGCTCGTTGAGCTTGCAGTCGAACGTGAGGAGCGAGTCGTTGGAAGCATCTACAAGTGTAAAGTTGTCAACGTCCTAGCGGGAATGGACGCCGCTTTTGTTGACATCGGACTAGAGCGAAACGCTTTCTTGTATGTGGGAGATGTTCTCCCAGATACCGATGAAGAGTTCCCAGCAGTGCGAAAAGAATACGGGCGCCCTATGAGCATCAAGGATGTACTAAAGCCTGGCCAGGAACTGCTTGTTCAGGTGGTAAAGGGTCCGCGGGGAACGAAAGGTGCACGCGTATCGACGAGGATAGCCCTTCCGGGGCGGTACTTGGTTCTAATGCCAGACGCGGACAACGTCGGTGTATCTCGCAAGATCGAAATTGATGGCGAGCGAGAGCGACTCAGAAAACTAGCCGAAATGATGAGGCAACCTGGGTTCGGTCTTATAGTGCGCACCGAAGCGGAAAGCCGAAGTGAAGCCGAACTCCGCAAGGATTTGGACTTTCTAATGCGGATGTGGAACCAAATACAGGAAAAAGCGGCAAAGATTTCGGCGCCTGGATTGGTTCATCAGGATTTGAGCCTCGTATACAAGACTATTCGAGACTCATTCAGCTCAGATGTAAGCAAAATGATCATTGATTCGCCGGTGGAATATGAGAAAGCGATGGAGCTAGTGGAGCTGCTCTCACCGAAAATGAAGTCTCGACTGCATCTTTACGATGAGCCAGAGCCCATATTCGAGAGATATGGCGTAGAACGGGAGATTGAAGATCTGCTTCGACGGACAGTGTGGCTGAAATCAGGCGGGCACGTAACTTTCGACCTCACTGAAGCGCTTACGGCAGTAGACGTTAACACTGGCAAGTTTGTTGGAACCACTAGCCTTTCCGATACAATCTTGCGCACAAACCTCGAGGCCGTAGTTGAAATATCCAGGCAGCTACGACTGCGCGACATCGGAGGGATAATCGTTATTGATTTCATCGATATGTCCTCAGTCAAAGACCGCCAAAAGGTAGTAAGCGCCCTGGAAAAGGAGCTGCAAAAGGACCGGACACGAACCAAGATTTGCCATATCAGCCCATTGGGCCTCGTTGAGATGACGCGAAAGCGAACAGGCGAAACTCTCGTCGAAATTATGACCGAACCGTGCCCTTATTGCCAAGGAAGGGGACGGGTAGAAAGCGCGCAGACAGTGAGTCTAAAAATTGAACGGGAACTGCGGCGGTCAGTAATAGAATCCGATGATGAAGCTTTTCTGGTGAACGCCCATCCTGAGGTAGCCATGCACTTGGTCGGTAGTATGGGCAAAGTGATCGACGAAATCGAGCGCCGTATAAAACGGGCGGTGTATGTACGGGCAAATGAATCCATGCACATCGAACAGTACGATATTATCCCAGGTGACATGCAAGAGCTGGATCGACACCTGCTTCCCTGGAAGCAGGGGGACATAGTAGAATGCCAAGTAGTAGTAAACCCATTTGCCAGTTTGCCCAGGGCAAGCGCTTGGTTGGATGGTTACCTCGTCGATCTGGAAAACGGCGGAAAATACATAGGCAAACGCGCGAAGGTGAAGCTTACGGCGGTCAACCGATCTTACGCCTGCGGCCAAGTATTAAGCGATAAGCTTGTTGACAAGGTTGTCGCTTCGTGATAGGATATTATGCGTGGAAAGGGGGCATTGGCATGCCAATGCCCCACTTACTCACTTAGGATGCGGATAGAGCAAAGAGATACTTAACACGGGGGTGTTAAAGTGTACGCCATAGTTCAGGCTGGAGGCAAGCAATACAAGGTTACGAACAATGAGGTCATATCTGTTAACCGACTTGCCGTACCAGAGGGAGAGGAAATCGTACTGGACCGTGTGTTGCTGGTTGCGAAAGATGGCGGAGTTCAAATAGGCACCCCGTTCGTGCCGGGGGCAAAAGTAGTTGGCCAGGTGGTTCGTCACTACAAGGGCCGCAAGATTCGCGGATTTACGTATAAGCCCAAAAAGGATGAGCGCCGACGATTTGGACACAGGCAGCTTTTGACATCGGTAGTAATAAAAGAGATACAAGCATAATGCTCTTAGTGTATTGTTATCCTGGGTCTGCTCGGTCATATTGATCGGTGCAGACGCGTTTTGGAGGTGGGCATATGGCTCATAAGAAAGGTGTTGGCAGTACTAGAAATGGAAGAGATAGTAATCCTAAGCGCTTGGGCGTGAAGGAATTCGCGGGCCAAATAGTAAAGGCGGGTAGCATCTTAGTTCGCCAGCGAGGAACACCCTTCCATCCCGGACGTAACGTAGGGAAAGGCAAAGATGACACACTCTTCGCACTGGTTGACGGTGTAGTAAAGTTCGAAAGTTCAGGTGGCAGGAAGTGCGTGAGTGTGTATCCAACGTCAGGCTAGACTAAGCACGCAGCTTAAGCCTAAGGTCCGTGGCTGTAGTATTAGGGCTGATACAAGCCAGGAAATTTCTGAAAACGTAGTCAACTTAGTCTGGTCCTGCACAACTTAGACTTTGGACCTTGCGAGGAAGGAAAGCGCCCAAGGGCATTTCCTTCCTCGTTGCTTTTGGAACCCTTGAAAGAGTCCGTAAGAAAGCGGGTGATTACAATGACAAGATGGCCGTTGTACACAGCTGGCGTGGTGCTAGTCGGCATCGCCGCAACAACCTTTATGACCAGCCGACCGTCTTCCGCACCAGAGCGCAGAATACCTGTGAATCAGGCGCTGACAAAAGCCACCACCCAGTTTGGTTTTCGAGTTCTTAAACAACTCGCTGACGAATACGAAGGAAAGAATGTATTCATCTCACCTACCAGTATCTCAATAGCACTTTGTATGACTTATAACGGCGCTGCTGGCGAAACAAAGCGCGCGATGGCCAAAGTTTTGGAGCTGAATAGCTTGAGCTTACAGGAAATAAACAGCGCCTCAAAAAACCTTCTTGAAAATATGCAGGCGCCGGGCAAAGGGGTAACGATTCATTTCGCGAATTCACTGTGGGCGCGTAAGGACATCGAGTTCAAACCAGCGTTCATCGACACCAATCGCCGATATTACCGGGCAAAGGTAAGCGTTCTAGATTTTGCAAGTCCTGAAACTCCAAAAACTATCAATAAGTGGGTGGACGTTCAAACTCACGGTCGGATCAAAGACATAGTGAAACTGATCGATGCCAACACCGTACTTTTTCTGGTAAATGCAATATACTTCAATGGTATGTGGCAAGTAAAATTTGATCCTAAAGACACCCATCCTGCGGAATTCTTTCTACCCAATGGATTTACAAAGACGGTGCGCATGATGTACCGCCGCGGCAGAATAAAGTATTTGCCTGGCGAGGGATTTGCCGCTGTGAAATTGCCATATGGCGAGGGAAGGTTCAGCATGTACATCTTCCTGCCCAGCAAGGATTCCAGTCTGAGGGAATTCTGCAATAAACTCGAAGTAGGGACTTGGAACAAGTGGATGAAAAGCTTTCACAGCGTTGAATGTGACCTGTCGATGCCAAAGTTCAGAATAGAATATGAGGCCGAACTAACTGAGGCACTATCGGCTTTGGGAATGGCAATAGCATTCGACACTAATCGAGCAGATTTCAGAAACATGTTACCCTTCTCACCCCCGTCCAACGCCTACATAAATAGCGTCCTGCACAAAACGTTCGTAGAAGTAAGCGAAAAAGGCACTGAAGCGGCAGGGGCAACAAAGGTCGAAATTACATTATCAATTGCGGAGCCTGCAGTATCGTTCACGGTAGACAGGCCTTTCTTTTGCGCTATAACAGATGACTTTACGGGCGCTGTGTTGTTCGCGGGCTTGATCTATGAACCAACGTAGCTTTAAATAAATGACCATATCTAGGCACTTTACTGTAGATGCAGTTCGTCGATGAAGTTGAAATAACAGTTAAGGGAGGCGATGGTGGAAACGGAACGGTGGCATTCCGAAGGGAGAAGCATGTGCCCCGCGGAGGGCCAGCCGGAGGAGACGGTGGACACGGGGGCAACGTTATAATCGAAGCCGACTCTAAGCTCAACACATTGGTTGACCTCAGATACAAGAAGCTCTACACCGCGGAGCGAGGCGGCGACGGTGGACCAAACAACAAGAGAGGCAAAGATGGCGAAGACCTTGTTCTAAAAGTACCGGTAGGAACCATCGTCCACAATGCTGATACCGGAAAAATTATTGCCGACCTCTCTCACGAAGGCGCGCGGTGTGTAGCAGCTCGCGGGGGCAGAGGCGGCCGCGGAAATGCGAGCTTCGCCACATCCACGAATCAGACTCCGAAGTTTGCGGAAAAGGGCGAACCGGCAGAAGAGGTACGCATACGCCTTGAGCTCAAGCTGCTTGCCGATGTCGGCATTATTGGCTATCCGAATGTTGGCAAGTCTACGCTGGTTTCCAAAATCTCTGCTGCCAAACCCAAGATTGCCGACTACCCGTTTACTACCTTAGTGCCAAACCTAGGCGTAGTTAGAATTGACCACCGATCTTTTGTCGTAGCCGATATGCCTGGGCTTATCGAGGGTGCACACGAGGGTTCTGGACTGGGCGATCAGTTCTTGCGTCATATCGAACGGACAAGACTTCTCGTACACGTTCTTGATGTATCGGGCCTTAGCGGACGCGACCCGCTTGAGGACTTTGATAGAATAAACCACGAGTTGGTGGCGTATAGCGAAAAGCTGACGGCGTTGCCCCAAATAGTAACCCTGAATAAGATAGATGTACAGGGGTCGACCGAGATTGCTGCACCAGTCAGACAGAGCTTGCAAGGAAGAGGATACGAGGTTTACGAGATTTCTGCGTTAACAGGACAAGGGCTGCAGAATCTTATCTACCGGATCGCCGATAAGCTCGATTCTTTGCCATCGGCAAAAGAGCTTCCGGTAGAAGATGTTGTGTACTTCACAGTAGATCGCGAAGCGGAGAATTGGCGAGTTACGAAGACGGGCGACGGTCGATTCCAGGTTACAGGCAAACCGGTCGAGATATTGGTTGCTCGAACAGATATTGACAATGAATTTGCACTTCAGAGACTTCATCGCCAACTGGAAAAGATGGGCGTGATAAGTGCACTTCGTGAAGCAGGCGCAAAACACGGAGACGTCGTCATAATTCGAGGGGTAGAATTTGACTTCTGGGATGAAAGTGATTGAGCGGCAAGACGTTCAGAGAATAGTCGTGAAAGTGGGAACGAGCAGTCTGGTCTCAGAGCGCGGGTCTCTGGATCGCGAGAAAATGGCCAATTTAGTCGACCAGCTTTCAGAGGTCAGACGACGAGATATACAGGTGGTGCTCGTTACATCCGGCGCTATTAGAGCAGGCATGGAGAGGCTGGGCATTGAGACTAGGCCAAAAAATATACCAGATCAGCAGGCCAGCGCGGCGGTGGGTCAAAGTCTTCTCATGAACACTTACACAGAACTATTCAGCAAACACGGTGTAATAACAGCACAAGTGCTACTTACTAGAGACGACTTCAGAGACCGCGTGCGATATCTAAACTTGCGAAACACCATGCACACGCTGTTTCGATTCGGCTGCGTGCCTATTGTCAACGAAAATGACACTGTAGCAATAGAGGAAATAAGGTTTGAAGAGAACGATACCCTGAGTGCGCTTGTTGCCGCGAGTTTAGACGCCGACTTGTTGCTCAACCTGTCCGACGTGGACGGTCTTTATGAAAGCGATCCACGCAAGAACGAGAAAGCAAAACTGCTTGAAGAGGTCCGCGAAATAACACCTGAGATAGAGGCTCTAGCTGGAACCACCGGAAGCGATTACGGAAGCGGAGGAATGCGAGCTAAGATTGAAGCTGCTAAGATCGCAACGAGCTCAGGTGTGACTATGATAATAGCTCGATCGACCAGGCCGCGCGTAATACTAGATGCGGTCGAAGGAAAGAATGTTGGGACATGTTTCGTGGGTGAGCATTCGAGACTCAGTCATCGAAAGCGATGGATAGCATTTGGAAACCGAATCAAAGGGAAGATTATCATAAATGAGGGCGCCAAGAAAATGCTATGTGACCGCGGCAAAAGTCTTCTGGCGGCAGGAATAGTTGCGTGCAGGGGAGAGTTCGAAGTCGGCGATCTAGTGGCTATTGTAGATGAAAAAGGTGATCAAATCGGCCGCGGTTTTGTCAACTACTCCTCACAGGAAATCGAACTTATACGAGGTAAGCGCTCAAGCGAAATCGAAAAGATACTGGGACATAAAGACTTCGACGAAGTCGTACATAGGGATAATCTTGTGCTGGGGGTATGAGCATACAATAGCATTTAACTTTTTAGGAGTTGGGTATGAGCGAGGTTGAGAGAAAATGCCGCGAGGCAAAGATCGCTACTGCAAAGCTCGCGACCATAGGTAGCAGTGTCAAGGACAAAGCCCTGCTTTCAATCGCCGAATCTCTGGAGCGGCAAAAACAAGTTATTCTCGATGCAAATGCGCGGGATGTAAAAACAGCTGAGGAACGCGGCATCAGGGGAGCAGTGTTGAAGCGCCTGACACTTGACGACAAGAAGATTGCCCAGATGACCGATGGTGTTCGACAAATAGCATCTCTGCGGGATCCGGTCGGCGAAACAATCGAGGGTTACATTAGACCTAACGGGATGGAAGTGCGAAGGATCCGCGTTCCTCTGGGAGTAATTGGCATAATCTACGAGTCGAGACCCAACGTAACAGTAGATGCTGCAGCTTTGTGTATAAAAGCTGGCAATGCGGTCGTATTGAGAGGCGGCTCCGAAGCAATCAATTCAAATCTGGCACTTGCAGGTATAATTCGAGATACGTTGGCCGCAAACGGCCTACCTGCAGAGGCTGTTCAGATAATCGAAACAACCGACAGATCTGCCGCACTTGAACTGATGAAAATGAAGGGTTATGTAGATTGCCTGATACCTCGAGGCGGCAAAAGCTTGATTCAGAGTGTGATCGAAAATGCCACTGTTCCAGTAATAGAGCACCTTGACGGCAACTGTCACGTTTATGTAGATGGGGCTGCAAACCTAGCAATGGCAGAGGAAATAGTGATGAATGCCAAGCTGCAGAACCCGGGCGTGTGCAACGCGATGGAAACACTATTGGTAAGCGAAGCAATTGCGGCAGAGTTCCTACCTAGAGTCTGCAAACGTTTGACAGACGCTGGTGTGGAACTTAGAGGCTGCGAAAAGACACGGCAGCTGGTTCCCGGCATAAAAGAAGCAACTGAAGAAGATTGGTTCACAGAGTATCTGGACTTGATTCTTGCCGTGAAGGTGGTAACTGGTCTAGATGAAGCCATCAGTCACATTAACACATATGGCAGCCACCACTCGGATGCTATAGTTACAGAGGATTATTCGGCAGCCAGGCGTTTTTCTAACGAGATAGACTCAGCTTGTGTTTTCGTCAACGTATCTACGCGCTTTTCGGACGGGTACGAATTCGGAAAAGGCGCGGAGATGGGAATCAGCACTCAAAAGCTTCACGCGCGCGGGCCGATGGGAGTTGAAGAGATCACAACATACAAGTACGTAGTCACCGGCAATGGTCAAATCCGGCAGTAGCACAACCCTGCGAATCGGCATAATGGGCGGAACTTTTGACCCAATACATATTGGGCACCTAATACTTGCTGAGGAGGCTTGGCAGCAATTCAGTCTGGACGTTGTACTTTTTGTGCCGGCCGGTGACCCACCGCATAAAAGTGGCAGAGTAGAAGCGCGTGGGAAAGATCGGCTGGAGATGGTCAAACTTGCCGTTAACGACAATGATCACTTCGAATATTCCACTATGGAACTGGATCGCACTGGTCCCTCGTATACGATAGACACACTTCGTGAACTTCGGAAGCTACTAGGCGAATCGGCACAAATGTACCTGCTTATAGGAACCGACGAAGCCAGGAATTTGATGACGTGGCATGATCCATATGGTATTCAAGAGCTCGCCACGATTGCGGTTGCAGATCGACCGAATTACACTTTTGAAAGTGCGGCGCGACGGTTGCCCGAAAATCTTGCAAGTGGTCTAGTAAGGCTTAGGACTCCACGCCTGGACATATCATCGACCGATATTCGCCGACGCGTTAAAGCAAATCTTTCAATCAGGTATTTGGTTCCCCGCGCGGTGGAAACTTATATTTTGGACAAGTGCCTTTACGGGAATAGTTGATGAAAGGCATATCGTGGAAAATAGCGGTTGCGGTAATACTGTTAGGGTCTGCAATAGGTGTTGCACTTGGTACTTTCCTTGCTGTCTGGCTGCCGACAATGAAAGCAACCGGCACAGACCTGGTCGACGTATTCGGATCCGCTTTCCATGGCCAACGATATGTGCGAATCCTAATGATAGGTGAAGACGATACGGCCATTCGCAACAAAAACGCACGCGGACTTTCAGACACGTTGGTCATAGTTGCGCTCGACACTCAAACCAAGGAAATACGCGCAATATCCATTCCGCGAGACACACGCGTTGAGATACCAGGGCATGGTTACTGTAAGATTAACGCAGCTCACGCTTTCGGAGGCCCGCAACTTACAAAGCAAGTAGTAGAGAATATTTTGGGAGTTCCTATAGATTACTACATAAAGACAAATACACGCGGTCTTCGAGGACTGGTGGACCTTCTCGGTGGCGTATACATAAAAATCGAAAAAGATATGTACTACGTAGATCGCCGAGGTGGGCTTTATATTAACCTGAAGGCGAAGCCTGAAAAACAACTTCTAAACGGCCGGCAAGCTGAAGGATACGTTCGGTTTCGACACGACGCTTTCGGTGACAGCGGGTACCGAATCGTAAAAGGCAGGAAGGTGCCAGCTGGAAGAATAGTTCGTCAGCAAATATTCATGCGAGCCCTTGCAAACAGAATCCTAAGCCTTCCTACGAAAAGAGAAAGAGCGCGAGTCCTACAAACTGCCTACGAACGCGGATATATAGTGAGTGATCTTAACCTGAAGGACTGGGATCAACTGGCGGATCTGATCAAAGATTTCAAGCCAGAAGAAATGAAGATGGCTATTCTGCCGGGAAGACCCGGTAACATCGGCGGAGTCAGCTATTGGCTACCCGACTTCACAGAGGCCAGGCAAGTGATCGCAGAGATGCTACTGTTCCAAGAGCCTAATCCTACGGTCGAAGTTCTCAACGGAAGTGGTGTACCTGGGGCAGCTAGAAAAATAGCTGAGAAACTAGCTGAAGCCGGTTACCAGGTGATGCGCACCGACAACGCTCCGAAATCAGACTATTACCAATCAATGATTATCACACACAAAGGGAAGACTGAACCGGTTATGCGGCTTGCGGAGCTAGTCGGTTGCAACCTGATTATCGAAGATGGAACACCGCCGAAGGGCGCAGATGTCACAATCATTGTAGGAAAAAGCCAAGTGACGCCGTGAGTGATATGCGAGAAGCTAGCTGGTAAGGTCCTACATCCGCTTCAGGCGTTACAATAAGCCAAAAAGCTAGAATAAGATCCTTTTCAACTGGAGGAGAAAAAACTATCGAGACTCAAGAGAAGCTTCGAATAGTACAAGAGATATTGAGTGAGAAAAAGGCAGAGGATGTTGAGGTTATCGAGGTTGGCACCCGCACGTTGATAGCAGACTACTTTGTTATAGCAAGCGGGACGTCAAACACTCACATCCGAGCCATAGCCGACGGACTCGTAATCGACGGCAAGCACCGAGGGCTAAAGAAGGATCGAGTGGAGGGTTACAAGGAGGCACGGTGGGTGCTCGTCGACTATGGGGATATTGTCGTCCACATCTTCGCGCCTGAGGAGAGAGCCTACTACGACATCGAATCTCTTTGGCGCGAGACGGCGCTCAAACTCAGCAGTTCCTAAAACTACTGCGAGTGCCGCGATGAATGCATTCTTAGAGGTACTATCGCGTGGATCCTGAGACTGTCAGGAGACAAATCGAGTTCGAACGGCTCTTCCGAGCCGCGCACGTGTGCAGAATGCGCGGTGATTACCAGCAAGCCCAACTTCTGATAAATGAAGCCCTCCAACTGCAACCAGAAAATCTCGATGCCCGAGAATTTGCTGCCGACATTCTGTTTGCCAGAGGAGAACTCGAAAAGGCGCTGGAGGAGTATAAGTCCATCCTGCAAGCTGACAGGTCCAGAGCATCCGCAGAGGAAAAGTTTGCAAAGATAACTGTCGAACTGGCCGAAGCTAGGCGCCAACGGGAATTGCTGAAGCAAGCTATCGAGAATCCCGAACTGTTCAGAAGCTTTTATAAGCTCCCTCCACGAAGCCCTTTTGTTGCCGCTTTTCTTTCTGCGATACCCGGGTTGGGACACGTATATTGCGGACAGTACGGCAAAGGCATTGCTATATTCCTTGGCGTCATAATCTCGTGGCTAATATTCCTAACCGTCCGTCCAAACGTAAGCGGTTCTCCAGATCCGATCACCCGCTTCGTGCAAAATCTGAACGTGACAGCAGTATTTTTCCTGTGCTTGGCTTTTGCCCTCCACCTATACGCTGTCCTCGACGCTAGTTTAGCAGCTGAAAGGTCCCACAGGGATACTCTATAGAAGTTACTCATCCATAAGAAGCAAAGTGCTCGGCAGGTAAGCAGACTTTGTCAATCCGTGACCGCTGAAACCCGCCATCCACTTAGCCGTTCGCGACTTTATAGGTTGTCTATCGCTTTTGTCAATGCGGCTCATCTCGTTAGCAAACTGCTCACGCCCTGTTGCGGGAAGCTAATTTGCCCGAAGCGGATCAAGGTTCCTCGATTCTCAGCGAAAGCCTTCACTGCCTTGTTTGCTAAGAACGAAACACGAAGGCTATAATATGGAGGCTAGCTTGTGCTTGGAGGTTTTTCTTATGTCCGCAGCAGCTTGGTTTAAATCCCGCGTCGGAGCAGACCGACAGGCAGTCAGGCAAAGCGTTGACGCGCTTCCCGACGGTTTGTGGACTAAGTGCCCCAAATGCAATGAAATACTTTTCAGCAAGGAACTCGAGAAGAACTTGCGCGTGTGCAGCAAGTGCGGATATCATTACCGGCTCACCGCTTGGGAGCGTATCCAGATAACAGTAGACGAAGGCACATTCAAAGAAATAGAGGCGGGACTCGTAACCGTTAATCCACTCAACTTTCCTGACTATGAAGCCAAAATCGAGCGAGACAAGTTGAAGACAGGGCTAAATGACGGAATGGTAGTAGGTCTAGCTGAGATCGGCGGACACCCCGTCGGATTGGGAGTAACAGATTGGTTTATGGGAGGAAGCATGGGCAGCGTTTACGGCGAAAAAGTTGCCCGTCTCTTTGAGCTCGCTACAAGTAGAAAGTTGCCTGTGGTTATGTTCACGATGTCGGGCGGCGCTAGAATGCAAGAAGGAATTCTCTCGCTAATGCAGATGGCAAAAACTGCAGCGGCCGTTGCTAGGCATTCAAAAGCGCACTTACCCTACATTGTCGTCCTCACCGATCCAACGACAGCAGGGGTTCACGCTAGTTTTGCATCTCTCGGCGATTTCATTTTCGCTGAGCCCGGTGCTTTGATAGGATTCGCGGGCGCCAGGGTTGCGGCACAGGCCGGTTTGATCGAAAGGCCAGCAAACTTCCAAACCGCCGAGTTTCAACTTGAGCACGGGATGATTGACCGAATCCTGCCGAGGCGT
This sequence comes from uncultured bacterium, assembly GCA_938074205.1. GTDB lineage: Bacteria > Armatimonadota > UBA5829 > UBA5829 > UBA5829 > CALJES01. The sequence goes on from CALJES010000001.1 coordinate 102,324, forward strand.
GAAATAAAGCCCACGATCATCAAGGTGCTCGACTTTTGCATGGGCAAGGAGGTCACTTCTGATGCCGAGTAAAGACTGGACTGTCCTTGATTTCGAAAAGCCCATAGCCGAGCTGGACGAACAAATAGCTCAAATCAGGCGCCTGACACAAGAGCAAGGGATAGACCGGTCGGAGGAAATAGCCGCTCTCGAGCGGGACCGCGATCGCGCAATCGAGGAAATCTTTTCGAAACTCACCCCTTGGGACCGCGTCTTGTTGGCACGGCATCCCAAACGCCCGTACACTCTGGATTACGTTCGAGTTATCTTTGACGACTACGTAGAGCTACATGGTGACCGATTGTATGGAGACGACCACGCCATGGTCGGGGGAATAGCAACACTTGAAAACCGGCATGTCGTCTTCGTAGGCCAGCAGAAGGGACGCGACCTGAAGGAACGTCAATACCGCAACTTCGGCATGGCAAAGCCTGACGGTTACCGGAAGGCTCTGCGACTGATGAAACTGGCTGAGAAGTTCAGAAGGCCCGTTATTACGTTTGTAGACACGCCGGCAGCAGATTGCAGCGTTGACGCCGAAGCCCGAGGAATCAGCGAATCGATTGCTCGGAATATGATGGACATGTCAATCCTGGGAACGCCAATCATTTCCGTAATACTGGGAGAGGGCGGAAGTGGTGGTGCAATCGGCATTGCCGTGGCGGACAGGGTCCTTATGATGGAGAATGCAATCTACTCAGTTATTCCACCTGAAGGCTGTGCGGCAATTCTGTGGCGCGATCCGTCGAAATACAAAGAAATGGCAGCTGCTCTGCGGATTACTAGCGCTGATGCGCTCGAACTGGGCGTCGTGGACGAGGTAATCAAGGAACCCTTGGGCGGAGCTCACAGAAGCCCCGAAGCCGCAGCCCAAAGTGTCAAATCTGCGATACTCAGACACCTCGAAGAACTTGAGAAGATACCGATCCAAAAGCTAGTAGACGCCAGATACAAGAAGTTCAGGTCGATGGGAGTCTTCGAGGACATCTCCAAGAAGAAACCGCATAAGGAAGAACTCTCTGAGCCAGAGGCACAGGAGGATCAATGCGAGGCGTGATAAATGTGGGCATACTATTCTTGGTACTCGCATCGGCTAGAACGACGGAAGCCGCTCAAGTCAGTGTGACGGCAGTCGACTTGGTCAAAGCAGGCAAGATCGATATTGCGCGAGCCTCGTGGTGGGGATTTGATCCGGAGGACGCAACTGAGTGCTTGCAAGCCGCGATAGATTCGAAAGTTAAAACGCTGATCATAGACAACGTTGGTAAATCTTGGATTGTGAGACCAATCCGGCTCACCAGTAACCAGAAGATTATCTTCGAACCCGGTGTAGAAGTCTTGGCGAAGGCTGGAGAGTTCAGAGGACCGGCGGATAGTCTCTTTACCGCCTCGAACGCTGAGAACATCGAGATTATAGGTTACGGCGCAATAGTCTGTATGCGACGTGACGACTATGCGAATGCTCCATACAAAAAGGCTGAGTGGCGCATGGCACTCGCTCTACGAAGCTGTCGAAACGTGAAGATATATGGGTTGACCCTGGCAGAAAGCGGAGGAGACGGCATATACCTTGGAGTGGGAACAAGGGGCGTACCCAACAGAGATATTGTTATTAAGGATGTTACGTGTGACAGGAATTACAGACAAGGCATAAGTGTTATTTCTGCTGAGAGGTTGCTGATAGAGAACGTGAGTTTGACAAATACTTCGGGCACAGCACCGCAGTCTGGTATCGACCTAGAACCCAACCAAGCCGATGAGAGGTTGGTTGACATCACGATAAGAAACTGTACAACACAGGGCAACAGTGGGTTTGGGTATCAGTTTCATTTGACGTCTTTGAAAGCATCCTCTAAGCCCGTGTCAATTCGAGTAGAAAACTGTCGATCCTTTGATGACAAGGTTGGATCTTTGCAGATAACAACCGGCCGCAATGTGGAGGACGCCGTGCGTGGCGTCATAGAATTCGTCAGGTGCGAATTCAACGGCGGCGGCAATCAAGGCATCGGAATTGACGGCAATGCTGGCGGAGCATGTAACATAAAATTCGAAGACTGCGTTGTGGAAAATGCGTCGTTGTGTAAACCGCCAGTATCTCCCGTGACCATCTCTGGGCCCGCTCAAGGAATTAGCTTTCTGAATCTGCTGGTGCGCGATCCGATAAGACGACGTCCCATCACGCACAATGGTTACGACGAAGTGCCACCGGAAGCCGTCAAGGGCAGCATAATCGTAGAGCAGAACGGTAAACCTTATACAATCCACATAACTCCGACAACCTTGAGCGAATGAGGCTTTTCAAATGGCTGACCGTCCCAATATCGTGCTAATTGTAGTTGACGACATGGGTTATTCGGACATCGGTTGCTACGGCGGTGAGATCGAGACTCCAAATATTGACCGGCTTGCGGCAGAGGGCATGCGGTTTAGCCGGTTCTATAACAACGCCGTTTGTATGCCGACGAGGGCATCGATCTTGACCGGGCTTTATCCACATCAGGTCGGAGCTGGAAATAAAGCGCGATTAGTTGAGACAGGTAACGTAACGATAGCAGAAGTCCTACAACAAGCAGGTTACAACACTTTTATGTCCGGCAAATGGCACAATGGATCACGACCCGGAATGCTGCCGCTCGACCGAGGCTTTCGCAAGTATTGGGGTCTATTGTCGGGCAGTTCTAACTACTTCAATCCCGGACTTCGACGCCAAGGCGAGCCTGAGCCGGCACACAAACGCCCTGGCGATACGCGCCCTTGGGGCGAGGATGACAAAATAATTCATCCATTCACACCTGAAGATCCGGATTTTTATGCCACCGACGCGTTTACTGAGCGCGCAGTTCAGTTCCTAGACAAGTACGGGAAGGAAGATCGTCCCTTCTTTTTATATTTGGCTTATACCGCCCCACATTTTCCAATTCAGGCACGGCCGAAAGAGATTGAAAAATACCGCGGAAAATATCTTATTGGCTGGGACGAACTAAGACGTCGAAGATTCGAATGCCAACTGCAACTAGGTCTTGCTGAAAAGCGATGGGGCTTGTCCGAACGCGACGAGCTAGCACCTAGATGGGATGACGTGGGTAACAAAGAGGAATGGGACCTGAAAATGGCGGTGTACGCCGCTATGATAGACCGCATGGACCAAGGCATTGGCCTGGTGTTGAACAAGATAAGGGAACTCAATAGGGAAGAGAACACCCTGGTAATCTTCCTTTCCGACAACGGCGGATGCGCTGAGCACATTGATTGCACTCCTGACGTGCCTCCAGGACCCATAAACTCCTACAAGACTGTAGACGCGCCGTGGGCAAACGCCAGCAACACCCCGTTTCGAAGGTTCAAAGCTTTCGATCATGAAGGCGGGATCGCAACACCCTGTGTGATGCATTGGCCGAAGGGCATAACGGGCAAAGGCCGCATATGTCACGAAGTAGCCCACGTGATGGATTTAATGCCGACATTTGTTGAACTTGCCGGTGCGATGTATCCAAAAGAACACAAGGGGCATAAAGTATTGCCTATGGAAGGCAGGAGCTTGGTACCGGCAATGCAAGGCAAAGCAATGGGAGACCGCGAGCCAATATTTTGGGAATTCCAGGGGTGCCGAGCGGTATTGGCTGGACGGTGGAAACTTGTTACCCAAGGACCAGCAAGAAATCATATCAATGTGCCAATAGGTCACGGCCACGACAAGTGGGAACTGTATGACATCGAAGCAGACCGATGCGAATTACACGATCTGGCAAAGCAGTACCCTGAGAAGGTAGCCGAGCTAGATGCTCTATGGCAGTACTGGTATAAACGATGCGCAGAAACAAACGATATGTATAGTAACCAGCAAAATGAATGACCGAAGTTTTCTGAAGCCTGATCCCAGAGTAGATCTAGCCTTCGAGCAAACGAGACTTGCGGCCAGCGTACACTTAGGAATTCCGATGACGATACTCGGTGTGTTTGCTTTTCTGGGTGTGCTTCTAGGTAGAGGACCGTTTAAGCACTGGCTAGTTCGGAACTTCTTTACTTAGGCTTGTTTTCTGCCGTGTTCGCGGTAGTATTTAAGCCCTTCCACAAGTGTTTTGATATTCTCCCATGGAACGCCGGGTGTAATGGAGCTTGATGCACCTAAGAAAAGACCAGTCTTAGGCCCATTAGCCACCAGCCAGTCAAGCTCGCGTTTAACATCAGAGGGGGTGCCCTTGGGCAGCGTCCTGGTTACAGAAACCCCGGCAATGATTATCAGGTCGTCACCGTCACGTGTTTTCATTCGACATATACGCTCGTAGTCCATGCCATCCTCGTATTGAAACCCTTGAAAGCCCACAAGGCCGCAGTCGAGGAGCCTTGGAACCATTTCCATCAGATTTCCGTCGCAGTGCCAGATCATCTTGATTCCCGCTTTCAAACAGGGCTCTATTGACCGCGCAAAGTGTGGAAACCATATTTTGTCCAGGGTGTCTATTCGAACCAACGTCCCCCGCGAGTCTGCCATATCGTGATCTAGCCGAACGAGTGGCGGAAGACCCCCTTCGACAACTGCACGCGCTGCAGCGCGGTTCTTTTTCACCGCCAAATCCGCCTGAAGTGCAAAGTGTCTCTCCATAACTTCGGGATAAAGGGCGTAAGCAGAAAAATAGTTCACGTATCCATAGGTTCCGTAGGCAAATCCAGGAAACGAGACAATTCCATAAGGGCTTTTCAACATGGTTGGCCCAATTGTTTGCTGCAGTTGTCGCTCCCGTTGAATGATTTCCTGGACATACGCGCTTTCATCGAAATCGCGCACAGCTGCCGTGAGTCTAGGGAAAACGAACGTTTCGAGATGACCGACCACATCCTCTGGGGAATCGATTACCATACCGTCTACAATAACGGTCTCCGCTCCTGTTGTTGCGCCGCGACTTGCACCTTGATAACCGTGCTCACCCATCGAAATGGGATTCTCGGGAATCCACTGATCCATAAGGCAGGTGCCAATGGCTACTTGCATCGCACGGTAAACATCGACAGGGTTTCTAGCGTATTCCCCTGGCTGGACTCCGGCGAGCCGCTCAATTATCGAATGCTCCATGATGTTGAGTAGCCAACTGGGTATCCCTTGGGTAGGCCGCTGATAGATTGTGTCAAGCGCAAGCTGCGCTGTGGGGGTGGTTGGGATCATTTCGGTTATAGTCCGCTGAAACTTGTAGAACGTTGTGTCAGATATCCCATTGCCACTCTTGTCGTTTCTTGCGCTTGCCCTTGTCAAAGCTAGGGATCTTCAACAACTCGCCGCCTTTAAGGGCTGACTGGTGTGCAACTATACCAGGCGCCGTGTACGCGATGGCTTCGTAAACGTCGATGGCCGGCTGCCTTTCGTTTACGAGTGCATCAATAAATTCATGCGTTAGGAATACGTGCGAACCCTCATGACCGCTAGGCACTCTGAGTGGCTCTGGCAGCATATCTGTCTTCCACCACTCCGGAATCTCGTACTTTTCGTATTCGGCTGCGGCGCGTTCGAATCCGCCGCTGTCCTTCTCCATCTGGCCGCCGACTCTACGAATGATAGCAGGTAAACCATTGGGATGTGGTTCGAAGAAGCTCATCTTGCTCCCATACCACTGAGCGCGCTCACATCCCCCAAAAGCACCACGCCAATTAACCGATACCCTAAAAGGATGGCCGCGATCTGTTTTGAAGAAAGCCGTTTCACACCAGAAGGGGTTGTTGTAGCGGTTTGGAAAGTTAATTGGATCACCGTCGCCCCACCCCAAGCAAGTAACCTCTACGAGTCTCTCACCGGTTAGTCCGATAAGAAACGCAGTGCAGTGGGTGGGATAGAGCATTGGCGGAAGTCCGTGCCTCCAGGTCGGCTTGCCGTTCTCATCATACCAAAGGACGTGCTCCATACCTGCGTGTAAGTATTCAGCTTCGGCGTAGTATATTTCCCCGAACTTACCTTCGGCATACCACTTCCTCGCAGAAATCATCGCCTGGTGATAATAACTGGTTTCAGCCATCATATATGTCAGACCCGTCTGTTCAACAGTTTCCACCAGCTCATGGCATTCGTCGAGGCTCATAGCTGCAGGCACGGCACAAATTACGTGCTTCCCCGCCTTTAGGCAAGCCACCGAGTGTCGCACGTGATCTGGCGCACCGGTGAAGACGGCGACGGCATCTACATTCTTATCCTTTATCAGCTCTTCGAGCGAATCGTAAACAGTATCGCATTTGAACCGATTGCGCAATGCTTCGCGTCTATCAGGGCGCAAATCAGCAACAGCCGTAACCACACAATTTGGATGTTCAGACCAATAAAAAGCTGTTCCAAATCCGCCGCCAACTACGCCTATTCTGATCTTTTTATCCGACGCCATTGCACGTACCTCCTCAGATGATGTTAGTATTCTAGCAACCGCCAGACCGAAGAATGCGCCTCCGCTTTTTTGAAAGAACTCCCTTCTAGTCATGCGTACGTTTATTCGCCGACTACTCCTATCGTTCATAGCTCAACCTAGCTAAAGCCCACTCGCAAACAGCTCAAGGAGTTTTCTGTTAGTGCCAATCCAAGAGTTCAGCAGCGTTGTCGCACATAATCCTGCGGACAACATTTCGCTCGTCCCCGACACGTTTGGCTGCTTCAATTAGGGATCTCAACTCTTCGTAGAGATAATATGTATAGTTCGCTTCGACCTCAGGCGGTTTCCTGTTCGTGTTCCAGGAATAATCGCCATCCGTGTAGTTTATGTAAGTCTCTCCCACGTGTTCGCGGTAGCCTCGAATCAAAGTTATCGGTAGGTCGCTACCATACAGTATTCTGTCTAACCCGACAGTGTGAATTGCATATTCGATTACATCTGCATTCATTACAGCCGAAATATCGTACCACAAGTTAGGGAGGCCAGCGAGGTAAGGCAGGGCGCGCTGAGCTGTAGGAAGGCAAAACGAACGGCCAACGTGGGCAACTATGATTTTGACGGAGGGGTAATTACGGGATAATTCTGTCAGGTCTCTAATGTTAGTAGGATCCGCAATGCGCTCTTTCTTAGGAAGATGAAGCACCAGAACACCCTTGAATCGTTCGAGCAACTCCAGGTGCTCCTTAGGCAAAAAGTCGTAAATGCCGGGTTCTCCATTACTAGGCGGTGCAAGGTCTGGATAGGGTTTTATTCCGGAGTATCCGCGCAGAAACGCTTCTTCAATAGCGGAAGTTGTACATTGGGGAGTGGTAACCAACAGTGCTCTTGCCTTGTCTTTAGAGCTGGACATACCATCCAACACGTACTGGTTGTTTTGTTCCAAATCCACCTCGCGCAAAGGCACACCGAACGCAAGGACACGAACGTCCTTGTCAGGGAAAAGCGTGCGTAAGTTTTGCCATAGACCATCCCAGGATTGATCAATGCCGACTTCGTAAGCCCAGTTTTCTCTCTTTCTTGCCTCAGAGATTGAGCCAACGTGTTCGGCAAGAGCCACGTGGACGTGCACGTCAATGATCTTAGGAGGTAACAAAGGTCGAAGTTCCTCAGAATAAACTCGCAGATCGACAGGTCTGACTTCCACAGCACTCCCTTACTCGTAAACGAGCATCAGCGGTCCCAAGTACACTGCGCCTATTTTCTTTCGTCCTCCGACATTGTCGAGTAAAAACACAGCATCCCACCGGATCGGATGATGCACGATACCATCTTCCGGACCTCCCCAGAAACCGGCTTGCGCACCCGTCATCGGAGCACTGAGGCACTGCCAATCGTTGAAATCTATATGCCCGAAATCGGGTTGGAATGTTTGCCCTTGCGAATCTACAAACCTTAGCCTACCGAAAGTGCCCGATCCATCACCCCTTACCCACATCTTCGCAATTGCAGGTTTGCCATCAATCCTGATCGGCGAGTTTGACGATACACGCACAAATCGCCAACCTTTTTCGAAGCTGTATTCCAGCTTGGCGCATCCGACGCCGGGCATGTCTGGGCAAATCGCGTAAGCAAGCGAGGCACTTGCCGGTACCGAATAGTCGCCGTCCAACTCGCAAGCATAATTTGCCACCTTCTCTCCCGGCACACCGTTGTCGAATGTTTCCACGATAAAGTAGCGCTTCTTTGAAACGCTCGCTAATTCAACGCCTTTCTCGTTATAGACTTTGAATCCTAGGCCGAACGCCCCCGTAGGCTGCTTTTTAAGAGGCAAGTAAACTTGTTCTTGCTTGCCGGGTTGCAATGAAAACCAGACTTGTAGCGATTCCGGGTCCAAACCTTCCGCGTCCTGCAACTCCAAACGAGCGCGTGACAGCTGAGCTGACACCGGCACCGAAACCAGAAAAACCAATCTGTTACCGATGGGCGGCATTACCTCAATCCGAATACAATCACGCAAGTCAAGCTGCAATAACCTTTCAAGGGGCGGTGTGAGGTCTTGCGCTATGAGCTTCAAAAGAACCCTGGAGTTGTGGTCTCCATTCCATACAAATGGTATGTCGATTTTGGTTTGTCCATTCGTATGACAGACCGGTCCGTAAGGAGTCAGAAAAGACGAGTCAGTTAACCCGTAGCTAGATACGACAAGCTTTGCGTCCGGCACGGGGATATGCGAGATCAATCGAAGTATTTGCCTGTCTTTTTGCCAGACGATTTCACCTGAAACAACCCAATCAGCTTCCAAAGACCATCGCTTACTTCGCTGCTGAGGTACCAAATACGTGACTGAATTCGACAGTTCCAGGTTCAGCACCCCGTCCGAAACTCTCACAGTTCTTCTCTCACCGAGCAACGACACCAACTCAAACTCAGCAACGTCGACGGGCAACTGTACAGTGTGTTTTTCTCCAATGGTCCAGGCAACAAGGCGGCACTCCTCACCTTTCTTGAAGAGTACCAAGTAATCGCGCTCGTCAGCTCCTAGAGTAAGACGAGCAGTAAAAGTATATCCATCGAGCTCCCGGGCAAGGGTTTGCATAGCCAAATACGCAGGCTTAGGTCTGGAGTTCAGGTATACTGTGCCAAAATGATGTTCTCGCTCATTGGGATCGGGACCGTCATCGCGCCAGTCATACCATATAGACAGCCGAATATTGTTCATGAGATTGACTATGAACATCCGAACAAGATAATCCGCCTGACGCTCGACGCTAAAACCGCCCACTGATGAGTAGCCCCATTCGCCACTGACCATCGGAATGTCCCTGCCACCAGGTTTGTACCGGGAGATTATCTCACGCATTGCTGAGTAGTAACGCTCAGCGTGTTCCGGAATAGAACATCCATAAGGATGAACCGAAACAGCATCTATATGATTTAGCAACCCTAGCTCACAAACTGCTTTCATAAACCCAGTATCCCAACTGGACAATGCCGGAGCAAGGATGATGCAGTCGGGATCTACTTTTTTCATAGCTCGAGACACAACCTCAACGAGCTGAACATAGTGCTGTGGATTTGGACTTGGTCGCCAAAATTGAGCTAAGTTAGGCTCATTCCAAATCTCCCACAGTATTCCGCGGCCGCGAAAATGCATCGCAGCAGCCGCAGCAAAACTCGCAAACGCCTTCCTAGCCTCGTCAGTGCGAGGAGCAAGTCCTCGATCATAGAGAGGATTGCCGTAGTCTAGTATGAATAGTGGACGGATGCCTCGCGCTGTAAGTGAATCCACCAGCTCATCGTAGGCTTTGAAATCGTAAACGCCTCGAGTCTTCTCAACAATATGCCAATGAAAGTCCATCCTGATAAAGCGAAATCCAGCCCGCGCAATTTGCTCAACCTGTGAATCTTCGCGACCGGTGAAGTGTATATTCACGCCCAGGCAATTGGGAATAGCAAGCTCTGGCAACCCAGCGGGCACTGATCCGTACAAAGCCGTTGAAACCAGGTTCATAACCACAACAAATAAACCACCCTTGCTCACCGCAACCTTCCATCCAAGACGAACTTTATTACGAGCCATTATACCTGCAAAAAGAGACCTGTAGAAAGAAGATCGTTAGGGATGTAGCACAGATTCCAAAGGTTCTCAGCTTATTGACAGTCTCCTTCACAATACGACAGAAGCTAAAATACCCAGCCCCGCCGCAGCGAAGCTAGGAAAGCACTGCTTCAATCAGCGGGCAAGCGCTGAAAGCTGACTTCAGAAGGATTAAGCGCCGAACTTTGTTCTCGGAGAAATTCTGCTCCGATGCAATTACCTGCACGTCAATACCACCAGAAGCGAAGCTATAAAGCCGCTGCACGCTGCGGTTCGGATGAGCAACAAACGGATTTCGCGTGGTGGCTTCTTCCATAGTATCGCTCTTTGACCTGCCACATAAAGCTTACTATTTTCGCTTCGCGAGAAGCGTCTATGAATCCGTCGTAGTCGATGCTCAGGAAGGGGATATTGTCGTGCCGGCGCCGCAGAGCGTGAGACAACGCGGAGACGGTATTGCCAGGCATGCAGTTGAACGGTATGACGCTCACTATACCGGCAAGCCCTCGTCGGGCAAAGTCTTCACTCTTGCCCATAGAACATATCGCTTCGCCACCGAAGTTGTAGTGGACATACATAGAGCCATACTCAATGAGCTCGTGTGGACCGATGTCGTCATACCCTTCCAGGAAAGGCAGAGCTGCCTGGAACAACGCATGCTCATCTTTTTCGGCCAGCCTGCAGTTAACCCATCGTGAGATGAGTTCCTTGATCTCCTGTGTGCTGAGACCACAATCCCTAAGCCGATCAATGGAAAGCATCTTGCCTAGGTAGTTTACGTATGTGAAGAACTCGGTTGGCGGGGCAAGCCAAGTCTCGGCGCCTTCAGCTTCGAGCTTGCGCAGGATGTCTTGGTTCGCACCGTCGTGAATCCGCACGTAGAACTCGCCGACTACTCCGACCAGCGGCCTATCTTCGCTGCGTTTGGGGATACGGGCAAAGTCTTCTTGTGCGCGTCTCAGCAACTCCTGGAATTCTCCCAGGTGACCGGTGCCAACTAAAGCAGCGAACTTGCGCGACTCAACGCGTTTCTTATGCTCAGGAATCATTTGCTCTAGCTGTTGAACATACTGACTGTACACATCTTCCGCTTGACCCTTGTTTATTTCGTATGGTCGAACGCGACACATCATCTTGAAGAGCAAATCGTTTGCTACAAAACCGTCGTAGGCGATAAGCGCAAACATTGTGCCGAGTCCGCCGTGCTCACTTATTGCACCCAAAGTAACGATGTCAACATCTTCCAGCCCCATCTTGTCAAGGATACGCCTCTGGAGCATACTGTACATTCCAAATCGACAAGGACCCTCAGAATTACCTTGGAAGAATGCTTCTCTGCCTGGATCAAAGTCGGGTTGGTTTACCCTGTAAAGCATGTCCTCAGTGGTCATGAGAGCCGGGAGACACACGTCTTCGGAGATAATACTTCTAGCGAGGTTCAAACCGACATCAGGTGAGCGTGGCAACACTTCAGCATTAATCCCATACGCCCTCATTGCCGCCGCCAATACTCGAGCACTCTCGCACGCGTAGGGAATCCAAAGTCTGCGGTCGCCAAGTTTTGTGATGGCCGTATCTGTGGTGCGTATGGTTTGGAAGTCTTTGGCATATCGCTTAGTGGCAGTATCTGCAAATGCTTCGATCCGCGTGATAACTCCTGCGTCCGCGGTGTGCTCGTCGATCTGCATCACGTAGCAGGGCTCTCCAATCTCATCTTTGAAGAAGGGATTTCCAAAGGAGTCAGGACCGCACCCGAAGTAGGTCAATACCACTGCGCGAAGGCGAAGGTCCTGACGTATTAATCTTGCTGCAGCTAGCTTCTTCTGGATCTGGCGAGAGTACGCGTTCGGCCAAACATCCGAAATGTCCACTGCATCCAGAGGTAAAAAGTCCTGAGGAATAGCTAATATGCCGAGATCCTGGATCTTCTTCCCAATGTCCATGTTGAGGGCCGGATCCCACAATGTGTATGGACGTCCAATAACCACGAATGCGACTGCATCTTGAGGCAAACTTCTAAGAACCTCTGCAGCTCTTGTCTCGACTCGTTTTCTGAACTCCTGCAACGTGCGCCAACCAACCTCGAAAGCAGCTCGAGATTTCTTCGCGGGTATTCCTAGTTCTCTACCCACTTCTACAAATACCCTGCGCAAATGTCCGACTCCGCGCTTAAAATGCAATCTTGGAGTCAGATACTTTATCCCACGCTCCGTAACACCAACCGCAGAAGCGATTACCTCCGGAGCCGCTTGCAGGTATGGGCAAGTCTGGGCCTGCCGCAGGTTAGGATTAGGTTGTTCCGTTGAATAGACCCCCGGCGCAAATATTACGTCTACACCTTTCTCGATCAAGTTCATGTAGTGACCGTGAGCGACCTTAAACGGGAAGCAGGGCTCACCGACAGCTACCTCCAGTCCCATTTCAATGATATGCTTGTTGGTTGGATCGCTCGGCACGACTTCAAATCCCAATTCTCCAAAGAATGCCGAGTAGAGCGGATAGTATTCGGAAAACATCAATCCGCGCGGTATGCCTATACGCAGTTTTCTCGTCCCTTCGTCGCGGTTTGCCGTGCTGACACGCTGCGTAGGTTGGTAAGCCTCCATAAGCATCTTCTCGCGCTCGGCGAAAAGATCGGGCAGTCCTTCGCCAAGATTCTTCTTGTGAACAGCGCTGAATCTTTCACACCGATCGTTGTAGTAATACTTCGGACCACCCTCCAACTGGAAGGTGTTGACGTCACACCTATTTGGACAGCCCTTACATTCAAATGACGTGACCTTGTACTTAGATTCAGCAATCTTTTCAAAGCCCCTGAAGTGCGACTCCTCAATATTAGACAGGTAAGCAAGTCGTGCTGCGCCAACAGCACCGGTTATATGAGGATACGGCGGAACAATTATTTCGCGGCCTAGCACGGTTTCAAGAGCCGCCACCATACCTTTGTTAAAAGCCACAGCACCCTGGAATGCGATCTTATTTCCGATGTCTCTGCTTCCTACGTTCTTGTTCAGATAGTTCTTAACGCTCGCCAAACATATACCCGCAGCCAGGTCTTCAACCGGCACATTGTTCTGCTGGTAATACACCATTGCAGACTCGGAAAAAACGGTACAAGTCCAATCCAGGTCTGGTGGACGGGTGTTCCTAAGAGCCACGTCACCAAATTCTTCCAAAGGGATGCCGAGTCTTTCGGCTTGCTTCTCTAAAAATGCGCCCGTTCCGGCAGCGCAGGCTTTGTTCATTTCAAAATCGATAATGGTGTTGCCGTCGAGACGTATGTATTTTGAGTCCTGGCCACCTATTTCAAAAACCGAGTCAATATCATTAGCATAGGAAAGCGCGCCGCTTGCTTGCGCAGTAATCTCGTTTTTTATTAAGTCGGCACCTATATAATCTCCCGTCAAATAGCGGCCGCTGCCGGTGGTAGCAGCGATAATCGTCTTTATGTCCAGTTCCTGAAGCTTTATCTGCTCATAGATTTTTGCAAGAGTATCTCGAACTGCCGAAAGCGGGTCACCATTGGTCCGACGGTAATAGCTAGCCAACACCACCAAACGTCCACCAATCTCGGTAACCAGTGCAGCCTTAGTGCTGACCGACCCAATATCGACGCCCAGGCCTGCTCTGTCGATGCGCATCCCTCGGACAGGCTGATCTGCCGTGGACCAGAATCTCCAGGTCGGAGAAGACCCGTCAGGCTTGGCAGCATGCCAGTCGCCGTGAAGCCGTATGGGCTCACATCCGGGATAGTCGATAGGCTTAGCAATCTGGCGTTCCAAGCGATCGATCGCTTCACGCAACTCGACGATCGACTCTGCACGCATCGCCGCACCTATGGCACCAAGAGTGCGGTTATGTGCCGGAACAAAAATTCTTCCGCCGAGACCCAATTCTTCGGACAAATACTTTATCGCTGCTGGGTTTTCAGAAACACCACCGATAAAAGCTACCTTGTCTCGAAATTCCTTGCCGCGAGCTATTGCGGACTTATAGTTGCGCGCTATAGCTTGGTGCACTCCCGCCGCAATGCGCTCACGTGGAGTCCCCTTTTGATACAAATGGACAATGTCGCTCTCTGTAAAGACAGCGCACCTACCTGAAAGGGTAGCAGGGCTGGATGCCTTGAGCGCCATCTGGGCAAATTCCTCGATAGAACCATAGTTCAGCCGCTTGGCCATATGATCAAGAAATGATCCGCTGCCCGATGCACACTTATTTCCAAGATTGGACTCCTCAACTAAGAGACGACCGCTGGCTGAATCCCTCTCGAAAAGTATATATTTCTGCGATTCTCTCCCCATCTCTATAACAGTTCGAACTTCCGGATACAGCCAGCCGATTGCAGCAGCCAGTGCGTTTAACTCGTGAACCGAATCCGCACCTATGAGAGCACTTACAGAAGGCGCACCTGCCCCCGTCACGCCGCAGATTACTTTATCCTCGCCAGCCAAGTCAGCCACAGTTTCCAGTATTTCCTTTACGCGCCTTAGTGGCTGTCCAAGCACGCGCAATATGTCGAGGCATTCAATGCCCTGATCTTCCCGTATCAGAACGGCTTTTATGGTCTCTGAGCCGATATCAAGCCCTAAACGAATCGACATCGTGTGTTGCCCTCCCGTAGCGTTTTAGGCAAAAATCGCCCGCTGAGTAGGCCCTAGTTCCAGCCGATCCAATAGGACAGTATATTGTGCTTGGTCGGAATCGGTCAAGCCGAATGAAGGAACTGGATGTTAGTAACCGATAAGTAATATACGTAATGTGCGGTGCGCCGCATAGAAAGAACTGGCAAGTTGCTTTGAACATCGAAGCGATTTCACGATGCCCAAGTATATCGAAGAGCTTGTAAGCCAACAGATCCAGAGATCAGAACTCGCGCGAAAAAGAGAAAGCGAGGGTGGTCAGCCTTGTCAAAATCCCGTGGTTACGATTTCGCGTACTATGGGCAGCGGAGCCAGAATAGTCGCGCGCAAGCTGGCTAAGGATCTGGGATGGAGCCTCTGGGACAAAGAGCTTCTCGATGCCATCGCCCAAGACGCAGAGGTTTCCAAACGTGTTGTGGAGACATTCGACGAGAAAGCAGTATCTGAGATCGAGCTATTTGCTAGAGTGGCACTCGGAGATTATGAGTCAGGCGGATTTCTGTATGCTAAACACCTTGCAAGAGCCGTAGCAGCAGTTGCCCAGCTAGGAAATGCAATAATATTGGGGCGCGGCGCGAACTTTTTGCTCCCGGATGCGCTGTCGGTACGAATCGATGCATCGTTCGAACGCCGCGTGCAAAACATGATGACCTATGAAAATCTGACCCGTCAACAAGCTGAAGCAAAGATCAGGACCTCAGATAAAGAACGTCATGAGTTTCTTGTGCGCATGTTCGGAAAAGAGCGCGTAGAACGTGCACACTACGACCTAAGCATATGGATGGATCGGTTTTCCACAGACGATGCAGTAGAGATTATAAAAACCACAATCCAAGTCTGGTGTGCACGACTAAGAATCCAACAGCCGGGAACCTAGAAAATTCGATCACTTTGACATTTAGCAAACCACGAATCGAGAAAGATCCGAATCCCGCTACTCAAAGCCCTGCGCAAAACACTCAAATATCTCAGGTATTGTTTCTCGCCTCACCCTGACCGTTCTGCCAGCGATTTTCTCTCCGCCAAACCGTGCAGCGGCAATATCGGCGATATGTTCGTAATGGAACGTCACATCCAGGACAAAAGGGCCGTCCCATTTTAGTGGGACGAACTCATTCAAACGCTTCGCGGCTGTCGCTGTCTTGTTCTTGATCAGATCTCTCGCAACAGAAGGACTAAGGCAAACTGCGCATTGTCTTGACAGGCCGGTTTTGACGGCCGCGGTTTCCAAGTCACCCACAATATCCCTTGCCTCGTCGCACGCTGCCTGATCTCCCGACACGAATATAAGCGGAACATTAAAGTATCCCCCCAACAGGGCAAAGCCCCCGATTTCGCCAATTTCCTTCCCGTTGAGACGCACTTCGAATATTGTCCTATTGTTCATGGTGTGACTCATGACACCGTGTGATGTGCCGGCCCTCGCGTGTGCGCCCACCAAAATCATCGCGTTGAAATCGGGTCCTAGGCCATACGGAAATGGCACGCCAGTGCCTCGAATCAGCATAGCAGCAGGATCAAGCTCAGAAGGATTCATAGTCAGGCCGCCTGCGTGAAAGTCGCGCACAACAAATTCCTTAAAACCTCCTTCGCGCAAACCAGCAATCGCCGCGTTCGTGTCTTCTACCATCGCAGACGAGCCGTATTTCTGCTCCTCGTCCCAGGACACTGTACCCGTGGTGCCTTCATAATCGCAAAGAACAAATGCTTTCATATGACTAGTTTTCTGCTTCCAGGAGGTTCTCACCTGCTTATGTGGTTGCAAGAACGATCCCGAGCAGGTATGTTGATACGCACTAAACAAACATTAGTTGGATTAGCCTATGAATGGCATAAGACTACTAACAATAATCCTCAGTGCGTCGATACTAGCGAGTTCTCCCGTCGGTGGTGATGGAGATCGTACGCTACAACACTGTCTGCCAAACTATCGCAAATGGTCTGCCGCCGAAATTAGGTCACTGGAACGATCTTATTGGCTGCATGCGTCCCTTGGCGCAAGTCTGGTAAAAGGATATTGGGCAAAAGAGGCACGAGTGAGCCCTGTCCCCTGTAAGTACGAGATCAATAATGCCGCGCAAATATTGAAAACTTACTACGCAGCCTCTCGACTCTATCTGATATACCATAACGAGATCCCTGCGGCAGAGTTCGTTAACATACTTCGATACTGGAAAGAAGCTTGCGATGGCTGCATTGAAACCGTGCCAACGTTCGTGCTCGTAGGTTATAACAGGGAACAAGACCAGGTTTTTACCAACCATGAAATCAAGCAGTTGTGCAGAGCTCTGAAAGATCTTGGCTTTAAGGAGATAGCTGTTTACGATGTTCTGCCAAACAGGGATCAAGGGGGTAATTTGTCGTTACTAGCACACGAGTTTCCATTAGGTCTCATCCGCGTTGGCATTCAACCTGAAGAAGAGGTGACGCCGCCGTTCAGAAAAGCGGTTCAGGATACGTGGTCCGCAATATGCCACGGGAAAACGAATAGTGACTGGCGACGTCCTGGTTTTGGAGCGGAGACACTCCGCAAATGGATAGTGGCTCGCAACAATCAAGCTGCGGGCGTTGCGTGGGATTTGATAGCAGTCGCTTGGGATTACGAGGCCACACAGCATGGTGAGTACCCCGGATATGATGACGCCCGCAAGAACATGCCCCTTCCCGCCGGCCGCAACCGACTAGCGGCGCGATTAATTCTTAGCTGTGCGGAGAAACCCGCACTTGCAGGTTTCAGTTCAGACCTGCTAATAGTCGAGGCGAACTCACGTGGAGGAAAACGAGATTCTGACAAACAGACACTGTACGAGAGCCTCAAGAGAGGAGAAGTGTATACAGGTTATTTTGCCAGGCCCCTCGATGAAATCGCATCAATTTACAGAGACCTGGCAAAAGGAAGGTTGCCCTAAGGTGGTAGTACCAAATCCATCGACGCGGATTATTCAGCTTTGATAACGATAGGCATTTTTCTGGCGATATCAGTGGACTGAATAGGCGAAGACTGACGCATTACCCTTGCTTCTGCACGCTTGCCCGCTAGACGAACTATCTCAATTTCGGCCACAAGCTCTTCGCCGCGGTAAACACCGTACCTGTCACCTACCTTTGCTGAGCTGACATCAGGCAACTCTATCAAGATCGTAGACTCTGTCGACGCAGCAACTATGGTAGTCGAAGACGGTTGAAGAGGACTCAGAGGCTGAGCAAGCAAATTGGTTGATGCGCGCGGCACTTCTTGACCAGGGATACTCGAATAAACAGCTTTGAGTTTTTCCACCAGTCTTCGAACGGCGATATCTGCGGCCTTACCAACTAGACTCTCACGGACGCCCCTCAGGTTGTAACCTCCTGCACCAACTCTCCAGTCGCCTGCTATGGTTACTACCGCCGCGGTCTTAAGCCCACTAGAGCTGCCGCCTACGGTTATCGAGGACTTTAGCAAACCTGTGGCAGGATCGATAATCTGTCCGTTAATGTCTACTGAAGCACGAGCGTAGTCACCCAGCGTCAAGGACTTGTAGCCGACGATGCCCTGAATATCCTTCACCTGAACCCGCGCACTCAGCTCCAGGAATGCTGTTGCCCCAAGAAGTTCATTGTCAGGAACTCGGGTGTCGGGTCTAACACCAGGAAGAGAACGTTCTTCCTGAATGTGTCGCATACGCTCACCGCGGACCACGAGTGTCCATCCTTGCTTCAAGAGCTCCTCCTCGATCATTGCAGGAAGCCAGTCACGAACCTGATCGCTGTAGTCGCCCGAAACTTTGAGATTCATTACCGCTACCCGTTTCGATGGCACCTCAGCAACAGCTTGCTGGGCAATTGAACCAGACTGAGAAAGCAACCCAAACCAGACAGCGCACAAACCTGCAGCAAACAGTCTTGTTTGCACGATTATCACCCCTGTCAGTCATTGTTGCGGACATGGTAATCTGACGCAGAAAACCCGCAGATGTTTCCACAAGGCTGGTGACGAAGGATAATGGTGGGAGTCAAGCAGCTCTGTCCCTTGAAGCGCGGAAACTGACGCCTGTGAGGCGATCATGTTCCTCGTAGACTGGTATCAAATCGCCGCGGTCCATAAGGCGCTTTAGAGCTTCCACTACAGTTGGATCCATTGTCCTACCTGCACTTCTGTTTAACTCGCTCACAAGCTCCTCCTCGGACATCACATCTCGATATGGCCGACGCGAGCGCATTGCATCGAAGGAATCCGCGACAACAAGTATCCGCTGGATCAGAGGCTGTTCTTCAGGAGGAAGTCCTGCAGGATAGCCTTTGCCGTCGATACGCTCGTGATGGTGTTTGATAAGAAACAGAACTTCAGGTGGTAGGCCTAGCGGCCTACAAATTTCCTCGCTGACTATTGGGTGCCGCCGCATGGTCTCCCACTCTTCTGCGGTCAGTTTACCAGCTTTTCGAAGAATAGCATCAGGCACTCCGATTTTGCCTATGTCGTGTAGCTCAGCAGCACTGCGCAGAATTTCTATGCTTTCACTAGGAACTCCTAACTCTTCAGCAATCATACAGGCCACCTTCATCACCCGGTCGGAATGTCCACGGGTATACTCGTCTCGGGCTTCCAAACTGGCTGCAAGGCTCTGAAGAGTACGCAGGAATGATCTTTGGAGACGCGTGTAAAGTCTGAGATTGACAATGGCGGCGCAAGCAATGGCAGCAAATATTTTCAATATGTCCAGCGCATCGGGAGTAAAATCCTCGGCTGGCGCCCTCCATACCACCAACACACCCAGCACGGAAAACTTATTATCAGTGCTCGAAGATTGCCACTGAAGCGGAACTGCGATTGCGTGATGATTGTCTAGCTCGAATTCGGCTGCATCCAAGGACTTCTGAACTTCATTATTATTAGATTTGGATGCCCGAACGACGAACTCCCTACCAGTACGCATAACCCAGTTTGCGTACGAACGTACAAGCGACTCAGGCAACCCCTCAACACCAGAGCCATTGTCCAGAAAAGAGTGAAAAGCCTCACGTTCCAATTCTCCGGTTTCTTCGTCGACTAGTAACAGTTCGCCCCCCTGTGCTCCCGACTGGGTTACGGCAGACTGTAGAACATGCACGGCAAGTTCGTGGACATCTCGAAATTGAGTCAGCTTAGTGCCGCAGTCCAGTATGGCTTGAAGATAAGAGCCTCGATCAGAAGCAAGCTCATCTTGGGAGCGCACTTTGGCCACATACGCAGCTACCAATACTCCCAGCACGAGTCCCACGCTCCGAATAGCCAACGTGTAACCAACTTCACTCCACGATGAGCCCAACGCACTTCCTGAGTATAAAGTCGCCAATGCATTAGCACACAGGACTACCGCAGAATCGTACACCAGCTTTCTCAGGCTTGCACTGGCATACCCCGACGAAACCAAAACGAACCAATAAAGAAGCCAAATAATCGATGCTGACTTCGGACAAGTCACCAACACAAGAGTTATCGCAGCCGTATCGACGACGCGGCATATGTCTGATAGACGACGCCCGCACTTAGCAAATATGGTGTAATTATGCAGGCAATATGTTGCAAAAGCGTTGTAAAGTACGAGCGCACAACCAAAGTAAACAGCCAGGCGGTTGGGAATTTCGTCGGCAACTACTACTGCGCCTAAGATTAGTACTGTCCAACGCAACCAGGTTACTAGTTTCTCGGCACGCCGTCTTTTTTCCATCGCAGTACTGCCTCGAAGCTTGATGCAAACAGCCCCACTAAGGTATTATTCCGCGAACAGCAATCGTTTGGCTATTGAAGGCCAGGCATTTTAAGCTGCCGCAACCGCGAGATATTTGTTGACGGATCAGGATTAAAGGTTGTCGACTTGTCAGTCGATACATTGTCTGCGCTTACGGAGCCCTTTATTGTCGTTACACCCTTGACGCCGATAACACCCGTCCCTTCAGAGTTGTGACAATAAAGAACAGCTTCCACATTTGCAGCTGCAGCCTCGATCGTGATCTTCTTCGTTGCAATAATGGCAAGCCGAGAAGACGAGTTTGCTGGGGTCAAGTTGCCATTGATGCTGACGTCGTCTGTTGCGACCACAGTGTAAATGCCGTTGTAAGTCCCCTTTATCCAAACCTTTCCAAACACCAAGACGACCCCCTTGTTGCCGGGATACCAGATGGGGTTAAAGACGACGTAGTACCAGTACACATAGTTGGCAGCAGTGTAATAGTAATAATCGAGATCGATATCCGGAAACCGGATAGGTGGAGCGTTGGGATACCGCGGTGTTACAGTACCTGAGCACGTGATACTTGTAGTCGCCCAGACACCGGTAGTAACGTTGTTCGACGGATTAGTCAATCTTACTTCGCCGTTTGCGCGGATGCCGCGTCCATTTCCTACGCTGACATTTGCTTCGCCGTCGACAACACTGCTATTCTCGCAACGAGCATACTCATAAGGTAGCAAACCCAATATTACTCGGCGAATCGTGTGCCTATCTCGTCCCACGATACCAGTGGAGGTGACAAGAACAGTCGACCTATCACGGTTGCCATCGTCAACGGCATTAACCTGAAACGAACCCGTTGTAAGGATAACGGTTTCAGAAAGCGGCAGATGGGCGCCTCCATAATGGAGCCTCCAGAAAACGTAGTCCACACCAGCTTCAGCAAGATTGTATGCACTCTGAAACCTGCGCTGCGAGTCCTCTTGAAAAAACCTGCCGCCTGCGAATCTAAGAGTTGCCAGCCCCAAGATCATTCCCACCATCAACGTAGCCAGCGCAAGAACATATGCCGCACCACCTTGAGCTTGCACTCGGCACTGGGTGGCAAGTAATGCCTTTTCGATCTTTGTCGCCGGCTCTCTGGACTTATCGACAATTGCACACAAGTCAGCACTCAGTTTGCATTCCGCAGGCATACGACTCGGGTATGAGAAACTTGCTTTTCGACACCACCAATCGTATATGTCGCCAAAGCTGTCACGGTGACAATGAGTCTGGTACCACTGGAACTCATGGAGAACCTTAATGACTTTATCCCCTCGGTTCTCCCGCGAGCTGTGTTGTAATACATACTCCAAGAGTTGTCTGGAACAACGCTGGCTGGGAAACCGGTCCAAGTCATCGTGCCTGCCCACAAAATGTCGCCATACCGATAATAGCTACCTGTTGAATCGGACAAGTAAAAAACTATCCAAGACCCGCTGCGAAATCTGAATCTACCTCCTGACCATACTGGAGCATATACATTTGCGTACGGTGAATCGAGGGGGAGATTGACCGCGATCGCATCATCTGACGTGAACCGCGTAAGAAGTTCCACACCTACTGCCTGGGAAATGTATTGGGACAACCTCGAGCAAGCGTCTACAACCGCGGTATTAGCTTGAGCAAGTCCTTGCCTGCGTTCCCATTCTCGGGCAATTGTGAAATAGACCCCGCAGATCCCTGTTAGCACGATGGCCGTAACGGATGAAGCTACCAACAACTCCACCAGTGAAAAGCCGACACTGCGTTTACTTGCGGGCCACAAGTGTCTCATAGGTTATCGTCCGTATGCCATTGCCTTCGGGCCAGGTAACTCGGACGACTACCCTATACAAGTCAGTCACGTCCGTAGTCGGGTAACTCGATACCGTTGTCACTATAGAATTGCCCCTAGGCAGGGCTGGATCGCTCGTTGTTCCTGCCTGGTCAGGTAAAGAATCGAACGCCATTGACCTGAGCTGCTCGATACGGTTCTGAGCAACAGCTCGGCCCACAGAAAGCCATAGAGAGCGCTGGTGGTATTCTCTGGCCGTCCCGCCAGTCACGATGACCGCCAACAATCCTATTGAAAGAAGTGCCGTTGCAGCCAGTACCTCGACAAGCGTAAACCCGCGACGGCAGGAACGAGCGTTTTTACTAGACAATATTGCCGACGGCGACATCACTACTCAACCGGACGATCGTTCTAGTCCTACGCTCCGAAATCCCGCAGGGGGCTGATCGACAACATGCAATCGACCAGCCCCCGTTCTCCAACTGCTAACCCAAGCAGTCGCCTGTTAGTAGATTACCACGAACTATAAGGTGTGCCGTCTATGCCGTTGCCGCTGGCACTACTGGTGACCTTGCCAACGTTTGGAGGAGTGGTTGAATAGTTGAACGCCGTTCCAGAAATCGGATCGTTTGGAACCTCCTGCAGATAAGGACCATGCCAATCTGCAGCGTTAATGCTGACCTCAGCACCCGAGGAATCATATCCCTTGGCAGGAGCAGAAGTGGCTGCCAAGTCTGCTAGCTGCTTCGGGTATGCGCCCGTATCCGTGTAGAACAACCCTATGGCGTTGCGCAACAACTTGAGATCGCTCCGAAGCGCTGACTCCTTGCTCCTCTTGCTTGAGTCCATAAACTTCGGCAGCACGATCGCTGCCAGGACGGCCAGGACAACTATCACTACGAGCAATTCAACCAGAGTGAACCCGCGCCGCCTTGCCTTTGTCATCAGTTTGCTCATTCTGCGAACCTCCCTTTTACTTCTTAGGACCGGCATTGATCACTTGACTCCCCCTACTAGAGAGTAAATTGGAACTATAACAGATATAGCTATGAACCCAACAACAACCCCTAGAACAACTATCATCACAGGCTCTATAACAGACGTAAGCGCCTTGACCTTAGCATCGGTCTCGCGAGCATAGAGCGAACAAACATACTGCAGCATTGCTGGCAGCTCGCCCGTTTTTTCGCCGCTCGCAACCATCTGCAGGATCATGGCTGGAAAAACCCCTGCTAACTTCAAGGCCTGGGACGTCGCAGTGCCCTCAGCCACGTCCTGCCTCGCTTTCAAAAGCGCCTGCTTTACAACTTCATTATTGGCAGCTGCGGCCGATGTCTCTAGGGCTTTTACCATTGGCACGCCGCTTGCAAGCAGCGTAGACATCGTAGCCATCACCCGACTCAAAACTACCTTGCGTATTATCTCCCCGACCAGCGGCAAACGTAACATCAACGCGTCAACTCTAAACCTACCGCGTTCACTCCTTACATATTGCCTGCCGAAGTAGAAAGCCGCGGCAGCCGCACAGAGGAGCCAGTACCAGTCGGCTATAACTACGTGGCTTACCGTCATCAGCATCTTGGTAGTCCAAGGCAACTTTGCACCCATTTGGCTGAATAGTTTCATGAAACGCGGAAGAATGAAGGTGACCATCGCCAACACTGTGAGGATCGATATTACCAATACCACGATTGGATATGCCAAAGCCGACTTGATTTTGCGCGAGATTTCAGCCGAGGTTTCAAGATGATTTGCTAGCCTATCCAACGTATCTGCTAAACTACCGCCAGCTTCCGCTACCCTGGACATTTCAATAGCCAAAGCAGGAAACACTCTTTTCTGTCGAGCAAAAGCGTCGCTGAGAGCCATTCCGTGACTTACATCAACCGCCATCTGCTCTAGAGATGCCTTGAGCGTTTGGGAACGCGTTTGTTCGGCTAGACCACTCAGACATTCAACCAGCGGCACACCCGCACGCACCAGTATGCTCATCTGTCGAACGGTTGAGGCCACCTCGTCGGCCGACGGCTTTCTACCGACTGCTGGGTACCTTTGGGACGTCCCTACATTAATAGCCTGATCATAAGGGCGAGTAGCGTGCCGTAATCTACCTTCCGAAGTGACTCGTGAGGCCAAGCCCATGGCTGATCTCGACTTTCTGTCCCTGACTAGGCTGATTATTTCTGGTGACATGCGATCAAAAGGACCTCAATGGTTCTGCAAGGAGTAATCAACAAACATGCAGTGTTCACCATCTAGGATTATTCCGTAGTTACCCGTAGAACTTCTTCAATTGTTGTAATGCCAGCTTTGACTTTGTCGAGGGCATCTTGTCTCAGTGTGCGCATACCCTTCTCGACAGCGATTTGTCTGATAGTCGCGGCTGAGGACCTGCTAATTATCGCCGAGCGAATGTCGTCGTCAACTTTGAGAAGCTCGTATATCCCGGTTCGCCCTTTGTAGCCAGTTCGCCCACATTGTTCGCATCCGCTTCCTTTCATGGCCCCAGAAAGTTCCTCAGACGTGATATCCAGATCTAGCTTGTTTAGCAACTCATCGGAAACGACGTAGGGCGCCGCACAACGGGTACATACAGTTCGAACCAATCTCTGAGATAATAAACCGATTACCGACGACGCAACTAAGAACGGCTCGACCTGCATATCGATCAACCTGGCAGCCGCACCCGCGGAATCATTTGCGTGAAGGGTCGACAGTACAAGATGCCCAGTCAGTGCAGCCTCAACCGCTATCTGAGCTGTTTCGGAATCTCTGATTTCGCCGACGAGTATGACATCCGGATCTTGCCGGACTATAGTTCTCAGGCCAGTAGCAAATGTAAGACCGGCTTTTCTATTCACATTGGCTTGGATGACGCCGGGCAACTGGTATTCTACGGGGTCCTCGATGGTTATTATGTTGCGCTCGACCGAATTGATCATGTTGAGAGCTGCGTATAGAGTAGTGGTCTTGCCCGCGCCAGTCGGTCCACAGGTAAGAATCATCCCGTAAGGCGCGTGTACCATTCTCGCAAACTCCTCTGCCACATCCGGCTGCAACCCCAGTTTGTCGAGCGTGATCTGAGCAGCACTTTTTTCCAGGACTCTTATGACAACGTTCTCGCCATGAATTGCCGGATAAGTTGAAATGCGAAAGTCGTATTCCTGTGGCCTTGCAATTAGCGTAATACGACCGTCCTGAGGAGCACGGCGTTCGGCTACGTCCATACCAGCCATAACTTTGATTCGCGAAATGACCGGTGCCTGGAGGTCCTTGGGGATGCTCATTGCTTCGTGGAGGATGCCGTCTACTCGAAACCTGACTCTGACACGGCTAGCCTCCGGTTCTATATGGATGTCGCTGCAACCCTCAGCGATCGCTCGTGCGATGAGCGCATTTACTAGCCGCACAACAGGAGCTCCGCCTGCCAGATCTTTCAGATCTGCAACGTTGACCTCTGTTTCCTCAGACTCTTCCTCTTCCCGAACACTAACATCGGCGTCAGCATCACGTATTGCCTCAACGATAATATCGCTGACATCTCCTGCTGCGCCAAAACACTTAAAAATGGCCTCGAGAATCTCGTCTTCAAGCGCGATCAAGGGTATGGGCTCAAGACCTGTCAATCTGGCGATTTCGTCGACGGCTTGAACGTCGAGGGGATTAGCCATAGCGACCTTTAGTATGTCCTCAGACCTCTCGATAGGTATTGCCTTGCAACGCAGCGCTACAGCATGCGGAATGAGCTTGGCAATTTTTGGATCGATTTCGCGCTCCGAGAGTTCAACGAATTGAATGCCGTGCTGAATGCCGACACAGCGAACACGGTCGCGTTCGGTGATCATGCCAAGTCGGACAAGAAAATGCCCGATGTCTTCATTGACATCGGTGCGCATCGCAAGAGCTGCATCAAGCTGCTTGGAAGTCAGAAGACCCTCGTCCAGAAGTACGGAAGTCAGTGTTGTTTTAGTGGGCATTCCGCAAACCCTCCACTGCGATTCCTAGTAGGAAACAGACGTGACTATGCGAGGCGAAAGTAGTATGACAATTTCGGTTTGCTCACGTGTTCTCTTGGCATGTCGAAAGAGGTTTCCAATGAACGGTAGTTTCGAAAGGACAGGCAGCTTTGCCATATTAACAATCTCGCTATTTCGAAGTAGACCTCCAATTGCCAACGTAGACCCACTTTTCACAGAAACAGTTGTACGAGCCTCCCTAGTACTAATCTGTGGGTAGTCACCGGCTTGGGTCCGCAGGTACCCAGTTACCAGACTCACCTGGGGATACAAAGTGAGTACGATGTTATCTTCGCCAGCTATTTTCGGCGCGATTTGCAAGTAGATTCCTACCTTCTCCTCTGCTTTGTCGTATATGGGAGAGCCAATCTGGTTGTAGCCGACCAGCTTGGGATACAGAATGCGATCACCTATCAATATGTCCGCACACTCGCCGTCCAAGACGGAAATATTAGGCTGAGCGAGAAGATTAGCTTTTCCTTCCTTTATCATGAGCGAGAGCGTGCCGGTTATGCTCATTCCCTGTCTTGTGAACTTGCCGAAACCGATTCCAGACGGGTTAGACTCCGTAATCGCTATATTGCTCCAAGTCCATTCGATACCCAGGTCTTTCGAACCTGAAGCGCTAATTTCAGTTACAGCAACATCAATAGCTACCTGCTTGCGAGGAATATCAAGCCTTTCGAGAACGCTCTTGGCATTGTCCACGGCTTGTTTGTCTCCGATCAACACTATCTTATTCGCAGTTCCGCGGGACGCGCCGCCGGACTGACCAGAACCGGTCGGCTTTTGCTCACCGGTTAGTCCCCCTGCAGTAGGATCAAGTTCAGGAGTCGACGAACCCGGACCCTCCGCGCAAACAATTGAAGGAAATAATTTCGTGATAACGGATACCAGATCTGAAGACTTTGCATATTTGCAATCCCAAACGAGAACCTCAGTTGAACGAGCACTCACAGCGTCGGGGTTGTCCTGGTCATTGCCATCCTTGTTCTTTCTTGACGCCATTACTACATAAGTTCCGTTGACCTTGTCGTAGGTGAAGCCACTCACCTCTGCTAGGTAATCGAGGATAGCATCGAGAGGTAGCTGTTTCAGATGGGCATTCACCTGACCTGACACTTCAGGGCTGACTACAATATTTGCTCCAGACCGACGCGCCAATAATTCCAGAACTAGACGGATGTCTGTTCCGCTTGCATTAAGATCGTACAAATCAGCCTTATCGGCAGGCGCGACTACGCCTGCCGTTGAGTCATTAGAAGCCGATATACCGCTTGCTTCTGCCGCAAAAAAACTGCAATCAGCAACCCAACCTGCTACAATTCCTAGCAAGACTATCGGAAGATACTCCGCAATGAAAACCGATTTTTTCATCATTCTGTGAGACATCTTCGATTACCCCGGCCTTCTTGCAACTATTGTCCGTTTGCCATCCGTCAACACCGCATCGTCGCGGCTCAGACTAACCACCTTGAACCCGTTATCGAGTACGTCACCGATCTCCACAGTATTGATCACGGAGTCCCCGAACTGAATCACTGCGCTCCACCCACGCTCGTTAGCGACTGTGGCTAACAAGATACACTTGTCGACAGATGCACCCTCTTCTTCTCGATCCTGTTTATGAACTGGTACATTCTCGTTCTCTATTCGCAACGTGGAATCGCGCAGAGTATCCCCTATCCGTATGACATTCGCGAGATCTCTGGATCCCCACGGAGTGTGGTGCTGAATATTTTGTACCAGCCCAACAGGAACGGGCTTTGCTTCTACACTTCTAACCACGCTTTCGCCACCAGCAGTGGCGCGTGTCATCTTCGGCGCCTCAAACGGGTTGCGAAAACTCCAACCAAGCACAGTACTCTTTGGTCGGCTGCTGTCGGCGACTTCATCGCCCCGAGTTGGAACACTCGACACACGAACCACGGCTGGCGATGAGTCCTGCCGCCGAATAAACTGCAGCCGCATCCTGTATCCCAACACGGCAAGCGCAACGGCCAGCACAACAAGCAAGGCTGCTACGACCTTAGTCTGGCTACGATCGGTTTGCACTACTAACTCCACTAGTCTGCTCTTTCTTCTCGTAAACTGTAATCACCAAATCGAAGCCTATGATTGGCCTTCCGGAACCGGAATTTGCATGAAGCGCAAACGAATCAAGCTTCACCGGAAGGTCAGAATGTCGAAAACGATTGAGCAAGCGAATTACTTGCTCATACTCCCCGCTACCCTTTGCGCGAACCTTGAATGCATTCCATATACCGAGCTTTACACCGTCAACCTCTATCTCAGCAGCTACCGGCGCGCCCTCCGGCACGAATGACTCAATTCTCACTAGCTCTTGGCGAGCCCATTCGTCGAACTTTACTGCAAAAAAATCCACCCCTCCGGGCGAGGGTGGCGTGCGTCTAGTTTCAGTCTCGCGTTTCTGAGCGAGCTCGCGCGCAAGATTGACAGCCTCCGTTTTCGTCTTACGTAACAAACTTTTGCTCTCCGACACGCGAGACAAGGCGACAGCGCACTGTATTCCCAAATAGCCGCACAGAACCAACGCAATTACCGTGCCAAATGACTGTACGTATTTAGTCAGACGCACGTTTTCAGGAGCGTAAAACTTGGACGGCAACGCTAACACTCTCTTACGGTGACCCCTGCACCTGCGGAACTGTTTGTGCAGATTGAACTGCTTGTACTCCCTCCTTCTGCGATATTTTGGCTTGAAATGCGAATACGACCGCACTGGCTCCAGTATTGTAAGTATTTTCAGGGGCGTTCCGACCTCGTTGACCTTCTGCGACACCGGAAGTTGCAGCCAATAAGCTAGTAACCTGTGCACTGTTCAGTTGAACATCTGAAAATTCTCGGCAATCTTTGATAGAGCGCATAAACTCAGAGACCAAGTTCATTGAGAGCGCCTGGCCCTCCACTGTAACGGCATTACCAGACTCAGAAGTTTCCACACGACTCAACCAAACTCCATTGGGAACGTTGTAGAGTATGGCATCAAGCATCGAAAGCCACCGATCGCTGGACTGAGCAAGCTGGGCATGCCACTTTCGCTGACCAGATCTAGTCCTATAGATAAGCAAGTTCCGCTTAATCGAAACGCAGCGCTGTTGGGTATTCGCAAGCTCAGCTTCTATCTCTGCCACTTCTCCTGCAACACTCGACCTGCACCAGAAAAACCCTGCAAACGCGAATAAGTCGAGCACGAGGAGAGCAACCAAGATCCTGAGTCGCTTATCTATTTCGCGTCGACACAGTAGACGCTGCTCTATTTTTTCCTCAGCAAGGTTGAAAGGTTTCATTTCTTATGCCGCGGTAACGCGCTCTTTTGTACACGACATACCAGCGCTGTAGTCGCCGATTGCGAGTCCCATAGCGGTCACAAACTGCGCTGCAAAATCTCCTATACTTTGCAGCCCAGGCCGAACATCAACGGAAAAGCCGGCAAACGGGTTCGCAATGAAGTTTATCTCGACTCCGCGATCTGCCAAGGCCTTGTCTAGACCCGGCAAGAGCGCCCCGCCTCCAGCTAGCACTGTTGAGCCGACTATCCCGAGATAACTACCCTCAGCATATTGACTGCTGAAGAAACGTAGGGAACGTTGTATTTCGCGTGCTAGGCGCCCGACTACGTTATCACAAGGGACCAACAACTCTCCCTCGCCGGCTGTGCACACTAAAGTACCATTCGGAAGCAACTGAGTTCCGCGAGATGATTTTATTCTTTCGGCTTCCTCCCACGTGATTGACAGGTGATCTGCAATCCTTGCCGTAAAATCATTGCCACCTACCGGTACAGTCCTTGCAAACTCAAACTCGTCACCGCGTATAACGCTAATGGTCGTGCTCTTTGCCCCGACCACACAATGTGCACGAGGCTGGCCGCTCCAAAGCGGACTTCTGCGACTCGTATAATCTTCTAAACTGCGGGCGGCAGCTACAGGCCCGACGTCGACAGCAACCGGCTCTAGACCGGCTCTGTCAGCCAAGTCAAGCAACTCATCGATTGCCGAAGACGAAGCCGCCACAAGCATTACGAAGTAGATGTTACGACCCCGCCGCCCCCTTGGAAGCAGAACCCTGTAGTCAACAACCACATCGTCCGCAGGAAACGGCGCCCCTCGAATTGCAGCAGCTCGAGCTGTCGCATCAAGCTCTGCTTCATTCGATGCCTCCAGGTGAAGCCATTTCATGTGCACCGATTCGGGTGGCAGAGCTAGAATTGCCTTGGTTGAGTGAAATCCGCCACTAGAAAGCATAGTACGAATAGCATGGACAATAGCCTCCGATGAAGGCGGTTTATTCGAGTCTGAATGGTTCGAAATAGGTACAACCTGTGCAGCGCGTATGATCAATTCCAAGCCGCGCTCAACTACCTCGACGCCCTTTACGGAATGAGTGCCTATGTCAAGTCCTATCCTGTGTGTAATGTGATAAGGCATAATGCTGGTAGAAGTCGTGCCTCGGTGTGATAAAGGCACCGTGATGATTCGAAACTATGACCACATTTTTAGTATCGGCACTTCAATCGGAGGTAATTAGAAGCTACGAGAAAATAGGGGCCTAATTACAGAAGCGACACCACATTGACCGCGAGGAACGAGATAGTGTAGATGGCGATATAGCTTGCGAGGGTAATTCGCCCGACAAGCTCAGCAAGAATAGCGCTCTTGTAGCGTCGGTACCATTCGACAACGCCCACATAAGCGACTAGCGTGCTGACTTTCACCGCCACAAAGGCTTCCATACCCAAACTCAGAACGTAGGCCATTATTGGGTTAATCTCGACAGCTCTACCGGTTCGCAACCAAACAACGGTAGTCAATAGATCGAGCAACGCAACTAGGACAAGAACAATGTTGACAGGCAGCAAAGGTAGACGGAGACAAGCTGGCATCCTCGTACCACTCCTGCATAGATATACTCCTCAATTGCAGGATAGCATGGTTCTTCTTGTTCTATCTATCCGTATTGATACTTGTTTCTGGTTGCTGAAATCCCCTCTCGCGGATATGACGCAGCATCTGCGGCGCAACCACTGCAGGCCGAGCAGAGATAATTCGCTCGATTTGTATTTCTGGAACAGGGCTGTCCGGCTCAGCAGCTTCCTGTTGAAACCAAATCGAAAGGGCTGCCCCGATGTCACCGGCGTGCTCATACGCATGCGCGAGAAAATGCCACACGTATTCAGGCACGTCAAAAGCTACTGCCCTTTCAAGGTATTCGATCGCCTCTTCAAATCTCGCGTGAATGTAGTAAAAGAAGCCCAGTTCCCAGTACAGATCATAAACATCGCGATTGTGCTCAAGACCGTCAAGCAGTAATCTTTCGGCCTTGTGGGGGTTCTCCATCAGCGCGTTCTCGAGAAGCCAGGCTGCACTCGCGTATGCCTCAGTATCTTGGGGGTCCATAGCAGCTATCAATCTCAGGGCCGCAACACAGCGTGCATATTCGCCTCTGTGCCAGAAAATGTCGTCGACCTCCCAGAGCCGGTCTCGCACCATCGCTAAGATATCTTGCAGTTTCTCAAGTGAAGAGGCAGGAATATCCTGCAACGACAGTTCGGCCGAAGCTACTACCGATACTGGACCAAGCACCAACATA
Source organism: uncultured bacterium (assembly GCA_938074205.1). Lineage (GTDB taxonomy): Bacteria > Armatimonadota > UBA5829 > UBA5829 > UBA5829 > CALJES01. The sequence continues at coordinate 134,086 of CALJES010000001.1, forward strand.
ACCAAAATTAAGCTCAAGCCGGGTTTGTTGCGCATAACCTTGACTCCTTGATTGCACTTGAACTATTCTTATACGCAAACGCTGGTTTTTCAGAGGGAAGCTTATGACATATCTGTTAGGAATAGATATAGGCACATCAGGCACAAAGGCACTGCTCATCGACGCTGACCGCAATGGTGAGGTAATCGCATCCTCAACCAAGACTTATCCTCTTTACACGCCCAAACCTCTTTGGGCTGAGCAAGAACCCGAAGATTGGTGGCAAGCAACAATAGCAGCAATAAGGGAAATACTTGACGAGTCCGCAGTTGACCCGAACCAGATCAAAGGAATCGGCCTATCCGGGCAAATGCACGGCTCGGTTTTCCTGGATGCGGACGATAACGTGCTTCGACCCGCAATACTCTGGTGCGATCAGAGAACCCAGACAGAGTGCGACTGGATAATGGACACCGTCGGTCGAGAAAAGACGATCGAGTTGATATCAAACCCGGTATTGACTGGCTTTACCGCAGGGAAGATAGTTTGGCTGCGTAACAATGAGCCAGAGCTGTACGCACGAGTAAAAAGAGTTTTGCTGCCAAAGGATTACATACGGCTTAAACTGACTGGCGAGTATGCGACGGAAGTCTCAGACGCAAGCGGCACGGCGCTTTTTAATGTCAGAAAGCGGGATTGGGCATACGAAATGTTGGACGCTGTCGGCATTCCAAGAGAGTGGATGCCGCGGGTGTACGAAAGCCCGGAAATAACAGGCCGAATTACTGAGGAAGCTGCATCTCTTACCGGACTCAAAGCAGGAACCCCAGTAGTAGGCGGGGGAGGAGATCAAGCTGCAGGTGCCGTTGGAAACGGCGTTGTAGAATCGGGAATAATTTCCTCTACTGTGGGAACATCTGGTGTCGTATTTGCGTTTGCAGACGAACCCGTAGTAGATCCGAGTCTAAGGGTTCATACGTTTTGCCATGCGGTACCAGGTAAGTGGCACGTGATGGGCGTTATGTTATCTGCGGGCGGAAGCCTCCGCTGGTATAGGGATACATTTGCAAGTGCAGAAACCTGCGTAGCGCGCGCCCTCGGCAAAGACGCCTACGATGTGATTATTGAAGAGGCAGTTAGCGTTCCACCGGGCAGCGAAGGATTAATCTTTCTACCGTACCTCTCCGGTGAACGCACGCCATACGCCGATCCGCACGCGAGAGGTGTTTTCTTCGGAATTACCTTGCGGAGCAAACGAGGGCACTTTGTGAGGTCCGTGTTGGAAGGTGTAGCATTTGGGCTCCGCGATTCATTTGCTATCCTGGAAGAAATGAATGTTCCGATTCGTCAGGTGCGTGCTTCCGGGGGAGGGGCCAGAAGTGAACTCTGGCGGCAAATTCAGGCAGATGTCACAGGCTACGACCATGTAACTATTAACGTGGATGAAGGTCCTGCTCTGGGCGTGGCACTACTTGCTGGAGTAGGCACGGGTATCTATCCGAGTGTCGAACAGGCCTGCAGATCGGTTATCAGGGTGGTTGCTACTACTAAAGCCAATCAATCCAACAAAGTTGTCTATGACAAATATTACACAGTCTACCGCTCTCTGTATCAGTCACTAAAAAACGAATTCCCGAAACTGTCGGGGATTATTTCCTGACGGGAAGGACATCAGTCAGTGGAAGCTTGGCAGCGAATAATTGTCGCTCTCGATGTAGACGCGCCGGGTAAGGCAATAGAACTCGTCAATACTCTAAAGGAGAGCGTTGGTGCGTTTAAGATCGGTTTGGAACTAGTAAACGCGGCGGGCATCGGCATTTTCGAAAAAATTCGTCAGGCCGGAGCTAACCGTATCTTTTATGACGCTAAGTTCCACGACATACCCAACACTGTCGCTGGAGCGGCCAGAGCCGCTACAAAACTCGGTGTGTGGATGATGAACGTCCACTGCTCAGGCGGTCGAGAAATGATGGAGGCAGCCGCGCAGGCTGCTCGTCAGGAAGCGTCTTCGCTAGGTCTCGAACCACCCAAAATAATCGGCGTAACAGTTCTCACTTCGATAGATGAAAGTACTCTTTGCCAAGAGCTGCGCATACAGGGTTCACTAGTCGATCACGTAATTCACTTGGCTCGGATGGCTCAAGATGCCGGATTGGACGGGGTTGTGGCATCACCACAGGAAATTGAGAGTATTAGAGCTGCGTGCGGTCCGAATTTCTTGATCGTCACACCTGGTATACGCCCGACAGGCTTCGAAGCAGGAGACCAAAAGCGGATCATGACACCGCTAGAGGCAATCAAAAGAGGGGCAGACTACATAGTAGTTGGACGGCCGATAACGCAAGCGCAAAACCCTAGACAAGTTGCACAATCGATAGCGAATGAACTACAAGAAATCTGAGCAGAACCCGGATTTATTAGCGTTTCACAGTCTTCCTTGGCGCTCAGCTATTGGAATGAGTAGGCGCCGTGCAAGCTCAATGTCTCCAGGAGACTTTATCCGCCCATCGACATCCCGACAAGCAAGCGCTATTGCTTGTTCGTAATCAACAACTTCTTCCGGTGTTCTGATATTTGCCGAAGCCATTAGAGCAAGCTCATAATCTGCTATTCCTTCTAGCAACTGCTCCCACCGCAAGCTCGACACGGGTCCATTTTCCCCAGGATAGACAAAGAATGTGTCACCGGTGGGCCAAAGCCCCCATTCCGGATGGGTGTAGGGATCATCAGTCCAGTCATTATAGCTCCATCGAAGGAACCCATCATACCCACCCTGGAGGGCAAGCCACGGTAGCATTCGGGATTCCACTAACGGCGAAAACAAGAACGTATTAGGATGCTCAGGTCCGCAGCAGACGTAATACGTCGTTAGAGTTCGCTGTGGGCATTGCGTTGAAGATGGACAAGGGCCTCTTGGATCTAGAAGACGCACTGCACCGATAACTGATCTCTCCGAAGGTGCAACTTGATTCACGCCTTTTTCGTTGAACTCTATATGCAGCGATAGGTCGTCTATCTTCGAATATAAATCGGCGTCTATGTTGCCGGCAAGCGATACTCCCAACTGGGGTGCATACCTATCGAGAAAATCTATTGCGGCCTCCATTGTTTCTCGATCCCTTTCATCGAACGCCACGTACGTCTTCTCGAGCCAACCTTTCTCAGAAAGATGTCCAACGAACGACTTGAGAAATGCACCCCAAGCTTGAGTGTAGAACTCATCTCCGACTGCCGTCTCCACAAGTTTGGTCGAACCCGCGTGTGCGTCATAAAACTCGATGGTATTGCCGCCGTCCTTATTGCCCTGCACCATTGTGTAGCAATGGATTGCTCGATCTATGCCGCAAGAATGATGCAATTCCACGTAGCGATCAAATGCGGTGAAGTCGAACTCCCAACACCCTTTGCGCCTGATCCATCGAATGGAGTTGGGATATGGATCCCTCGTTTGATTACCCCACGGACGATAGCATATTGGCACAACTACTGTTTTCTGGCCATGAAACGCTAAGTCCTCGACGTAAGGCCGCAGAACGCGGAAATGTTCGTCGGACCAGACTTCTACGCCATACCACCGGGCGACTGCCGCAGGATTCATCCAGACATTGAGGAAGAATGTCCAGTCGCACACATTAGGTAGATCTACAGCGGCAACTTCAATTTCTATGGTATTCGCCGCGACATCATCACCACCAACCGCCAGAGCAACGATCCCCTGATACTTGCCGGGTTTAACACGCGGGGGAATCCGGATGCTAACATACACGGTGGCACATTTGTCAATAGGAAACTCCTCGACCGAGTATAGCGGATCGCAGACAGGTCCAGCTTCCGGTGTCGGCACGACGCCGACCAACCGCGCTTTGATGGCGGTTGCCGGAATCCTTGCCTTGTCTGAAGCTAGATCGCTGAAAACCAGTTTAGCAGAATCTACTGGTTTGACTGCCGTAATCAGCGCAGCAAGAGAGATTATTTGGTTGCGACACGCAAGTCCTTTGAGAGGTACACCTTCCACAGGACCCTGCACGCCGGGCCTTTGCCCCGGCAAGGGAGGCCTGACCAAAGGCTGCCACGCGATTATTGAGAAATCAGCCAACTGGACTCACCACCTTCAAGACTCCATAAGTGTATCACACTATCGCTACACGCGCAAAAAGCACGGCGCCTCAGAAACACATTAAGCGCCGTGCCCTAACAGAAAACACCGTCTAGTTATCTATACTAGCGCACAGGCTCCACTGCGTAGACGGAAGATGCCACCCCGTACGCCTTGAGCCCTACCCGACTCAAGCACTCGTAAAGTGCATCATCTGGAGTCGCTTGGTAGACTTGAGCATAACCAATCTGCTTGCCCAGGTTGCCCCAAGCTATTATTGCCACGCCGTAATCCTTGCAAATCTTGCGCAGCACATCGCTAACCGTAGCCTGTTCGATTTCGAAAGTCCGAGTCGCAGTGCGGCTCTGAAGCTTACTGGGTAGGAAGATGGTTTGGTACCTCCCCCATTCCCCTATGCTCCAAGCAACGTGTACAACACGAACCGATCCGCTATGTGGAGCCGGCACTCTGATTTCCGACGGCTTATCCGCAAGCACGTAACCGCTGTACTTGGTCCCGGAGACGTCTATTTCAAATGCAGCCGGTTTGAGACTCTTGGTATGGAGTCTGAGTAAGTAAACACCCGGACTCTCGGTATCCAAGGTCACAATCAATCCGGAACCGTTTGTCTTCTCCGGTGTCCAAGGCTTAGGCGCTCGAGCCGAATCTTGGTCTAAAGTGCTTATAGGAGTTTCAGCCGGCTTCTGCGCCCAGAACAAGCTAGCTATTCCGGTTCGCAAAGGAGGCAGAAACTGCAGACTCATTACGAACGCCACCAAGACGGCCAAGCCCACCGCCGCTACCCTGGCAGGCACGCGGATTGTGAACACTCTCTGCCAATCGAGCCTCCACCATCTAACGCGCGCAGGCACGCCTCTCTTTGCACTCTCAACTCGGGCCATCACTCCCGCCCGGAAACTACGCGGAGGCCCGACCTCAGGCAGACTCTCCATTATGCTGATCGCATATTTGAATCGTTCGTACGTGCGATTGCAAGCCTCGCACTCGGCAAGATGATGCTCCAGCTCTGTCCCTCGGCTGGCATCTATGGAGTTTTCGAAATAAGCGGAGAACAAATCCCGAGCTTTTTTGCAGTTCATATTGCTACGCTCCGAACAACACCAAGCTTAACAGGCGTTAACCTTTGCACCAGTAGCCTTTGCCATACCGTAAAGCACGAGGCAACCTCATTGAGTTTGACTCTTATTTCACCCAAAAAGTTCCGGCTCGGATTCCAGCATTTCCGCGATTGCAAGGCGTGCTCTGTTTAATCTCGATTTAACCGTACCAATTGGCAAGTCGAGTATTTCCGCGATTTCCTCATAACTACGGTGCTCCACGTGGTAGAGCGTAATGATAATCCTCTGGTAGTCTGGAAGTGCATTGATAACCCTCTGGAGCACGCGCATTCTTTCCTTGGTTTGTAAGATCTCATCGGGACTCGGAGTAGAATCCTCGATCTGCCTAGTCACCGAGTTCTCCTCGAGCTCAATGGTGTCATCGAGTGAGATAGTAGGGTGAGATTTGTGTTTCTTTCGCTCGTCCAGATAAACATTGGTGACTATTCGGTAAATCCAGGTGGCGAACTTCGCATCGCCCCTAAAGGTCTGAATCGAATGAAACGCGCGTATGAAAGCTTCCTGAGCCACATCACAGGCGTCGTTGTAGTTACCGGTAACCCTAAGCGCATAGTTGAAAACGCGCTTTTCGAAACGCCTTACAATTTCGTCGAATGCAGCGGTATCACCTGACTTGCACCGCTCGATAAGAACATTCTCACCGAGCTGCTCATAATCGCCGAACGAACCAGCTTTCGCTCCAGCTGACCTTTCAGACAAGTCGAAGCTCCTGACCGGCTGCCTAAGGCCCAACCCAAAGGCCGCGTATACGCTTTAGATCCGGAGAAAGACGCGCGCTACGAAGACTCGCCGCTTCTGTCGGATTCCATTGCCCTCGAGAGAGCAGTTTTTTCTTCATCGGATAAAGCGAAGTCACTAGTTCCGTTGACTATCCGCTTTGCATATACCCGCGAATCATGGCGGCCGTAAAGACTACTAAGAGCGAACCCGTTCCCCTTGCCATTAAGAAGCACCAACGCAAAACTCTGTTCGCCGCCGACATCTTCAAATGCGTCAAAACGAACTACACCGACCTTTTGAAGGCAGGAAGAGATGTTATCGGCGTGCTCAGCAAGTTTGGCACTTATTTCGTCGAGACGCGACTCCAACACGGAAATCGCTTGCGTCTGTTGTGCAAGGCAATCAATTATCTCCCCTACATTGCCGTCCGCAAGCTTTGTGTTGTAGCGCCGCCATAACGTAGCATGCTTACGCCACAAAGCCACCACGCACAGCGCCAAGATTAGACACAGAATCAATAGGCCTAGCACCAAGTAGATATCGTAAGTTCGAAGAAGACCAATTATCTCGCGCATTTGCAAACACTACCCTCAGACTCTAAGGTTCTCCCTCGATTATACCACGCAATTCGCGGCCATGGTGGGCTCCTAATCTAGTCACACAATCAGACCATGCACTATGCTTCGCGCGCAGCCTCAGCCATCGCAAGAATGTTCTCAGGCGGAACGTTCGGCAAAAGTGCCTCGTGAGAAGGACTCACCACCAAATTAGGCCCAAGTAGGCTTTTGACTCTACGCACATCAGCTTTCACATCAGAAGGGGTCCCTCGCACAAGCAGTATCTGTGTGTCTATACCCCCAATGAAAGCGATTCGACCCTTAAACTTCGAAGCAAGATTCTCAGCGTTCATACCAACGGCCCTAGCCTGAAGAGGATGAAGAGCTTGAACGCCAACGTCTATGAAGCGGTCGATGATCTTGTGTACCGACCCGCAGCAGTGATGCATAATCTGATATCCATACGAACGTGCCAGGTCTATCAGTTTTTGTGTATACGGCAGAACAAAACGTTCAATCTGCTCTGGGCCAATGATCAAATCGAGCTGTGTCCCCAGATCGTTACCGAAAAAGAAGGCATCCATCTGATCGCCTGCCAACTCGAAGAATCGCTTATTTGCCTCTAAATAAAACTCACACACGTGCTGAGTGACAGCATCCACTACTTCCGGATGAGTAAACATCTTGACGAAGTAGTTCTCCATCCCGAAAAAGTCCGCAACTATGTGGAAGAAACAAGACCACATACCGCTGGTGCGATACACATCGCCTGCATTCCTCAAGCGTTCCAACGTTTCCGAGAAGTCCAAGTAGTCAATGCTGGGCCAGTCGTCCCAAGCGTCAACTTCAGCAGGATCCTCGCAACGCGCAAAAACCGGTTCGGGTTTGCCGAGGCTGTCCGTGCGTAACGGATTCCACATAGGCTTTCCGTCAGGATGCTTATAACTGCTCCATTCTGCGGAAATCCAGCGCAGATCATCCTGAAGAAAGACACGAAGCTCTTCCTGGGTAGAGAAGCCAAAATATTCAAGATAAATCGGCCAGGTGTCCGGATGCGGCATCCCCAGCCAGAATGCGCAGCGGTCAGGCTTTCCACCTGCGATGATTGTTCTAACGCGTTCTCTGCTATTCACCGCCCTATTCCCAAAGATAACTCATAAACTCTAGTATTTTGTCGGATGCTTGAGGAAGGCTTTCATGACCGAAATCTGGGTATATCAGCACGTTCTTCTTGGAACTGATCTTGTTGTACGCAGCAAACTGAGTAGATGGAGGACATACCGTGTCCATTAACCCTGTGAGCATCAGAACTTCGGCCTTTATCCTGGGCGCGAGATGCTGGACATCAATATAGCCCAGTTTGGTAAAAACGTCTCTTTCGCGCTCGTGTCTAGGGTCAAACAAACGGAAATACGTTGCTAGTTCTTCATACGCAGCTTTTGCGTAGTCCATTTCCCAAACACGTTGATAATCACACAAGAACGGATAAGTAGAGGCTACACGTCTTACACGAGGCTCTAAGGCCGCGCAAGCCAGTGCAAGTCCTCCGCCCTGCGACGCACCAAAAGCGCCTACTCGAGATTCGTCAACCTCAGGCATCGACATCACTATTCCTGCTAGTTCGGCGCAGTCCAAGAAGATCGACCGAAACAAAAGCTTGTCTGGTGAATCGTCCAAGCCCCGTATTATGTGGCCTCTTAATGTGTTGCCCTTGACACCGCCAACGTCTTCTGAAAGGCCTCCCTGGCCTCTGCAGTCCATTGCGGCAACTGAAAACCCCTGTGAAACCCATCCTAGGTGTGCAAACCAGTCTCCGCTGTTGCCGGAATATCCGTGAAAAAAGAGCAACGCCGGGTGCTTTCCCGAAGCGAATTTCGGACGCAGGTATTTGGCGTGAACTCTCGCCCCTTCAACCCCAGTAAAGAACAAATGAAAACATTCTACGCCTCTCGCAGAAATGTCACAGGGCACGAGCTCCACTCGCGGATCGACAGATCTCATTTCTGCCAAAGCGCGATTCCAATACAGGTCAAAATCTTCCGGTTTGGGGTTTTTACCCTGGTACAACATAAGTTGTTCCAGGGGCATGTCAATAAGCGGCATCTAGCTAGCTCCTCCAATTCGCTGGGTGGTTGTTTAGCAATACGCCGGTGTTCCCGGCGTATCACAGTTTCGCTCGAAGGTTGACTCCGTAGGAATGAGCTTTCGATCGAATCTGTCAGTATACGGCTCTTTCCGTATCCCTCTCAAACACGTGACTCTTGCTCATGTCAAGCACGATATCGATCTCCTGGCCCTCTCTGGCTTTCGTCTCAGCGTCAATGGAGGCAACCAGCGAGTGATTCCCGCAAGTCAAGTACATCGTCACGATTGGTCCCATAGGTTCTATGACGTCGACAAGAGCTCTGATTGTATTGTCTGCTGTCGGCTGGACAATGCTGGTTAGCTCCTTATCGAAAATGTCTTCTGGACGTATGCCGAATATGACTTCTTTGCCGATGTACGGCTTTAGCAAATCCGTTTTGTCTTGCGGCGGTCTCACCTTGAAACTTCCGGCATCTATTATGCATCCGTCGGCACCTTCGGTAACCCGAGCGTCAAGGAAATTCATGGAAGGAGTACCTATAAAGCCTGCGACGAATTTGTTGGCAGGGCGGTTATACACATTGAGCGGCGTATCAACCTGTTGGATGACTCCGTCGCACATGACGGCGATGCGATCACCCATGGTCATCGCTTCAACCTGGTCGTGGGTAACATAAATAGTTGTTATGCCCAAACGCCGATGGAGTTTTATCAGCTCTGCACGTGTCTGAACGCGCAGCTTAGCGTCGAGGTTAGAAAGCGGTTCGTCCATCAGGAAAACTTTGGGCTCACGAACTATGGCTCGACCCAAAGCAACTCGCTGCCTTTGACCGCCTGAAAGCTGCTTTGGCTTGCGATTCAGCAGCTCCGTTAGACCAAGCAGTTCCGCAACCTCCGTTACCCTCTGCCTAATCTGCTCCTTGGGCAGCTTTCGCAGCTTGAGAGCAAATGCCATATTATCGTAGACGGACATATGTGGGTAAAGGGCATAGTTCTGGAAAACCATAGCGATGTCGCGATCTTTTGGGGATACATCGTTAACGAGCCGGTCGCCTATATAGATTTCACCCTCAGTCGCTTCCTCCAAACCCGCGACCATGCGCAAAACCGTAGTCTTGCCGCATCCGGAAGGTCCGACCAACACAAGAAACTCTTTGTCATTGATTTCGAGGTTGACATTATTTACGGCCACGACATTCTTGAATGTCTTAGTCAGATTCTTCAAGACAACCTTAGCCATACAGCTTGTGCCTCCGCTTTCGCTTCGGGCAGGTCCCAATCTCGCCGAAGCAGCTACATAGTCTTTTTTCCTGGGACAAGGGGTGGTTATTTCACACGCGGGATTATACAAAGAGCACTTCGAGAGTGTCAAACGACGCATGCGCAGCCCAGTGCCAGCAAAAAAGAGAACTGTCCGGAACCTAAAGGGACTCGCAGGGCATTGTGCGGATTAGAAGTGGCACAATTCAGATTTGCAAAGCCCTTTGGTACTCGCGCCAGAGCCACTCCTTGTCCAGTCCGACATCAATATGATCCCAAGGGAAAACCTCGTCTCTCGATCGGGTCCTGTAAAGATACCATTGCAAATCAGTGCCTGATTCTCTGACCGCTGCGCGATAGTCCCCGTCTAGGTGTAACGCCATTTCCAACGCAACGGCTAATCTGCGGTCGCCCCGAGCTAAAAGTCCTTGCACTACTGACAGCCGAGGGCTTTCGCCGCCAACTATGACGTTCGGCAGGCTTTTGAGAACCTTTCTCAACCTGGAAAACCGGTTTCTCAATATCCTCTCTTCAGCCATCGGATGCCACTGGAATGGAGTCCACGGCTTCGGGACGAACGAACTTACCGAAACTTCGAGAATCGCTTTGCTGTATCGAGTGCTGAGCCGACTGACAAGGTCTGCTATCGCGTCGACGTCATCGTCTGTCTCCGTGGGCAGTCCTATCATAAAATAAAGGCGCACTCGTGTGAGACCTGCGCTGATCGCGTAGCCGACAGCCTGAACTATCTGAGCGTCGGAACAGCTCTTGCCGATAACCTGCCTTAAGCGTTCGGTGCCAGCCTCCGGCGCTATGGTTAGAGTCTTCTGTCCGGAAGCAGCTATTAACGAGCCGACCTGTAGTGTAACGTTTTCGAGGCGCAAACTGGCAACCTGAAACGAACCACCGGACTCCAATATCCGCTTACAGAAGTCTACAGCACCTGGATGATCAAATACGGCAGCGCCTACCAAGCCAAGTTTGCAATAGGACAAATCGATGTTCTGGCCATAGATGTCTAGATCTCTCAACCTAGGAGGTCGGTTAATGAAGCCAGTAACGCAGAAACGACAACCTCTTCCACAACCCCTCCCAACCTCCACAAGCCGCACAGCACCGAACTCAGATTCAGGGGTAACTATTGGTGATTGACCCGGAAAACGAGACAAGTCGCTACACAGTGCGCGTTTTATGCGCCTGGGAGCACCGTTTCTAGGTATCATACCTAATAGTTCCCCAGTTTTGTCGTACTGCGGCTCATATAGAGCAGGCACATACACGCCTTCGATCGCCGCCAGCATCTTGAGCCGTTCATACTTTTCTAATCCTTTGCTTGATATCAGGGCATCGGCGAGATTAGAGACAACCGGTTCAGCATCGCCAATTACAAAGCAGTCTACAAACTCCGCCATAGGCTCTGGGTTGAAGCTCGCACATACGCCACCAGCAATCACCAATGGGTACTGTTCGCTGCGTTGGAAGGAGCGAATGGGAAAACCAGACAGTTCCAGCATGCGCAGTGCATTTAGGTAATCTAGCTCAAACGCTAGTGAGAAGGCCAGGACATCGAAATCGGCTACAGGAGTCTGAGTCTCGAATGTAAAAAGCTTTGTTCCTGTTCTCAAATACTCTTCGAGATCCTCGCTGTCTGGCAAGAAGACACGTTCACAGGAAACGGCAGGCATTGAATTGAAAAGCCAGTAGACTAACTGATACCCGAGCGAGGCCATACCGACACGATATGTGTTGGGATACGCCAGCGCAATTCTCAGTTTGGCGGAGGGTTTAGGCCAAATATCGCTTTCTTCAACTGCGAGCTTCGCTCGAACCTTGTCTAGTAAACGCTGCAGCACTATCTTCCTACGCCACAGGCTGAGTCCAAACGGGGAAGTCTATTTCGGTATTAATATCCACAGGCAAATACGAGTACAGATCTGCGTTCCGCAGGTAGAACTTGACTTTTTTGTCCTTGTCTATCATACCGGCGGGAAAGCGCTCAGTTCGCCACCTGAGCATATGATTGATAGAATCACCTACGAAGGGAACGCACTCAGCTCTGGAAAACCCGGGTATTACATTGTTGTGCCTATCCAGAAGTTCAGCAACTACGTAGCCGTCAGATGCGGTGCGGGCGTTGATGGTAACGCAAGGTGTATTGAAAACCTCGCGCCGACTTATCATCCACCCTTCCTTGCTTAAGGCTCTCATTGAGCAGAATCCGTCTATCCTTAGTGTAGCCAACCCAATGGCGCCTCTAACCTTGTCAAAGTCAGCATCGTGCACTCGATCGAAGCCGCCGTAGTAAAAGTACAGTTTGTTTTCAACAACTACCGGCGCGCGTGCAGTATAGATCATACCCCAGTCCCAGTCGACGTTTTCCTCGCCAAGTTGGATGAAAGGTTCTCGTCTCGGAGTTCTCGTCCATCCTATGAGATCCCAGCTCCATGCTAGCTGGACATCAACAGTGCAGGGGCTCCCCTCCTGCGCTTCATACATAACATTCGGCGAAGTATAGGTTCCGTACTTGATCCATCTAGCATGGTAGATCCACGGCAAGCCAATATAGCACCCCTCATAGCAGAAAACGGGCATGCCATACACTTGTGTTGGATCTGGATCAAGATCGTCTGCCCCAAATACTGCTCCCTCGATAGGCTTGCTCCACTTTATACCATCCTTGGACAATGCAATCCCGACGGCACGATGCCTGCGGTTTGAACACTTGTAAGTGCACACGTATCTCTCACGGTATGGATCGTAGAAGAAGTTAACGACGTCACTACTCTCGAACAGCTTTATGTACTCAGGTTTCTCAAACCACCTAAAACGCAAGCCGTCAGACGAAAAAGCCACATGTGGACCACATTCTCGCCCATAACTGTAGACTGCCCAGCGTTTGTCTTCGCTCTGTGGGTTCGCCAATTTCATGACACTCGGTATCGCACATTCCCACTCAGCAAAGATATTGTTTCGGGTTGATCCGAGGCAATTCACAATCCCTAAGTTCGGCTTGGTCCAGTGAATGCCATCGGTCGATTCGGCATAAAGTGCGCAGGCGTGAATCTTCGGGTCCGGGTTTATCACCTGATACCACATCTTGAGTTTTCCATCATCCCATAATACGGTGCCGTAGAGATATGGCCCCCACCCTTCCCATGGTTTGTCGCGAACGATTATTGGATTGGCTGGGTGCTTTTCGGCAGCGTGAAAAACTCTCTCAAGTCCCTGATACTCCTCAACCACCATTGCATCCAAGAAAATACGCTTGAATGGCCATTTGCCAACAATGTTCTCATCAACTACAACAGACAACTCTTAACACCTCAACCGCATGATTTCTTTTTTTCGCCATTTCCCGCGCTTTGCGCGCTCGGTCTTGCTGTCTTGCCGAATGCACTCTACAACTCAGAGACCTAGAGTTTTCGCCCGCAGCGCATTCTTTAGGTTTTTCCGAGCACCTTCGTTTTCTGGGTCGATTTTGAGAACAGCTTTGAATTGTGCAATTGCAAGGTCGTACTTGCGCTGCAGCGCATATACGCTGCCTAAGTTGTTGCGAGCCTTGATGTAATTGGGATACATCCTGATCACCCGCTTATACTCTGCAATCGCCTTGTCGACGTCGCCAGCCTGCCTATATGCCTCAGCAAGGTTATATCGAGCATCAGCATACTCGGGCCTGTATTTCAGTGCTTTGCGATAGCAATAAATTGCTCTAGAAAACTCTCCAATGTCCACGAGGGCATTGCCAAGATTATTGTAAGCTAACGCGTTTGTTGGATCCACTTTTAGTGCTTGGCTAAAAAGGCTTATGCTGTCCCGCCAAACACCGACCGCACGATAGGATGTAAACGCAAGTATTAACACCACCCCAATCGCTGCCAGCGACAGCAATGTCCGCCTGAAACGTACGGGGCTAGTATCACTTGCTGCGAGCAGGTCTGGCAATCCCCAAGCAAGCACAACAAAGATTCCAATTAGCGGCACATAAGTGTAGCGGTCGGCCATTGCCTGCTTTCCTACTTGCACCAATCCTATCACTGGTATCAAAGTGATTAAGTACCACAGCCATCCCACAGTAACGTACTGCCTTGAGCACACTGAGCGAATGGCCCAAGTCGTTGCAGCGAGCAGGAGTACGCCGCAGCATACGACTTGCCAGACCGGCAAATTCCTACCTGGGTGCAGGTATAAGACCGACAAATTCGCGGGCCAAGCAGTCTTTATAAGATATGCAACATATGACACCAGCGCGTTTGCCAATCTGACGCCTAACGGATACACATCCAATCGTGCAACCGCTCCCCCACTCTTCTGAGCCCACAAAGTGACAGCGCAGGATGCAGCTGCCAACGCAAACAATGGGATTTTTTCTTTGATCAACGGCACAATCGCCTTGGAAACGCGTCCACTATTGAACGTAATGCGCTTGAGCGGCCAGAGATCTAGCAAACATAAGATTATTGGAAGCGAAACCAGCATTGGTTTCGCCATCAGCCCAAGGATGTATATCACGAGCATAATTCCATAGTTTCTAAGGTTCGCGTCGCGCGCGTATCTCATATACGCAAGCATAGTAAGAAGCCAGAAGAGCGTACTCAGCACGTCCTTGCGTTCCGAAATCCATGCAACAGATTCCACGTGCAGCGGATGCATAGCGAACAGTGCTGCCACGAAAGCACTTCGCCAAAATGCACCTGTCATCGTATTGAATACCACGAAAAGCAACACAGTGTTGGCAGCATGGATAAACACGTTACTCAGATGATAGAACCCCGAATTGTGCCGACCTAAACTGATGTCGAAAAGCCAGCTTGCGGCTTTTGCAGCTTCAGTGTCGGCCATAAGTGAAATCCACGTCAATGGGTGCCAATTTGCCTGGTAGTTCGTTGTCAAAGCCCACAAAATGGTCTGGCGGTTTAGCCCTGCTTGAACGGCGGGGTTATTTTCAACGTATACGTCGTCGTCGAAGTTCACAAAATCAAAGCGCGCAGTTTGCAGGAAGACCGCAAATACCAAGACAACTAGGAGCAATCCGAATTGTGCATCTGCAGATTTCAAATAAGACCAGAGAACTTTACTGCGCAAGGTTGCCACTCTCAATCTTTTTAAGATACTCTATTGTCTCGTAATCGTTCGGGTTGACCGTCAACGCCTGTCGCAAAATTTGCAAGGCTTGCTGTTTTTCACCTGCTCTAACATATGCCGCTGCGAGGTTAATGTATGCCAACCGAAAGCGAGGATCTGAGCGGATGGCCCTTTGAAAGGCAACAATAGCCATGTCCACAACTCCCTGCTCCAGCAAATCGCAGCCGTAACTATTGTAGTGAAGAGCATCGCCTGGTAACAAATCAAGAGCTTTCCGGATATACTCTCGAGCCTTGACTGACTCGCCCGCTTCATGAAGCGCACACCCGAGATTGTAATAGGCCAGGCCGTTGTTTTTGGTGACAGTTGCCGCACGGCTGAACAAAGACACGCTATCACGCCAATGCTGGGTCTGTCGAAAGGACAGCGCAGCAAGACCACCCAAAACGAAAAAAGTCAACGTCGCAGAAACAACAACCCGGCGGCGTTCTCGCTCTACGATCCCCGCTATAGCCCATACGATGCCTATGAATATGCCTACCAGAGGAATATAGGTGTATCGATCGGCAGACGCCTGTCTTCCCACCTGGATCAAGCCTATGACTGGCACTAGCGTGATCAGGTACCAAAACCAGGACACTGCAAGGTAAGGTACCCGCCTTGCCTTTGTAACTGCAGCAGTTGTTAAGAATCCAAGCGCAGCAAATGACAGGACTACTTGCCACACGGGCAATCCGCTACCGGGATGAGGGTAGAAACATGCCAGATTAAAAGGCCAGAACATTCTTATGAGGTACAACACGTAAGAGACGACTGCATTTGCCACCCTTACTCCAATGGGATACATCTCAGCGGAGACAATGGCTCCGCCACTCCGCTGAGCTATGACAGTAACGACGCACGATGCAGCAGAAAGCACAAACAAAGGCACTTTTTCCAGGAGAAGTCCTCGAGTGCTGACAGTGCCGCAAACTCGTGCTGTCTTGAGATGCCCATGCGATTGTCGGCTACCCTTACTTTTTTCTCTCGGGTTTATAATACGCCGCAGCGGCCAATAGTCAAGCAGTATAAGGATCAGAGGTAGGGAAACAAGCATCGGCTTGCACAACAGCCCAAGAACGTACGTGCAACAAACCAAGAGATATCGCCATATGTTACGGAAGTGAACGTAGCGTTCGTACGCCAGCAGCGTCAGGAACCAGAAGAATGCGCTGAGCAGATCTTTTCGCTCCGAGATCCAGGCTACAGATTCCACGTGCAGGGGATGAACTGCGAACAGTCCGGCAACCACCGCACTTCGCCAGGGCAGACCAAACATGCCGACGAGTACCAAGAACAAAAGAAGGGTATTTGCTGCGTGTATAACTACGTTCACCTGGTGATGGCGCCCCGGATTCAAACCAAACAGGCTGCAATCAACCATGTGGGAGATCCACGTGAGGGGATGCCAGTTTGCAGCGTACGTTGTTGCAAATGCCCATTTAACCCCCTCTACCGTGAGTCCGCGAACCACCATCGGATTGTTGATAATGTAGCGGTCGTCGTCGAAGTTGACAAACTCGAAGTCCGAAGTCTGCCAATACACCAACACACACAACAAAACCAGGAGAAAACCCAGGAGGAACGTAGCTCGATTCATGTGCACTATTAGATGCTACCTCGGTAGCATTCTGCTCTTAATCAGACCCCATTTGGCTAATCGGTATGTGATAGCGGTTGCAAGACAGCCGAACCCATATATAACGCTGCGCACAAAGTTTATCGAAGAAGCCTCGGGAAAATACTTCGTTGGACAGCTTATTTCAGCAATAGTGTGACCGAACCAAGCCACCTGCGCCAGCATCTGGTTATCAAATACGAAATCGTCCGAATTCTGATCCAGTGGAAGCTGTTCCAGCAGTTCCCTTGAGAAAGCACGGTACCCGCTGTGATATTCCGATAGTTTAATTCCCAAGAGTATGTTTTCTACAAAAGTGAGAAATCGGTTAGCCACGTATTTCCATAACGGCATACCCCCTCGGAGTGCACCTCGTCCCAGCACGCGAGATCCTATGACGCAGTGGTAGAGCCCATTTCCGATCAAGGAAGCCATGGCTGGGATAAGCTTTGGCGTATATTGGTAGTCCGGATGGACCATTATCACTATATCCGCACCTTCCTGCAAAGCGAGCTTGTAGCATGTCTTCTGATTTGCACCGTAGCCGCGATTCTCGGGGTGAACATAGACCTTCGTGCCCGGGAGAGTTCTCGCTATTTCGACTGTGCGATCATTGCTGGCATCGTCAACAACAATCACGAGATCCACGATCCCCTGGTCCATAACTTCTTCATACGTCTGGCGCAGGGTGCGCTCTGCATTGTACGCTGGCATTACGACTACGACCTTCTTGTCCTTATACATTTTCAATGCCTACTGTCATTGAGCAAAGTTGTCACGCATAAGACCGCTATTTAACTCCAACGTTGCGTCGTCTAAGTTGTTCCACAGCTTCAGCAAGAGCCTGACGACAATCTTCGTCCTGCGGATGGATTCGCAACGCGAATCGCAGATGAGGTATAGCTTCTGAGCTGCGGCCCAACCGAACAAGCGCAATTCCAAGATTCGCCCGGTATAGTGGGTTCCTTGGGCGCAGTTTTACAGCAGTCGTCAAGTATCTTGCAGCCGCTTCGTATTCACCTTTCTCGCCAAGCATCGCCCCAAGATTCGCATAAGCTTCGTGTTTGCGTGGATCGATTCGAACTGCAGATTTTAAATGGGATATCGCGGCCTCTATGTCCCCTTGTGTGGCCAAAGTGGTACCAAGGTTATAGTGTGCAACGGCGTTGTTTCTTGTTACCGCAATCGCTCTTTCCCATACTGAGATATCGTTTCGCCAATAGCCCGTCTGTCCATGCGCTACTACCACCAGTACCGAAACCACCAGGCAACCTAGAAAAGCGCAAACAGCACGAGGCAATTGCACTTGCAGTCTTCGGCACACCGATTCAATACACTGGTCACAGCCCCAAACGATCGCAATAAAAAGTCCTATATGCGGCAAATAGGTGTAGCGATCAGCCATACCTTGTTTGCCGACCTGAACCAATCCTATAACGGGCAGTAGAGTGATTACGTACCAGAGCCAACCCGTGAAAAGATAGGGAGCTTGCCTCCTCTTAACGACTGCGAAAGCGGTTACGAGAAAAAGGGCGATCGCTGAAATAATAATCTGCCACATCGGGATAGTCGTGCCTGGATGAGGATAGAAACAGGCAAGCCGTGCGGGCCAAAATGTCTTGATTATGTAGTTGCCATACACCCACACGGCATTCGCCAAACGGACACCCAATGGAAAGATTTCAAGAGTCTTGACAGCACCTGAAGTTTGCTGAACGATAAATGTGACCACGCACGAAGCTACAGACAAAGCAAACAGCGGTAGTTTTTCGAAGAATGCTCGCTTGAGAGTCACGTCACTGGAAGAACTGTTAAAATCTCCAAGCCTACCAAGCGGCCAGTAATCTAAAAGTAGGAAGAGGATAGGTAGCGACACCAGCATCGGCTTAGCCAGGAGGCCGAAAACGAAAGCGATGGTTACAAGCGCGTAACGAAGTCTCCCTGGAAGCCTTGCATAGTGCCAATAAGTTACAAGTGCAAGCATTCCGAAAAATGTGCTCAAAACGTCTTTGCGTTCGGCTATCCAAGCGACAGATTCAACGTGCAGCGGGTGCACTGCAAAAAGCGCCGCAACCAGCCAGCTTAGTCCTTGTCTACCTGTCATTGCTCGAAGCGCTACAAACAAAAGTATCGAGTTGGCAAGGTGCAGAAACACGCTTGACAGGTGGTGTGCGCCGGAGTCCAAACCAAACAGGTGACAATCCACCATATGCGACATCCACGTAACCGGGTGCCAGTTACTGGCACCAGTGCTGATAAAAGCCCAAGCTATACCTGTCCAGGTCAGCCCCTGCATTACGTGTTCGTTTTGAGTAACGTAGATGTTGTCGTCGAAGTTTGTAAAGTTAAAGGAAGATACCTGCCAGTATATCAGCAGTACTAGGAGCGACAACATACTGCACAACACAAGAAAAACCCTTTTATCGGAGCAAAACCTCGACTTTGGCACCATAGGAATATGATAGCACGGGCCCTACAGCTTGTAAGCCAGCGACCCTTTAGTTTTATATATCGGCGAGATGCAGAAATATGCAGGAAACATTCAAGAAACAAGGAAGCAAAAAGTATGAACGGTGAGAAAACCCGTGAGTTCCGTTGGTCATTTTCACTGCGCACGCATTTCGAGTCGTGTCGCCGCCATTACTTCTACCATCGGTTCTGGGACCAAGACCCAGAAAACAAATGGAAGCTCTTAGAGATGCGAAATATTTCTACTCTCGTGATGCTTCGTGGCAGTGTGGTACACGAAGTCATTGCAGAATCCCTTCGTGCCGTTAAGGTAGGTAACGAAGTATCAGCTGAACAAGCAGCGGATCGCGTAACAGCCAAGATGCGTAAAAAAATGCGCGAGTCCTACTATAAGATGTGGCATATCTCAAACCGGCCACCGGGAACCAGGCAGTCTCAGTTCACGAACCTCCTTGAACACTATTACGGGTTTCCTGACACAGAAGAACGGGCGAGGGAACACCGCGACATTGCGCAGAGCTGTGTTCGAAACCTATTGGATTCAGACATGTGGCGTGAGATTGCGGCAACAAATCACTCTCTATGGCAAACAGTAGACGATAAACCATTCTTTTTCGAGATCGGTAAGTACAAGACATGTGCTAAGCTTGACTTCGCACATTGCGATAACGAACCTACTATTATTGATTGGAAAACGGGGCACGCAGGCGCTGAAGATCGACTGCAACTAGTATTCTATTCGCTGTGCGGTGAACACACTTGGGGATGGGAACCTACAAAGACCAAGCTTATGGCTGTTTACCTTTACCCAAAACTTGAGGTTCAATTGTTTAGACCTTCTCGCGAAGAGGTAGAAGAGGTTACGCAACTGGTAATGGAAAGCTGCCGTCAGATGTTGCTGCTTGAGCCGAGTGGTAACGAGCTAGCGGATATAAACCGTTTTCCACTTACCCAGGACATTTGGAACTGCCGATGGTGCCGTTTTCAAGGTATCTGCGAAGGGGCTAAACGACTTGCTGATTCAGTTGAGGCGCCATATGGAGTAGTTGAGGACGCTAGCGAAGCTTACCCAGAGTAAGTAAGGGATCAGCAGGACTCCGGCAATCACAGAAATTCTCCAAAAAAGCACAGTTGTAGCCGCGACCGCGAACCACAACGCTACAATTTCAGCAAACGCCGCTCCAGGAGACCGCAGTCCGAAGAATATAGCCGACCAGCACACATTCAGAACCAACTGCACCACAAACACAACCAGGGCGATTTTTGAAACGTGAGGCCACCGGAGCCACACCACCCCCGCAGCAATGCCCATGAGCGCATAAAGAAGTGTCCATACAGGCGCAAAAACCCAATTAGGTGGATTAAAACCCGGCTTACGGAGACTCAAGTACCAGGAATCTACAGACTGAGCAGTGAATACTGAGCCTATAAAACCCGCCGCCTCACATATAAACACTGCGACTATTACTACAACCAGCCCTTTGAGAAACATGTAGCTCACGCTCTTCCGTAGCTTTTACCCGAATTTGGCGTGATCCAAACACCACCGGCAATCGGTTGCTTCGCAAACAGGTCAGTGTTCTTCAGTTTCTAGACAACCCGAAGGATTGGCATTATGCAAACGATCTAATGTCAGAAGTCACCAAGAAAAATAGGCTTCGACAGTCGCACCTGTGAAGCCCGGAGGGAAGGAGGAAAAGATGGTTGTGCCATTAGGTAACTTCCATAGATCACGCAGTTCTTACCATAAAAAATGTTTGCCGTCCCGAGATCAGACAGCCAAAGAGGAAATGAACAACGTGTTGCTGAAGTATTCGCAGGTTAGGAGGTGTCACATTTGATACCCCCAAAAGATTTCTGCAAGGAGGTTTAAGGGAATTCTTATGGCAGTCAAGATTGACAAAGAGAAGTGCAACGGCTGCGGACCTTGTGTCGATGCATGCCCCGTGGAAGCGATCGAGATAGTGGACAACGTGGCGGTGGTCGACGAAGACGCGTGCACCGAATGTGGCGCGTGCATTGAAGCGTGCCCGAACGGTGCTATATCCGAATAGGCCTTTAGCGACGACAGCCCGGAGTAATAACGAACTCCGGGCTGTACTATTTTGTAGTTGTACAATCTGCTAGGGCAGAGACCTTAGTGCAACCTAGGTATCAATTGATCAAGCTCAAAGAAGGAGAATCCGACTCGTGAATTACGATGTCGTAATCCTCGGCGGGGGACCTGCCGGATTAACAGCTGCGATTTATGCGTCGCGCGCTAGACTGCGAACTCTGCTTGTCGAAAAGACTTTTCCGGGCGGCCAGCTTATGATGTGCGCGCACGTGGAGAACTATCCCGGCTACCTCGGAGGACCGGGTATGGAGCTTTCGGAAGTTATGCGTCAGCAGGCCGAGAAGTTTGGTACGGAAAGTAAGATCGCGGAGGTCGCCAGAGTTGATTTGCTCGGAGCTGAAAAAGCCATCTACACAACTGAAAACGAAGTTATTTTCAGCAAAGCCGTCATACTTTGCTTAGGTGCGAGGCCCAGGCGGCTCGGCGTTCCCGGGGAGCAGGAGTTTTTGGGGAAAGGGATTTCTTACTGTGCGGTTTGCGATGGTGCCCTTTTCAAAGACAAGATATTGGTAGTCGTCGGTGGAGGCGATACAGCAGTAGAAGACGCAGTTTTCCTCACCCGATATGCATCCAGAGTGCACCTGATCCACCGCCGTAACAAGCTAAGGGCGCAGAGAATAATCCAGGAACGAGCGTTTGCAAATCCCTCTATTGAAATTCACTGGAACACAGTTGTCAAAGAGATAGTTGGTACTGACAACGTCGACCACGTCACTATTGAAAACGTTCAGACAGGACTGCCCGCCAAACTGCCCGTCGACGGTGTTTTCATCCTCATCGGCAATGAACCGAATACAAAAATGTTGGAAGGCCAGATCGAGCTCGACGAAGCAGGCTACATAATCACAGACGAGAACATGCAAACAAACGTGCCTGGCGTGTTTGCTGCCGGCGACGTGCGCAGAAAGGCGCTGCGTCAGATAGTTACCGCATGTGCCGACGGCGCAATAGCTGCCACAGCGGCCGAAAAGTACATTGAAAGCTTATCGTAATTCCCCAGCACGTAGAAACAAGTGCCGATTGATGCAAGCGTTGACTGTTGCTGCAGCGGATGGTATATTATCTATTGGTCGAGCGGGAGTAGCTCAGTTGGTAGAGCGCTAGCCTTCCAAGCTGGATGTCGCGGGTTCGATCCCCGTCTCCCGCTCCATTTTATTTGTACATACCACGCTATTAACCAATCACACGATGCCACAAGCCAAATGGGCTGAACGTCAAATCCCAGCAAAAAACTTAGCCGACAAAACTCCCCGTGGTTAAATCTCGGTGTTGATTATCTACGCAGAAGAAAGCAAAACATGGACTTGCCCGAACGGTTGGCCTCGTTTTCACCGCCGGGCAAGTCGCAAGTATCCTTGGAGTCCCTTACCGATTAGGGAAGACTCACCGGAGTATAGAACGTGAAATCACTCATTCGTCGCGGCCACAGTTCTCTCACGTTGTGACCTGTCGGTGAGGTAACACATCGCATTATTCCGGTCACGGAGCAGTAGCCGGAAACATGCGGCGGTAGACCACCTATCTGATCCACATTTAACCTTATTCCTTCGCCCCAGCCATCTCGAAGTCCAGCTCCATCACAAATGTAGGCACTTTCTGGGTCTGAATGAGGCAATATCAAGCGTCCCCAGACTCTAACAAGTGTGCCCACGGTATTGAGGCCGAAGGAAGGGAGTGGCGGATCGCAAGTGACATCGTCGAAAACGCCCGGCTGGCAGCCGAAATCGCTACCCCCAACGTTGCGATTCGAACCTCCGTAAGGTTTCAGGGCGGCTGGGAAGTATCCAACCACCGTAACGCGCTCGGGCAACACCAGAACTTCCTGATCATATGGAGGATCATTCCAAATCAATGTTCCCTGGACGTCGACTATGTCGCCTTCCCTGATAATAATCCCAGACTGTGCGACCTTTACACCTATACCTGATGCCCAATCAGGTAAGATTCCAGGTACCGGCGACCAATCCTGTATGAAGAACAGTAGGCGCTGCATTGGTTGACCAGCTTGGGCAAACACGGCTGTCACCAACTTGCCGCGTAGATCCACGCGCTCACCAATGCTATGGGTTAACTTGACTTGGCCTATAGTCTCAGGGGTAGTTACAGGCCCGAGATCCGTCACATCAGTGAGCTTGCCATCTGCATTTCGAGCAACAACCTGGAAATGGTAAACTGTGTTGGGCTCCAAACCAACGACGACCCAGTTGGTCTGGGTAATCCATCCGGACTCTCGGCCCGTATTAAGCTCCCTACACAAGTACTCCGTGCCCGGAGGATTGCCGTTCGATGACCAATTCGCTTGCACTACTCGCGAGGTTACCGGACCGTAAGGAAGTGCAATTGGAGGTGCTGCCAGTGTGCGTACCGTTGCGGTCTCTGTAGCCCAATCGGTTTCGATGCCGTCTCCATTTCTAGCCTTGACGCGGAATGTATAGAGCGTGTTGGGGGTGAGACCCGTTGCTTGATCCGTGGTGGCGTGCAAACGCCACGATCCCTGCCATTCACCGCCAACGGATTCGAACTTAGTACCCGTTTGTCCCTCGTCTAAATTCGGGAACGATCCGACTGCTGCGAGCTCAACTGTAGTAGCAGTAACCGCCCCCGTGCGGCACGCAGTCGGCGTCGGTATTAGCGTGTAGCAGTATGCGTCCTCTGAAAACTGCGTCTCGTTTTTTGGATCGGCACTGTCTCTTGCCTTTGCTCTGTAGCCATATCGAGTATTGGCACTTAAACCAGCATCAAGATAATCCCGATTTACCATCCAGTGCGAACTGGATCCGCCAGGGTTGCCGGTAATCTCCTGGAAATAGTAAGCTATCGGTGGACTGTCGTCTGTAGCTGTGACTGCCGTCATGCTGATAGCGCTAGTAGACACTGCGTAGGGAAGAACACTCCACTGCATAGGATTCGGATCTGGGGGAGTCGTATCGGGAAATCTGGTCCATATGCGTGGCTGGACACCGTTCAGGTCGTTCGAATACGTCACGCCAAGTCTGAAATTGGAAAAATCTACGTGCGTGTAATAAGTAACGAGCTTTATGGTAGAACCATCAATCACATAAGCCAGGAAGATTTTGTTTGCCTTGTCATAGCGTATCTTCCACGTTATGTAGGCACTTTGTTCATTTGATGGTGTCTCCGAGAAAAAGGTAACCGAACCCGACGGTGGGCCGCTAGGATTACCTCCGTCAGCATAGCTTGACCATTCAGAGGAGCCATCGTGTCTGGCTCCACATCCTATAGCAGCACACTTACCGTCAATTTGGTAGTACTGACCATAACCGACTGCACTGAGGCGGATGTATTTGTTATCATTTTCCCACATGACAAACGAATATATACCGTTTTGCACCCCCACGCATCCATATTCAAGCTTGACCTTAATATCGCATTCGAAGCTGGAATTTCGCACAAACGTGCTGCGGCATCCGTCCCATCCGAACCCTGGGACAGAGGTAAAGCCGTCGCATCTTGCCTGTCCCGTACCATCCCAATAAATGGTGACGTTTGGATCGCTGTCCCAGTAGTTTAGCTCAAGGGTCGTGTATCCCAAATTGACTGCGGGCTGCTGACTCGGAATAATGTAGTCGATAACGAGTCTGGGACGGTACATTGGATCGCCATAGTCCTCAGACCAGAAATACAGCCATTCGTTATCGTCATAGGAGTAGCGCCCTTCCAGCCATTTATCCAAGCACAATCCATAGTTCTGGGAAGGATTGCGATGCCAAAATTGCGCCGATGGAGTAACATCCCACTCGACCCATCTGCCAGGACCGCCTATGGGTATCCTATAACAGGTTACCACCGAATCAGGCGCACCAGCCTTCCGGTCGATGCTGCTTCTAGCCCCTGGGGAATACCAAGGGTTAGAAGTACCTGCGGTCCTATAAAGCCAGCAAGCACCCATTAGCCTGCCGTTCGGTCCTTCTTGCCAATCCCTCACGAGTCTGTATGCAGCAACCTTAAGCCAATCATCATCGCCCATATATGTGGAATCGTATTGGTACAATCTCAGTTTCGCGGACACTATGCACGCATCTGCCGGAATCGAGGTGAGATCGAACTTTAGAAAACTGTTGCGGTCATATGGTGAAGTTGCGTCGTGTCTGATGTGTAAGTCGGCTTCATCGCCGTAGCTATAGTCATCATTGGACTCGCGCGCATATGTGGCTGAAATACAGGGAAGTGTTACCGTCTCCGCAACCGCAGAACCCGCGGACAAAAGAAATACACCGAGGATACATGACCAGGCAAATCTTAATACAGGCAAACCATAACGCATTTCGAAACACCCCTTTCCGAAAAATTGGCCCTGCAATTAGCCAATAACCGCTAATAACCGTTACGGTAACTACCATATACGCAATATAGATTCAAATGCGTGACAAGTCAATATCTATTTTCCTCATTATTGTGCAAAACACGTCGAAAGAATTATCTATATAATACGGTAGTACTAATAAGGCTTATTTACGCTAGTTTTGATATAGTCGCCAGAATCGCCTGGACCATCTGTGCTAAACTTATGCTATGGCTCCCAAGTTACGCGATGAGGTCGAGAAACAGCTCTTTTTTGCCAGCAAGAAAGTCGATAGAGTAATCCGCGAATACTCTATGATTGAAGAAGGCGACCGCATACTGGTAGCGGTTTCAGGCGGCAAGGACAGCTTGTGTCTTCTCAAAATCCTTACATGGAGACTAAGATACTCACCCATTAAATACGAGCTGGTGGCAGCACACGTACGCGGTAACTCTCTAGGTCCGGGGGAAGATCTGCCTGCCGAAGTGTCAGGTTGGATCGAGCAACTCGGCGTACCTTTTCACTCGCACGATATTATTCTTCCTGAGAACGAGCCGCTACCCATGAACTGCGAGCGATGCAGCCGCAATAGACGGCGCACCCTTTTCGAGATGTGTGAAGAATTTAAATGCAACAAGCTCGCGCTTGGCCACAATTTGGAGGACTTTGCGCATACTGCGCTTATGAATCTGCTCTCCTCCGGCAGACTACAGACAATGGCTTTTCGACGCGACTATTTCGGAGGCAAGATAGGAGTAATCCGGCCATTGGCGTATCTCAGAGAACACGATATTATCAGGTTGGCTACCGTAGGCCAATTCCCCACCAGCACCAACAACTGCCCTCTAGTGTCTTCATCGAAACGAGCTGCCGCCCGCAAGATTATGCATCAGCTCTGCAAAGAGTTCAAACACGCCGCGGAAAATATCCTTCGAGCAGCCAAGGAAAACCCGCCAATTGGCGAAGAATAGCCTGAGGCGCCAGACGAACTTACTGGTAATAGTGGTGGTGCCATGGTGGGACAAGTGTGGAATAACTACATTTGCGTATCAGGTGAGGTGCTCGCAGGTGATTACGTCGCGGCGTGGTTTTGGTTTGGTCGATGCAATAGCCGGCATTATGCTTTTGGCCATTGTTGGAGCTGTTTTCGCTGCTCTTTTTCCGACAAGCTTCGGCTGCTCTGCTCAGGCTCGCGAGTACCGAATTGCCGCGCTGCTGGCGCAGCGAAAGATGGAACAGCTACGTGCGCTTGAGTATGAGTCGCTGACTCGACCGCTTTTGCGAGCAGGGGCAATAATCGACGCCTCACCGACTATATCGCCATACTCATTCACTGAAACAGACAACGTGGCTGAGCAACTTCCCCAAGGCATCGGCACGCTCACCATAAACGATACTGCTGAGGACCGTCGCTCAGTGACGGTAACTGTATCTTGGAGAAGTAGGAATGGCAAGCGTCGTGAGGTGCGCCTTACATCCCTATTTGCTGACAGGCGAACTCGGACAGCTAATGAGTAAGAGTGAGTGAGTCTAATGAGAAACAACAAAGGCGTTACGGTTGTTGAAGCGCTGATTTCCGTATCCGTAGTCTCACTTATCGGAACAGCTCTTGTTGCGCTCTTAGTCCACTCGCTCGCTGGCTTTGGATCGGGAGCTAGCCAAGAGGCGAGCATAAGTCAAGCAACCATCGCACTCCAGAAACTCGCGAACGACATACGAGAGGCAAAATCGGCAACCGTATCCGGAGGAGTGTTGACAGTAACATTTCCTCTCAGGATCCAAAACCCCGCGACTGGCGAGTATATATACGATCTGACTGGTGAAAGTCCGACAACGCAAAGATATTACGTTAGCAATGGTAATCTCGTGAGAAATGTCGGCGGGAACACTTCTATCCTAGCACGCGGCATCACGTCGGCAACTTTTGCTGCCTCGGCTCGCGAGGTCTACGCCACGCTGACAAGTGAAGAACAGGTTGGTAAAGGCAAAGCATCTACAGTAGTTACCGGCAGAATTGCACTCAGAAATGTCAAGGATTAGTTCGTTGCACTCGACACGCGATTACCGGAAGTCGGGACTTTCCGACTTATTGCTTCGGTCCAGAAGCGGAAGCGCAACAGTTCTTGCGTTCTTTACGCTAATGCTCGTAAGCGCTTTCGGCATATCTTTGATTTCGCTAGCAGGAAATTCTCTCACTGCCGCCAAGCGTGATGTGCTTCGTGCCAGAGCGCTCGCGTGCGCTGAGGCCGGAATTGACATTGCTATTTCTTTTCTCATGGAAGGTGGGCCAAATGGTGAAGAGCCGGGAACTTTCAGGACAAGCCATCCATCTTCAGATCCCGACAACCACGCATCAGATGTTATGTATTCGTTCTCTCTCGCCGAAGGCGAGACGACTCGAGTCTGCGTTCGCGACGGAACTGGCCTTACCGCCGGCAGGATAGTGATCACCTCGTTCGGCACCGCGACACAAGGCGGACGAAGTGTGACCCGCACTATCAAGGCGGTTGTTCGACTAAACGAGGAAAACGTGAATGTGTGGAGCAACGCTATATTCGCTGCAACAGGTCAGGCAGGAAAATGTATAAACGGCAACGTTGCTATCAGGGGTTCAGTGCATTTGCTCGGCGACGCAGAAGAGTTTACAGACATAGATGGTGATCAGCGCTGGGACGACAATGAGCCATATACGGATTTGAACAAGAACGGCACTTACGATCTGGGAGAACCATTCACTGATGTTGACCTCGACGGTCACCGCGATTCACGTGAACCTTTCGGAGATGTAAACGGCAATGGCACACGCGATCCTGCTCTTACAGTAACTGACTTGGCCACTGAGATATCAGGGGACGCAGAGATAGGAAACAACTATAGCGGAATGCCCTCAGATCTATTGGCCAAGCTGCCGCCCTTAGAAAAAGTTCTCCATGAAGGAGAGCTTGTGGACAGCCTTCGGGCAAAGCTCCGCGCAAAACATGGGCGCGTAGACATCTCCGGTTCGGCTACTGTCGGGTGGCCTAACCAACCTGGAAACTCTATCAAGGAAACTCTGGATGGGACGTATGTAAGCGACGGATACGGTGGTAACAAGGGTGCATCCAGTGTGTATTCCGACAATGGTCCGGCGCACGGTTATGATTTGGGAGACGGCGTTGTGACTTTTCCCGTTATCGACTACGGATCTTATACTGCAAATGGCATTACTTACTCGAACTACTTGAGTTACTTACAAGCAAATGCGACTATTGTTCCGAGCGATTTAGTGATTCGTTACGGCAGCGCACTATCGATTACGGGCCCCAAAGGCTCGATTGTGGTAGACTCACTCGGAAATATGACTATATCCGGGATTGTCTACGTAACAGGCAACATTAGCTTCGAACCAAAGCAAAAGCGGATTACGTATAGTGGTAAGGGCACCCTGGTTACTCCAAACAGCATATTCGTACACTGCGATCTGATGCCAAAAACAAATTTCCCGCGCACCGATGCCCTGGGGCTAATAGCAAGAGACAGAATAGAACTAGCCACTGGCGGTGGAGACGCACAGTTGAATATGGCAATCGCGATGTATGCACAGCACCGAATAATATCGAGCAAACAGAACCAGATTGCTGGCACTATGGTCTCAAGTTACTTCTCCATGACGAATGTGCCCAAGCTTTACCAGGTGCCCGAGCTGGCCGACAATCTACCTCCAGGCATGCCCGGCAGTGATCCTATATACGTAAGAAGCATCACAGTCGAAAGCTGGCAAGAAATATAGGGTGAGCCACCCCAGGCACGGGTGACCCACAGAGAAATAGATATTAAAATCCGAATATCAAAATGGGTGCCCCATGCTAAAGTGCGTTCTGGCACCCTCTGATCCGTAGCCGTAATCAAGTCTGATGTGGCCTATGGGCGTTGTGACCCTCATACCCACTCCCACACCATAGTGCCCACTAAAGCTTTTATCCTGCTCAAGCTCGCCAATAAAGAAGTCCGGGTTTCCACCCCAAGCGTCTCCGTAGTCAAAGAAAACAACGCCGGTTATGCCCTGAGCAATAGGCTTGCGGAGCTCTGCGGTCATCAGAAGCATGTAATCTCCCCAAAACCGATCCTCCCGATAACCTCGAAGGCTCTCGCTGCCACCAACAAAGAACTGCTCGAAGAATGGGAGTTTGCCAGATGCTACGCCAGCGCGGAAACGAACTGCAAGTGTTGTCTTCTTTTCCTGCAATTCCTTCTTTGCCCCGCCTTTGCTGAAATAGCGCCTGAGATCAATGGAAACTTTGCTGAAACCGCCCTCAAACGGGATTTCATCGAAAGTCGGGGCTGGACCAAACCTGACAGCATTGGTCGACCCAAACTCGAGGGATATGCCTTCATAGCCTCCAGCCGATGGATCCAGCGGTAAGTCGCGCGTATCGTGGACCAAACGAAGCGAGCCAACCGCAACACTGCCCTTTTGCGCTATCTTTGCGATGTCTCCCGCTAGCGTCAGCAATTTCGGACTTGTGTCTACGTGCTCTGCACGGCCGCCGACATACACACGAGTCTTTTCTGTTAGCGGACGACTTAGGGTAAGCTCTCCTCCCTTGTGACGCTCGCTGTATGTCTCGTTGTTGACGAAAGCAGCACTGCCGAAAACGTTTTGAGCAAATCTGTAAAGGACTTTGTTGTAAGCACTCACCGAAAGCGAAGTATGTCTTTTATCAAGCCACGGTTCGTAGAAACCAACTTCGTAGCTTGCCGGCCCGCCGACGGCGTCGACAGTTCCCTGTTCCCACATCAGATTTAAGCCCTGGCCGCGCCCTCTAAAGTTGGTCTCAGACAATCGAGCCTGACCAACTAGCCGTTGCCGTGAGCTGTATCCTACGCCAACTGCCACCTCGCCCGTCTTCTTTTCGACAACTGGAATGACGACCTTAACTTTACCAATCTCGGAGCCTGGTACAATTTGGTAAGGCTTAATATCCTCGAGGATGTCCAAGCTGAAGATCCTCTTGATGTCTTCCTTCAACACATTAATGTTGAAAACGACACCGGGTTTGGTTTTCATCTCTCGCAAGAAAACGTACTCCTTTGTTTTCTTGTTCCCATCTATCTCAACTGACTCAACGACGTTCACCAAAACGGGAATTGTCAGAACACCGGTCTGCGGATCAACACCAACGTCTGAAGTCACAAAAGCGATGTAGCCTTGTTCTGAATAGTAGCTCTGGATACTCTCTATGTCCTGGCTGAGCGTGGTAGTATTGAGAACCTGTCCAGGTTTTGTCCTCATCAACTCCAGAATTGTTGATGCCGCTATCGGTTCGCTGCCCACAACTTTGATGTCGGTAATCTTAGGATTCTCAGTGACTTCATAAGTGACCTTGATACCATCAGGTAGTTCCTCTTTGTGCACCGTAACTGCGACAAAGTAGCCCAACGACATAATTGCAGCTCGGTCCTTGGCCGTCGTCTCTTCCGAGTACTGCTCGCCGGGTTTCAGACTAACCACGTTAAGTATGGCATCCGAATTGATGTTACGGTTTCCCGAAACTGCAACCTCGACCACTTTTTTAGCAGACTCCTGCGCGCAAGTCGAAGCCGCAATAACGAGAACCGCAGCCAATGAGATCAAAGTGTACCCTATGAACCGATTCCTGTAAACGAAAGCCATCTAGACAATCCTCCTTAATCCTCCACGTCTTTCCTTGACAATCAAAATGATAGACAATCAAGGTGTGCAAGAAGTAACAGTCTGCTGTGCAAGGCCGCTGCTTTGCTGTTTTATTCTACCAAAAACGGAGCTAGCTTGCGCCGCAACATTGCCCGCGCTCGAGCAATACGCATTTTAACGACATCTATCGACAAACCTGTTGCATCCGAAATCTGACTGTACGCCAGTCCGTGCAAATCTCTAAGAACGGCCACTATTCTATAGTCGAGCGGTAGCTCAGATATTGCCTTTTCCACTAGCGCTCGCACTTCCTTGCGTTCAAGCTCCGCAGCAGGTTCGCCCATTTTCCCAGGATTCGGCACGCTTTCGAGTTCCTCGTCCGACGGTGCTTCTGGTGCTACGTAAAGCCGCTGCCTATCCCGTTTTTTAAAAGCGTTCCTGCATTTGTTCACAGCGATTCTATAGAGCCAGGTATACACCGAAGCCTCGCCGCGGAACTCATCCAGTGACCTATACGCTGCGATAAACGTCTCCTGGGTCAGATCTGCAGCTTCATCCCAATCTCCCACCAGTCGATATATCAGGTTGAAGACAGGTTTCTCATATCTTTCGACTACAGCATCAAAATCCATTCGTAAATTTTCCGATGGAACAAGCTAGATCGCTCGATAAGCCAGTAAGTCAAGACTGGTCTGGTTTGCAGCTGGCACCGTTACCGCCCGAATACCTTGTTGAATGTAACCTCGCCGCTAACAGTATGTTGGCTGTCAAAACTTACGCTCAGAGAATAGAACTTTCTGAATTTGACGCCAACCCGCGCCTGCCACTCAGTATCCTGTACGTTTGCCAAGCTGGACCGCAGGCGCTGGTAATATGAAACGTCGAAAACACCGAACAGTCGCCGAGTGACGTAAAGCGATAGGGGCGCATATGCTCCCGACTCGATTGCAAACTCTTCGAACCCTAACTCCTCTGTAAATAGTCTCTCAACAGGCGCCAACAATGCAGTCGTGCCTATTGCTGTCAAGACTCCGGCTAACTCCTTCTGAAGATCGCCGGATCCGGAACCAAGCAATCCTTCGACATGCCCCAACGCCGCAAGGATTTGCTCCCTACTGAGTCCTTCCGGACGTGACTTCAATGCAATATTTAGGTTTGTCACCGGACCATTCGCGAGAATCGTCACCGTGTATCGTTCACGTTTACCCAAAGCCCCCGCAACTGCAACACTTGTGGTTGCCTCGAAACCCATCACAGAAATTTCTGGCTCGGCCGGAGGCTGGAGGCGAATTGTCATTCGTGCTCCAGGAGATATCCTAAGCCTGGACGTAGCCAGGCGCATCGTCCCCTGCTGTACCATAATATCAAAGCCGGCAGAAATCTTATCGTTGAGTATGCCTGCTATTGTACCACCTCCGACAACAAACAAGTCCATTTGCGGCGGTCGAACGCGTACGCGCTCGCCCAGGTTCAGACGTACACTGTCCAACATAGCCCTGAACGGTAACGAAAACGATGAAATCCGTTTCTTCTCCGGAATCGCAAAGGAGATCAGCGCATTGGAGATCGTCACACCTTCAGGAAAACCGGAGAGCGACGCATTCGCGATAAGCGGCTCAAGTAACGTCCCTCTGATTGATAGCGCCCCGTCAATTTGCGCCCTTACGCTTTCGTCAAGGCCCAGCCCTCCTTTTTCCTCGATTACCAATCCCAGGGACTTCAGCTCAACATTGATCTGTCCATAGCCTTTATCACGACTCGATAGATTAATAGAACTGCCCGGCTTTGCAAATACAGTCCCGCCACTGCTCGATTGGGCCGACAGCTCATTGAATGTTATGTTTTTTTCGTCGAATGCTATATTCGCGCTTACATTGGTGAACGTGTTTGTGAAGTTCCTGAGGGCAATCCTACCGTCGCTGGCCCTCGCCGATCCGGTTATTTTGTAGTTGGATAGAGTCCCCTCAACTTTTAGCTCTGCTTGCAGCAAACCTGTCGTAGCTGGTGTTGCCTGGACGAATGGCGTAAGCGTGTGAAGTATTGAAAGATCACCGTTTTTTAGCTGGAGTGCTATTTCAAAGGGTTTGTCAGCCGGCACACTAAACGAACCCCAGTCCCAGGGCAGATAGCATTCTGCTACCGCCTGATGACCGTCTTTCGAAACGAGTACCTCATCCATGGCAACACGGTCTTCGGTTACCCTCATTTGAGAAATGCGAAGGCTGTTGAACTTGAAAGCCCCATACTGCGGTTCGACAATCTCTACGGACCCACGAATATCGGGGCTTCCAGTATTTCCCTGTATTGTCAATTCTACAGTCGCCAACCCCTCAGGCGTGTTGTCATCTAGCCAAGGACGCAACCCCCCCAGACGCAAATTGCTAACTACAGCCTCCAGCGCCAGCATTCCATCCTTGTACGCCGGAGCACCCGGAGTCAAAGGGTTAATGGATGCAAACGTGTCTCCGGCAAATGCAACAGCCTTGTTGATGCCCAGTGCTCCCTCTGATACTGAGACATCTATTAGGAAAGATTCGATACCACTGGAGTCAAACGTGATATTCGCTCCGTGAACATAAGCACTTCCTTTTATGTGATCTAAAAAGTTTACCTTGGTGCTGTCGTTTTCTAATGGCGGTTGCAGGAAACCACCTATTTCGAACCTACCACTCAGCCGACCATCAGTGAAAGGCGACAGACGCCGGACTAAGTTTCGCAGCTTTTCGCCCTTTTCAGAAGCAAAGTAAGGACTACTAACAACCATTGTGCGAAGATCTGGCACAAACAAGTCTGAAAATTTGCCAACTATCGAATGCGCGGATGCTGTCTTAAGGTCCACATCTTCTGCGAGAAGTTGGAACGTTTGCTTGTCCCGGCCCAAGTTCAGTTGAGCAGAAACCTGACCACCGAATTGATACAATGCTTCAAGCAAAGCAGCGTCGAATGTGACACCGTTTAGCGTGAACTGATTCACATTGGCCTTAACAGCAATATTTGGTGAATCCAACTGACCCGTTACCACTCCGCTGAGGTCCGCAACGCCACCCATTACGGCGTAACCTGCGAGTTTTTGGCGCAACCTAGCCATTTCGAAGCCTGTCACCGAAAGATCCGCGCTAACCTGCCGAGTGGTAAAGTCTAAGTCTCCCGACAGCGACAACCGAGCTTCCTCACTTACAACGTTGAGGTCTGAGATCCTCAGTTTGTTGTCGGCAATGGCTAATCTGGCATATCCAGAACTAATTGGAAAGCCGAATGCGGATCCATCGTCAAGCCTGACTGAACCGTCTGCTGAGATGTTCACAGCGCGAGTATCTTTCCGACGCGGTGGAGTGTTCAAAGCAACCGTGGATGAGAATGCAAAATCACCTGATAGAGTTCCCTTTACGTCAGCGCAGCGGTCGAGCATTTCCAAGAGTTTCTCTGCTTCGAGGCGTTTGACGTGTGCTTTCCCCGATATATCTGCGCGCTCACTGCGCAGCCCTACCGCGTGAGCCGAAAAACGCAGTTCCGCGGGAAACAGTCCAACCACAGCATCCGACACGGTAAGTCTGTTCAGGTCTGTCGAAAAGGTTGCTCTGGCGTAGTCCGTAAGGTAATCAGAATATGCCCCGTCGAAAACCTCTGCGGTACCAACCAGAACTGGAGATGTCCGCTTGCCAAATGCTCTGCCGACGAGATAAGCGCTGCCAGATATATCACCGCGCCCGAAAGTACGAGCTAACTCAGCGGTATTCAGTCCCTCCACAGAATAAGCCATATCGATTTTCCGCGGCGTTGTTACGCCTCTTATTCTCACCAGCCCCCCGTAGATATTCATTGCAGCAGACACGGCGACCGTACGGTTGCGAACATCAGCATCGATATTGGCTGCAAACGCATCAATGAAGGCTCCTAGGATCAGTGCGCGCCGCCCTCTGGTCTTGGCCACTACTCGAGTCGACATAGCAGATCTGCTAATGTCAAAATCCGTATCTAGCGTGCCCGCTGTGGCAATCGCGTGTGAAGGGTCTAGAGAATCTATGCGAAGATTACGGACTCCGCCTCGAATCTGGAAGTTTAGACTACCTGAAGTGCTAACTCTCGCGTTCCCAACTACCGGAGCTCCGTACAGCGAGAATCGAAATGAATCAATTACCGATTTACCCCGATGATATGTGGCCGACAAAAAAAGGTTCGACGCGCTCATGTGTGGCTTCCAGGTCTGAGGTAGACCTTTAGTTCTACTGGTCCTCGCCAGACCTGCAGCACGTACGAGCGCTTGCAAAGAACTAACATTCACTTCAGGCGATATTCCCAACGCCTGAATGATTCGGCTAAGGTCGGCGCGGGCGGATGACAGTGCCAACTGAACTTTTGGATCTTGGTAGTCACAAACGATGGCTTGGAATCCAAACCGTGTACCGGCAAATGTACCGATCCCTTTAACCTCAGCCTGATTACTAGCAAGCACAGCAGCTCCAGACACATTGATGACTGTTCGGCTAGCACCAGGCGCTGCTAACTCCAAATTCGAAAACCGCACGAGACCTGTGATCTCAGGAACAGTCCCAGAAAGCGGCAACTTCGTCCTAATACCCAGCGCTCCAGTAATTCGACCCGAGCTTAGTCCAGCAGGCACGGACGAGCCGGTGAACAGGCGAAGGAAAAGTGGCAAGTTTGCGTTGGACACAATAACATCGCTTTCGAGAACCGAGGTTTTGCGATAGAACTTGCTGAGGAGACGAACGTGGTCGAATGAGCCGTAACGACCCAATGCCGAAAGGTTGAGTGCCAAAATGTGAGGAGATTCTGCCGACATGACACCGTTCAGGTTATCAATCCTGAGTAGCGAAGGGAATCGCCGCCCCAGCCTAAAGTAGTCAATGTAAGTGAGTTTTCCACCAGATACTCTGACAGTACCCTTGAATGGCGGACCGGGCGGCGCTAGGCGAGGCCGGATAAGTTCAGATATGTTGAATCTACCATTGGGCAAACGCACCACTCGTACATTTGGTTTTATAACCTCGACAGATTCCACAGCTCCAGCCCTTGCGCCGCCAATAAACAATGCTCGCGGATTGTACCGCACAATAACTTTGTGCACGGTAACCATTTTCCCACTGCTAAACGCAGGGCCATCAGCGATTTGGAGACGGTCTATAACAACCGTTCCAATGTCCACCAATCTCGCCCGACCAACGCGAACCGGTCTACTCAGATAGTCCGAAATAGTTTCGCCTACAATCCAGCGGGCATCGGTCAGGAAAGTCTGAGACTGGTGGATAGCGTGCATGACACCGGCAATCGTGATGACCACCGGAGGTAGAACGGTTAATAACCAGACGGTGGTTTTTTGAAGGCGAGTCAGCATGGGAAGCGGGTTGTCATGTAAAATCTATATGGAAAAACTTGTGTAAACTTTTTCAAGTATACTCTCCTGACAAGATCTGATGCAGGAGGTTGCAAGAGATGTTCAGCCATTGAAGTCATTACGCTGGCGTCAAGTCCGCAAGGGTTGATCAGTCGAAAGAATGACATGTCAGGGTTTATATTTAGGGCAAAGCCGTGGTATGTCACACGTTTTCTGACAGCGATACCTATTGAGCATACCTTCTTCGACCCTACCCAAACTCCTGCAGGCGGATTCCGATAGCCGATTATTCCAAACTCAGCAAGTGTATTTATGATAGTTTCTTCGAGCGCGCGGACATAAGTAGTCACGTCCATCCCGACGTCTGCGAGGCTTATGATGGGATAGCCAACAAGCTGGCCAGGACCGTGAAATGTAACGTCACCTCCGCGATCAACCGAGTAAACTTCCACGCCCCTTCGCCTAAGAGAATCGGAATCTGCAACGATGTTAGCACGGGTTCCTTTAACTCCTATAGTAATAACGGGGTCATGCTCCAATAACATAAGCGCGGCGTCGATTTCACCAGCAACCACCTTGGAGTGAAGGTTGAGCTGCCATTCCAGAGCTTTTGTATAAGAAAAGCGCGTTAAGTTATACAACAAACATGTTTTCATCTATATTGCCTCTTCGCTAGTATACAGCCGCCCGCATTAGCCTTCAACCCCACGGTCCGGCGTAGCAGGTTCCTAGTTAAGGTGAGCAGATTTGCATGTCAATAGCAGCCTTGAAGTAGTTGATCCAACTCTAGGGACGGTTCCCAGCGTATGGAACCAAAGTGCTTACAAGCTTTATAATTATTACCTAAACGACTCGTAGGAGCGAATTATCCCAAGAAGTTAAAAACTTTGACAATGGATAAAAGCGCAGAAAGATAGAGGTTTACAATCGGTGGCACTCCTTTACATAGTTAGACACGCTCAGTGCGAAAACACGCCGCCAGGTGTTATTCAAGGACAGATCGATTCCCCTCTAACGGAACTGGGATTAAAGCAGGCCCAGGCAATAGCCGAAAGACTTACGCGTGAGCGTTTCTGCGCAGCATATTCAAGTGATCTGTCCAGAGCACGGCTTACTGCGGAAGCAATAGCTCGACGGCACCAATTGCCTGTCGTCACGACCAACCTGCTTAGGGAATGTTGCCTAGGTGTTGCTCAGGGATTGACAGAGTCCGAATTCGCTGCGCGCTACCCGGAAGCATATAAGATGTGGAAGAGTGACCCCGTAACCCACCGCCCACCAGGCGCTGAACGATTTGAAGATGTGATTCGGCGGTGCGGTAGTTTCTTGGAACAAGTGCGTGAATGGCATGGCAGAGAGGACCGAGTCCTAGTGGTAGGCCATATCGGATCAATCAGCGGTCTAATATGCTCCGCCTTGGATCTATCGCTGCGATCTTATTTCGCGTTTGAGTTAGCTAATACCAGTCTGTCGGTTCTCGAAGTAGGTGAGAAGCCGGCCCTGCTGCTTCTGAATGATACCTGCCATCTCGCTGGCTTAGCGTGATCGGCCGGCTTCTCAATTGTCTGTTCTTACACTATGTAGCTATTCTTCCAAGAACCTTATCGGCTCGCTCAATTCCATTTTTGGCCAGAAAACACGTACGGCGCGGCCAGTGGGTTTTTGGGTGTAAGGATCTATTTCGGCACCGGTCATTACGAATCCGGTGACGACAACGAATTTGCCGACGTTGGCTTCGTTGGCGTAGTAACCGTACCAGTAATCGTAGACCTTCAGCCCTATCGCGCCATTATCTGCCTCGACTCGGGAACCGTCGTCAATGTACATCCACGCGTTACCGTAGATATCACTTCCGACAGCCAGCACTCTGCCACAAACGGTCCCATACATTCCATTGGTTTCCCGTCCGCAGAAGCCGGCTACTCCATCGTCAAGCCCACGGCGGCCGCCACCGCAAGCCTTGTGAGTAAGTCCTATGGGCTTAGGTATATCTACGCCGGATTCGATAATAGTGATGGCCGTTGCATATAGGTAGCGAGTGCCGTAACCAGAGGTGATGATGCCGGTCACGTTCACCTTTGAGCCCTCAGGAACGTCCGTTGGACTTGATAGACCCTTGCTGATCACCACCGGAATGGCGGCGCTGCGATCAGGCTCTTCCAAGAAGAACACCGGTCGCAGCGTGGAAGGATCGTTTTTATCTGGAAACGCGTTCGGGAAGTAACCGGTGCACACCTTGCCCGAAAGCGTTACTGCGCGGCCGTCTTCAACCTCTTTTGCCTCGCCGATTGTCGAGAATGATGTTTGCAGGGTCTCCGTCGTCAAACGGATATTGTCTATGTAAAGCTTCTGAGAACCACTCTGTGGAACCCCGTACATACCCGGACCGTTGACATAGAACAGCAGCCCTATGACTTCAGCGCGAGCATCTGCGGTACCGACTTTGTCCTGCGAAATGTCTATCTTGAAGGTTTGCCACTGGTCTGTTGGGCAGAACTCATGTGTTTGAGCATATCCATTAAAGGATCTTATGCGAACCCCGAAGCCGTAGCTGGTACTTGAATCCTCGACCTTGGCATCAAATACGAGCGTCTTATACTTCGACCAATCCGCGTGCAAAGTCTTCCGAGCGTAGGCTGAGGAACTGCCCGGCGGTGTAAGACACGTAATCTTCAACGCGTATGCTCCGCCTGCGGCGTCGGTTGTTAGCTCCGTTGCAACTCCCTCCATGTACACTCCGCTGCCACTGGGGTACTCGTGCGTGCTGCGGTAGTACCAGTCGTCAATGTTTCCATCCTCGAAATCGTCCACGTTTGGATTGTCCACAACAGTAGGCGGAGCTGGTTCTTTTGAGAGCCGCAAGTTGTCGATGCGCAGAATTTGCCCAGCTGCAGTAGCAGGATCGTAATCATTTCTGCCGCAACGGTTCACATAGAATCTCAGCCACGAAACTTGGTCGACGTCGTAAGGTGTTAGGTCCACCGCAAT
Source organism: uncultured bacterium (assembly GCA_938074205.1). Taxonomy (GTDB): domain Bacteria; phylum Armatimonadota; class UBA5829; order UBA5829; family UBA5829; genus CALJES01. The sequence continues at coordinate 173,546 of CALJES010000001.1, forward strand.
CGTTTCCCAATTATCATAAGCGGAAGGATAGAACCAAATGTTGCCCCCCGCCGGACCACTTACCACATTCGCAGAGAATCCTATGGGATAGTTCGGCTTTGCCGGATTGCCTTTCAGGACTTTGGCCTCGAATATCAGTGAGTTGTAATCCTCCCAGTCTTGGGTCTGTCCACCTCCCACAATCCAACTTCTGCGAGTATAAGCGGAAAGCGACGTTCCCGTAAGTTTGATGTCAAGAGATGCAGGTGCACTGATAAAGTCCAACCAGTTGATAGACAGTGAAGTGTTATACATCCAGTCCCACCAGGGTGAGTACGTACCCGTGTCGAATGTATCCAGCCACACAACGTCAGGCGACGGAGGCAACGCGGTCTTAGTAAGCCTTATGTAATCAATGTATAGCCGCATTGGTTTTGTTGATGGATCATAAGCACCGATTCGGTTTACGTAGAACAATATCTCGTTTACCTGGTCCCTCTCCATCGCAGATATATCAACCTGACAGGTAACATAGCTTGAACCCGGAACAAATTTCTTGAGTCGCACACTAGTACCGGCATTGTAAAGGCGTATAGAGAACCCATCCGTCGTCGTGCCGACAGCAAGCTTTACATCGAACTCCAATGTCTTGTAATCGTACCAATCCATAGTTTGCACGGGGCGCCAGCGCACCAGGGCGTTATTGGACGTACCGGAAAGCTTTACAGAAAGCGCCATTGCCGGGGTCGATCCATCGTTAGGCGAGTCGTCCGTGGTCGTAGTGATTGTAGTCTGATAAGGTGGAGAAACTGGCGCTGACCATCTGGTAAGATCACCTGAAGAGAAGTCGGTCAGCACCCGAACTGGTTCGGTTGTGACCGGTTCGTTGGAAAGGCGAATATTGTCTATCGTGAGTATTTGACCTGCGTCTTGCCTGGTCTTATTGACGTAGATCACGATTTCCGTTATGCGGTCGCGTTGAATACCCGAAATGTCAAAGCTAATATTCCTAAACCCGGAAATGCTGGAATCCGAGTGGATTTCTCGGAGAAGAACGCTCCGATTATCGTTATAAACACGAATCGAATAGCCGTTCCACTCGCCACCACTTATCTTGGCGTCGAACTGAAGTGTGGTATATGCGCTCCAGTCCGCTGGAACAGTAAATACACGGTGAGCCAAGGCATTTGCGCTATGCGCGCCCTGGCTGCCTGCAGTCTCCTGTATCGACAAAGCATGCACTGATCCCCCCGCTCCTGGAGAACTGAGTGAAAGAGTCGTATAATAGGGAGCTTCAATAAACCAGGCAGTCAAGTCGCCGCTTTCGAAGTCGTCAATCACGAGACTCCAAGCAGGTTAGACCGAGAAAAGGAACAATACGCCGAGTAGAAACACAGGAACGCGATTCATAAGGTACCTACGGCAAATAAAGATCATCCCCCTCTGGGAAACTACGGCCATCCGTGGCAATGAGCGTTACTACCAACACGCATAGTAGCCCAATGTTTGCGCCTTGTCAATTTCAACCACACTAACAAGAAAATATAAAAAATGTCGGCATCTGTGGTACGGTAGTAGGTGTACGCCTGCGGGACTACAAGCGGATGGCTGTTACAATAATAGTCGGTCAAGCAAACAAGTTACAACCGACTATCGATCCTAGAAGCCCATAATGCTTCCGCTAATTTCTTGCTCACGGGGTACATTGAAGGGTTTTTGCATATCATATTTGGCTACTAGCTCATTTAGTTTGGTATCAGCGTGGTCGGCCGCTAGATCGATGTTTCGTTGAATTGACGGATCGTTTTTCATGCGCTGCAGTTCACGTAAAAGCCTGGACATGTCGTTCGGGTCCATAATGTTGACGCGTTGCAAACCCTGGGCAATCGCACCGATGGCTTCTGTCTCCCTTCGCAGAAGTTCCCTGTAAGCTCCGGAGAATTCCCTACACTCGTTCGGTGCCGGCTTCTTATCAAAGTATTCAAGGGTGCTGAGCCAGTTCTTGTATTGGCGAGCTAACTCATTCTTCGCGTCCTTGAGCGGGTCAATGTCGACCTTGCTGTCAGGATCCGCTGCCATATCTATCAGCTTGAGAAGAGTAGTTGCCTGACTACCTGTGCTGGAAAGCATCAGCGCTTCTCCGGTGTCCCTAAGCAACATTTGTCGGTGCTGTTCCACCTTTCTGACAAACTCAAGGTAATCGACAACCTCTTTAGGCGGTTTAGGCTTTTTGACCTCTGTCGGCATCGGAGAGGCTGGCGGCTTAACTGCCGGAGGAGCAGTCACAACATTGCCCGGCTGCGAAGCTGGGGGAGGCGCCGTCACCACATTCCCCGGCTTTGTTGTCCCTGCAGGTACTTGGGTTATGGTTGGCCTCGAACGAGATGCCATCATGGCGGCCAACGCGATCGCTATAATGCCAACTGTAGCCAAAGCTGCTAGGATAAAGAAAATCGTTCTTTTCTTGCGCGGTTTTTCAGAGGAAGCATACTCGTTTGTGGTACCGCACTTAGGACAATGCCGCGTTTGCTCGGGAAGGTCCAAGCCGCACTTTGCACACTTCATAGTTGTCACCTCCCTTGAATTCCAGTATACCACGGGAGCAAGACCCAGCGAAACGGTAGTCGCTAAACACGATGACCGCATTGGTGCTTTTGACGACCAAAAACAGTAGGTGTATAATCCATCCTGTTTGCACTCTTTCCTGAGGTCCACAATGGACAAGCGAGGTTTTGCAGCCGCACTCTCAGTAGCGTCCAACTCTTTGCTCGTAGCAGCGAAGCTTTTGGTCGGTTTACTAACCGGCTCCGTTAGCGTAATATCCGAGGCTGCCCATTCCGGACTAGACCTCTTCGCAGCTGTGATAGCATACTTCAGCGTTAAAATCTGTAGCAAACCCGCCGACCACGAACATCCATTCGGGCACGGAAAGTTTGAAAACCTCTCCGGAGCTGTCGAGGCGTTCTTGATACTGCTGGCAGCCATTTTCATCATCCACGAATCGCTTGACAAGCTGCGCAATCCCAGGGCAGTTGAAACACCCGAATGGGGATTATTAGTTATGGCTGTTTCCATAGTCGTCAACATCTTTGTCTCAAGGTACCTTTTCAAGGTGGCAAAACTCACCGATTCAATTGCGCTAGAAGCCGACGCCTGCCACCTATCCACCGATGTGTGGACTTCGATAGGAGTCTTTGTCGGTCTCGGTATACTCAAGCTGACTGATTGGCATATAGTTGATCCGATTGTGGCCATAGCCGTTGCGTTGATGATAATAAGGGTGGCCTTTTCTTTGACTTGGAAAGCTGCAGGTCCGTTGCTTGACCAAAAGCTGCCTGATGGGGAAGTTAGAGAGGTCCGAGCGGTTGTGATGAGCAACCCTCGCGTTGTGGGATATCACAAACTTCGAACACGAAAGTCCGGTCCGTACCGCGAGATAGACTACCACCTGATCGTTCCCGGTGACATATCGGTCGACGAAGCACACCAGATAGCGGAACACATAGAGGACGAAATCCGCCGTCGGTACCCGGGGGCGCACGTTGTGACCCACATAGAACCGGACACAGCAGAAACAGTGGACGAACCGGGAACCCATATAAGGAAAAGGACTCCAAGAGGAATGCGGGACACCTCGCAATCTTAACCAACCTGCACGGTTTAGCAACCTTTGCTAAAGCCAGCGAATTTGTGCTATCCTTTCACCATCTCCAGGAGGATTCGAAGTGATAGACTCGTCTAGATTGTGCAGAAAATGCATATTGAGACTTACACCATACGTTCCCGGCAAGCCGGTAGAAGAGGTCAAGCGCGAGCTGGGTATTGAAGACGTGATCAAACTTGCTTCGAACGAGAATCCCTTAGGTCCATCTCCGGCTGCGCTGGAGGCTATGCGGCAAGCACTTCTAAACGTTGCCCAGTATCCCGAGGGAAGCTGCTACGAGCTTCGCCAGGCTCTTGCAAAGCACCTGGACGTAGATCCGGAAATGTTGATCTTCGGAGCAGGCGCCGACGAGGTGATCCATTATATCGGCATTGCGCTACTCGACGAAGGCGATGAAATAGTGCAAGCCCACCCGAGTTTCGTACAATACTGCACCGCAGCAACACTGATGGACTGCCCTACTCGTCTGGTGCCACTGAAAAATTGGACGCACGACCTTGAGGCGATGCTAGCTGAAGTAAACGACAAGACGAAGCTGTTTTTCATTTCGAATCCAAACAACCCCACGGGCACAATAGTTGGTGCAGATGAAGTAGAAGCGGTCTTGGACAAGCTGCCCGAGCGATGCATTTTGGTCCTGGATGAAGCGTATTACGAGTACGTGGACGATCCGGGGTACACGCGGTCGATCGAATGGGTAAAGGCGGGTCGAAATGTGATTGCTCTCCGCACGTTTTCCAAAGCCTATGGGCTTGCAGGCCTACGCATAGGATACGGAATCGGACCCAAGCATCTGATTGAGCTACTCGAGAGGGTAAGGCTCCCTTTCAATGTAAACAGTGTAGCTCAAGCAGGAGCATTGGCTAGTCTTGCAGATCCGGAGCAGGTCAGGAGGACGCGCGAGCTTAACCGGAGAGCGAAGGAGTACATATACGCCGAGCTGGATAAAATGGGCCTGCCATATACACCCACCCAAGCCAACTTTGTCTGGATCGACGTGCAGCGAGACTGTAAAGAAGTGTTTAACCAGCTCCTCAGAAGAGGAGTGATAGTGAGAACCGGAGACATCTTCGGAGCACCTACTCACATACGCGTCACAACGGGAACAGACGAGCAGAATGAAAGATTCATCTCAGCCCTGCGGGAGGTAATGGCGAAATGATCATTATTCTCGCGCCTTCGGCAACTGACTCCGATATAGACGAGCTGGTTAATAACCTCAAAGAACGAGGTTACGGCGTCCACCTGTCTAAAGGTGTCGAAAAAACAATAGTTGGCGTAATAGGCGCGCATGACGATCAAAAGCCAGTTCTGGCTGAACAACTTTCTTCACTTGCTTACGTAGAGCGCGTAGTCCCCATTCTCAAACCTTACAAGGTAGTTTCGCGAGAGTTCAAACCTGAAAAGACTATCGTACGTGTTGGCGGAGTGGATATCGGAGGACAGAAGGTCATTGTCATGGCAGGACCCTGCTCTGTGGAAAATGAGCAGATGACCTTGGAAGTGGCTGCCGCTGTGAAGGCTGCAGGAGCCAGCATACTGCGCGGCGGAGCATTCAAACCTAGCACCTCGCCGTACAGCTTCCAAGGACTAGGCGAAGAGGGTTTGAAGATCCTCGCAACCGCTCGAGAGGCAACAGGTATGCCCATTATAACCGAGGTGATGGATACTCGCGATGTCGAATTGGTAGCGCGCTATGCAGATATCCTGCAAATCGGTACCAGGAACATGACCAACTTCTCGCTGCTGCGAGAGGTCGGGGCTGTCAAGAAACCGGTTATGCTCAAACGAGGTATGTCATCCACTATAGAAGAATGGTTACAGGCGGCGGAGTATATCGCCAATAGAGGCAACTATGACATAATCCTGTGTGAACGCGGAATTCGGACATTCGAAACCTACACGCGCAACACGTTTGACGTGTCCAGCATCCCGGCGGTACTGGAACTTAGTCATCTACCAATAGTTGCTGATCCGAGCCACGGGACAGGTTTGTACAAATTAGTTCCTCCTGTGGCGCGGGCGGCCGTAGCCGCCGGAGCAGATGGAATTATGGTCGAGGTTCACCCCCACCCTGAAAAAGCACTGAAGGACGGCGCACAATCTCTAACTCCTCAGAATTTCTCACTGCTAATGAAAGACCTTGCAGCTGTTGCACGGGCAGTTGGTAGGTATGTCTGATGCCTCGCAAGTTGAAACAACCTGTTTTTGATACCATAGCCATAGTCGGCGTCGGATTGATTGGCGGATCTCTAGGAATGGCTGCAAGAGAATTCTCTGCGGCCCGGCAGGTGATCGGCATCGGCCGAACCGAGCAAAAGTTAATGAAGGCAAAGCTTCTGGGAGCAATAGACAGCTACTCGCTTGATATCGCAGCAGGAGTCAGAGGAGCAGACTTTGTAGTCATCGCAACACCCGTCCGGACAATCATACCCACACTTGAGATAGCAGCATCTGCTCTCAAACCGGGCACCGTAGTGACCGATGTCGGCAGCACTAAGAAAGAGATAGTAGAGCAAGCAACGAAATTGATGCCCGAAGGTTGTAGTTTCGTAGGCGGACATCCTATGGCCGGATCCGAGGAATCGGGCGTCGAGTCAGCACTGCCAAGCATGTTTGTCGGTGCAACTTATGTGCTGACGCCCACCGCTGAGACAAGTTTGGACGCGTTACAGAAAATGTCGCGGTTTGTTGAGGCGATCGGCGCAAAGGTCGAAGTAATGAGCCCAGAACAACACGACGCTGCCGTCGCTTTGATAAGCCATCTACCACACGCTGTATCTGCAGCACTGCTCCATACCGTTGTGAAATCGCATCGAGGATCAGCGCTCAATAGGCTCGCAGAAAACTTAGATGGAGTGCAAGCTCTAAGACTTGCAGCCGGTAGCTTTAGGGATCTGACCAGAATCTCGAATAGCCCACCGGAGATATGGCGTGACATATGCCTTACGAACGCCAGTGAAATATCCAAAGCTATTGACCGCCTAAAATCTATTTTAGGGGAGCTGCAAGCTGCAATAGCTGCCGGCAACGAAGAAGAGTTATTCAAATTCTTCGAGGAAGCACGACAAGTCAGGCAGGCTTATCTGCGGTTGAAAGACAAATGAAGCGGCCCATAATAGCCATTGATGGGCCGGCAGCAGCCGGCAAGAGCACCGTAGCAAAGAGGGTGGCCGAAAAACTCGGCTACATTTATATCGATACAGGTGCGATGTATAGGGCTGTGGCGTGGAAGGCACTAAAAGAGAAAATCCCCATCACTGACCACGCGCGCGTTACCGCTTTGGCAAATCGCATTGACATACGCTTCGAAAAGGCTAACGGCGAGCAGCGTATTCTCGTAGACGGCGAGGATGTGACAGAAGCAATACGTACCCCCGAATCCAGCCGGCTTTCGTCCGCCGTCAGTGCAATAAAGGGCGTTCGAAAAAGGTTGGCGGATCTACAACGAAAAATGGGAGAAGCCGGCGGAGTTGTGATGGAGGGCCGCGATATAGGAACCGTAATATTCCCGAATGCTGAGGTCAAAGTGTTTCTAACTGCCTCCTCAGAGGAGCGTGCGCGAAGACGTACTAACCAACTTCGCGAAATCGGGATTGATGCGGATGTCGAGGAGGTCGCCAGGGAAATATCGGATCGTGATCTCCGCGACAGTTCGCGATCCGAAGCGCCACTCAAGCAGGCTCCCGACGCTGTGTTAATCGAAACAGACTCGATGAGCGTGGACGAAGTGATTGACAAAATAATCGCTCTTCACAACGAGCGCATTTCCTCGCGCTCCACCGAATCCAAATCAGCCGACTGAATAGGCTCAGAAAACTACGCAGCAAACCTGAACTATGCTTTATTGGATCGGAAAGATACTTGCTGTTCTTGTGTGTCGGTTTTTTGGCCGCTGGCAGGTCATAGGACAGGAAAACATACCACGCACCGGTGGCGTGCTTGTGTGTGCGAATCACGTCAGCTATATAGATCCTCCGGCACTAGGGGCTGGGTGTCCCAGACGCGTATATTTCATGGCTAAGGAGCCACTATTTCGCATCCCAGTGCTGGGTTTTCTGATCAGGAAAGTGGGCGCTTTCCCCGTTAAGACACACAGCGCAGATCGTGCTGCCATAAGAAAAGCTGTTGACCTATTGCACAAAGGCGAATGCGTGGCCATGTTCCCTGAAGGGACACGAAACTTGACATCCGAACCACTGCTGCCGGCCGAGCCGGGAGTGGGAATGATAGCGCTTATGGCTAAGGTACCCGTAATCCCTGCAGCGCTGATAAACACGGCTAAGTTGCTCCCGCCGCACTCAATGTTCCTTAGATTCGCCCGCATCAAAGTTGTTTATGGTAAGCCGGTTGATTTGTCGGATCTCTATGGCGCACACGGAAAGGAGGCTGCACAAGAAGTAGGGAATCGGGTGATGGCGGCGATCGGTGAGCTGTTGAAACAACACCAATAGCACCGATAAATTCGCGCTTATTCCCCTAGATTGAGGAATTTGGCCTTTACATCAAACCGGTCGCCAGGTTTTAGGCGTGCTCCCAGGGCGTAGTCGGCAGCAGACATTCTGCGTCGAGAAGCGGGTTGCACCTCTAGCAAACGGACCAGCCCTAGTCCGGAAGCCACGACAACTCCCTCTCTATCGATAGCAACAACTTCGCCGGGGCTTTCATGCTGGCCGTCTACTTGCTCGATACGCGCGCGCCATACCTTAAGGAGCAATTCATTCCTAGAAGTAAAAGCCCCCGGTTTAGGAGTGCAACCACGTATCAGGTTCACAATCGTTTCTGCAGAAGCTGACCAGTCTATCAGCCCAGCGTCGCTTTTGAGGGAGGGTGCGTAGGTTGCTATAGAGTGGTCTTGAGGAACCGGAGTTATCGTTCCTCGCTCCAGACCTTCTAACGTTTCAATTAGAAGGTCAGCTCCGACTTTAGCCAGTCGCTGAGACAGTTCCCCCGCGTTTTCTTCAGGCAAGATCTCTACATCGCGTTGTAAAAGAATAGGGCCGGTATCCCAGCCTTCGTCAATCAACATCGTGGTGACACCGGTCCTCTTTTCGCCCACTATTAGAACGTGCTGTACTGGAGCAGCACCCCGATACTTGGGAAGAAGCGACCCGTGCACATTGATCACACCGAACTTGGGCCAACAGAGGATGTCGCTTGGGATCTTTTGGCCATAGGCAACCACGATCATTGCTTCGACGGCACCCAGACCTTTCAGATGCGTGACGAATTCGGGATCAGAAATCTTCTCTGGTTGCAGGACAGGAAGATTACGTTCCAGTGCCACTTGCTTGACAGGAGGCATCTGCAGCCTGCCACCTCTGCCGGTAGGTTTATCAGGTTGTGTTATGACAGCAAGGACCTGGTGATCCGAAGCCATCAACGCCTCAAGCGAAGGAACAGCAAACTCACTTGTGCCCGCAAATACAACTCTCAACACGCAACACCTTCGGCGCAAGTTTATTCGTTATCGGCAACGTCTTGTTCCGGCACCACAATCTGGATGGTATCTGGATTGGCTTTGTCTATAAACAACGTTCCATCCAAGTGATCCATTTCATGTTGGAATACACGTGCGAGCAAACCCTGCGCCCTTATTCTAACCTTTTTACCATTTTCGTTAAGTCCCTCTACCGTCACGCACTCGTAACGCTTTACCTCACCTTGCAAGCCTGGAATACTTAGACAACCTTCAACAGATACCTGCTCCCCGCTACCTTTGATCAACCGTGGATTCACAAGTGCGTGGGGACCGTCTTCGCTGTCGTATACGAAAACCCGTTTTGCCACGCCGATCTGTGGAGCAGCTAGACCCAGCCCGTGGTTTTCTTCCATAACTCGATACATCTCATCGATAAGAGAGCGCACACCGTCATCGAACCGAGCGACCTCTTCAGCTCGCTCCTTGAGCACGCTCTCTCCGTATTTCACGATCTCTCGTCGCTCCATACACAAACCTCTCAAACCTCTGAAAACGGCCAATTATAGCATTGATAAAGGATCGACATCCACTACAAGGGACCGCCGTAGTTTGGCATTGACGGCCAAAGCATTTCTAATTGCCTCAAGCATTTTGGCGCGCTCGGTTGACCGCAGGAGAACGTGCCAGCGGTATTCGCCCCTCAACTTTGCCAACACTGCGCGCACAGGACCGACTACGTCTACTTGGCAGGCGGCGTCAATACCCCTGAATACTTCGATAAATTCTCTAAGGCGGGTCTGAGCAACCGCATCGTCCGCGTCGTGGGAAATGACGTTTACTAAGGACACAAATGGTGGATACCCGAGCTCACGGCGCATTTCAAGCTCGCGGCTGTAGAAAGAATTATAGTCATGAGCAACAGCACACTGAATAGCAAAGTTCTCTGGATCGAAAGTCTGCACGATAACCTCACCAGGTTCGACTCCCCTACCGGAACGACCTGCGATTTGCGATATTAACTGAAACGTGCGTTCGCTGGCCCGGAAATCTGGAATGTGAAGTGCTGTGTCGGCACTTATGACTCCGACTAACGTAACGTTCGGGAAATCGAGCCCCTTGGCGATCATCTGCGTGCCTACAAGTATGTCGGCCTCGCCCTTGCGAAATCGGTTCAAGATGGCAGCGTGGGAACCTTTGCGAGACGTAGTATCGCGATCCATGCGAATGACACGCGCCTGCGCGAACAATCTCTTTGCTTCCTCTTCTACACGTTCGGTACCTATTCCGAATCGCTTAATCCGGTGCCCCCCGCATTTGGGACACACATTGGGCGCCGGCTCCTGATAGTCACAGTGATGGCAAGTAAGCTTATGCTGCGAAGCGCGGAACTTCAACGTTACAGCGCAGTTTGGACAACCTGGTACATACCCGCAGTCACGGCACAAAAGGAAAACCGAATACGCCCGCCTATTCTGAAGCAGCATGACCTGTCGTCCCCGCGACAAATGCTCCCGTATAGCCTCTTCCAAAGCCTCACTGAAAATGCTCGAGCGGCGCTTCTTCAGCTCTTCGCGCAAATCCACTATCCGAACTGTGGGTAGCGGTCGACTCTCGACTCGAGTAGGCATCTCGATAAGCCTCAACTCACCAGTCTCCGTCTTGTAGTATGTCTCCACCGAAGGCGTAGCGCTACCAAGAATAGCAACTGCTCTCGACTCTTTCGCCCTGTAAATTGCTACATCTCGACCGTTATAACGCGGTGGGTTCTCCTGTTTGTAGCCGGACTCGTGTTCCTCGTCAATTATGACGAGACCAAGGTTTTCCAAAGGTGCAAACACAGCAGATCTTGCGCCCATTACAACCCTTGCCTCTCCGCGCTGCACCCTAATCCACTCACTGCATCGCTCTCCCGCCCTGAGGCCGCTGTGTATCACAGCTATATCGTCCCCGAAGCGGCTCTTCATAACATTCATCAACTGAGTTGTAATAGCAATTTCCGGCAACAACAACAAGCTTGTTCGACCACGTTGAAGAGCATTTTCGATGCAACGAACGTAGACCTCTGTCTTTCCACTTGCGGTAACGCCGTGAAGTAGGAATCCTCGGTACTGCCTCTCACCCAATGCCTGAGTGATGGCTTGGACTGCCCTCTGCTGGTCCTCAGTCAATCTATCCGGTACATCAGACGATTGCACAAACGAGGGAACATGCCTGACAGCCACGTCCACGCGTTCAAGTAAGCCCTTTTTACAGAGAGCATCAATAACGAAGCGCGAAATGCCGAATCTTTGAGAAAGCTCGACTATGGACACATCGCGGCCAAGACTCTGTATGAGCTGGAATGCTTGCTTTTGCTTCTCGGGAAGCTCCCCTATCAGCGGAAGAGTACCATCAACTGCTCTCACGCCGCGCAATAATTTAGGCTTCCCCTCATAACCAGTCAACCGATACACACGACGCACGAAGCCCTTGGATTCCAACTGTCGAATGATCCGCCGAAGTGCCGACCTGGACGCCCCGTCAATCAGTGACTCAATAGTAACGAAGGGTACTTGCGACTCCGCATCCGATCTTGACTTGCGCGAGGCGATCTGAGCAGACAGCACAGAATATAGACGCTCTTCGCTTGAAGACAAGCAGTTGGGATCAGGATGGCGATCAGTAAGTGTTACCCCCGTCTGCACATGGTAGTGCATTACGGCAGGAACGATGCTCAGAACTACGTGCGATAAAGGACACAGGTATTCTTCGGAGATCCATCGCGCCAAGTTTAGAAGGGTCTCAGTCAAACGAACTGGTGACTGAAGCTCTGAGATAATAGACCGGACCTCCGGCACGTCAGGCGCTTCGGTAAACCCGATCACATAGCCTACCGCCTGGCGAGAACCCAGCGGAACAAGCACGCAACTGCCCAGTCGAAGCGAATTCGCAAGATGCCCGGGAACCTCGTAGGTCAGTGCATCCAGATCACTGGTTGAACCGGTTTCGACGGCAACATGGGCGTACATGTGACTGCGCGCACATCTCCAGGTGTCAGATCAATTGTTGGAATACCCAGTTATCTCTAGGCTGTAGCTCTTGGTAAGCTGATATAAAGTCGGTCACATTTACAGACCCACTTCTTTGCGCAGCACATCGGCCATGTCCGTATCTTCCCAGGGCACATTCAGTTCCGTGCGTCCGAAATGTCCGTACGCGGCAACTTGTGTGTATATAGGCCGCCTGAGGTTGAGCTTTTCGATTATTCCTCTAGGAGTCAGGTCAAAGAACTTAATTATGAGATCTTCGATTTTTTCATCCGGAATGAGGCCTGTACCAAACGTGTCGACTATTATCCCCATAGGATCAGGTTTGCCAATCGCGTAGGCGACCTGAATCTCACACCGCTTTGCCAATCCCGCAGCTACTATGTTTTTGGCCACGTACCGCATCATGTAAGCCGCGGACCTGTCAACCTTGGTCGGGTCCTTGCCTGAAAAACAGCCGCCACCATGCCTAGCCATCCCTCCGTACGTGTCAACGATTATTTTGCGACCAGTCAAGCCGGTATCTGCTTGCGGTCCGCCAATCGCAAAACATCCCGTAGGATTGACTAGGTACTGTGTATTTGCATCTATCATTTCGGGAGGCAAAACCGGCTTGATAACCTTCTCAACTATGTCGGTATATATCGTGGACTGGGGTATGTTTGGTGCGTGTTGCGCCGATATGACGACTTTGTCGACACGGACTGGCCGGCCACCTTCATATTGAACAGTCACCTGACTCTTACCATCCGGACGCAAGTAGGAAATCTCATTCTCTTTTCTGACAGCGGCGAGTCGGCGAACGAGCTTGTGCGCCAGCATGATAGGCATCGGCATCAGCTCAGGAGTTTCGTCACAAGCGAAGCCGAACATCATTCCCTGGTCTCCCGCGCCACCCGTATCCACGCCTTGTGCAATATTTGGCGATTGTGATTGTATAGCAGTGAGCACCCCGCAGGTTTCGAAATCGAAGCCGTACTTCGCCCGAGTATAGCCGACTTGTTCAAGAGTGCGGCGCACTATGTCAGGAATCTCAACGTAAGCCTCCGTTGTGATCTCCCCGGCTACGATAACGACGCCAGTGGTGATTAAAGTCTCGCATGCCACTCGTCCGTTAGGATCCTTATCAAGAATTGCGTCAAGAACTGCGTCCGATATCTGATCGGCAAGCTTGTCTGGATGTCCCTCGGTAACCGATTCCGATGTAAACATATGGGTTTTTACTGTCAACTGCGAGCCTCCAAGAAATGATCTCTCACGTAGTTAAGGATACCTTCGGCCACTTCGCGCTTGGACATTCTGGGCCAACGAATAAGGTCTCCAGTTCTAGATATCAGAGTTACTTCATTTGTATCGCTGCCAAACACATCGTTACCTTGCGAAACGTCGTTGGCAACGATAAGGTCAAGGTTCTTTGCAACTAATTTCTCCTCTGCATTTCTCTCGAGATCGGATGTTTCCGCGGCGAATCCTACCAAGATTGTGCGACCCTTACGCTTTCCTACTTCGCCAAGAATGTCTACGGCTTGGTCTAGCTCCAGTGTGAGGCGTGAGCCTTTCTTGATTTTCTCAGAACTAGCTTCTGCCGGCACAAAATCAGCTGGCGCAGCAGCACAAATCAAGACGTCAGCGCTGTTCGCGACTTTGTCGACAGCCTCGAACATCTCTCTTGCTGTCCGAACCTTAACTATCTCTACACCGTTAGGAACCTCTAGGTCGGTGGGACCGCTTACCAAAATAACCCTGGCACCACGCCTGGCGGCACATTCGGCTATTGCATAACCCATCTTTCCGGAAGAACGATTGCTTATGAACCTGACTGGATCAATCGGCTCCTGGGTCGGTCCAGCCGTTACCACCACTGTCAGCCCAGCGTAGTCCCTAGTAACGCCCAGAAGTATTTCCTCTACCACGCGGACAATCTTGTCTGGATCGGCGAGTCTTCCTCGACCCTCAGACCCGCACGCCAGGTGACCCTCTTCGGGATCGATAATCACACATCCTCTCTGTCTGAGCCGTTCAATATTGGTCACCACTATGGGATTGCTGTACATGTTGGCATTCATAGCAGGCGCTATAACGATTGGACAGCGAACCACCAGCGCCATTGTAGTGAGCATGTCGTCGGCGATCCCATTTGCGAGTTTTCCAATGATGTTAGCAGTGGCGGGTGCAATCAACAGCAAATCAGCGCTTTCCGACAGCGAAACATGTTTTATCTCAGCGTCCGCAGACTGGTCGAAAAGTCCTGTTATAACAGGGTTTCGAGTGATACCCCAAAAGGTAGCTGGACCAACGAACATCAAGCCGTGCTGCGTTAAGACAACGTGGACGTCCGCTCCGCGCTGCGTCAAAGCGCTGGCGATGTAAGCAGCTTTGTAGGCAGCGATACCTCCTGATATCCCCAGGATTATTCGCTTCCCACTCAAGTTGTCGTTTCTGCTACCTGAAGATCCTGCTGTGCTCTGCAATTATGACCGCCTTCAACTTCTCAGCCGCATGCGCGACCGAATCGTTCTCGATCAGATAATCGTATTCCCCAATACGTTCCAACTCCCGGCGGGCGTTGGCCAGGCGTCGTTCAATATCTGCATCAGAATCCGTACTGCGCGACCGTAACCTGCGCTCCAGTTCTTCCATCGACGGAGGCACGACAAAGACCATGACCGCCTCGGACATCGCGCGTTTGACGGCGATGCCTCCCTGCACGTCTATCTTAAGTACTATATCGCGCCCCTGCGCTAATGCCTGCTCCACCAATCCGCGCGGAGTGCCGTAAAGATAGCCGTGCACTTCGGCAAACTCCAAGAACTGGTTTTCTTCTATTCGCCTGCGGAACTCCTCCTCCGACAAGAAGTAGTAGTCCACGCCATCTCGCTCTGAATCGCGCCGCGGCCGTGTAGTCGCAGTTACGCAGCGCTGCACGTTCGGACAAATTTTTTGGAACTCAGTTAGAATCGCATCTTTGCCTACGCCGGAAGGACCAGACAAGACAACAAGTAGCCCACCGCGCCGAATAAACCTATCCCACGTACGCATGCGGCCTCTCATTCGTCGTTAATTGCTTGTTCATCACAGATCCACACCCTGACACAACTCTGCCCGTCCGAAGTGGCGTGTCGAAATAATCCCCTAGCGTGGCACAACTGACTCCAATCAGTAGCCCAGTGGCATTCCTAACCGCACTGCGGAGCGACATAATATTTACGTTGATCCCACATTGATCACACCTATCATGCCTAAGTGCATACCGTGGCCGCAATGCGGAGTGTAGCAGCATTCCAGTAGCAGCAAGGCTAAGCTCGCTGTTCTTGAAATCCGCAAGAGTATATCACGCACGCTAGTACCTGTCAACGAGACCCTTGTCCCCAGTAGTGTACCTTTCGAGTATGTAAATTGTTTTTGTTGAGTATTCTTTGGGTTGATTATTCAGAGCTGCGCGCTGAGAAAGGAGACTCCCCTGGGGACATTATCACTGGAGCAGATGTTCAAGCAACTGGAGGTATGGGGGTCAGGACCCAGAATACATCCGGTTTGGTGACTTATCGGACCTGGTGATTGCGAACGTGAAGTGGGTATTGGAGGAGAGTTTCAAGTGTGAGGCTCGGCACAAGACTGGGTGCAATTTGTATGAGTGCAGTGATGTCCGAGTGGACCACAGGAACGGCTACAGAACACAAGACATCCTGACTCGATTTGGCAGGCTCAAGAACGTGAGAGTTCCGAGGTTCCGCTACTCGGGTTTTGTTCCGTCAATTTTGCAGCGAGGTCGTTTTGCGCTGTCGGATGTGGAAAAGCTTATGGTCAAGTGCCTGCTCTTCGGTGCAAGTCGCAGGAAGGTAGTAGAGATGCTGGCGTTGCTTCTGGGCTATCTTCCTTGCGGTTCGATTCTAGCGCGAGTGCAATTGCTTTTGGACCGGCAGGCTGAAGAGTTTCGGCGTCGCGAACTGACGAAAGTCTACAAGTATCTGTTCCTAAACGCGCTGTCGGTGAAGATAAGGCGCGGCAGGTTGGCCAAGGAGTCGATGGTGCTGGTGGCGGTTGGCATAGACAGGGACGGACGCAAGGAGGTGATCGGCTACATCCGCTCCAAACTTGATAGTGGGGCTGCGTAGAAACGGCTGTTGAATAGCCTGGTGGAACGCAGATTGGATTACGAGAAGCTGGATCTGGTCCTCAGTGACGACTCACCCGCCATATCCCTTGCCGTGGACGATGCCGTTGGAGATGTTGTGCGGCAGCTGTGCTGGGCTCATAGGATGACCAGGCCCGCAGAAGTGATAGAAGAACCGATCGAGCAGACTGCATAGACGACCTGCGTGCGGTTTATCTTGCCCAGAACAGACACCAGGTGCTCGGAGCGTATGCGCACTGGTGCTACCGCTGGGCCGGTAAATACCGCGGCTTCGCCGCCGAACTCGAGAAATACCTCGGCAAGCCGCTAGCGTTCTTTGACTGTCCCCGCTCCCACTGGCAATACATTCGCACCAACAACACGATCGAGAGACTCATGGCTGACACCTGAGCAAGCACATCCGGCTGGGCAGGATTCCAAAACAAGGAAAGCTGTTACCGACTACTGTACGGCCTCTTCCGGCAAAGAAACAATGACTGGAGGAATACACCCAAAATCCATTTTACACACTAGAATTGACACGACCCCGTGGATTATGTAACCAAGAGTCAAAGTCAGACTGTGGATGCTGATCCACCCATCCTTGCAGCTCATTCCAAGATAGCAAACCAGACGCGCGTAATTCGGGCAAGGAGGAATCATTTAATAGAAGAAACAAACCCTCTGGTCGGAGGTATCAGAAGACTTTTGTGCTGCTTAGACAACTCAAAGCCTTGAAAACTCGCTTTCGGCGTGTCGTCAAAAAGTCTCTGTTGCCGACGGCAACCTAAGCAGATTAATTGGTGTAGCGTAAAGGATTTCGAATGCTATACGAGTAGCGTCCTCAATCGTATACTGCCCGCTTGCTATCTTCTCTGCAAGCACAGCAGCAAGTTGTTGTCGCATTATCACCGCCTTGGCGTATGCCCACTCAACACAGTAAGCATCTGAGAAAAATCCTATCTGTTTGTTCAAGGGGAGCATATCCAACCGTTCTTCGATCACCTGCCGAATTGTGCCTGGGAAGAAATTGTGCCACCAGTAACCGGCAAGCGATAAGTTGGGCAGCTCCCGGGCAAGCGTACACATTGACTGGTTGGCGTGTCGGCTCGACAGAAAGCACTGGAATCGCAGGCGCGGATGCCGGCTTATTATGGCGGCAACTTGCGAGATTGATTTATGACACAACCTGCTCGCCGTTTCGAAGGGCAAAGGCTCAGCGCCAAAGCTAAACTGCAATACGAGCGAATCGCCCACCTTCTCTTCCAGAGCAGTAAGGAACACTTCATTCACATATGAAGCATAGACATCGCGCTCCTGGGGTCCGGCTGACTCTCGACGAGCGAGCGCACTCTGCATCTCAGCTTCACCTACTGTAGAGAGGATGTCTACTGGACGGGCCGCTTTGCTGGGACCTTCTCGGCCGGTAAACATTCCAGACTGGCTTACGCAGAGTCGTGAAAGCACTCTTGTGGCTTTTTCAGACGTGTCTGGCCATCAGCGCCTCTTGCGCCACGCCCGAGTTCTACCCATTTCCCATACTGCCTTCCACACGTCAAACAGGAGATAGAATCCGCCGCAGGCTAAAAGCAAGAATGCGTATCAGCCGGCGTACCTCCAATAGCCTCTTGCACACAGTATGCCTCGCGACAGGCGGATGAAAAACTGTCCAGCATGCTCCACCATACTCCAAGCACATCTATGAGCGCAACCTGAATACTACTTCGCCAAAACTGTCCGCCCACCGAACAAATAACCTACTCAAAAAGAAGTTGGTGGAGAATAGAACTGACATATTTGCTGGAACTCGATTATGTTCTGTGTTACTTGCTACGGATATGTCCTTGTGCGGAAAATTGTAGTTGCAATTCCGTAGAAAAAGGTAACAGTCTCACAGTGCCTAAGTAAATCGCTTGGTGGCAGTATAAAATTGTGACGGGGTATACATGTCCATTCCCGCAAAAATCAGACTCCGGTTCCGAGCTGGCAACACCTAGATTTAACAATCGGAAAATTAGAAAGGGGTAACGCTGTGAACGTCATCCTCATCTTGATCGACAGCTGCAATAGACACTACCTTTCTCCCTATGGCTGCCAAGAAGTCAAGACGCCAAATATCCAAGAATTGGCTGAGCGGGGAGTAACTTTCACAAACCACTTCTTGGGCTCGGCACCGTGTATGCCTGCGAGACGGGAGCTAATGACTGGCAGGCGCGAATTTCTGTGGCGAGGATGGGGACCTATTGAACCTTTTGATCGTCCGCTGGCACTCGAATGTCGAAAGCTGGGAGCCATTACTCAGATGATTACAGACCACTACCATTACTGGGAGATTGGTGCACACGGTTATTTGGAGTACTTTGACGGCTGTGAAATGATCCGTGGACACGAGCTTGACTATTGGAAAACTGCACCTCAGCTGGAGGAACCGAACTGGGTAGCAGCTATCAACAAGTACCGACCCGGCTGGGGAAGTCGTTATTACCGAAACGTAGCGCATTTTAGATCAATCGAGGACTTCCATGCGCCTACCGTGTTCAGAAAAGCCGCGGAGTGGATTGACGCGAATGTAGAACTGATAAGGAGCCAGCCATTCTATCTTCACGTGGAAAGTTTTGATGCTCACGAGCCTTTTTATGTTCCCGAACCGTACAGGTCAATGTATACCGACGATCTGAACCCGACATACACCTGCTGGCCCCCATATCAGAACTTACAAGAGCGACTTACATTTCTTCGAAACACCTCAATGGCAGAACTCGATTTCATCCGCGCACAATACAAGGGCAAGCTGACAATGGTAGACGACTCGATCGGCCAATTGTGGCGAGCAATGGACCGACACAATTTGTGGCATAACACAATGGTCATCCTTACAACAGATCACGGACACGAACTCGCCGAGGCGATAAGATCTCTCGATGAGATAACAGAGGACGGGCGAGATCATACTTTAAGATGCCCTTTCGGCAAGCAGCATCCTCACTATCTCAGCCATGCCAACATTCCGCTAATAGTATGGCATCCCGAGCTCGCAAATGATGGCCGCCAAATAGACTCGATTACTTGCGGGGTAGACTTGTATGCAACAGTGTTAGAGGCATTGGGTGCGAAACACGTCACGGCACCACACAGCAGATCTATACTTCCTATACTGCGCGGCGAAGATACCGGACGCGAGCTTACATACTGGGGTACGTTCGGAGCGGGCATCTGCTGTACTGATGGCGAATACGTTCTTCTGCAGGGTGCCAAAGCGGGGGTCCCACTGTGTTGGTATTCTGCTTACCTAAGAAGCCCGGTTAGCGAGGGCGTTAACGCCGGTCGTTTCATACCTGGGGTTGAATGTCCCGTGTGGCGAATAGAGGGTCGCTCTACCTTCGACTTTCCCTCAATACTATACCGTCGCGATGATCCCTTATTTGAAGAGCGAAACATAATTGCACAAGAACCATCAACGGCTGCTACAATTCGGCAGAAGCTACGCCAAGCTATATTGGAGGATGGGTGTCCCCCAGAACAGTTCGATAGACTAGAGCTATAGGAAGAACAAATTTGGCGTGCCAAAAGGCCAATATGGCTCAAACGTGAAGGCAGCAAAAGTGGCTCCGGGGCTTGGATTCGAACCAAGATCGACGGCTCCAAAGGCCGTTGTCCTGCCATTGAACGACCCCGGAGTGCAGTCTAATTATAACTGTTGAGCGTGCCCCTCGTCAATCCTCCAGTAGCTGGACACTTGCCAAAGCGAACCATTCAAGACTTTGTCACTTGTACTGAGTCTAACCATCGCAGTGATTGACATCGGAAAGCCATACAAGTCAAAACAAATAATTTACTACTTGCGTAGTTGTTCAATTGTGGTATATTGCAATTAGTTGCAAGACAGAGTGGAATGTCTATTTGCGGATCGACTCATCCGGCTACTAGTTGTTAGTGAGTAGAAGGTAAATTTCGGGATCATTGGTCAGTATGTAGCCTCGGGATTCGCACCCAAGAGCCGAAGTGTCTACCGCACACGACAATCAAACTCACGCATAATTAACATTCCAAGAGCAGAGGCTTAAAATGAAGCAAAGACATCCTTCAAGACACTGGGTGGCTCGCATATTTACATCCACCCTACCGGCTATTGTTCTGGTCGTTATTCAGACTTTGGTGATTGTTCCTGTTGCGTTTGGGACTGATCCTCCCGGTGCAACCTTTCAGGCTGGAACTTTTTCGCCTCCGGCCGGGTGGGACTTTTCATTGCAAAGGATAGCATTCCACGAAAAATCCGGTGATGCGTTCAATCTCGACCGTTCTCTGGAAGTAGCAAATCCCCTAGGAACAAGAAAAATGCAGTTCGTATGTATGCTAGGCCTGAGCCCGTATGAACTAACTATGGGAATGGTGGTCGCCGTTTCGTGGGATCCCAGCCAAGTTATAGCCGGTAGAACTTTTCCCCTCAAGATTGCCATGACCCCTATAGATCTCGACACCCCAGAAGTTCAGTCCAACTACGGTTTCGAAATGTGGGCTAAGGAATTTAGTAGGCCAAACCCCTTTGTTGATTATGAGGAGGAAAACACCTATACGGTGCCATATGTTCCGGACTTAGGCCTTCGGATAAGGGCGAACGGTGTCACACCTCTCAACGGACAACACCTGAGCGGGGACGACTCTCTCGATTTCCTCAACCTGGCAGAGCTCGTTCCAAAAGGTGACGAAGGAAGCCAGTCGCAAGGCGGTGGTGACGTAGACTTTCCAATCGACATTCCACTCACTCTGACTGGCGGTCTTAGAATCACCGGGGACGAAGTGAAGACAGACCTGACAATAACGGGCATGTACAACAGCGACGGAACTATATCGAATCCGACCACTGTTCGTTACATTGAAAACCTGCGATGGCTCCAGGAAGGCACGTGGACGATCGATGTGGATGTACCCGCAACAGCGCAAGTGGGGCAGTGTCTTAAAGTCTCACTCGACAACTTACTGTACCTGATACGCATGGAAAAGCGTATGGGCATGGAACTGGAGATTTATGGCTTGACGGTGAGCACTAACAGTCTGGACATTTGGGAGTACGTAGGGCAATGGTATATTTCCACAGACCTGGCATCCAACAGGCTGCAAGTGCCAATTCCCGTAACCCAAAGTGCGGCAGATTTGACGCTTTCGCCTCAAGACGTTTCATTCACTTTCGAGAATGTGCCAGGCATTTCCGGAGCGCCGCACATTGGCGATCCGGCTGTCCTTGACCGCGTCACCGCCCACATACAGGTAACGAACCAAAGTAAGACTCCCCTTCTCCCTGACCCCATGAAAAAGCTACTAACTGTGTTTGTGGACGAGCTGCCAGTAGCTTCTGAGTATCTGACCTCTGGGTTCGCTGCTATGGAAACGAAGACTTTCTCCATTTCATTTTGGGTGATGTCTCCGGGAATGAAAACTATACGGGTTCAGTTGAATCCTGGAGGCGATCTTGGAGAAGTATTTGATGAGAACAACACCGCTGAGAAACAGCTCAACGTGACTGCCAAGTGGGGAACCATTGAGATATTGCTGAAAGATTCACAAGGGACAGTACTATCGCCGGGAAATGTGTTGGATTTGGACTCAGGAGGAAAGCCTCGCATCTTTGCCGCAGAAAAATACTCACACGGAGCCGCACTATACCAGGGATCTATACAGCCTGACGGCAAGGTAAAATTTGACGTCCCTGCAGGACTGTATACCGTCTTTGTCCGCACCAAACCAAGTGTGAACTACCTAGACGCAAACGCGGAGATCAACCTACACGAGGCCACTGGAGTAGTACCTTACGTACTAGCTGACATTGTATTACCCGTTATGGCCACTGTGACAGGTACGGTGCTCGACTACCGCGGCCACGAACCGATTCCGCCCGCCCCGCCACTTCCAGGATATGCCAACGATAGACCGGTAGTGGTGTCGTTGGGTGTTTATTCCACTGAGTGCGATCACGCTGGCAGTTTCATTTTTGCGCGCATAGTTCCCGGCACTTACAAACTCCGAATCGAACATCCATTTTTCTACAAGAGAGAGATTACTGTTACTGCACAGCCTGGCCAGAACCTTGATCTTGGGGATATACTGATGATCCGTGATGCCGCATTTGATACAACAGGATATCTTACCCTTGAAGCAAATACTGGGGGCGGAGGCAGCATCTATACACAGAGCCGCAGCGTTAAAATAAGCGCGTGGGCTGAAGACGTTCACGGAATAGCTGGTATGAGGTTTCGCAATGACGGAGAAGACTGGCAACCAGAAGTATCATCATGTCCTTCAACTTGGACACTGCGCGATGAAGACGGCGAACGTACGGTAAACGTCCAGTTCAAAGACAGCGCAGGAAACTGGAGCGGGGTTGTGTCGGCAAGCATTAGACTGGACAGGCAAGGACCGATCGGCTCAGTGACGATCAACAATGGTGAAGAATCAACAGATCGCAGAGGCGTAATACTAACCTTTGGGGCAACAGACCCAGCAAATGGCACTGTTGCCGCTGTTAGTCTTTCGAATGACGGCATAGACTGGTCACCACCTTTGCCCTACGTGGAACCGATGGTTTGGACTCTGTCTGGCAGTTACGGAATCAAGACGGTCTACGCAAAATTCCTCGATGCCTGTGGCAATTGGAGCTCCGTGGTTTCTGACAGCATTCAAATGACACCAGCTCCCAGCATCACCCTGGTAAACACGGACGGATTGCCCATAACTGATTTCACCAAAGAGAGCCAAGTGTATGCCAAAGTGTGTACAGGAATTTTTGCTGACTCCCCGACTCAAACGCAGGCTTTCAGCGGTGAGAGCACAGCGAGTGAGAACACGGCCGCAGCTCAGTCGTTTGTTCCGCCCGCAGGGCTGACGATATGCGGCGCCGAATTGGTCGCTACAAGAAACACATGGATCGATAACGGACGACTGAGAATAGAATTGAGAATTGCTCCCCCAGGCGCAACAAACGATTCATCGCCCGAAAACTCAGTCTTGGTGACATCTGGGACAATCGATGCCAAGGCGATAGGTCCCGTGCCCCCAGGCTTTGTAGATGTAAGTTTTAACTCCTCTGTAACCCTTGAGGCAGGCCGCATCTACTTCCTAGTTGCCAAAGCTGAGACGTACTCCGCTGAGGATCCATTCCCTGAGTTCATGCTTTGGGGAGCCTGGCTCTGGCCGGATGGAAATGGCAACCCGCAGGACGCCTATCCTGACGGCAAGCTCTGGACGGCGTCCACAGACGGTTCAGGCACGTGTACGTGGAGTTCGCTGGATACCGAAACAGGTTTTCCGGAGCGCCACGACCTTGCATTTCGCTTGATGTTGCCAGCCAACGAGATGCGATACACTGTGTCTGATTCAATTCCGAACTCAATTGAGGCCCCATGGCTGCCATTTGCCACATACGTGCCGATTGGAGTACCTGGGGCCGACGGACACAAGACAATAGCTTTCCAACTCAAGCATCCAAGCTATATACCGACTGGTGAGAGTCAAATTCTTCTTGCGCGCACCATTAAGGACACCACTACACCTGAGATCGGGTGGCAAATTCCTGGACAGAACCGTATTATCGACGGTCGACGCCTGATCGAGTCGGGTCAATTGCAGTTGGTAGCCAATGCTCGAGACGCGACTAGCGGGGTAAAAGAAATAAGAATAGGGCTCAACGGCAATATGGATGACGTCCCGTGGTTGAATTATGCTACTTACGCTTCTTCTAGCATGATCTATCCGGGAAGCGCTAAGCTGACTTACACACTGCCGTATCCAGACGGTCAGTATGACTTATGTCTGCAGGTCAGGGATACTGCGGGTAATATTTCATCGACAAGTATCCCCATTCTGAAAGACCAGTTTGGTCCCTCAATAGAGCAGTTCAAAATACAGTATAAGTCCACGACACCGGATGGCACGCCATGTGTTTCCAGAAGAGATATAAAGGCGCGGATCATTGCGTCAGATCTCGGCTCAAAAATCGTTGCTTACAGACTAGGTGCAGCCCAGAACATGTCTACCAATTGGATAAATGTTAACTCAGCAATGCATATTGACTTATGGAGTCTGTACAATCTCCTGCCTGGCGATGGTCTTAAAAGTGTGTTCGTCCAAGTGAAAGACCGCATTGGAAGGATAAGCTGGGCTTCACAGCCTGTGTATTTGCGAACTTCCGGTCCTGCAAGGCCTGTCTTAGCGAGTTGGGCTGATCATCCGGATCCCTCCGACAGGAACCTTACTGCTACCTGGTCGGCATGCACAGATCCAACAGGGGTAACCCGGTATCAGATCCAAATCGCGTCCGATTCCGGTTTCGCTTCTGTGCTAGCCACGCAGACATTTGAGGGACTAGCCACGTCTTATTCTTGGACTGCCCCACCTGGTAGCAGCACATACTACTTCAGAGTACGGGCACAGAATACGGTGGGTTTTTGGAGCGAATGGACATCTTCTGACGCGCTCCAAGTAGTGGCGGACACAATAGAAGACGCCAAGTTGACAAGGGATGGCCAGAGCGTAGTCCTGCGCGGAATCGTCACAGCATCGTTTAGCGATTGCTTCTACATTGAAAACGAAAACCGCACGATAGGAATACGTGTTCAGCCGGGTGCCACGGTTGCGGTCAACACGGCCGTAACTGTAGAAGGCGTGATGGGCACTACACCAGACCTTGAGAGAGTAGTGTTAGGTCAAGTGACCAGTTTTAACGGAGCATCAACAGTGACGCCTCTGGGCATAACCAACAAAGCGCTTGGTGGCGCAGATTGGCGATACGAGCCTACAACGCAAACGGGACAAAGAGGAGTGTACGGTGGAACAGGCCAAAACAACATCGGACTATTGGTAAGAATTTGGGGCAAGTTTACGCCGATCAACAAGTACAGTTTTCTTGTGAATGATGGAAGTGGTCCTGTTTTGTGCCAGGTTCCAGACAATGTAGATTTAGATCCTGACTGGCAATTCGTCCGGGTCACCGGAATAAGCTCGTGTTACTATGATGGCACCCATGTACATAAGTTACTTCGCGTACGAGAAGTTGAACCTATGTAACGGCTGCGAAAGCGATGCATGGTGTTTGTGTAATATCCGAATGCGCCGTTGAGCATCTCGACCTGGCACAGTCACTGACAAGCCAGCATGTTGTCGGATGCGAGCCCTCGCGACAACTTGCGCATCTTACAGAACCCACTCAGCTGATTCCTATGCCGGACTAAGACGTACGAAGCACGCGTCGAACGGCCCGAGGCCTGGCACGATGACGGTAATCTCGCTCCCAAATAGTTGGCGGACGCAGTCTTGGATCACCTCAGGCGCTGCGAGGTGTTCCCAGCCGGAGTCGGGAATGCGCTCTACAATGACGCGGACCGTGTCGCGGAAGAAGCCCGTTCGATCGAGATTGGTGAAGCGTATCCGGACGTCGAGTTTTCCTTGTCCGCAGCACCCGATGAGCACCGCGACTTGTTTTGCCGCATCGTCCTTGGCTGCGATCCCGCACGCTTCGGCGCAGGTGTCAACTCTAACTAATGTGCCCGTTATGTCGGCATAGCGCCGGTACACCCACCATGTCGAGCGCGGCTTCTGCTTTTTTGGAATCAGGATACCGTCCAGCGAGTCAGTCCAGCAACCGTAGACACCCTTTTCCTCATCTTCCCAGCAGGCGTGAGCCGCGCTTTCTATGCCAGCCTCCTCTACCGCCCAGAGGTAGAGCGCGGTAGGGCCCGGTTTGGTGAGGTGGTAGCTGCCAACGATTTCATTGAGGCTGAAGCGCTTGATTCGTATACCGTGCTTCTTTAGAAAGGCACGCAGTTCCGACGCGTGAGCTGGAATATCACGGGGCCTGTCGAACTCGTGCCACGAAATAACATCGGGCAGAACGCCGTTGGACTTCGCCCAAAGGATAAACCGCTGCAGCCACTCAGCGTCGTATCCGCAGATGCTTGGCCCGACGATTTCAGCTCTGCGGTCTGCGGCTCGGATTCTACCTACGGTGCGCCGCCACATCGCCAGAAAGCGATCATAGTCCTGTGCCCAGTACTCGCTCAGATTTGGCTCGTTCCAGACGTCCCACTGGATGCGGTATCCTTTCTGCTTCTGGACGGACAAGAGCTGGTCGATTACCTTGTCCCAGGCACTCCAGTCGCCGTTGTCGCCAGGGCACGGTCCGCCTACGTGACATCCGTAGGCCGACCCGAGTTCGACCTGGACTTTTGCGCCCATCGCAATCGCGCGTTCGTAGATACCTGGTCGCCCCCAAAGGCCCACATCCTGCACTGTGGTTCGGAAGAGCTGGGGTTTTAGCGGCTCGACAAGCTCTCGGGGAGGTCCGACAGGGGAAATACCGTGCAGGAAACCGCTAGCCCGGAATGTGGCGGGCCCCCTGCTTGCTGCGAGGTCCACAGTCAGCGTACACGATGCAGCCAAGGCCGCCTGCGAACAAAGCGCCGAGCCTGACGCCGAGAGAACTACCAGTAATAGTATCTGATACATTGCGTATAAACCCCTCACTTCGATCACGAGGACTACTTTCACCTCCTATAGGCCGAAGTGTCTTGCCGCGCATTCGCCTCTATGTTTTTCAAGGAAATGCGGTTGAGCTTAGGGCAAAAGCCTGCGAGACGGGTTTGAGTCGTAGTCCGCCTTCGCGGGATTCATAAACAAAGGGGCTGTAAATAGTTATTGTATCATTTCCAGGACTGCTGACCGCTAGAGGTAAAACCGGGTTGGAACCACTGTTGGATAGGAAAAACCGGATCACAGTTTGTGATCGAGGCTAAATCTCTTTGTCGGACTCCAGACAACCGAGACAAAGATCCAATTCGTAGTTACGGTCGGATCTCAAATCCGATGGTAAGAGCCCTGTACTCCGAGTCCATCTGACACAGCTGGACCCGTATATGCTGTCTCATGGCGATCGCTGGCTTCACACAATACTCGCGAAACTCCTCTGAACTTGGTTTAAGGTCGGGAAACAGCAACTTCAGATAGCCAGCAGCTAGTCTCGTTACGGCATTTTTATCTCGCATTTCTTCTGTTCCCGTCAGGATTACATGCTCGTTAACGTACTCCACGTGACGAGTGTCGTGTCTTAGCAAATGCAGGACCTCGCCGAAAAAATCAGCCTTGAAGCCAATGCCTTGTGCAGGACTGTTTGATTTGACCTTTGGAAGCTCCCAACCTGGGAGCAATCCGTGCAATCGGTCAATGAAAGCCGTTTCTTGCAAGAACTGGGGTAAGTGCCTGAATATAACTGCCTGACTTGGTTTTCCCAACGAATCAATAGGGACATTTCCAAGAAACACTACTCCGCAGTCCGCTGTTGCTCCTTGACGACCACGAGTGTAACGGCCGCTCTCGAGGTAGTCCTTCAATACGCCGACTACCTCACCTGGATTATCGAAGGAAATCGTCTGAGCCTCATCGAACACCACAACATCGTACTGTGTTAGTAGACCTGGAGTCTGAGTTCTGAGGTCGTAGAACAATGCCGCAGCGCTAATCTTTCCACCGCTTAACACGCGCACATAGCGCGAAAGATTGGAAAACACGAAAGACTTGCCGGTTCCCTTCGGAGCCAACTCGATGAGGTTTGTCCTTGGTTGCACAAGCGGTATCAATCTGGTCAGCAGCCACAGTTGCTGCTGAGGTTTATAGATGTCGGGGTTATACCCCATGCTGCTCACAATTAGCTCTCGCCATTCATTTACCGTGAAGTGCGAACGCTGCTGGCAGTAGTAGTCAAGGTCTAGACTAGAGACCTGCATAGGTTTGAAGTCTGTGAGCCAGACTTCCCCAGATCGTGTACCGGTATCCCTAGGGGCGTGCCACGTCAACTTGCCTGCGCCCCATAGGCCGCCAGACAAGAGTCCTTTATGCGCGTCGACGATGCCGTCCTCAACCAAACCGGTTTCATCTATGCATGGGATATGAACCTTCCTTTTGCCTGTTACCAGGTCTACGGTAACTGAGAAATGATCTAAGACGGTTACGGCCTCGCCCTGAAGAAGTCGGTTTCTTATTTGCTGCTTCTGATCTTTGCGGGGCAAATGAACCTGAATAAAACTATTGATCTTGTCGCGGATCTCGTCCGTCAGCTCCCCATCAGGACAGAATCTGTCTATGATCCATTCTCCGACGAAAGTTGGAATGCTACGCGCCTGAATACCTGACCTGACAAACAGGGACTTGTCTACGCAAACCTCTCCGAATAGTTCTTTCGCTTTTGCTTGATATCCGCGACCGGCTTGATCCTCAGCTGTCATTGAACATGTCTCCCAGATCAGCTACTTCGTAAATCTTCCGAATCTTGAGCTCCAGACGCAACACGCCGTTTCTGCGGAACCCCGCCACAGTAAACTCGACCAGAGCCTTAAATTCGGAGCTCTCCACACTTATGGGGATAAATGCGCGCGAACTTTCAAGTCGAGCTTTTCCGTGAGCGTCAATAGAGTCGCAAAACCATTTCGCCTGTAGTTCCGGAACTCGGACTTCTAGATCTTGAACCGGAAAATCGAAGTGGTTCAAAATTTCCAACTCGACGTCTTGTGAACGACCTCGAAGCACTGGCGGTGATACGTGGACCAATTTCAGAAGTATTTGCTCTGGCACATTGCGGTTCTCAAACACATATAGAGGAGTTATGGTCTCTTCGGGAAGCAGCCCGCCATGCGTGAAGGATCTAGGTTTACGAGCAATGTATCGAGTACCGCGGGCGACTGCATAATCACTGCTTAGTCCAAATCTCTGCCTATCTATCGGCCACCACTCCACAGCGTTCAGGGAGTCCAGTTGCCTCACACTAACGAACCGCCGGTGCTGTCTGTACACATCATCTTCCTGAGCCGATTTGGGCACTGCCACCTGATGACCAGCCCTCAAAAAAGATGTAGAGCCGTGGTCAGAAGAAACAAATAGGACTGATGGCCTGGACTTTATTAAAGCTTTGAAAAAATGTTCCAAGGCCTCAGTCACCTTATCCATCCGCGTATTGAAATACCTCCATATGTCGTGGTCGAGCTTATCAGGCGGCGTGTGAGCCCATTCATCCACGCCCGTATAAATCCATAAGTACAAGTCCGCCTTCAGCGACGAGATCGAGTGTTTTAAATCAGGATCAAGCAAGTCGACAAGCTTCACATTTGCGTTAAGCCGATCCCACAAGAGCTTCTGGACATCCTCAATACCTAGGGCATCCCGGGGTAACAACCCAGTAATTGCGCTTTGGCGCGAGGTGTGGGTGTCACTTGGCAGCATAGAAATTTGGTATTCTTCTCGTGCGACGGAAAGTCCTAGTTTGCCAAATGCTTCCACGACTCTATCTGCCCATAGTAGCGACAAATTGTCGAGAAACAACCACACCACGCAGTAGTCCCGGTCTAAGTATTCCTTCACTTTACTTAGCGTGTTGGACACCAGGTGCTCACCTTGGTTAAGTAAGTCGGGGTATTTTCTATATAACCACTCCTCATACATTTCGGTATAGGCGACGACCTCCCGGTCGAGCTCAGCATCAGTATTAACGACCCAACGCGCGTAAGGAATATACTCTTTGACTACCCACCTTAGCCATTCCTGTAGTGACCAATCGGAGTGCGGTTCACGCGGCTTCTGGCGTGGGCTTAACATGTCGAGTCGCTTAATAATGACCTGCGCGTCCGGAATGTCTTCAAATTTGATCGTCAACTGATCCAACAGTTCTCTAGTAATTTTTTCCCGACACCCCCGTAGATGCTCTTCGATCTGCTCAAGTTCCGAGAGCAGACGTCCACTCATTTGGGAAACCAATGATTCCAAGCAATCACTCCGGTCATTTAGAGTAACAGACCAATACTCAGCCACTTTGGGCAGCAGAATGTCCACAAGTTTCCCAGGGAATACTACGGCTTCAACAAGTTTGCTTATCCAAAAGCCATCCTCGCAGAGCAGCTCCAATTCATCTAACCATTGCGTCAGAAGTTCGAAGGGATATGTTCGCAAGTTTGTCAGTACGCTCAGCGTACAAGACAGCCGGTTGCCCTCCTCAAAAAACTTGTAGTAGGCTTCCTTCAGCTCGCCGCTTAACTGCCCCAGCCACTCAGACTTTTTCCTATCTTTCAGCTTATCGAGATATGGATGACTAACAGCTTTATTTCGATCCCACCTGCACAGCGCCCAGTTTACCAGGTCTTGTAAGTGTTCGCGGGAGGGCTTGGTCTCAACCCACGGATCACCTAACAGGTGCTGCAGAATCCAGTCATCAACATTGGTGATCGGAGAATTTGGATCCGGAAGATCCAGCAGGTTGAGATCTGAGACATACTCAGGATTTTTCGCCAGTTCCGCAGGCAAGGAGCTTACTTTCAGTTTGTCCTTTAGAGCACTAATGTCATCTTCGAACCTACACCTGGTGTCGTATCGCAGGTCCCAGAACCAACTGCGATACACCGGCGATGTAACGCACACCTGAATATCTTTGCACTCAACTAGCGCTTCGCGAATCTTTCGCCTGGCTAAACAGTAGGCTTCAGAATCTGCTACCTGAATGTCAGCGATATCTCGTTTCGAGTGAGGAGATAGAATGATAGTGACCATCACGCAAATTCTTCTTTCAGGCGTTGGATGAGCTCAGAAACCTGAACCCTATCTAGTCGTAGTTCTTCGACTATTAGCTTCCTTATTATCGCCACAGCGTTTTCGACTACATCATTACCACCATTCGTGAGGTGCTCATTTGATTCGTTGCCAAGCTTGGAGCCGATAGGATCGTACTCTTCGATCTCTCGCTTGGCCTCCTTTACCGCAGCCACGTATTCATCAGACAAATTCGATTCCCAATCTTCCACTCTCCCAAGTTTCATTTCAGTCGCTAAACTGCGGAAGAACCTTTCGGATATGGTGCCACTCTTGCTCGCGGCGTCTATCAAAGCCTTTTGTCTGCCACAAAAAGCGTGCGTCCTGGTAAATTCGGACAAGTTGTTGAACCACCTTCTTACCGCCTCGTCGAGATCGTTCTCAGTCCTTCCTGCAGCACCAAATATATCACATAGTCTTTCTACAAGCTGTCTCTCAAGTGTACTTTCGAATGCAGACATTCGATCCACAACAATTCGCAGTTTTTCAACCGTTTCGCAAAATCGAGAATCTTCCGGCAAACTATCCGTAAATAAGGCACGCGGAAGCTCCTCCTTCAAGAACTTTCGAGCATCGACGGCTGCAGCAGGATTGGAAAGTAGTTTTACCACGTTTGAGCACAGTTCCTCACAATCTTTGGGATAACCAAAGCCGGCTCTGGAAACTCTTGGCAAGTTTCTAAACCAATCCGAAAGTGCTTTTTTGCCGGCATCCCAGATCGACATTCCCAAGGGCTTTTGGGTCGCACCAACCACGACTCTTATTTCCTCAACGTACTGCCGATCTTCATCGCTAGCCACGTAATACACAATTGCCCAATCATTCGGATTCTCGACCATTTCGTGAACCGTTGCCCCAGAGGGCTCCTGGTAGTCACTATTACGCATCAGTTCGCAGCCATCGATTATAGTTCCTAGGAAAGACCCCAACACCATTTCGATGGACTGCGGAGTCATTCCATAAGGAGGTTCTCTTAGCTCTTTTAACACGTCTGACACTAATGTTACGGTGCCATCTCGTGCCAAGACGCGATTTGAGATCACTCTCCAAACGTGTTGTAAAACCGACCCGACCGGGGGCTGAGCTCTTAGCGCGAACGTTTCGTAGTCACCGCTCTCACCTCGTTTCTCCGCGATCTCCGTTTCTTTAACGCACGCGCGCAGGATCCTGTCAACTGCTGTACCACCCGACTTCTTGATTTGAAACGTTCCGTCGCTGCGCAATATCTTGTCAAGCGCCTCCAGTCTGTACTTTCGCTCACTGTCTTTCTTGGCAAAGTGGTTGATTGCTTTGTCCTTTATGGCCGGCGTTCTTGGAAAGACATGTTCCAACACGTCTGAAAGATAACCATCCAGATCCTTGACTTGCCTAGCCACGGTACCGGCGTTGTACCACACAAAACCCTCAGGCGCCAACCAGTCCCTCACGTCATCTTTGAGTTGCTGCAAAGTCTCATTATCCAACTCTCGAAGCTCCTGGTCATACTCTGGGGAGGAAGGCTTACTTGAGGGCTCTTGCCGCATGAGATTTCGTATTGCCTTCAGACGCAAGGCCTGCTCTGTATACGTGACTGGCGTCTTGGGTATCGCAACAACCAATCGATCATCTTTACGTGCCAGCTCGAACAGCAAGTGTTCAGCGTCTTTAATCTCGTCTTCCGTTTTGGCCAACACATACAACACAGTACATCCATTGGGATCGCAAGGGCGAAAGGTGTGTTGTAAATCGGAAGCTGAAACGAATTGCCAGTCGACCGGCCGGTTAGTGAAATGCCGATCGTTGTATTTATCAGCTGTGAGGGATAGCTCGATTTCGTCGAATTCTTGCAGAGCCCTGGCCAGGTCGAAAGTATCAGCGATGCGCTTGACCTCTTGATTAATTGCCTCTTCCACATCTATACCAACCGCTACACTACGCAGGGAGTATTCTTTCGTACTCTGCCTATATTTCAAAGCCCCTTTATCGCGAAGTTCTGCTAGAACACCCGATAGCTCCTTTCGCTCCTCATTGCCAAGCCAAAGTGAATCCGCAATGACGTCTTCAGTCGGCCGAAGCCGCGAGTGATCCACGATTTCCAGCACGGCAACTGTTCGTACCACACGTCGAGCAAGCTCTGATTCACCGCACTGCGGCAGCGCTTCGTTCATTGCCATCGCAGTTCTGCGGTATTCGCTGCTATTTTGAATGCCGGGCGCAAAGTAGTTGGCGAGCAAATCAACTGTGTACAGGCGCAATCTTCCAGATGTTCGATCCACGGCCTCTCGCCCTCGGACAAACTCCATCAGACCGCCGTTTTTCGCGTCACCAAAGAAACAGAAAAGGCTTCTCGTCTCCTGGCCCACACGATCTGCGAGCCACGGCAAGCAGAACATCGCGATTGGATGCATGGGGTAGCAGCCTCGCACGATGACGTTTGACACCCAGGTTCTATCCTTTCCTTTGTATAAATCCCAGTCAACCACCTTGTCCACAAGCACATCCAAGTCCTTGTGATTGCGGATCTCGTTCCACGCCTGGCTTTCAGCGTGCTGTACAATTACGGAGTTTGTCATTTCCTCCATTTCATATAGGTCTGTTGCAGCTCTCAAGTAGTATTCACTGTCCATCAGCCGACCGTGCAGCTTTTCGAATTCTTGTCTCGCGCTCTCGCCACCTGCGTAAGCCTCAAACGACTGATGAGCAATAGCTACCAGGTGAACCTGGTTTTCCCTGCTGCGCTTGCAAAATTCTATGAAACTCTGCAAGCGCTGACTCTCACGAGAATGAGGGGTCCTGGCGATGCCCGCAAGGTATGTGCCAAACTCGTCCCAGATGACAAATATGCCTTGCCAACGCTGACCGGCTTGTCTTCTGAGAAACTTGCAAGTTTCCTCATAAAGTTCGGCCGTGTCAGAGATTGGTGGGTTAAACTCCGTGTTATGAGCAACAACTGTATGAGCTTTTGTAAAGGCTTCGTACGCTTTGGAATCACAGTTGTCCAAACGCCGCTGAATAGCGTCCACGTCCCAATCCAATCGGCGCAGTTCGCTTTGCAGCTTCTGATAAGCCTCAGGATCATTTTGCTTCCAATAATTGATTTTATTCACCGCAGCGCTGTAAACTGAGCTGGGACGAAAACTTACCCTTTCTCGCTGCAAAGCTTCGTTGAGGGCAACCTGTAATGCATGGTCGACGCCGTATGGATCGCCTGCCGGATTCGGAATAACCACGAGATACGGGTGCGTGTTTTCGCGCGCGCGTCTTGCGAGCTCGTATGCTTCTTCGTCCGCTCGCAGCTTTTCCCAGAAGGGCTGCATAGCCTCGTCATCAGGATTGCGCCGGACAAAGTTTGCAAGTACAAGAGCGAAGTGCGATTTGCCTGTGCCGCGCGGGCCGGTCACCAAATGGGCTCTTTTGGAACTGCCTGGTGATAATCCCTCGCATATTCCCACTAGAGCCTTTCGACTGGCAGAATTCGGAACGTATCCACGGAGCTTGTATTCGTTTGTTGACGCATTTGTATAGTCTCGGCGCAGCTCGACCTCAGTCGACCATGCTTCAGACACTTTGACCACGTCGCTAAGCTGCAAAGTATTAATGCTCATAGGATGCCCTATTGCTCCTTTCACAATAAAAGTATAATCGGTCCCTATCAAACCCCGCGGCCTCAGCGATTTTCCCCAGGGCCGTGACTAGGATCACGGGATATCGCGGAGTGATGTTGCTGGCAAGTTGGAAAAAGCTGCGCGCACCTGTTTCGCCCAAGGTTGCTACGAGCGGGTCTATATCGTCCAGGCAGATTATTTGTCCGTGCTCGTCAGAGAGTTCGATGATGCAGTCCGCAAGGTTTTGGCTGTTAAAAGCGCCAGGTGCAAATGCTTCCTTTTGCGTGACTGCAGAAACTGCGTCCAAGACTAGCACATCGCTCGCTGTAGCCAACTGCTCAACTAGTGTCGCCCGCTCGCGTGACACAGGAGCCGCAAGGATAAGCACGCGGTTCTTGCGCAGTTTCAAATCCTGCAGTGTGTTACAGATCTTGTTGACCAAGGTAGTCATAATTACTCATCTTCCGAATCGTAGCACATTTCGAGCAAATCCAAGGGTGAACCCTGGAAGGTCAACGCGACGTTATCCAGTTCGGCGTTTCTATATACATCGACGATACCTTCGGATTCTAGCTTGCGAAGTATACTTCTAAGTTCTTCTTCCTGGAGCAGGAATATGCGACCGGGACTGCCAACAGCTGTCGCGACGTCGCGGAAGCTCAGCGTCGGACTGCGAAGGCCGTTGCTCCGCCTAGATTCATAGAGGGTGTAAGCAATTATGTAGCGATTCGGGATCCTACGGCGTACAACTTGGTAGCATTTTTGTTCATCGCAACTAATAATCTGAAGATTTCCTAACCCGGACGGTGCTACCAACGTGCTAAGGGTAGTGCGAACGTCGCTCGCGATCTTGGTGCTTGTTCTGCCGAGAATCGTTGTGACGCGGTCGAGAGCATCGCGGGCCGTAAACGATAGACCCAGAGTGAATAGGTGCCCAACGAGAGTATACCACACGGTCGCCTCTGAGTTTGAGGACAACCGGTAGTAAACAAGCCATTTGGTAGCAAGCCTGGCCAGTCTCTCGTCGCGCTTGACTAGCAGGCGACCAAGACTGGTCAACGATGATTCTTTCCGAGAGTACAGTCCTGACATACGGGCCCAGCTTAGGACACTAGTAGCTTTTCTAGACCCTATACCCAACGCCGACATAACAGCATCACGTCCAGAGTCCCCACCCCAGTGAATGTGCCTTATCAAGTCAGTAAGCAATGTCCATTCGAGTGGAAAGGTTTCATTAAAGCCGATACTCAATATCCACGGCCCCCCTTCGGAGAAAGTACGTGCGACGCCACGCAACCACGTTTGAGATACTGCGTAGATGTGCACCGCAAACAGTGCGTGCACTTCTCTGGAAGTATTGATAGACGCCCTTGGCTGATGTAAATGGCGCCGTTCGGACAAAACGCTACACAGGCCCCACAGCCGACACACACTTGCCACTTCCGCAACTGCCTCATTATGGAACGCTGTAATGTTACGCGACGCCTCTCGGTTAGCAAAGTGATCCGAAGTATACCTCGTCCTCTTAAGTGCCTTAAAAGAAACAACGGCTCCCCGTTAATCCCATCCGCTGCGTAGCGCGGGAACTCCTCTGGAGACGGAAGAGTTCTAATCCTTCCAAACGGAACTAGGAAATCTAGGTACCCATCTTCCTTGCCATCACAGTCGACAGTGAAGGACTGATTGTCCGCATCGCACGGGTAAGACTTGAAATAAGCGACTGGCCGCACGGCGCCGCCGCGAGCCTTCCATGCCCCAGACACTACATAGTCCCAGGGATCGTCTTTGCCAGCGAACCGTGCGTCCTCCAACAGCAAACGCTCCCAATCTTCAAGTCGGATGTCCCTCCAACCGTCGCTTGATTCGGCAGCAAGGTACCTTATCAAATTCTCTGAGTGAACATTATTCATGGGACAGTACAGGCAGCCAACCCTGCTAAACCCTTTCTCATAGGCGTCATTTATGGGTATGCGGCGTGTTACAATGTACGCCCAAACGTCAACATCGCGCCAATCTATTATCGGCTCGACACTTACTTGCTGGGGTATCTTTGGATTTACATTTATTCTCTCTCGATTCCGCCGGCGGACCGACTCCACCCTTCGTATCCCCTCGAAGTTGAGCACACGCCTGCCAAATTGATCGATTGCTTCCCTGATCGGAACGGATTTGAAAACAGTGCAACACCAGCGAACGATCCTGCTGGGCGTACCAAGCATCTTGCACATGTCGAACCAGCCCACTTCAGCTCGAGCTTCTCTGAAAGGCACTTGGGGGTTAGTTTTCTTGAAGCTCCTAATGAACTGGTACGTGTCAGGAAACTCTATAGTCGTATCCCCAAAAATGTGCAACACGTCTTCACGGCCCAGTGCTCTGCGAACCAAGTAAGAAACTAAGGAACTGTCCTTGCCCCCGCTGAAAGATACGATGGGCATGTGATCAGCGTGAGACGCGCTCACCGTACGAATGAAGTCGATAGCTTCCTGCTCCAGGAAATTAAGGTAGGCCTTGTTTGCGGACTCCAGCGCGCGAACCCAATCCTCTAAGTCCTCAAAGACTCTCTCGCGCCCTAGCAATTCTTCTGGCGTCGCATAAATCCGCGCTAGTTTTGGCCGAGGATTAGTTGTCAGTCGCAATAACCGTCTGCCTCGCCACCACAACGTTGTGTGACGTGCCCAAAGTTCGCCCACGTAGTTTGGAATAGGATAATTCAGACGCCCTGCCAAATACTCCGCTTCACCGGCGAAAACCGGTCTCAGATCGGCGCACGTTGCGCGACCGCTATTCCCACATTTCTCGCATTCGCCACCTAGTATCGGAACACAACAGTTCTCACACCAAGCCACCTTTCGTCTGGTTGCACAGAATCCATTTGTCTCTCCAAGGGCAGTTCGAAACACAACAGTTCTCACACCAAGTCACCTTTCGTCTTGGTTGCACAGAATCCATTTGTCTCTCCAAGGGCAGTACTGTCCAGCATTTTTCCTAAGAATCGGGCTGTTTACAACCAGCCCTTTCTGCTGGAGCTCTTGTTTCGCATCAACGGCAGTTGCATAAGCCACTGCGAACTTCAACATCAGAGGATCAGAAAGTAGGAGTCGAGCAAAATGTCTGGCGTCCATCGACCTCTTGAGATATTTGTAATAACCAAAT
>CALJES010000002.1 GCA_938074205.1 uncultured bacterium
TGTTGAGATGGTTATGCCTGGTGACAATGTGACGATAACTGCTGAGCTGATATCTCCGATAGCTTTGGAGCAGGGTTTGAACTTTGCTATTCGTGAGGGCGGTCGCACAGTCGGCGCCGGAGTAGTCTCAGAGATTATTGAGTAGGCTGGAAGAATTTTTTACAAACTGTTAGATTAACCCTGGCCGCCGGAGTAAGACGCGGGAGAGTCGGCGCGGGGGTTAGAGTGCGGAAGGCAAAATGGCAAAAAAGGGTAGCGGTGAAGTCCGTGTAATAATTAATCTTGCATGTGAAGATTGCAAGCGACGTAACTACACGACTTTCAAGAACAAGCGCAACGATCCGGACAGGCTGGAGTTGCGGAAGTATTGTAAGTGGTGTGGCAAACACACTACGCACCGGGAGACGAAGTAAGCTGGGTTTTCCTAGGCGCAGGGTGCGAAGCATTATATATTTGCGCACCTTCGTCGGTTGTGGTATAATTCATGACGACCCAAGCTTACAACCGATATAGAGCACATTAGCGCAGGGGCATAGCTCAGCTGGTAGAGCACCGGTCTCCAAAACCGGGTGTCGTCGGTTCGATCCCGGCTGCCCCTGCCATTTTTTGGATTCTTAGCGATGGGGTGGCCCCAGATGGCAAATGCGACCGCGGCAAAAGCCGCATCCAAGGGTAAGCAGAACGGCATTATAACGCGCATCGCGCGGCCATTTGTAAGCTTGGGCAGGTTTGTCCGAGAGAGCTATGTGGAGACTTTCCATAAGTCTTCATGGCCCACTTGGAAAGAGCTCAGGCAGATGACAGCCGTTGTTATTTTTGCCATACTTGTTGTATCCGTATGGATCGGGAGCATAGATTTCATTCTTAGCAAGATCACAGAGCAAATTGGTGGCGGTTCGTTAGTCCGCTAGCCACTTCTTGGTTGCGTGGAATATGGCTGAAAAACAGTGGTACGCAGTACACACATACGCAGGACACGAGAATAAGGTAAAGAAAAGCATTGAGCGTCGCGCAGAGTCCATGAATATGAAGGACAGGATCGGAAGGATACTTGTCCCCACCGAAACAGAACTGCGTACACGCGCCGGTAAGCGCCAGGAAGTTCAGAGGAAAGTCTTTCCTGGCTATATCCTTATCGAAATGGTTCTTGATGACGATACTTGGCACCTCGTCAGAAGCACGACAGGTGTAACGGGCTTCGTCACTTCAGGCAACAAGCCTGTTCCTCTTCAAGAACAGGAAATAAAGGAGATTCTCCAGGCAATCGAATCACCAGATAGAAAGCCCAAGGTCAGGTGGTCAAAGGACGATGTTGTGAGAGTTGTGTCAGGTCCTTTCACCGATTTTACGGGCAAGATCGAGGACGTAAACATACAGAAAGAAAAACTGCGGGTTCTCATTTCGATATTCGGAAGAGACACCCCTGTGGAACTCGATTTCAGTCAGGTAGAGAGGCTCTAGATGGCAAAGAAGGTTTTAGCCGTTGTCAAACTCCAGATTCCTGCTGGTAAGGCTACGCCGGCACCGCCAATCGGTCCGGCGCTGAGCCAGT
This sequence comes from uncultured bacterium, assembly GCA_938074205.1. Taxonomy (GTDB): domain Bacteria; phylum Armatimonadota; class UBA5829; order UBA5829; family UBA5829; genus CALJES01. The sequence goes on from CALJES010000002.1 coordinate 1,553, forward strand.
ACCAGATAGCGATCATGGAGTTCGTAAAAGCTTATAACGAAAAGACCGCTTCAATGGTCGGACAGATTATACCGGCCGAGATCACCATCTATGAGGATAGGTCTTTTACATTCGTTCTCAAATCCCCTCCGGCATCTGAACTGCTAAAGAAGGCTGCTGGTATCGAGAAAGGTTCCGGCCAGCCCAATAGGGCAAAGGTTGGCAAGATAACTCGCGAGCAGTTGCGCCAAGTAGCTGAGCAGAAGATGGCGGACCTCAATGCTAAGAGCATTGAAGCGGCAATGAGAACACTGGAAGGCACTGCAAGATCTGCCGGTATAGAGATTGTCGACTAACCGGCTGCATGTGATCAACAGCAGGCGGCAGGCGAAAGCCGTTATCCCCAAGCGGGACCTGCAAATTTAGGCGGAGGTTACAAATGCCTACGAGAGGAAAACGATATTTGGAGGCGGTCAAGACCGTTGGCCCCCGTCAGCCTCATCCACCGCGCGAGGCACTCGAGCTGGTAAAGCAAGCAGCTAATGCCGGATTTGATGAGACTGTGGATGTCGCCATCAAGCTCGGAGTTGATCCTAGGCACGGCGACCAGATGGTCCGAGGAAGCACCACCCTTCCACACGGCACAGGCAAATCGCGAAAAGTAGCTGTTATAACGCAGGGCGAAAAAATCAAAGAAGCGGAAGAAGCTGGTGCGGACCGAGTCGGTGGCGAGGACTTAGTCAAAGACATTCAGGGTGGGTGGATGGACTTCGACGTAGTCTTGGCAACCCCGGATGTTATGGGAATGGTCGGTAAGCTCGGTCCTATACTGCGCTCGAAGCTTCCAAACAAGAAAGCCGGAACAGTTGCTGAAGACATAGGCAGGTTGGTCCGCGAGATCAAAAATGCCTCTCGAGTGGAATACAGGGTCGACAAAGCCGGAATAATCCACGCGCCGATTGGCAAAGTGTCGTTCAGTGTCGACCAGCTGTACGAAAACCTGATTGCTCTTGTTGATGCTCTGCTGAAGGCAAAGCCTTCTTCAGCCAAGGGCAGATACCTGCAGCGCATAACCGTCAGCTCGACTATGGGTCCTGGCGTGGATGTGGACGTCAACGAAGTCCAGCGCGCCGCGGGTCGGTAGGTTCTCGAGTAAATATAAACAAGTAGAAGTATAACTTTTGCCAAAAACAGAATATTGATAGCCGCAGACAGCCGGTACCCGCATGGGTTTAATGCTCATTATGCTTATGACGAGCGCCGACCGAGGCTTAGAGAACCCGACATTCACGCTTGAAGGTGGAGGGTATCAAGGGCTGTCTTAGCGGCGGCCCTTTTTTCGTGCTTGGGTAATCATCTAAGCTGCGCGTGAATTGGATTAATGCAGTGAAAGGAGGTGAAACGCATTGCAGGTAGCACAGAAACAGCCGAGACCCGAAAAAGTGGCGGAGGTTGCTGAGATACGGGAGCTACTGAGTGAGGGCTGCGTTGTTTTGACGGATTTTCAGGGTCTCAACGTCAAAGAGATCTCAGCACTCCGCGGCAAGCTGCGTGAAGTTGGGTCAGGCTATCGCGTTGTGAAAAACACTTTGTTTCGGCTTGCGGCAGCTAAGACTCCCGCTGCCAGACTTGCAGAAGGTCTTGTGGGTCCAACCGGGATCTTGTATACAAAAGATGATCCCGTTGTCGCAGTCAAAGCGCTTGAGGATTTTGGCAAGACGGCTAAGCTGGTCAGAATAAAGGCCGGATTCGTAGACGGGCAGGTTCTTACAGCTGAACAGGTTCAAGAGCTGGCAAAGATACCGCCGAAGCAGCAGCTTTATGCAATGGTTGTGGGAGGACTTCAAAGTCCGATCTCCAATCTTGTCGGAACGCTGCAATCCACACTTGGCCAGCTTGCGCTAACCCTGCAGGCTATTGCCGAAAAGAAGGGGGCAGCGGCATAACAACGCACATACATTCGGTAGTTTCACTCTATATCAAGAATAACTGAGGTGGCAAAATGGCAAACGTAGCGGAAGTCATAGAAACCATTAAGAACATGACCGTTCTTGAGCTCAACGAGCTCGTGAAGGCTCTACAAGAAGAGTTTGGAGTATCGCCGATGGCGATGGCGGCTCCTGTGGCTGTCGCACCCGGCGCCGGTGGTGCAGCTGCTGCACCGGCAGAGGCTGCTGCCGAGGAAAAAAGCACGTTCGATGTCATACTGAGTTCTGCGGGTGACCAGAAGATCCAGGTCATAAAAGTCGTGCGACAGCTTACCAACCTTGGCCTCAAAGAGGCTAAGGAACTGGTTGATGGCGCTCCTAAGTCAATAAAGGAAGGCGTATCCAAGGAAGAGGCTGAACAGATGAAGGCCGCTTTGGAGGAAGTTGGAGCCAAGGTAGAAATCAAGTAACCCAAGCACGCTCTTAACGAAAAACTGGAGCCCAGAATCTTTTCGGCCGTCCCGCGAGGCGCAAGACAACAGATCTGATTGCTACCTCCGGGGCGGCATTTTTCAAATTTGTCTGCTAGACACATCATGCTAGGAAACGCGGATCCTAATCGACGCGTTAGGCGCGTACTTGTGACAGCCGGTGATGCGGGAATGTTATTACCTTGAGGGATTTGCATAAAACGAAGCAACGCAAAGGACTTGATTTTTCTCACGTGTTGCCGATAATAATTATCGAAATCAAACGTCTAGAATTTCTGGAACAAAATCGGGGGCTAGGTCGTATAATAAGGTGAGCAAGGCACACCTTCTCTCTTCCTTCTCCTCCTTTCCTCTTGCCCTGGTTTGAATAAAACCGGGGCATATTTTTTATTGGCTGATCACCTCGTGTACTAGACTCGGTGCGGGATGCTGATGGGTGCCAATCGAGTAGGCATTTGCAATGATATCCCGCGCTGTTGATGCTCTGTCGACGTCGTCAGCGTGTACGACGGCAAGCCGCTCGCCGTATTCAACCGCGTCACCTAGTTTCTTATAAATCACTATACCTACGGCTGGGTTTATGGTATCTTCCTTGCGCTCACGTCCGCCGCCCAGAATAGATGATGCTTTCCCTATTGAAGCGCAGTTGATTGCTTCGATGAATCCGTTCTTCGGACTGGGCACATCTTCTTTAATTCGCGCTCTTGGCAGCAGACTTGCGTCATCAATAATACTGGCGTTGCCACCTTGAGCTTGAACGATTTTGCGGAAGACTTCCAGGGCAGATCCATTATCGAGAACGGTCGAAGCATATCGTATGCACTCTTTGTGGGATTGGTGATGTTCAACTAGATGTAAAATAATTGCACATAGCTGCACACAAAGCTCGCGAAGATCACTGGGTCCTTGGCCCTTCAAAGCGTCTATCGCCTCTGCAACTTCCAGCGCATTTCCCACAGCCCTGCCAAGAGGCTGATTCATATCGGTTATTGCGACTGCTACTTTGCGGTTGAAACTTTGGCCGATCGCAAAAAGCATGTTCGACAGCTCACGTGCTTGAGCCAGGTCTTTCATGAAAGCTCCGCTTCCTACTTTGACGTCAATCAAGATAACATCGCTCGAGCATGCTATCTTCTTGCTCATTATGCTGGCAGCAATGTAAGGGATTGAATCCACAGTAGCGGTAGCATCGCGCAAAGCGTAAATCTTCTTGTCAGCGGGGACCAAATCAGCAGTCTGACCTGCAATAGCAGCGCCGATTTGCTCAACCTGCTGGACAAATTGATCGACACTAAGGGATGTGGTAAAACCGGGTATAGATTCCAGCTTGTCCAGGGTGCCGCCTGTAAAACCCAGCCCCCTGCCAGACATTTTCGGAACCTTCAGCCCACAAGCAGCAAGCATCGGCACCAATACCAAAGTTGTCTTGTCGCCTACACCGCCACTAGAGTGTTTGTCTACCTTTGTGCCGGTAATATTAGACAAGTCCAGCGTGGTACCGCTGTCTACCATCGCCCAGGTTAGTGCAATAGTTTCGTTGAGTGACAAACCTCGAATATACGCAGCCATCAGAAATGCGGCCATCTGATAGTCCGGCAACCGATCAGCAGCGTAGTCAAGCACCAATTGCCGGATATCGGATTCGCTTAGTTCTGCGCCGTCCCGTTTGGCTGTGATAATGTCGAGAACCCTCAAGGTTTTCTCACCTTCCGTCATGGATGACTGAGAACGGGATAGTCGTCAGAGTTTGTTCGGTGGCCTATGCACCGCAGCTCGTGCACACTAACATAACATAAGTGATTGCCGGTGCCAAGCCATTAGGCGAACAGGCTGAGATAATTCTTCCCTTTTATGAAGCCTTCTTCTCGACCCATCGCACCGTCTTCGTGCTCGATGGAGAGAACGCCGTTGTAGCCATTGCGCCGGAGACAAGCAATGTATTCTCCCCATCTCACGCGCCCGAACCCAGGAATTACGTAGCGCCACCAGCCGCCCATCTGGTTTCCCAGATATCGAAGTTTGTCTTCTCGAATTTCGGTATCTTTGGCGTGAGTGTGGAAGATGCGGTTTGCGTAGCGCTCTACGGCTGCGATGTAGTCGATTTGCTGGTGGACAAGATGAGAAGGGTCGAAGTTGAGACCGAAATTCTCGTGCGGAACGACCTCAAACATTCTATCGAAATGAGCCAGTCCCTGAAGACAAGTGGCAAACCAGTTTTCCAGAGCTATCTTTATGCCCTTTGAGGCGGCGTATTCTACTAGGGGTGTGAACACGGCTGAGCAGTCTTCTTCGATCGTTTTGATCTTATCTTTCCCCTCGACGGGCATTCCAGCAAGGGTGCATACGACCTCAACATCGAGCTTCTGCGCCGCGTCGATAAGCAGCCGAAAGTTCCGGGCGTTTTCATCGCGCTTTGCCACGTCGGTCATATTGGTGTACCACGCGAGGCTTGATATTCTCACGCTGTGCTTTTGGAGCAAACCTTTGATTTCAGCTGTTCGAGCATCAGTCAGATTCGCAAAATCTATGTGTCCGCCGCCCGGAGCGGAAGCTACCTCCAACGCTTGGAAGCCGTTCGCACCGGCGAATTCGATTACCCGCTCGAGGGTCTCGTTTCTGAATGGTGCTGTGAGAAATCCTATTTGCATTTTTGCTGTGTCTCCGTTTCGTTGGTTTTTTGTCCGAACTTCGCTCGTATTTTACTGATCAAAAATTGCTCAAAGCTCGGAGCGTCAACGGACGTGCATACGTCTAGCCATCCATCTTTGTCGTCTTGGAGAAACGCGACACGTCCATCGTTTAGCACTTCTGCCCGCATTCGCTGTAGTCCTACTAATTTAGGATTTAAAATAGTTGCCACGGCAAGCGGATCGTGCATATTAGTAAATTCGCGGCCGCAGATCTTCAAATATTGCCTGGTCATTGCAGAAAGATAACGGCCAAAGTCGGATACTTCCAACTGAGGCAGATCCACAGAGCTTATCTTTACTTGCCGAGTTACGTTGAGTCCCACTATAGTTGCTGGAATTCGTGATTCAAATACGAGCTTCGTAGCTACAGGGTCAACGCACGCATTATGTTCGCGACCCGCCTTCTCCACACCGAAACCTTCAAAAGTGGACCCCATCACCACAAGCCTTTTCAGTTTCTTCATAGTTTCGGGCGCACGTCGAATCGCTTCTCCGACATTGGTCATCGGTCCGATGGAGCACAAGACTATTTCGCTCGGATTCCGGGTTACCTGGTCGATTATGTATTCCACGGCTCTTTCGCGAGCGCGCAGTCCGGTAATGTCCGAAAAGTCTGTTTCCGTACCTTCGTGGCCAGCCCAGTAAATTGCTGCGTCGGGTGTCAGAGGGTGCGACAGGCCTTTGATCACAGGTATGTCTGTGCGATCGGCTAGCTTTAGCATCTTCAGCGCGATTTTAGACCGCACATCAAGGTTTGCGTGCACCAACGTAACACTGAGCAATTCGATCTCAGGAGAGGACAAGCAGAGGGCAAGTGCCCAGGCATCATCGACATCTGTACCGATGTCCGTATCCAGGATGAGCTTTATTGGTTCTGACGAATTGGTCATTTTCTCCTCCGCACAGACAGACATAATGGACATTACGAGAAGCTCTGCAGCGACCAGCGCGCAAATAGAGGACTGCAGCACGGTTTGAGAGCTGTGCAATATTTTGCAAATTTCTTGAATAGGTTTTGCAAACATTCCATTACAGATTAGGCTCCGGTATGCGCTCTGCCACTTTCGCCCAAGAGCGTTTTTCCAGAAAGCTGCCTGTTACATCCTCTTCCATCTCCATAAACATACGATATGGTACCGTGAATGACAACACCTCTGGGTCGACAAGTGGGCGAACAGTCACGTCGGTCAAACCGACAACCGCCCTTGGTTCGGCTTTCAGAGATTCATGATAGGGAATTAGGCATACTTGGCTGCAGCCGGAAGCAAAGGGCACTATCACATTGTCGTTCGATGGGCGGCGGTAGTTGGCGAGTACAACGAGCGCCGAAAGCTGATCCGGGTTGGCGAGAAAGCTTACCAGAACAGGTTTTTCGATCCGCGCATCCACGTCGCCTATGGATTTGAACACCACGTATTTGTGAGGAATATCAGTGATAGGGAGCTTACTTACGGCTTCCCTGGCAAGCTCAGGGTTCTTCTTGTATCCCTCCCCTTCCGGATACCCCTCGCCGCGACCAGTCGACAGAAAGTAATCGATGCCTCCTGGCACCTTGTCCCAGGCGGATCCAAAACCCAGTCCTACAATTGCGCCATAGCATCTTACTGTCTCTCGGCTTATCGCTGATGTCCTTCCACGCGCAGCCGCGCCGAATAACGATACCACACATCCATGTCCGCTGTTTTTGAACTCCAATACGCCTTCAGGTTTCTCGTCTACAAAGAGTACCGCTATTGGAGACAGGCGTAGTTTAAGGATTTCGGCGACTCGACTTTTCAATTGGCTTTCACCTCCAAGAATACGGCAGACTTACCTTGCCCATAATAACTGGGTGGATCGCTCCGGTTGCGGTGGGAACGTTCGAGGGAACACCGCGCAAAGTTTCGGAGCCCAACAACGCAAACGCAACCGCTTCTTTCGCATCGCTCGGCACCCCGAACTCATCAAAAAGGCGTACCGGCAGCTTCGTTGAGTGTCTTATCATTTCTACCAATACTGGGTTTGCAGCTCCTCCGCCGCATAGGATTAATTCATCCACTTTTCCAGGTATGAATCTGCGATATGAGATCGCAATAGTTTCAGCTGTAAGTGCAGTCAGCGTTGCGATGATATCCTCAGGCGAACCCAAACGGGCTTCCTCCCAGCAAAGCAGCTCCTCCAGGTAGTGTGTACCAAACTGCTCTCGTCCAGCAGTTTTCGGCGGTTTGGTCCGATAGTATGGGTGCTGCATTAGCTTTTTCAATAGAGGCCGAATAATCCTGCCTGATGAGGCAATCCGACCGTCGCGATCAAACGTCAATTTGCCGTTTGTAAAACGCGTGACTGCTGCATCGATGAGCATGTTACCGGGTCCAGTGTCGAATGCTATCACGTCCTCAAGTCCTGCTCCAAACGGTAAATACGTGACATTAGCAATACCTCCTATGTTCTGTACAGCCCGAGAAACGTTTTCGCTGCGGAGAAAGATATAGTCAAAGTACGGAACTAACGGCGCTCCTTCGCCGCCCGCGGCCATATCTGATGGTCGAAAGTCGCTAACTACAGGCACGCCAGTCTTTTCTGCGATTATTGCTGCTTCTCCTATTTGCAGTGTCGAGCGTTTGCATGTCCTCGTGTCGCGACCCTGGTGGTGAATTGTCTGGCCGTGCGATGCGATAAGGTCAACTCGTCCCTGTAGTTGGGATAATGAGGCGCAAGCCATAGCGGCTTCCGCCAAAAGCTCGCCCAGCAAAAAATTAAGCTCGCTAATCTCGCCAGCTGGCACCAATTCTCCACCAGCTACTCGCATTAGCCGGTTGCGGATTTCAGTGGGGTAGGGCAGGCAGGTGAAGCCGCAGAATTCAATGGTGGCCTCCAGACCAGATCCCGTGATTCTAACGCCTGCAGCATCAATACCGTCCATCGAAGTGCCGGCCATCAAGCCGATTACAGATACGCTTGCTTCTCGCGGCACAATCTCATATAATTTAGTCGGAACCACATTGAACACTCCCTACAGATAGCGAGGTGGTGTATGCCTACGTACGTCTATAGGTGCAAGCAGTGCGAGCACCAGTTCGAGATCATTCAGAAAATGACAGATGATCCCATAGACAAATGCCCAAAGTGTAATGGTGCTGTAAGCAGATTGCTTTTTCCCGTCGGAATAGTTTTCAAAGGTTCCGGATTTCACGTGAACGACTATCCAAGTTCATCATCCGGCAGCAAGAAGACCGAAGAGAAGTCCGAAGCAAAAGAACCTGCTGCCGCCAAAGAATGATTGGCTGCCTATCCGCGAGGCAGCTTCAAAGTTTCACTCTACAAAGACAGCCAGGCTCATTATGAACCTGGCTGTTATTCGTCATTTCCCTATTTCTGCAAAGCTATTCCTTTACTGCGGCAGCGAATTGCTCGGCAAATGCGCAGGCTTGGTAGTATAGTCCTGCTTCGATTATAGTGCGGCCATTTACTATCTTCGGAACCGTGCTGGTTCGCATCAGCCTACCGTTCACCCTCACAACTGGTTTACCTATACTAACCTCGAGCTTGATGCTACCTATGTAAGCAACAGCAGTGCGCGTGGCAGGTTCCCAGAAAACCACACCGCCAAGACTATCAACCAGGTCTCGAAGCTTTATAGCACCCTTACTCGAAAACACTCGTTTTTCCAGCTTGGCGTTTCGGTCTACTGGTTGAATCCCAGTACGCGATAGGTGTGGTGCAACGGAGTTGTCCTTCTCAGAGCCGCGCATAGTCGGAAGAAGAGCAACTCGGACCGGCTGGGGCATGGACGCTTTACATTCGTCCGTTGGATAAATCGGAGTGCGCGGGGCGTTATATGCGACCCTGCTTGCCGAGTCCTGATCCACCTGTCTTTCGACGGCGAAAGTTGGTTGCTGGTTAACCGCCGGCAGCGATATAGCCCGATCGTCCATTGGTAATACTTCTCTGAGCCGTTCGTTAGAGTGCAACGGGTATTGACTATCCGAACGCATCTTCCGCTCAACACCGACAATTGCTCTTTCAGGTTCTGCGAGTACTGCATCCTTTGTTACGGTGGGAAAAGTTTTAACCAGATTGCCGTCGGATTCGGCCGGCGCTGAAGCGCGTACTCGCGCAGTGGACTTGCTTTCAGATGTTCTTGCTGCAGCTTCGGCAGTCATACCGCGAACCTGGGGATCGGAAACGGCCGGTGTAGAGATTGTCTCGGTTTTGCTAACAGCCGTGGACGATTTGCCGGTGCTTCGCGGTTCCACTGGCACAAGATTCGGCTTGTGTTCTAAATCTGTCAAAGCGGTTCTGATGCTCGGCACCGTGCTTGTGTCCTGATGGTATGTTTGCGATGACACCGCTGGTTCCGGTATAGGACGCGAACTTTCTGACTTATGATCTGGTCGTAAGGCAACAACCTTTTCGCGAGTTGTTGGTTCGGCCTTCTTCAAAGTGGGTGCCGAAGGCCGCAGTGTTGGTTCCATAGAAGAGGCTACTCTGGATTCGCGCGCAGCCGGTTTAGCAGCTGGTGAATTGGTGAGTGATGGAAGAGGTTCTGCTTCAACTGCTCGTGCAACGCCTTCGGTTCTAGTTTTGGGTTCTATGGAGGGGGGTAGCAGTTGCCCAACTCCGTCGTCTTCAGACGGTGCGACACTTACTTCAGCCGGCTCAGTCTCAATCGATGCGACACGCGGGCGCTCTATATTGTTTTGGAAAACAACCTTTACACTTGCCGGATCACTCTTGTTACCGGCACTATCGTAAGCATACGTCTGAAGTTCGTGCTGCCCATTGGTGTATTTAGTAGTATCAAGGCTGCACACATATGGCTGACGGTTGGTGAGATACTTAAGGGCACCGTCGACCAACAAGCAGACAATCGGAGGTTCCGCGCTGTCATCTGTGACTACCATCTTGATTGTGACCGTACCCTTCAGCACGTCGCCAGACTTGATATTTGCGAAACGCACGTTCGGAACGCGCAAATCATAGCTTTTCTGCCCGATAACGACCTTGTTCGACACGCTCGCCACGAGCTTGTCACCTGCATAGATGCGCACAGTTAGTTGGTGTGCGCCCGGTGCAAACTTCGCGGTATCCCACCAGAACGAGCACACACCCCTTGGTTCAGGTCTTACGAGCGACCGCGTAGCGTAGTATCGTCCGTCTATCCAAAGTTCAAGCCGCGTCACCTCTAAATCTGACTGCGTGTTGTAGCCCACGGAGACCTCTACGTTTCTAGAGGTTATACGGTCTCCTGGTTGCGGAGCCAGCCAAGTGGCGGTCGCGGCTTCGACGGTCACAGCTAGTGCGGGCCAAATCATCGCTGCAACAACAACGGTTGCAACGAAGCGGGTACAAAAAACGTGTCGACGCATAAGCCTCACCGCAGATACCTCATCTCCTCGAAACTCTACCACAGGCTGAACCACGTGTCAACCTCCCAGGCATTGCTTTCGAAAAGGCCATTCGAGCAGGGAAAATCGGGTTTGTTTGTCTAATCAAAACCCAAGTGCATAGGCTTCAAATGAGGTAATCTTGCATGGAATGGCATTTTCCTCAGGAGAGAATTGTTTCACACATCCTTATGGCTACACTTGTGCTTGGCTTGATGCGTTGCACATCGTGTGCGGGAACTTCTTCAATCCGCGCCGATGTTCTCGTTGAGCCGCGAACTAGGGCTTTGATCGTGGACGGCAGACCTTTCCTTCCGTTCGGGTTTTACACTGACCCGGACATTACCGACTTGCCTGAAGTGGAATCAATCTATGGTTTCACGACAATCGCGCCCTACTGGTTCGGTCGGCAAAAGAGAAGCCCCGAAGATATCGCCGAGATGCGGCGCCAGCTGGATCGATGCGCTGCTGTGGGAATGAAGCTCAACTATGATATCAAGCTTCTGGCGACAACGCTGCAGACCGAAGAGGACGAACAAGCTTTGCGGGCTGAGGTCGAGGCTGTTAGGGATCATCCTGCTTTGCTGGCTTGGTACATAGCGGACGAGCCGGAGCTTAACAAAATACCGCCTGAGCGTCTTATCCGGGCGTATAAGACAATCAAAGAGGTCGATCCGGTGCACCCCATCGCTGTCTGTATAGCTCGGATAGACAAGGCAGAACCTTATCTGCCGGCTTTCGACGTGTTGATGGTTGACATATATCCTGTTCCGCATCATTCGTTGACCAAGGTGGCTGATGGTGTCGAAAAAGCTCTGGCGGTAGTGGGATTCTCGAAGCCTGTTTGGTTCATCCCTCAGGCTTTCGGGGGCGGAGAGTTTTGGCATAGGGAACCCACTGCCAAAGAGGTCAGAGCTATGACTTACCTGGGGTTGATCCACGGCGCTACCGGGATACAGTACTTTATCCGCAGGCCACCGATAGGAAATCCGAAGTCGCCAGTGGTCTGGTCTGAGTGCCGCGCGCTTGCTATGGAGTTCTCTCAGCTTCTTCCAGCCATTCTATCAGGCGAACCTGCCCCAAAGGTTAGCTGCCAACCGGCGGAGGTTCATGCAAAGGCTTTTGCTGACCGAGGTGTGATCTTTGTGCTGGCTGTTAACACAGAAAATCGTCCAACTGCAGTTAAGATCTCTCTCGAAGGGTGTGACTACTCTGGCAAGGTTGATCTGCTGTTCGAACGTCGTCAGGTCGAGGCCAGCTCAGGTAAGGTTACAGATTGGATTGATGCGTTGGGCACGCGAATATATCGCCTGCCGGTAGGACCGTTTCCCCCGGACGATGTCCAGATCAGCCCAGACAACATAGTAGCCAATCCGAGTTTCGAAGAGATCGTGAGTCCTGGCACGCCTGCAAACTGCTACCTTTGGATTGGAGAAGTTCGCAACGCAAATTGCGCAATCGATCCGTGCGTTGCGCGCCACGGTAGACAGTCTGTTCGCATGACTGTCCCAGCAGAAGGCACCGGCCCGACCTTGGTACCGTTTCTCCTGCGAGACCCCAAGATGCAACTCCGAGATTTCACTACCAATTCGATATGGTTCAGATACACACCGGGTATTAGGCTTAAGTTCTCCGTATGGGCAAAAGCACAGACACCAGGCGTGAAGTTCAGGTTTGTCGATGCAAACCTAGACACTCTGCCGCAGACGTTTACTCTAACCAGCGAATGGCAACGTTATGAGTTCGAAGGTGTTGCGAAGCGCGAGATACCGTACGGGCGTTTAGGGATTCAGCTGATAGGCCCCGGTACCGCCTGGTTTGATGTGTTTGAGGTGACAATCGCTGGCGAGGCGAACTCGCAACCGGCAGACAAGTCTTAGCATCATCTAAGTCAAATATGCACGAAGCCGCTGGGTTCCAGCGGCTTCGGACGGGATCTTGCTGCTTTATACGATCACTCGAACGGGGTTTCTAAAGAAGTCCCTGCTTTGGCTGAACGCTCAGCATAGTCAATGACCATTATAACTCGCCTTGCTTCCTCCGGCTTTACCTCAAGTTCTTTGTCGCGCAGCAGGTGATCGGCAAGGTTCGGATACCAGGTTTCCCAAGTGGATTGCTTGTACTTGATGTCCATCTCGGCCGGATAGCCCTTCACATCCAGGTATGCCTTGAAGCTGCCAGAGCCGTTATCGACGATCGCACCCTTCGTGCCCAGTATCCGCCATCGAGGCTTACCGGCTTTCGCAATCGAGGAAATAGTGATATCGGCAACAACATCGTCCTCGAACCGCACTATTGCCTGAGTCTCGTCTTCATTGGTGACGTCTTTCCAAACGCGGTTCCATTGATAAAATCCTGTCACGCTCTTGATCTTGTGTCCCTCCAAGAAGTTGAGCACCCAGTCCACCAAATGAGCGCCCCAGTCGTAGAAGTTGCCGCCTGAGATTTCCTTGTCGGATCTCCACCATTTCCCAGGCTTGTTGTAACCGCCCATAAACGCTTCTACTCGGAATACCTCGCCGATCATGCCTCGGTCAATGAATTCCTTGATCGCCATATAGTCTCCGTCGTGTCGACGGTTATGAAAAACGGTTAGTAGCACCCCTTTCTTGCGGGCGAGCTCTATCATATCCGTGGCCTCTTCGGTCTTAATGCAGAACGGCTTTTCGACGCACACACCTTTGCCCGCGTTTAGCGCGTCCATTGTCACGCTGTAGTGCAGGTTGTGTGGCAGAACATTTACCACGCAGTCGATTTCATCGTCCTGCAGCATCATTCTGTAGTCGGAATACGTTTTGATATGTGGCAGCTCCTGTTGAGCAGCTTTAAGACGAGCGGGGTCTATATCGCATACTGCAACGGTGCGCATCCCAGGGCTCGCATTGATCCATTCGGCGTGAGCTTTGCCCATATTGAAAGCTCCGCCATAGCCAATAATTCCCCATCTGATTTCCTTCTTGTCCTTTGTTTGCACTGTTAAGTCACTTCCTCCTCGTTGTTGTTTTTCTGCGCTGTACTACAATCGTTGTGCTGTGCTCACAAGTCTCACTTAGCTTCCCACGGGGCAATGTAGCGATACGGAGTCTCCTTGCGAAAATCAGGCCACAGGGAGCCGATCCCATCGGCTCCATATGCTTCTATACACCACATAAGACCTTCAGGGTCCACATCAACCTCGCCGATCCACATAGATCCTATCTTTGTCATCGGTAGGAGCGTCCAGTCTCCCTTGTCCGATGGGAAGGGCTTTATCTTAAGAAACGCCTTATCCACTTTTTCAGGGTTCTCGAAACCTACGCGCACGACGAGTCTCTTCGTTCCCGGAGCTGTGCCAAGCCCCGTCAGTTCGGATTGGCAGCTTGCCACCTCAGGTCCGTGTATGCCTACATCGATGGCAATCGGCGGCGCCTTGCCAGTTTTCCCGGACGCCTTGATTTCTGCAATTGTGTCGTCGAGAACTTTGAGATCTTGCTGCAGCTTTTCGCCTTCCTTGGACCACGTGAATTCTTCGGTATGCATCCGCAGGGTGTCAATAAAGGGCTTGTAATGCGCTTCTGCGGTCTTCGCCAGGTTGTTCCAGGCGGCGGCTGCAGACTTGAGCTCAATTCTGATTGGAAGTTCGAGAGAAACGTCGGATGTGGCTCTCATGAGCGCATACACACAGGATGCGAAGAGCTTATGTGAGTAGTAGTCACCCAAGTAACTGAGTGCCAGTAGTTCAGTTGTCAGGTCGTTGAACTCTGGGCTCGGATTGCGCACCTTTTTTCGAGCCTGCTCTAAGTATTCTCTCGTTCGCCTAGCTTCTTCAGCAAGATAGCTTGCCATCCGCAGAGGTGTAGCTCTGGCTGTGGAACCGCCGGTTACAAGGAGGTCGGCATATTCTTTTGGCGACATCACATTTTGCATATCGAATGGTTGTCCCTCCGACCAAGCCTTTACATCTCCTCCCCACTCCAGTTCAGGAGCGTGGTGGCGGTGATCCGGACCTAGCGAGTATGCGGTGTAAGCATCTGGAACGATCATACTAGCCCATTTCATCGCGTTATAGAGATCGCGTGCGACCTCTCGGCCGAAGCGCTTCTCAAACATCCGAATCCAGATGTCGTCACGCTTAGCAGTTGACGGGTCGTACGCCGTGCGTCCCCAAACCGCATACCAGAACCAGTCGCGTTCATACTGCCATTTGTACCATCTGTTTGGCGAGTCGTCTCGGTGTCGAAAGTCGTACTTCGGGTAGTACGCGTCGATAGGTTCGGTACATAAACCAATCGCGCCTGCAAGCAAACTCGCGGTGTTTGCCCGCGCTGCAAGCTCCGGATTGCCCCATGGGAAGACGCGGTGGGTACCGTTTGCTCGGAGTTGGTAAATGATTCTGTATGCACGTGGATAACTGTAATAGTTCTGGTATGAATAGTCGCGCCAATTCTTCATCCGGCCGCCTGCAACTATATAAGGCGGGCCGAATTGCTCGCCGTTGTACTTGATTTCTATGAAGAACCTGTTGGGAAACTGCCTACCGATCAGTAGTATCTGGTCTTTCTTTGCTCCCCAAGTTCTGGTATAAAGAGCTATTTTTCTTCCTGCTTGAGCAATTGCTGGTACGTAGCTTTCAAGATAGAAGTCTTCCCTTTGCCCTGACTCACCTATTCGAAACCCGATCATATCGAGACCTGGACACAGCTCGATCATTTTCCGGACTACTTCCCGCGTATACGCGGCGAGATTCTCCGATGTAGCTTCCGAGGTCGGCTTACGCAAGCCAGGTCCATCCCATCCCGCCGAGTAGCTCATGATCGCAAAGTTGATACCACGCGCTTTCGCCATTCGGATGACCTTGTTGAGCATTGCTAGATTGCGCTTGGCAACCTGCGGTTCAACCCCAACGTCTGGGAATTTATCTGAGGTGATAAAGTAGGGGTAGATATTAGGAAACCGCGTGGTTTTGATGTCATACATCCCGTGTAGGTCAATCCAATTAATTCGCGCACGAGCTAGCTGGTCAAGGTAGCCCTTCCAGAAATCTTCCTGAAGAAACCACCACGTGTTGTCGTCCTCTTTGTAAGGTAGCGTCAGAAACGGATTCACAGCTCTGAAAGGCACTACAGGCGATTGCGCTATAGGCTTGCGGATGTCGAGCGCTATTCTTCCATAAATATCCACCATTTCTGCAAGCTCCAAGCAACCGTACATTGCGCCTACCTGGTCCCTACCTACGATGGCTATCTCTTTACCGATTCGCGCGATGGCGAAAGACTCGGGCTTGCTGGACAGCGCTTTCAGAGCTTGCCGGGCAGCTGGGGTAGATGCCTGTCCGGCAGTTAACACACGAATAACCACGTCAGCCTGAATCTTATTTATTGCAGTTTTGAGGTCGTTGAGTCCGAACTCAATTGGTGTGTTAACGTAAATTTTCGGCAGGATAAGCTTAGGTGTCGCCGGAAAACAGACTTCGCAGTAAGCTGCAAGTAACGCGAGGCTGAGAATAAGACAAGACTTTGTTCGGGACATAAGGCAGTATCCTCCTCGACACACGATATTTATGTTGGAGCCATAGCGTCAAGCGACCGTTACCGCGTTGCTTGCCCACATATGGTTTTCTAGATCTGCTGCATAACTCCTCCAGCCATTAGTTGGCGGAAAAGGTGTTTCGTTGACAGGTCTAGCCGGCGTGTGATAAACTCTTCTGGCTCCACGAAACAGCACGCGAAAGGAGTACACATTTTTATGCTGATAAACGTTAAGGGCAGAAATCTGGAAGTCACTGATGCCCTTAAGAACTATGTAGACAAGAAGCTCCAAAAGCTAGAAAAATACTTCCGCAACATAAAAGAGGCAACGGTCACTCTGAGTGTGGTTCGCGGCAACCACGTGGTAGAAGTTCAGATAGAGGGAGACGGTGTTATCCTACGTGGCGAGGAGCGTCGCGGGACCGATATGTATGGGTCCATCGACCAAGTGGTTGAAAAACTCGAAACGCGAGTCAAAAGGTTCAAGGAAAAGCTTTACGGCAAGACCACGGAGGAAGGTCCCAAGGAAAAAGAGGCCTTAAAAGAGCGCACGTTGGTCCAGGCGGAGGGAGAAGCAGCGGAGAACCCTGAAGAGGCGGAGGAGATGCCGAAGATCGTTCGTATAAAGCGTTTCCCAATAAAGCCAATGACGCCGGAAGAAGCGACTCAGCAAATGGAGCTTCTTCACCACAGTTTCTTTGTGTTCCTAAATTCCGAAACGCAAGACGTAAACGTTGTTTATAAACGGGAAGACGGAAACTACGGATTGATAGAGCCAGCGTAAAGGAGTAGCGGAAAATGATCGTCACAACCAAAGAACTTTACCAACTATGTTACGGCAAGTACGCAATCGGCGGTTACAACATCAATAACGCCGAACAAACGATGGGGCTTTTCCGGGGCAATATCGATAGCAAGGCGCCGTTCATCGTGCAGATATCAAAGGGCGCGCGCAGTTACACTCACAAGAAAATGCTTGAAGCAATGATTCGCGCTGCGAATGAGATATTTCCTGAGGCTGTTTTCGCGGTACATCTGGACCACGGCGACGAAGAAACATGCTATGACTGCATTGAGTCGGGGTTCTACTCCTCGGTCATGATTGACGCCAGTCATCTTCCCTTCGAAGAGAATATAGCGGTTACCAAGAGAGTTGTCGAAAGGGCGCACGCTAAAGGCATTTCTGTTGAAGCGGAATTAGGTCAGTTGGGTGGTGTCGAGGAAGACATAAGTGTAGACGAGGAAAAAGCACACCTGACCGATCCCAAGCAGGCTGCGGAGTTCATAGAGCGAACCGGCTGCGACAGCTTAGCTTGTGCCATTGGAACCAGCCACGGCGCGTTCAAGTTCAAGGGTAAGCAAAGAATCCATTTCGAGGTTCTCGAGGCGATTCAGAAACTCGTGCCTGGTTTCCCGTTGGTGATGCACGGATCATCTTCGGTTCCAGAGGAAGAAGTCAGACGTATCAACGCCGCCGGAGGGAAGCTGGAAGGCGCAAGTGGAGTGGATCCTTCCCAGTATCTTCCTGCGGCAAAACTGGGTGTCTGCAAGATCAACATAGATACAGACGGTAGACTCGTCTGGACTCGAGTTCACCGCGAGTTCTTCCGCGACCATCCGGAAGTGTTTGATTTCCGACCGATTGGCAAGGTATTCATGGAAGAGTACGCAAAGTTCATTGCAAGTCGCAATGAGTTGTTAGGTTCAGCGGGTCAGTTGGATGAGGTGCGCGAAGCCCTAAGCAAGTAGAAAGCGACGGTGTTTACAATGCGTTCCGCGTATTAGCTGTGCGCGGAACGCATTTTCCATAAATCGCCACTTTTCGTGCCTTTGCAGGAAGTTTCTAGATGATAACCACTGTTACCCTCAACCCTGCTGTTGACAAGACTGTCTACGTTAACAAGCTTACACCTCACGACACAAACCGCATCTTAAGAGTCGAAACTGATGCTGGTGGCAAGGGCATCAACTGTGCGCGAATGCTAAAACGCCTGGGCGCAGAGACAGCCGCGGTAGCGTTTCTTGGTGGAGCGACGGGTGATTTCGTCGAAGCGGTCCTTGCGAAAGAAGGAGTGCCCTTGCACAGGATCGATATATTACGGCCTACTCGGAGTTGTATAGCCATCGAAGAAGAACAGACCGAGGAACCGCCTACGACACTCAACGAGAAGGGCGGACCCATCGAACATTCTGAGCTAGTTGCCATATTCGAGAAGACTAAAGAACTTGCGCGTCTGAGCACATACGTAGTTTTTGGCGGAAGCGTGCCCTTGGGGGTTAACGACGAAGTCTATAACGCGCTTGTGCAAATTGTCTCCAACGCCAAAGCCAAGTCAGTACTCGATACTGATGGTGCAGCTTTGGCGGAAGGTATCAAGGCTGAGCCTTTCATGATTAAGCCTAACCTCGAGGAGGCTGAGCGGCTACTCAATATCACGTGTCGATCGAAAGCTGATGTTGCGCGCGCAGCGCTGAAACTCGCCGATATGGGTATAGAGCTGGTTGTCATATCTCTCGGTAGGCAAGGAGCGGTAGCTTGCTATCAAGGCACGATTTACGACGCTGTGCCGCCCGACGTACAAGAAAAAAGCACCATAGGGTCCGGGGATTCTATGATTGCCGGCATGTTGTTCGCGTTGGAACGTGATATGGGCGTGGAGGAGGCACTGAGGGTCGGTTGTGCCGCAGGTGCAGCAACCGCTATGAGCAGTGGCGCGGATATTGGTAGCCGAGAGGATGTGGATAGGCTGATTTCAGCTGTCAGGGTCAAGAGGATGGAACCAAGTAGAGAGTAAAATAAGAAAGCTGAATTGTCGTGCCGTTCACTGACGGTTGTGAACTTAGGGATGTGGATGTACCAATTGACAGGGCTCTAGCAAGGGGGTAAAGTAGTATTGAGGTAGGAATGCCTCCAGAGAGGTGGCTGACAGATTGAAGCTGCAGGAATTCAGAAAACTTGTAAAGGCCGAGTTCGGCGAAGGGTTGGAGCACGCAACTCCGGCCAACGTGCGCGAGTTCGTGGACCGCATCGAAAATGAGATTTTCCAATCCAAATTTTCACACCGAATTGTGCTCAGTGAAGAGTGCACTTCCTACGAAGAGGTTATAAAGGACTTTTTTGCCAGAATGCTAGAGCTCCCGCCCGAGGAAGCTATGGCCGCACTCTGGACTCTGGCTCTCGACCTAGCCTTCGCCACAATAGAATCCCAATACTCCGATCGATTTGCTTCGCTTTTTCAGGATATCGAATAGTTAGAACCTGTATTCGACGGTTCATTATCTGCCGAACTAACGAAGGAAAACTTCATTTCATTTTCGGCTTTTGCTTGTTGTAGTTCGCAAGCCCCCTGCATACGTGATAAAATATCCTCCGTCACCTTTCATCAAAACTATGTGTTTGAACGGAGAGACTATGAACACTTTCTATCCTTCAAATCGCCCGCCACTGGCGCCGTCGGCGTTTTGTTTTCTGCCCCTCGGCAGCGTAAAACCTAGCGGGTGGCTCAGAAGACAGCTTGAGATTCAGGCGGCAGGACTCACGGGCAATCTACCAAAGTTCTGGGATTCGCTGGGTCAAAATAGCGGCTGGCTCGGCGGGGACGGCGAGAGCTGGGAACGTGGTCCCTACTATATGGACGGCCTAGTTCCGCTTGCCTACCTTCTTGAGGACAAGGATCTGATAGCCGAAGCTCAAAAGTGGATCGGCTGGACTCTTAGTAGCCAAGATGAATTTGGTCACATAGGTCCAAAGTCCCTTACTGATTGGTGGCCTTGTGGGGTCGTGCTCAAAGCTCTTACACAGTATTATGAAGCAACTGCCGATCCTCGGGTAATACCTCTGATGGAACGATTTTTCGTTTACATGCTGCGCGAGCTTCCGCACAACCACTTGCGCTCCTGGGCGATAATGCGCTGGGCAGACACAGCTCTGTCGATTATATGGCTCTACAACCGCAACGGTGATCCCATGCTTCTTCACCTGGCGCGTATGATTGCCGAGCAAGGATACAATTGGACACATCACTTTCAGGAGTTCGGTTACACTCAGAAACAAGCATTTAGATTTCCTTTGAGCACTCACGTGGTGAACAACGCGATGGCCGTTAAGACTCCGGCGGTTGCTTACGTTCTCACAGGATGGGAAGAACATCGCTTAGGATCGCAGCGTGCGATTGATATGCTTGACACCTACCACGGGACGGTAGTAGGCACTTTTACAGGCGACGAGCACTATGCTGGCAAAGATCCATCCCAGGGAACTGAGCTTTGCGCGGTAGTTGAGTATATGTTTTCGCTGGAAAACTTAATCCAAATTCTCGGAGATCCGTCATTTGGTGATCGTCTGGAAAAGATAGCGTACAACGCACTTCCCGCAACATTCACTGGGGATATGTGGGCGCATCAATATGATCAGCAGGTGAACCAAGTCCTGTGCACAGTTGCAAAACGAAATTGGACGAACAATGGTGATTGGTCTAACATTTTTGGCTTGGAACCCAATTATGGATGCTGCACAGCTAATATGCATCAGGGTTGGCCGAAGTTTGCCGCAAACCTTTGGATGGCCACGCACGACAACGGATTGGCGGCTGTAGCTTATGCTCCGTGTACGGTGGACGCACGTGTAGGCGATGGTAAACAAATTCGGCTTGATGTTGAAACGGACTACCCATTTGACGAGAGGATTCGCATCGTTATCTCTACAAGGGAAGAAGTCGAGTTTCCGATAATGTTGCGCATTCCAGCCTGGGCTGAAGAAGCCGCCGTAAATGGACATCATGCGCAGCCAGGAACTTTCTTCAGAGTTCACAGGAAGTGGAGCGATGGTGATTCAATAGAGCTTCACTTTCCCATGCGGATAGAGACAGAGCGGGGTTACCACGACTCCGTGGCGATAAAGCGCGGTCCTCTGGTGTACTCGCTTCGTATAGGGGAGCGTTGGGAAAAGATAGCGGGCGAGGAACCACACGCCGACTATGCCGTATATCCAACTACCCCTTGGAACTACGGGTTGCAGATCGATCCCCTTAGTCCACAGGCAGATGTTGTGAAGAAGGGCATCGGCGAAGTGATCTTCGATTCGCTTAGTGCTCCGATTGAGATTCGAGTTAAGGGTCGCAAAGTTCCGGAATGGCAGCTCGAACAAAACTCTGCCGGACCGCTTCCGCAGAGTCCGGTTAAATCATCTGAGCCTGTCGAGGATCTTACGCTTATTCCCTACGGCTGCGCCAAGCTGAGAGTTACTGAGTTTCCGCTGATCGGAGAGTAGATAATTTTTCCAGACCCGAGCACCCCGACCGGCCGAAGGCCTGCCGGTCGGGGTGAGAAGTGTTGCGTACACGATTTCGGTCTGCCACATGATAAACCGCTAATCGAACTCGCCGCTTACCTTAGATCGATTTTCAGCTCAACAGTGGTTTGTGGCGGCAGTGTGATTGGACTTTCGGCGTTGGGCAGAGGTTTTCCGTCTAGCGTTGCGCTAATGGCACGTATAGACCTGCCCTGAGGTTCAACTTGCATGTTATCGGGAATGACGCGAATCTGCTCAGGCACATCTCCGCGATTATAAAACCTTACAACGCGTTGATTCGGGCCACTAGGTAAAAACAACGCAGCCACGTTATCCGGCAGACCAGGACTTCCATCGTTCTGTATATACCTTACCTCAAACCAAGGCCTTTCGCCTTCGAGCATTCCGAAACCACCCATTGCTGAGCACATCATCGGGGCCATCACATTGTGCATTGCTACTCCATTTCGTCCTTGCCAACTGCCCCTGCATCCAAGCTCTCTGCCGTCCCAGATATAGTGCGAGTCATAGAATCTGTTTACAGCAAGGTCCATGGCGTATTCCAGATAACGCGTCTCTTGTGTCACCATAAATGCGGTGGTCAGAATCGCTGTGTTTCGATTGTCGAGTAATATCCTTCCATCCTTGTAAACTTGAACATAGACCAGCCCAGGTGTGTTTAGGAATTGCTCTGTAGACTTGTTCATAATCACAATTGCCGGCCTATTATCACTTTCGTCTGCAAGCATCCTATCTGCTGCCTCGGTTATTCTGGAATCCAGAGACTTATCGCTTGTGACTGACCTGTACTTGGCTGCCAGTATGCTTGATATTCTCGGTAATCCTTGAGCGGGAGCAGACCAATCTTGGTCAGTGTTCAACATTTTATGCACAGCCTGTGCATAACTTTCTTTGCGCGTATAGTAGTATAGGTCGAGTAACAAGTTTCCCAGTTCGTAGTTGAACTTTGTTCTGCCGCTTAGGCGTTTGCCTATATCTCCGTATAGAGTTTCAATCTGGCTATCGGGACACGGGAATAACGCTACTGGAAAGCCCTGCTCGGCGTCGCATTCCAGCACGATACGTGCCCATTTGTCAGCCCAATCTGTGCATACGTCAAGATACTTCTGGTCTTGGGTGACGTAGTACGCGTTGGACGCGATGACCATCACTCGAACCAGAGCTATGGTCTCAAAGTCGTAAGGCGGATAGTCGCGAACTCTAAGTGTTCCGAAAATGGAGCTTCTGAATCGGTGCTCTTGCCAATCGTACCAGGGCTCGGTTTCAGAGCACCAGTTGCCCACGTGTTCCGCGCAATCTTCCAGCGCCTGTCTGACCTTCGGAGATGGGTTTATGTGCGCGACGTGGGTTAGAAACCAAGCGTAATTCTCCGGTGCGTGAACGAAGCAAGCTTGATCGGCGGGGTATCCGTGGAAGGGTGGACGGCGACGTTGGTCCGGTGGATACTCGGCAGCGTCTCGTTCACTCAAGAAACACGTGCAAGCTTCCACTAAAGGGCAGTCGATGAATTCGTTAACAAGAGTGTCAAGGAAATCGTAGGCTGTCCGATCGCCAGTAAGCAGGTAATAAGCAGGCCACGTGCGTGTGAATATCCCCTCGTCGTGGCCTCCACTCCAAGGTGTGTGCTTCCATCGATCAACGCTTGCCTTTATCCACCCCCGCATTGCCTCGCGTAATTTGAATTGCCCCTCCGCCCAACGTGGGATAGTTTCTCGCTGCATATTGCATTCCTCACCAAGGTCTACTTCTTTAATTTGCAAGCATTGTTTCCAACACCCAACTACACACAGTGTGCACATCGTTCCTTCTTGCAATCGGTTTTTGGAGTGGCGCTATTAGACGGTCATGCGTGGCGATGATGTGGTACGCTTCTTGCAATGACCTATACCGGAAACAGTAGCTTAACACTCGCGTTCGAATATTAGTATTAGCCCATACCAGGAGGCTGTAAGTAATGCCCTCCAAGAGGCATGTTCTTATTGTGGACGACGAAGTCAACCTGTGTCGGATAGTCGGGGCCAAACTCGCAAGAAGCGGGTTCCGTGTGACGGCCGTCCACGATGCTACCAGGGCTATCGACCACGTTCGCACCCGCTGCTACGACCTGGTCATACTTGATCTTGCCCTGTCGGATGCCAGCGGTTTTGTCGCCCTCGCCGAACTCCGGCGCATTGCAGCTGATGTGCCCGTCATATTGATGAGTGCTTACGATGACAGAGAGTTACTAAATCGCGCCAAAAGCTACGGCATAGTGGCCCACATAACGAAACCATTCGATCTCGATCTACTGACGGCTGTTGTCGAAAAAACCTTGTGGGAACGGGGCTGTATATCGAATGCCACTGAGCTGAATTGCAGTGTTTTGTTTTCCCGTGGGCGCATTGTCACGATAGAAACTTTGAACGGCAGGAGTTACGCACGTGGCCAAGTTCTGGGGTTAGACGACCAGTCAGTAACAGTTACTTTGCACAAATGCAGTGACTTTGAAAAAACGCTACAGACGGGACGTGTGTCAGGGTTGAGTTGGCGGCTCAGAACGGACTCTACACGTTCACGTCTCGCATCTTGGAAGGCTGTTCGAAGCGTGGGTCAACAACACAGCTAACACTCCAGAAACCGGAATTTGTATATCGCGTGCAGCGAAGACTATACGATAGATTCGCTGTCTGTGTTCCTATAGATTATGTTGTTTTGTCTGACGGTATTAGGTTTGAGACGGCCAAATTTAGGCGTGGCGAGACTAAAGATGTAAGCATCGGCGGTTTGTGCATTGCCACAGTCGAGAGCCTCAAGCCCGGTTCAATAGTGAACGTCAGAATAAGCCTTATTAGTGGAACTGAAGTTCCTTCAGGGGTCGCCAGAGTATTGCGTTCGGTTCCCTGCGAGCCTAGCTGCCACTGGTCTTGGATGCTCGGATGTCGATTTGAGGCGGTTGATTCGTTGTTGAGCGGTTTCCTCGCCGGAGAGGAGTTGCCGACTATCGCTGGCTAGCTAGTCGGCTCTTTCCACGAGTCCAGGTCGTTGACCCTGCTACTAGCCGGGCGTATCATGTATATTGATGGGTCTGTCAATTCTTGTTTTTCCGCCCTGTCAGACAATATCGTTTCAGTAGCCCACAATAAGCAACCAAGTCAATGGCAAGATTCGTTCTCAAGGCGGATTACAAGCCTACTGGTGACCAGCCTCAGGCCATTGAGAAGCTGGTCGAGGGTCTACGCGCCGGTTACCGGTATCAGACCTTGTTGGGCGTGACTGGCTCCGGGAAGACCTTTACTATGGCTAACGTCATCGAAGCGGTGCAGCGCCCGACTCTTGTAATCGCCCACAACAAAACCTTGGCTGCACAGCTTTGTTCGGAGTTCCGGGAGTTCTTTCCTGAGAATGCAGTCGAGTACTTCGTTAGCTATTACGACTACTACCTTCCCGAAGCTTACATACCCCAAACTGATACATACATCGAAAAAGACTCCTCGATAAACGATGAGATCGATCGCCTCAGACATTCCGCAACTCAGGCTGTACTTGAAAGGCGAGACGTTATAGTTGTGGCTAGCGTTTCCTGCATTTATGGTATTGGTTCTAAGGAGGATTACGGACAGACAATTCTCAGGCTCCAGGTCGGTAGCACTTATGAACGGGACGATATACTGCGGCGCCTTGTTGACATGCAGTTCACCCGCAATGATATCGCTCTTGGCAGGGGAACGTTCCGAGTTCGAGGGGACGTGCTGGAAATTCAACCTGTGGACGAGGAGGTAATCACGCGGGTATCCTTTTTCGGGGATGAGGTCGAGCGCATCACTACTATCGACCCTATAACCGGCGAAGTCTTAGCTGATATAGACTCAGTCACTATATTTCCTGCGAGCCATTACGTCATGCCTGCCGACAGAATGGAGCGCGCATTAGAGGAGATTGAGCGCGAGCTTGAGGAGAGAATAAAATTTTTCCTGTCGCAAGGACGATATCTCGAAGCACAACGGATAGAGCAGAGAACGCGATTCGATATGGAAATGATGCGCGAGTTGGGCTACTGTAACGGCATAGAAAACTACTCGCGCATACTTGACGGCCGTCCTCCCGGCAGCCCTCCCCATACTCTGGTTGAATATTTTCCTGAGGATTTTCTGGTTTTTATAGACGAGAGCCATCAAACAATTCCCCAACTTCACGGAATGTATGCCGGGGATAGGTCCCGCAAGGAGACGCTCGTCGAATATGGCTTTCGCTTGCCTTCGGCTCTTGACAATCGACCCCTAAGGTTCGAAGAGTTCGAGAGGCTGATAAACCAGGCAATATTCGTATCGGCCACTCCTGGACCTTGGGAGCTCGAGCACAGCGAACAAGTGGTCGAACAGCTTATCCGGCCCACTGGTCTCGTTGATCCAGAAGTTGAAGTGCGACCCACCCAAGGGCAAATCGATGACCTCGTTAACGAAATTAGAAAGCGCTCAGAACGTGGTGAACGGGTGTTGGTAACCACTCTCACCAAGAAGATGGCGGAAGACCTCAGCGAGTATCTGCTCGACTTAGGGCTAAAAGTCCATTACTTGCACAGTGAGATTGATACACTCGAGCGCAGCGAGATTCTTCGGGATCTTCGTTTGGGCGTTCATGACGTGATCGTTGGGATAAACCTGCTTAGAGAAGGTTTGGACCTTCCAGAAGTCTCACTTGTTGCCATCCTGGACGCAGATAAAGAAGGTTTTCTTCGCTCGGAGACTTCGCTTATCCAAACGATGGGCAGAGCCGCGCGTCACGTTTCCGGTAAAGTAATAATGTATGCTGACAACATAACCGATTCAATGCGCCGAGCAATCGAAGAGACGAACCGTCGTCGGCGCGTCCAGTTAGAATACAACGAAAAGCACGGCATAACACCTCAAAGTATCCGCAAAGCAATCAGGGAGTCGTTGGTTCCAGTTGCTTCCGCTGACAAACGAGAGGAAGATCTGCGTTTGCGCACGGGCGATCCGTTATCCTTGGACGAGATACTGGAGCATATATCACGATTGGAGCGCGAAATGAAGAAGGCTGCAAAAGCCTTGGACTTTGAGCGTGCTGCTGAACTTCGTGACGAGATCGCGTCCCTCAAGAAGCTATTGCCCGACGTGAAGCACTTGTAGTAGCATTCTGAGTAGCCCAGATCCTCCCTTTTTATGAAAAAGCTAGCTTTTTAGCTTGGTCGGCTGCACCTCAGCTTTTCCTTAAGTAAGCGCTGACATATCGGTCACGAGTGCTGCCGAAGGAAAATACTGCAGCAAAATAAGGTGGAGGTCGTATGACATCGCGCGAACGCATTTACGCTGCCCTCGAGGGCAGAGAAACTGATTGTGTTCCGGTGGCGCCCCTCTTTTGGGGCGCCGAATATGCATGGAAGCTTACGGGTCTGCCGCTATGGGAAGTGTTGCATGGTCCCGGCGATATGACAATAGCAGTAGCGCGCGCACTCGTGGAGCGACACGACATTGACTGGGTTTTTCTAACTCACGCTTACTCCCAATCACTAACCCGGAAAAGATATACCCGTGAGGATTATTCGCACGTTTATTTCGTCGATGAGCAGACCGGGGAGGAGTTCGTTTTTCACAAAGAAGGTCATTGGCTGCTTCCCAAAAACCAGATTGGCGAAACGCGTATAAGTAACCAGGGTAGCCAAACAGAACCACCGCGTTCTAAGGAAGAGGCTGACGCATGGCTCCGACAAACGCACCCCCATCTCTTTGATAAGCGACCCAAACATTCTCCGAACCGTCGGTTTAGGGATCAATTCCCTGACAAGTTCTTGGTCGGCGGCGTGCACTGCGTATTTGCAGATCTGGCATATTCCTTAGGCTTTGAACCTACATTGGTTCTTCTACACGAGAATCCAAGTCTGTGCACGTATATTATGGAGCAGACTATGGCGGTTGTACCGGATCAATGTGCGCGGTTGGCAGCCGAGGGATTCGACGCAGGTTTGATGTGCGACAGTTGGGCTTCAGCCGACATTATCTCACCGCAAGCGTACCGCGATTACATAGCGCCTTTTCACAAGATGGCCTCAGATGAGCTGCACAAAGTAGGCCTGAAATCTATCATTTACAACACTGGCAATATACTGCCGTTCTTGGAGACAATGTTGGCACTCGGCTACGACGCGCTGCTTCCTGAGGAACGTATAAAGGGTGTAGAAATCAATGTTGCAAAGGTGCGCAGTGTTGTCGGCTGGAGTATGTGCATATTTGGAAATTTTGATTCCTATTTATTGCTGCGGGGCGACCGCGAAGCGATAGCCAGGGAAGTCAGACGACAAGTGCAGGCTGCCGGTCCGAGAAGATTCGTGATGTCTAACGGCAGTCCAATCTGCGACGCTACGGATCCGGATGTGATCGACTTTTGGATAGAACAGACCAGGCACGCAATCTGATCGATCCCAAGGCTAACGGGGTTCGTTTTCCTGGATTTCGCTTGACTCTCGAGTTTCGTGCAATGGCTTTTCCCAGCCAATAAGTATTCTACCCAACGCTAACCATAGGACTGCTCCTACGATAGCTCCGACAAGTAGGCCGTTCAAAGTGCGGAATGCACTTACTGCTAAGGGCGTGTGTATGTGACAGAATGTGTTCACTACGGACACAAGCGCGATAGAGCCTATGGTAATAAGAACTGCCGCTGTGCGTCTACGCCCTTGCAGAGCACAGATTATGCCGGCGATCAAAGCAGGGTATCCTATAAGAAACTCCTTGGTTCTTGGCCTCACGATGAGCACCCTATCCAGCAGCGCCCTGAATTTCAGCTCCAATGTGGATACCCCTATGCCAGCTTCGTTTCCGGATCTCGCTACCATCAAGGCTACTATAACGAGGAGAAAGATAATGCCTGCCGCTTGCCACATCAGAACGGGGCTACAAAGCAGTTTGCGATAGGATTCTACCAGGCGTTTCTTTTGAGCTATCCAGGTATCACGTTGCCACGCAATTCCGCCGGCAAAACCGGCTGCGATAATCAAAATAGGAACTACGTGTGCCACTTTAATTCCTGCGAATTGGTCGATGCGCAGCATGAAAGTTCGTGAGCTCAGCAGCCCTGCCACCAAAAGCCCGCCAGCGATACTAACCAGCACTGCCGCCAGCAGTAGGCGTGCTGTCGCCGCGAAAATGCCGCCATTCCGGTTTGGAATGCTTGCTGATCCTATCGATGCTAAAGATGCGCCCAGAGTTGGGAAGGTCAGCGATCCTACAAGGGCTACCACCTTTCGTCCAAGCTCCCCGCTCCAAGCAAGCAGTGAACTTAATGCGATTGATGCTACCAGCAATTCCAAACACAAGTGCAAAGGAATGTCAACAACTGACGTTGCCAGAAGTAGCACGCCAGCTGCAACTCCTGCTGCAGTCAGTGCCAACTGCCAGATGGGAATACCCATTTCAGTGATAGTATCTGATTGACTCAGCACGTATTCGTCTCGCCTTATGGCATCTGCTATTGCTCGGACATAGCGGCAATTTTCGCCGACAAGATCGCCGGATGCTGTCTCGTACATTCGAATATAGCATAACCTGATTCCTCGCTCTCGAACGGCTTTCTTGTAGCGCTCAACTATGTTAGGCTTAGAAAGAGTAGGCATTTCGTTTTGTGTAATGCTGTGAACTGGTATCACATTGTCTTCGGCCTCTCGCGCTAGCTCCAGTTCACCTTTCTGTTTGGCAAATTCTATTCGTCCGAAGGCCAAGCCAAGTTGCCTGAGTGATTTTGCGGTTGCTTTTACTGCGCCTTTGAAACCGAGTACCTGATCGCCCTGAAACACGAGTTTGCTAATACCAAGGGATCGCACATTTCGAAGGATTCGACGGATGGATGCTGGAGTAGCACCGGGGTAGTTGGTAAGCCTTGCGACGACTGACAGTCCAACCGAGGCAGCCTCTTTGATAGGGCGACTCGGTATTCCGGCTGGTAACAATTGTATGTATTCCGCCGCGAGAGGTTGCAATATCGTAACGGTGGCGTAGCCAGGAAATGTAACTTCTTTCGCAATTCTAGGGCCCACAACCTTGGTGTTGCCAAAAAGTCTTCGTAGCTGCTCCGATAGTTCTTTCGCAAGATCTGTATCCATTATCAGCACTGGATTCTGCCTGGCGAATTGGGGATAGCGAAGTGTTACGCGTCCTTGCGCCATCAGATCTCCGATAGTGGGTTCTGAAACCGCTATGCTTGTGACACCTGCAGACTTGAGTTCCTTGAGCACTTCACACGTAGACTTGCCGGATCCGGCCGCTAGTTGGGCAACCTCAGAATAATCCGCTACCAGCTCCACGTTGCGATTTCGGTTTTCAACACGCGCGCGTTCGTTGGCGGTAAGGAGTGATGCGATAATTCCTACTCCTAATATTGCCCATAGCAAAATTCGTTGCATTACATCCTACCTCCACCGATCGAACGGGTATGGATAGTATTTGCCGAAGTGGGTGTAATATCTGCGCCTCGGTCTCCTTAATCTAGTGCCGCCAAACAACGCAATCAGTATAACCCCTGCGACAAAACCACCCACGTGCGCCCAGTAGGCTACGCCTCCGCCATGCAGATATCCTCCGGTGCCTCCCAAGTTGAGTAGCTGCGTTAAGAACCAAACGCCGAGTACGATCACGGCAGGGATATCCACGAAATTCCAGAAGAATCCCAGAAATACTAGTGTTCTCACCCTGTTAGCGGGATAAAGGTAAAAGTATGCGCCTAGTACCCCAGCGATTGCCCCGCTGGCGCCCACTGTGGGAACTTGAGATGCTGGGTTTGCAAAGATATGCGCAAATGCTGCAGCCACACCGCAAATTGTATAGAAAACCAGGAATTTCAGATGTCCAAGCGCGTCTTCAACATTGTTCCCGAATATCCACAGATAGAGCATGTTTCCGCCAATGTGGGCGATGCTGGCGTGCATAAACATAGATGTGAAAATAGTTAGCCACTGTGGGTCAAGTCCCTGGTGGGGAAGAGTGAACACGTACGGTCCATACTGGATTCTTACTGGCACCGGCGAGTTTGTTATTACTGCTGCGGGCACCATCGAATAGTCCCACAATCCATTTATAGGAATTCCTCGGATAATCTGCGTCCCGAGATAGTCTACTACGTACACGAGGATATTGACCGCGATCAGCAGGTAAACAATATATGGCTTACTTCCTGGGGGATTCTCATCTGCAAGTGGAATCATCTGTTGCTCCTTGCTCGGTTCGGTTCAACTCGTATAATTTTATCACAAGCAACTTAGCTGATTTCGGCGAACCGATAACGTGAATAACCGCTCTGCTTCCGCAGGGTTGAAACTGGGGTGGATGAGTCCTGTTGGTGGGTCGTTGCGTTCAGGCATGCACCGAAGCTATGCAACGCGAAGTCTGTACGGTGGTACCCGAAGTTGATTGCGGTACTTCGCAACAGTTCTGCGAGCTATTACGACACCTTGTTCGGCCAGCTGCCTGGCAATCTCGTTGTCAGATAGCGGTCGAGGCGAAATGGAGATTACGCGGCTAATCATTTCCTTGATTGGCAGCGCTGAATCAAAGAATACATCGAAGCTGATCAGTTCCCCAGATGGCAATCTGCAGTACTTGTTCGCCAGTGCACGCGATACTGTCGACTCGTGCAAGTTTAGCTCTTGAGCGATCTCTTTATGACGGAGCGGCTTCAAGTTTATTGGACCACGTAGCACATAATCCTTCTGGTGCTCGACAACTTTCTTTGCTACGATTCCCAAAGTGCGCTTCCTGAGCTGGACGAATTCAAGTATGCTGCAAGCTCGGTCGACATACTCCTTTATGTGCCGACGCTCTTCCTCTTCCAGGTTGACTTTTTGCTCCTTTATCAGTCGGTACATATTCTCGTAGGTCTTATCGACTCCGATCAACTGGTCAAACCAGTCGATGGTTTGCACGACGAGACCATCAGATGTAAGTGTGATATCAACGTCGGGTACTACTGCAGCCGTGTTGCGAGCTTCTAGTCTTCTGAATGGTTGGTGAAATGCTGAGGCAGGATAAGGGTTCAGATTTGTGCGCACGAATTCCTGGACTTTTCTCACGACTGATGTTGAGATCTGCAGCTTTGCTGCAATTTGCTTGGTTCTGAGGTTTGAGAAATCTTCCCAATAGTCGGTCAGTATGCGCTCGGTTATTCTGGCCAAAGAGTCCGATCTTTCTAGGCTTCTTAGTTGGATCAGCAAACACTCTTGCAGGTTGCGTGCTGCTATTCCCGGAGGATCGAAAGTCTGGATTACGGAAAGCACGGCTTCCACCTCCGGCACAGCTGCCGAAAAGCGTTCAGCGATTTCGTAGAGCGACTCCCGGAGATATCCATCGTCGTCTATCAGTTCTATCAGAAACTCTGCTATCTGTACGGATAGTCCGCTGAGGGCGACGCTTGCTTGCGATTTCAAGTATTCTTTCAGGTCAGCCGTTGCAGCAACCGTTTTGAACGGGTCGCAAAATTCGTCATCAGTAGTTGGGGAAGTATGCAACACTGAGTATTCGTTTTCGTATGGCGCACTGATTTCCTTTTTGCGTCGGATGGAACCGCATACTGGGCATACGTTGTGTGCCCTTAGGAAACCACACAGCGCGCATCGGGCCGTCTCATCTACGGTAAGGGCAGGGTTTTCGGCAGATTCGGTTTCAATGAACCGCTGCAGATCAAGCGTATTCATAGCAAGGATGGTACTGGCTTGAATCTGGACAGGAAGAGGTCGCAGTTCTTGTTTTTGGATCAGCGCGTATCCTTGCATCGAGAGTGTGGCTATACCTCCGGGAGTGAATATTATGGGTCTTGCTTTACGAGACCAATGAACCAGAAAAACTTCCAGAGAGTATTATCGGTTGCAAGTTATGTGCTGCCTCAGACCGATTTGCAGTCATAATGTAGGGTAAGGAACCACAGCTGACAATGCCAAAATAGTTTGTAGGAGAAAATGAGCCACGATTTTCGAGGTTATTGATTTTCTGGGTCGAACCTACCGTGAGAGGGTTATATGTCTGACATACTTAGCAGAGAAGAGATAGATGCATTAATTGAGTCCTACAAACTGGCTGGTGGTTTTGAAGAGGGTGGCAAGAGTTCCAGGACGGCAGTCAGGGTTTACGATTTTACTCGCCCCGACAGATTTTCCAAGGAGCATTTGCGAGCACTCAACTCTATTCACAACCGTCACTGCTCTTCAGTGGCAGGCGGACTTGCTGCCATTCTTCGTGTTGAGGTGCAGGCAGAACTTCTGGCTTTGGAACAGTTGACTTATCGGGAGTACTGCTCGACAGTACCTGAGCCGACGTTATTCGCTGAGGCAAATCTTGAACCCCTGGCATCCGTCGCGATCTTTGAGTTCAGTCCTGCACTCGTTGGTGCATGCGTTGATCTGCTTGCCGGTGCGCCAAGAGTTTCTGATGTACCGATTTCGCGTATAACAGATGTAGATAAGGCACTATTCAGGCCAATCATCGATATGGTGCTCAGGAAGTACTCAGAAGCTTGGGCTTCAAGTATAGTTTTCCAACCGAAAGTCTCAGCGCTTTTTACAGAGTCAACCACCAGGCAAGTATTGCTTCCTAATGAGCCCGTGCTTGTGAGCAGTTTCGAAGTAACGATTCTCGAACAGAGTGGTATGATGAGTGTATGTCTGCCTGCTTCTGCTGTCGAATCGGTTCTCCCCTCGCTTGAGACAGGTAAGCCGTCATTATCGCAGCGGCACAAGTGCGAGATCAACGAGCTGGTGAAAAAACCCCTCGAGGATGTAGAGCTCGAATGTCGCGCCATCCTCGGAAGAACAGAGCTACCTCTCAACGAAGTGATGAATCTAGAGGTTGGTGACCTAATACGTCTACCGGTAAAGGCTGACCGTCCTGTTGAACTGTGGGTTGATGATGTTCCTACATTTGCTGGTGTACTGGGGCGCTCTGGCAACACGCTAGCAGTTAGGATTTCGCAGATCTTGAAATCCTAATCAGCTAAACCTCACTGACTGCTTATTTGAACCCTACTTCTTCTCTAGGCCGTACTCTCTGATCTTGTTTCTCAACGTTTTTCTATCTATACCCAATATCTGTGCTGCTGCAGATTGGTTCCAGTTCGTATATTCTAGAACTCGTTTAATATGAAATAGCTCTACTTCCCTAAGCGAGGCTGTTACGGGCAATTTCTCGATGTCATCTTGTTCTTGCACACCGACGGTGGCCTTTGGTAACCTGTCCGAACAGTCTCTCGGTTTGTTATTACTATTAGTGCCTTCGATCATAAGGTGTTCTGGTCGAATCACTTCACCGTTACATAATATGACTGCGCGCTGAACGGCGTTCTCGAGTTCTCTAATATTTCCTGGCCAGCTGTGGGATTTTATCGCTTTCATCGCCTCGTCTGAGAAGTGCTTTACCGGTTTGCCCATTTCCTCAGCGTAGTAAAGCAGGAAGTGTTGAGCGAAGATTTCGACGTCCTCACCGCGTTCTCTAAGAGGGGGCAAATATATCGACACAACATTAAGACGGTAATATAGATCCTTGCGGAACCTGTTTTCTTCTACTGCCGCTTCCAGATCACAGTTTGTAGCGGCTATTACTCGAACATTGACCGATATGGTTTCACTTCCCCCAACTCTCTCAAACTGCTTTTCCTGAAGCACCCTTAACAGTTTTGCTTGCACGCTGGGGTTCATCTCACCTATTTCATCCAGGAATATGGTGCCGCCGTTTGCAGCTTCAAATCGGCCAATACGTCTTGCAACTGCATGCGTAAAGGCCCCTTTTTCGTGCCCAAAAAGTTCAGATTCCAAGAGTGTTTCGGGTAGAGCTGCACAGTTCACCTTGATGAAGGGCCCGTTGGCTCGGTCACTTTGGTAATGAATGGTTCTTGCAAGGTACTCTTTACCAGTTCCTGTT
This sequence comes from uncultured bacterium, assembly GCA_938074205.1. Classification (GTDB taxonomy): domain Bacteria; phylum Armatimonadota; class UBA5829; order UBA5829; family UBA5829; genus CALJES01. The sequence continues at coordinate 35,715 of CALJES010000002.1, forward strand.
TCACCCAGCAACAGCACTGTTGCATCGGTTCTGGCGACCTGTGCGGCAACTATGTAGGCACGTTGTGTGTTGGGGTCTTGTCCAATTATGTTGTCGAAGCCATATTTTTGCTTCAGTTCATTCCGTAGGAATTTATTTTCGTCTATCAGGCGCTTGCGCTCGATGGCTCTTTCCACAAGAGTCTGCAACTCTTCAAGCTCGAAAGGTTTCGTTACGTAGTCGTATGCGCCAAGTCTAAGGGCATCTATGGCCGTATGCGTACTGCCGTAGGCAGTTATAATAACAACTGGTATGTCGCTGTGATGCTCCTTTAGTTGCCTCAATACCTCCAACCCGTTCATTCCGGGCATACTGAGATCAAGCACGACCGCATCGAAAGAATTCTCCTGAACTGCTCGCAGCGCAGAAGGACCGTCCGGTTCAGCGCGTGTGTGATAACCCGATTGATCGAAGGCACGCGCGAGCAAGTCGCGCATCCCAAATTCATCATCTACAATTAGTATGGATCGTGAATTTGCCATGAATAGCGTGATTAGATTTATCCGTTGTTACTCAGTACCCAGGTTCATCCGATAAGCGGAAGACGCAAGGCTATAAGTGTGCCTTTTCCTTCTTCGGATTCAACCTTAATCTCTCCATTGTGTCGCATTACTATCGCTGCGACCATACTCATACCCAGCCCTGTTCCAGAAGAGCCTCGAGTCGTGAAAAATGGGTCAAACACCCTCTTTTTCGTTTCCTCATTCATACCTATACCGCTATCGGACACGCTCAGAACAGCTCGGTTGCCATCTCGGTGAACGGCGATTCTTATCGTTCCTCGCTGATCAATCGCCTGCACAGCATTTAGGATAATGTTGGTCAATGCTTCTCGCAACTCCGCTTCGTCCCCTTCAACCACACAACCTGCTTCCAATTGGGCTATCAGTTCTATATGTTTGTTTTGTTTTTCCCACTCAGGAGTCATAGCTGAGATGACTGAATTTGCAAGCTTGCCCAGGTCGACCGGCCGGTAACGCGTGCGATCAACGGGTCTGCCGATCTCCTTCAATTTCCTCACGGTATCAGCAGCATCTCTTGCTGCCATTTCTATACTTTCTATACATCGGGCGTATTCCGGGTCCGCCGGGACTCGCCTCTTCGCTAGCTGCACATTGCCCAGCACTATTCCAAGTGCGTTGTTTATGTCGTGAGCAATACCGGCTGCCATTTCGCCAAGGGTACGAAGCCTCTCCGATCTAAGAAGCTCCTCTTGGGTTTCTTGGAGGCGCTTATTGAGTTCAGCAAGTTCGCGATTGCGCTCCAAGATTTCGGTTTCCAATCGTCTCCGCGCAGTTATGTCGCTGTATATCTCAACTCGGCCAGCAAGTTTACCATGGGAGCCGAATATTGGTCCAGAATACCGATGGAGCACTACTTCTGGTTGGGACCTTGGATGCAACACTTCCTCGACAACATCAGTGAAGTTCTTGGGCTGCGTTTTTATCCAGTCCGGCAGCGTAGAGCCTATAAGCTCATTTAAGTCTATGCCAAATAGTTCAGCGGCTCGATGGTTGGCAGATATTACCTTGTAATCGAGGTTAAGTAAGAGAACTCCGCGCTGAGGTGAATCAACAAGATACTGCAGAGCGCACAAGTTTAGCACTCCTTACCAATCGTCGAATTTGAATTATAATAATAATCTCGGTGGTTTGTAAACACTTACTACTATTGAGCGCCAGTAAAGTACGGGTTTGTTTCTAAAATAACTCAACGTCTTTGGGGCTAGCTTTTTGAATGGAACATCCATCTCTTTCTTACTTTCATAGTTTGGACCTGAATGGTCAGCCGCTCAACCTAGATATAACTCTGACATGCGGACAAGCGTTTAGATGGCAAAAGCACGACGGCGAAATCTGGCGAGGGGTAGTGCGCGACAAGCTCATTGAACTTAAGTCGTGCGACGGCCGACTCTTATGGCGAACTTTTCCTGTAGACGACGAAGTGTTGGTCCGAGACTATCTGAGGCTGGATGAGGATGTTGCTTCAATATACGCTCGACTATCCTCAACCGACCGATACCTTGCAGGCTTGATCAGGAGATTCCACGGGCTTCGACTCCTGAGACAGGATCCTGCCGAAACACTATTTAGTTTCGTTTGTTCAACGGCTAACAGCATACATCGCATCGCAGCTGCCATCGAGACTGTTGCCGCTCAGTACGGTGAGCTAGTTTGCGAGCACGCAAGCGCCTGCTACTATAGTTTTCCATCCGTTGAAAAACTGGCTTCGGCATCAACTGTGGCAGGTACTAAATCGCTGGGATTTAGAGGCCGAAACCTCCAACTGGTTGCTCAGCAGCTTTGCAGTCGCGGTGCATATTGGCTGGATTCGCTGCGCAATAAAACTTACAGCGAGGCGCGCCGTGAGCTGATGTCTCTTTGGGGAGTTGGACGCAAGATAGCTGATTGCGTGTGCCTATTCGCTCTTGACAAGGATGAGGCTGTGCCCGTAGACACGCACGTAAGGCAGCTAGTATGTAGGTTGTGGGGTTTCGATATCAACGGAAAATCGCTTACGAATGGACTCTACGATCGTATAGCTGCTGCTTTTACCGAACGATACGGATTGTTGGCAGGTTGGGCGCAGCAGTTTTTATTCTACGAGGATCTCTTGCGAAGTCGGAAAGCGTAACTTTTTCACTTTCGGACTAAGGTTTTTGAGCTAGCTTCTGGTATTCCGTATGTAATTCAAGCGGCCGCCTGCAAGTATAACCTCCCTCTCTCGATCCGACAAATCGTGCTTCACACGAATTATGAGATCGCGCGTAGAATTCACAATCTGCAAGCTATCTCTTCTTTCGCGCAAGGTTTTTACCACATCATAAATCTCGATTTCGTCGAGTTGTTGCAACCGGTCATAGTCCGCAGGATCAGCTAGTATCAAGGGAAGAATACCGAAGTTTATTAGATTCTGCCGATGGATGCGGGCGAAGGATTTTGCGACTACAGCCTTTACGCCGAGATACATCGGTGCTAGTGCTGCGTGCTCACGAGAAGATCCTTGACCATAGTTTTCCCCCGCCAAGATGAAACCGCCGCCGTATTGCTTGGCTCTTTCCGAAAAGTTCGGGTCGACTGAAGAGAAGACGTATTCAGATATCGCAGGAATGTTCGATCGGAGCGGCAAAATCTTCGAACCAGCTGGCATTATGTGGTCTGTAGTAATGTTGTCGCCTACCTTCAGCAGTATTCGTCCGCGAAGGACCTCGGGCATAGGCTCTGCTTCTGGCAGAGGTTTTATATTAGGGCCGCGGACAATTTCTACTGTTTCAGGTCTTTCGCTTGGGGGAATTATCATTCCGTCGTCAATGACAAACCTTTCAGGCAGTTCAAAAACGGGAGGTTCTCCCAGCTTTCGTGGATCTACAATCTCGCCGAAAATGGCTGCTGCTGCAGCTGTTTCCGGGCTGGCCAGATATACTTGAGCAGACTTGGTGCCGCTCCGCCCTTCGAAGTTGCGGTTGAATGTTCTCACCGACACGCCGTCTGTTTTAGGAGCTTGACCCATTCCTATGCACGGTCCGCACGCACATTCCAATATTCGCGCTCCCGCAGCGATCAAGTCGGCCAGTGCGCCATTTCGTGCAATCATTTCCAGCACTTGTCTAGAGCCCGGACTTACTACCAGACTTACATCTGGGTGCACAGTCTTGCCGCGAAGCATACCAGCGACAACCATTAAATCTCTAAGCGAAGAATTTGTGCAGCTACCAATAGCAACCTGATCAACTTTTATGCCTTCAACTTCTGCTACGCGACACACATTATCCGGCATATGAGGTCGAGCTATCATCGGCTCCAGATTATCTAAGTTTAGTTCCAAAACTTGGTCATATTGTGCGTCCTCGTCTGCGCAAATCTCCCGCCATTCACTCTCACGCTCCTGGGCGAGCATAAATGCGCGGGTAATTTCATCGCTGGGGAAAATGGAACTTGTTGCGCCAAGTTCAGCTCCCATGTTTGCTATAGTGGCGCGGTCTGTAACAGCGAGGGATTTCACACCTTCGCCGCCATACTCCATGATCTTGCCTACGCCGCCTTTGACGCTGAGTATTCGCAACAGTTCCAGAATTATATCCTTTGCGGACACCCATTTCTGTAGTTTGCCGACGAGTCTAACCAAGCATATCTTTGGCATAGGCATGTAGAACGGTTCGCCCGCCATTGCGGCAGCTACGTCCAATCCGCCAGCGCCTATACCGAGGGTTCCCAACCCACCTGCTGTAGGTGTGTGACTGTCGGAACCAAGCAACGTATCTCCGGGAACATCAAAGCGCTCCAACTGAACTTGGTGACAGATTCCGTTCCCGGGTCTAGAAAAGTAGATACCATATTTGGCTGCTATACTCTGCAGGTAAGCGTGATCGTCGGCGTTCTCAGGTCCAGTCTGGAGCGTGTTGTGGTCTACATAGCTCACAGATCTCTTGGTTCGCACCCGGGGCACATTCATTGCCTCGAACTGCAGATAAGCGAGCGTTCCAGTTGCATCTTGGGTGAGAGTCTGATCAATACGTATGGCAATCTCATAGCCCGGAATCATCCGGCCCTCTACCAAATGCTCTGATATTATCTTTTGTGATATGCTCAGTCCCATTTTGGTATGTCCAGGTTTGTTAAGTCTCGAGTTCTAGAACTTGAACATTATCGTTTGTAATCGAAATGCGGGCATCGGAAATCTTACGCTGTTTCCATTGACAACTAGTTTGGTTTCCAATGGCTCCTCGTTCAAGTTTGTAAGAACCGCACCCTTGAATTTTCGGCATAGCGTTACTGTGGCATCGACGTTATCGCTGGTAGTGTTCAACACGCGCACAACCAGCCCGTCGCATTTTTCAGCCTTTTTGACTGCAGTTACGACCAGATTCGAGGGCGAAACCCTCACGAATGCTAGCGAGTGTGGCAGCTCACCTTTGTGGATTCCTGTTAACACCGCACGAGGTGGAGCATTATGTTGATGCGCCTGCTGCCACACCATTGACCGCTTCCAGTTTCCTTGATAAGGAAGAACAGCATATCTAAATACGTGTTTGCCCAGACATTGTGCTTCCGGAGTAGGTATTGTTGGGCCCGCATTGTAGGGACGTGCCTGGAAATCGTCGCGAGAAAGCCAGCCGCAGCATCGCAAAAGCGTCTGTGCTATTACGCACTGCTCTCCTTTGATTACCTCGTATTCAGGCAGACCTTGGTTGATTACTGCTATGCCACAGTCGGTGCCATCCACTGCCACATACGATTGTACCGGCTTTTGTCCTACCGGTTTCTCAACCCATCCTTCGCCTGAAGGCAGATCCAAAGGGCGCTGAACTACTGCAAACTGCCCCTCTGCATAACAGTAATCAGCGGGAAATCCTGTCGGGAAATGAGCCCGCAGTCTGTGATCACGCGCATTGTTCTCGAATACGGTGATAATATCAACGCGCGGCAAACCAGCGTGTACCTTGACATATACGATCACCGGGCACGCTACGGTCTTTTCAGCTCGAGACATCCTGTCTGCAGTAAGTGATTCGGGTAAGTACATCACAAAGTCGCACCGAAGAACACCTATGCCTGGTCCTCGCTCAATTATTGATAATGTGCCGCCTATGCCTTCCGATGTGACCGTTCGCGAATTGTAAGCCCAGCCGTAGTTATACTCGTCGCCACAGTCTTCTGTATCTTCCAGGAGGTTCAGGTTATGGTAGGTTGTGCGGGTCTGCTTGTGAAATAGGTCAAATGTGCCATTGCTTCGCACATTCACCTTTAGGAAATCGTTTTCTAAGTATCCCAGTCCTACCTCGAGCGGCGAGTCAACAGTGGCTTCCCCATGTTGTAGGTAGTAGGTCTTATATCCCAGAGATGGTATGTTCTCGCCAGTAAAATGCACGTCTGCGGACCATTTCGCGCGTCTTCGGCTGATTTCCAGGATGTAATCGTTCGTGACGTGTGTAGCTACTGCTTTCCCAGTTTCGTCTTTGACCACGTAACTAGGTGCCATCTCGCCAGGTGATAGCTCTTTCTCAACGCGCACGGTGACCGTATCGGTTACTTCCCAAGCGTGTGGGTTAAACACCACCACAGCCTGGGTGTCTTTATCGATGCTCTTTGTAGTCGTATCTACTTTGTTCGCCAAGTACTGCAATGACTCAAACGCCAAGGTCTCGCCGATCTGTTGTGCCTGTTGGAATCTTGGCATCATCTCTCTGTGAACCTGATCAATCGAGCATCCGCATATCGAATCGTGGGGGTGACATTTGATGAGGTACTTCCAGGCTTGCCAGATCAGCTGGGAGTCATAGGTGGCGCCGTTGAGCCATGCGAATGCGCAAGCCGGTTCAGTCCACTTCTCGAGAAGAGTCTGAGTTCTCTCGTTGGCTTGCTTTAGGTAAATTCGTGTCGAGAAAACGCCAGGTAGAAGTGGGTGATACTTGCCGCTGTGCAATTCTCCACAATAGGTTTTTAGTGTAGGTTTTTCCTTCAAAACCAGATCTGCATACTCCTCGTATGTGGAGTGAATCACTTCGGTGTCGTCAAGGTGTTCATTTAGGTACTTGATGATCTGTGGAAGCTCGGGTTGGGGTTCTACGTGGTCACAGCCGTTGTTCAGAAGCAGGTACTTGGTAGAAGCTTTTTTCGATAGAGACTCGATTTGCTGTTTGACCTGCTGCAGAGCGGTTTCAAAGTTCACCGTTTTTCCTTTGTTAGGCAAGTACTCCACGCCGATGTTGACTCCATTACAGTAGCTGTTAACTTGGTTTATGGCTAGGACTTTGGTGCCGTCGGGCGTCTGCCACCAAAATTCGGAATGCATGCTATCCGCTTCGTCGCCCAAGCCACGCGTGAAGTAGACATTCGAAATCCCAAAGCCTGCCAAGATTTGAGGGAGTTGGGATATGTGTCCAAATGGGTCCGGTATGTAGCCAGATTTCATAGTTCGGCCGAATTCTTCGCCAATTTTGTGACCAAGCATCAGGTTGCGAATTAGCGCTTCGCCGCTGACGAGAAATTCGTCGGGCAACACATACCACGGTCCTATGAGCAATCTTCCGCTTTGAACATGCTTTCTTATCCGTTCTCGTTCTTGGGGCCTGATTTCAAGATAGTCCTCAATGACTATTGTTTGTCCGTCAAACGTGAATGATTTGAATTCGGGATCCGCGTCTAGAATGGAAAGCAGTTTGTCCGTAAGCCTAACAAGCCTAATCCGGAACTCTTCGAACGTTAGATACCACTCTCTATCCCAGTGTGTTTCCGGAACTACCGCTAACGTGTATTTCTTGGACATCTATTCCTCCGAGGTAGGATACGACTGTTGGTTGTTTGTTAGTTGTTAAAACGCAGCTAGGAGCACAGAGCACTTTTCCTAGCTGCGCCTTATAGGAACCATGTAAAAACCTTGCACCTTGCATATACAGCCGAAAGGCGCGCTCAGCGGTATTATACCAGATTGGGCGGGCATACTACCAATAGAAGGAAATCGCTGTTCAAGTGCAGTATTGTTATCGCAGGAATGACGGTATGCCTATTCCTATTGGTTTATTGGATCGGCTATCGACCATTTGGTCACGAGTAACTTGGAAAGGTAATGGTGAATACTTATGGCGATCAAAATGCTTATGCCGCTCCTTGGTCAGACCATGGAGGAGGGCACCATAATAAGGTGGTTCAAGAAAGAAGGCGAAGAAGTCAAAGCGGGTGAACCGCTTCTCGAGGTGATGACTGACAAGGTCAATATGGAAGTCGAAGCTCCTGAAAGTGGTGTACTCAGGAAGATTCTTGCTCAACCGGACGAAATTGTCCCAGTCAAAGAGCCTATAGCAATCATTGGTAGTCCTGATGAACCGATTGACCATTTGCTTGGTCCATCTCAGGACGTGCGCTCCGAAAAGCCTGAGCCGACCAGCTCTGCTGTGGAGATTTCGACACCGCAAGTTGATTTAACAAGAGCATACGAACCTTCCGGAGCATTCGCTACGTCTGAAAGGGTAGGGGAAGGTAAGCAAATTTTTGCATCTCCCGCGGCGCGGCGTGCTGCTAGGGAGCACGGTGTAGATATTTCCATTTTGGCGGATCGTGGCACCGGTCCTGGCGGCAGAATTATTGAGAAGGACGTCCTCGACTACGTCGCATCAATTCGTGCTACACCTCTGGCTGAGAAAATCGCCGCTGACTTGGGGGTTGACCTAACAACACTTGAAGGCACTGGCGTAGGCAGGAAAGTTACCAGCGAGGATGTCCAGCGGGCGGCTTCTGCGGCTCCGATTTCCTTCGGTCAGACTATACCGTTTTCGGGGCTTCGCAAAGCTGTTGGACAAGCGGTGGAGTCGAGTGCGCGTTCGGCTGTTCACGTGACGCTGGTTGCGGAAGTCGATATGACCGAATGCGTCCGGATGCGGGAATGCATTCTTCAGGATGTCGAATCACGCTACGGCGTGCGCATATCTTTTACGGATATCATCACCAAAGCCGTGGCGCGGGCAATCGAGAGCAAACCAATTGTCAACTCTACTCTTCGCGAGGATTCGATACTTATCCATGACCAAATCAACATCGGAATTGCAACTGCCGTTGAGAACGGTCTTGTGGTGCCAGTTGTCAAGGATGTTCCAAAGAAGAGCTTGATACAAGTATCTAAAGAAATTAAAGAACTCGTGAGTAAAGCCCGAGACGGCAAGCTCGACGCGCAGGACCTTTCTGGCGGAACTTTCACTATAACGAACTTGGGAGCATACGGCGTCGATACTTTCAACCCCGTGATAACCCCTGGTCAAAGCGCTATTCTTGGTGTGTGCAGGATCGCTCCAAAGCCTGTCGTAGTCGACGGCCAAGTGCAGGTTCGGCAGATGATGAATCTGTGTTTGACGTTTGATCATCGGGTAATGGATGGAGCTCCTGCCGCGGAATTTCTTTCGGGGTTAAAGCGAATTCTGGAGCAGCCTTACCTGATATTCGTTTGACGTCTAAAAGATGAACTGCACTCTTTTCCGCCAGATTGATCTTCATGTACACACTCGGCGCTCCGTTTGTGCACGTCCGGAAATGCGTTTGGAGTCCATAGTCGAAGTTGCTGCCAAGCGGGGATTGGAATTTCTGGGAATAACTGACCACGTTGATGCATATGTTGGTCCTGAGATACTCAAAGAAACCGAGAAAGAGCTTGCGCAACTGCAAACGCCGCTAACAGTATTTCTTGGCTGCGAAGCCGACATTCTGGCAGTAGGGAAGCACTTGGTCTCAGAGGAAATGAAAACACGGCTGGACTACATTATGGTCTCAGCAAACCATTTTCACGACCCAGCAGTAGCGCAACCTCAAGGAACTTCTCCGCAGGCTGTCGCTAGGCACTTCTTGGAGATGTTCAAATATGCGTGTTCTCTGAGTTTCGTAGATGTAATTGCTCATCCGTTGGTGGTCTTCCCCAACACATTCGATACTAGATGCCTGGATTTCATTTCGGATGATGACATCGCAGATGCTGTTTTGCTCGCCCATAGAAATGAAATAGCTATTGAGGTCAGCCCCAGGGGGCTTGATAAAGATCAGCGTTTCTTCCGGGTTCGGTTTTTGTCGATTTGCAAAGAGGCCGGGATCAAGTTTGCCATCGGTTCAGATGCGCATAGTTTGGACCGAATTGGATCTACTGGGTTCCTAGATGAGTTGCTTGGCGAGGTTGGTATAACCGCCGAGGATATATGGTTGCCGAGTTTGCGGGGTTACTCGGCGTGCCGTGCATTTATTTAGTAGTTGAGGTGGGGGTTCGATGAAAATAGGAATCAACGCATGGGCTTTTCCGCAGAATATGACCATTGCGCAAGGTTTCAGACTAGCGAAACGAGCTGGTTTTGAGTGCGTTGAGCTCAACGTATCTGAAGATGGGTATCTTACTTTGGATTCAGACGAAGAAGCAGCAGATCGTTTGCGTTATCTGGCTGAAAACATTAGCCTGGAGGTTCGCACGCTGTGCACGGGTCTTTTGTGGCGTTACCCCTTGACTTCAAACGATCCGGCAATTGCTGAGCGTGGCAAAGAGGTTGTCCGAAAGAGTCTCCAGATTGCAGCGTGGATGAGAGTAGATACTGTGTTAGTTGTTCCGGGAACCGTCACAGAAGACGTTCCCTATGACGTAGCATACGAGCGTGCGCTTGCTGCATTGAAAGAACTTGCTCAAACGGCTGAAGAACTTGAAGTCCGTATCGGCGTCGAAAACGTTTGGAACAAGTTCCTCTTGTCCCCTCTCGAAATGCGGGATTTTATTGATGCTGTAGGAAGCCAATTCGTGGGAGCATATTTTGACGCCGGCAATGTTGTGGTGAATGGTTACCCAGAGCAATGGGTTCGCATACTGGGTCATAGAGTCTTCAAGGTACACGTAAAGGACTTTCACACTGCTGTGGGTAATGTCCACGGCTTCGCCAACTTGCTCGAAGGCGACCTGAACTGGCGAGCGCTGAAGCAGGCTCTAGCAGAAATTGGTTACGATGATGTGGTGACCGCAGAGATCAGTGGCTACAAAACCCTTCCGGAACTCGGTGTGCGGCACGCCGGAGAATGTATGAGACGTATCTTTAAGGGGGCAGGTTGAGATGCAGAGAGTGGCAGTTATTGGCGCTGGTACGATGGGACGCACTCATGCTGAGGCGTACGCTCGGATGCCAAATGCCGAGCTGGTTGCCATTTGTGATTCAAGGCTAGGTGCGGCGCAACAACTCGCAGACAAGTACTCAGCAAGGGCTTTTGCTGATATCAACTTACTCTTGTCCGACGTTGATCTTGATCTTGTGGATATCTGCACTCCCACTCACACGCATATTGACTATATCAAAGCTGCTGCCGCAGCCAGAAAACACATTTGCTGTGAGAAGCCTTTAACACGCACTACGGGCCAAGCGATGGAGGCGGTTCGAATCTGCCAGGAAGCTGGCGTGATGTTGTTTCCCGCACAGGTGCTTAGATGGTTTCCTGAGTTTCGTAAAATGCACGACTTGATTGTATCCGGTGCTATCGGGACACCAGTCGTTGTTCGTACCAGTCGGTGCAGTGCATACCCGCGCGGGACTGACGACTGGTTTGCGGACATGAAAAATAGCGGCGGGGTGGCCTTGGACATGATAATCCACGATTACGACTGGCTCCGCTGGTGCTTTGGGAAGGTAAAGCGCGTATATGCGCGCGGTTTGTACGAATCCAACATCCCGCTCACTGACTATGCTTTGGTTACGCTCAGGTTCGAAAACGGTGTGATTGCCCACGTTGAAGGAAACTGGGCAAGGCCCAGCGGGTTTGTGGCCACGGTCGAAGTCGCAGGGACTGAGGGTTTGCTGAGCTATTCGAGTACGGAATCAGTTCCTCTCACGGTCGAGCTTAAAGCGAAAGGTGAGCAGAAAGCCGGGGTTACTGTGCCTGAGAGTCCGGTTTCCAAGAGTCCTTACTACCTTGAGCTCGAGCACCTGGTCAACTGCTTGGAAACTGGATGCAAACCGGAGGTGTCCGCTGAAGATGGTCTAGAGGCAGTTCGCATAGGCGAAGCGGCCCTGAAATCAATTAGTACTGGACAACCGATTGCACTGGCTTAGGAGATTAGATATGGCGGGAGCGAATGTTGTGAGAATAGGAATTATGAGCTTTGCTCATATGCACGCTCATGGGTATGCTTCGTGCTTACAGAAGCTGCCGAACGTTGAGTTTGTCGGTATAGCCGACGACGATCGATCCAGAGCCGAGCAAATGGCTAATCACTATGGCGTCAGAGCTTTTGATTCCTATGAGCAAATGCTAGCTTCAGACATTGACGCCGTTATCGTAACCAGTGAAAATGCAAATCATCGAAGACACGTTGCAATGGCTGCACAGAGTGAAAAGCATGTCCTTTGTGAAAAGCCTCTCGCTACCACGAAAAAGGACGCCGAGGCTATAGTGGAAGTTGTCAGGCGTAGCAAAATCAAGTTCATGATGGCGTTTCCATGCCGTTTTCATCCGGCTTTCAAACGTTTGCGAGAGACTGTTGACTCAGGGGATTTGGGTAAGATTCTTGCAATGAAGGGTACTAACCAGGGCCAGTGCCCCGGTGGTTGGTTCACCGACACTAAGCTCGCTGGTGGTGGGGCTGTCATCGATCACACTGTGCACCTGGCGGATCTAATGAGAGTGCTAACCAAAGCAGAGCCAGCGCGGGTGTATGCGGAAATCGACAACCACATTTTCAGAGGAGACTTCGACGATACCGGCATAATCACAGTGGAGTTTACCAACAAGGTTTTCGCGACTATAGACTCAAGCTGGTCGCGTCCCAAGACGTATCCTTTTTGGGGCAATGTGAACTTAGAAGTAATCGGCACAGAAGGCGTCGCTAGAATGGAGATGTTCGCCCAGAAGATCGATCTTTATTCCGACAAGACAGGTAGGCACACATACGAGTATTGGGGCGATGACGTCAACTTGGCTTTGATCGATTCCTTCGCTCGCTCGATCGCCCAGGACAGCCCGGTCGAGATAACAGGCGAAGACGGTTTGAGAGCACTAGAGGTGGCGCTTGCAGCTTACGAATCGTCAAAATTACATGAGCCAATCGATCTATTGAATTGATTTCAGAATTTAAAGGATACGGAGAGGTTCAACTTTGAAGATCTGTGTTTGCATAAAACAAGTTCCAGCGACTACGGATGTCAAGATTGACCCGGAAACGAATACCCTCATCCGCGAAGGCATTGAAAATCAGATAAACCCTTTTGACTTGTATGCGCTGGAGGAAGCAGTTCGCACAAAGGAACGCAGGATTGCTGAGGGTGATCAATCTACTGTGACGGCAATCTCGATGGGTCCTCCTTGGGCTGAAGAAGCGCTGCGCGAAGCTATTTCACTTGGGGCAGACGATGCGATTCTGCTCTCTGACAAAGCGTTTGCCGGGGCAGATACTTGGTGTACTTCCTACACTCTGGCCAAGGCACTGCAAAAGATCAACCCGGATCTGATCTTCTGCGGTATGCAGGCAATAGACGGTGATACGGGCCAAGTTGGGCCAGGAATAGCAGCGCATCTAAATTACGCTCAGGCAGCTTACGTTGCTAAAATCGAGTTTATCGATAACCGAAAACTAGTAGCTCGCCGACTTATCGAAGAAGGCTATGAAGTTGTCGAAGTTGCCCTGCCTGCTGTTCTAACCGTAGTGAAAGAAATCAACGAACCGCGAACGCCTTCCTTGCGCGGGAAGATGAATGCCAAAAAAGCTCAGATTCCGGTATGGGGTCCTGCGGACATTGGTGCAGATCCTGAGAAGATAGGTCTTCGTGGCTCACCTACGCAGGTGATCAAGGTAATGACTCCGCCATGCCGCGCGGGCGGCGCAAAATACGAAGGCGAGCCCGATGAACTCGCCGAAAAGCTTTACGACGTGCTCAAGTGTTTGGAGGTGGTGTAGTGTCGATATATGTCGACCCAGAAAAATGCAACGGGTGCGGACTTTGCGTTAAAAGTTGTCCTTATAACGTTATCGAGGTCACTGACAAGCTTGCTACTATCACTGTTGAAGGCTGCACTATGTGCGGTGCTTGTGTTGCGGCCTGCAGGTTCAAGGCTATCTCCATCGACATCGACCGACAGCCTGTTGAAGACCTCGAAAACTACCGCGGTGTTTGGATATTTGGCGAGCAGCGCGAAGGCAAAGTTGCACCTGTGGTTTATGAGTTGATAGGTGTAGGGCGCAAGCTCGCCGATGCCAGAAAAGCGGAGCTTGCAGTTATCATCCTAGGCTACCATCTTAACTCCGCCGTGGAAGAGCTGGCAAGTTATCCGGTTGACAAGGTATATGTCTATGAAGCTCCTGAGCTTGCAGTTTACGATGCCGAGAGATATTGTCGAGTTCTGTCGGACGTAACGCGTCGCTTGAAACCAGAGATATTCCTTGCAGGGGCTACTACAACCGGTCGCAGCTTTATGTCCGGGGTTGCAATCAACCTCTACACAGGGCTTACAGCGGATTGTACGGGGCTAGAAATAGGTGACGACGGACTGCTTTACCAAACTCGCCCTGCTTATGGTGGCAACATAATGGCGACCATTCTCTGCCGTTACACAAGACCCCAGATGGCCACCGTTCGTCATAAAGTTTTTCCGATGCCCTGCAAGCGCGAGTCAGGAAAAGCCGAGGTTGTCAGATTGGAGCCGCAGCCCGCACTCTTCGCGTCCCGTAGCAAGGTGATCGATTTCATCGAAGAGGTAGGGGAGAAAGTCAACCTAGTTGACGCCGATATCATTGTCTCTGGCGGTCGAGGTTTAGGAGGACCGGAAAATTTTGCCATTATCCGTGAACTGGCGGACGAGCTGGGAGCTGCCGTAGGAGCCAGCCGAGCAGCCGTAGATGCCGGCTGGATCTCATACGCTCACCAAGTAGGCCAGACTGGAAAAACTGTTTGCCCGAAGGTATACATTGCTTGCGGAATCAGCGGCGCTGTGCAGCACCAGGTCGGAATGAAAAGCTCTGATGTTATAATCGCGATCAACAAAGATCCGAACGCTCCGATTTTCGATATAGCTGACTATGGGTTCGTGGGAGATCTTTTCCAAATAGTCCCAGCTCTCACTCGGAAAATAAGGGCGATGCGAGGAACCGAACCCGTGTGCGGAACAACCTAGGTGTTTCTAAAGTTTGTTGCTCAATCACTTTCTCAATTCGAGCGCGACGATCGAAATCCATACGGTGTCAAGGCAAACAAAAAAAGAGGGACGCTGCGATGAGCGTTCCTTATCTCTGTAATGCTATGTGACAACTATTTTCGGCGGCGCAGTCTTAGGCCGACAAGACTCACGGTGCTTAGCAGCAGCGTACCGAGAGTGCTGGGTTCCGGTACCACGACTTTGATTCCATCAAATGCCGTTGCCCTGCCGGCTTTTGTGCCGGTCTGAGTGTGGTCCAGAAAGATCGTCATTGACGGTCCCGTAGCGGTGACTTCAAAGCTGAACTCAGTCCACACTTGCGACACGGCACCGTCAAGCATAGCTCCCCACTCAGTCGGTCGTTCCGTTCCGCCTGTCAAGTCTACCCCTACGCGAGCTACAGAAGTACCAGACAACGGGCGGAACCAGCCGCTAACAATGTACAACTGGCCCGGGATAACATCAAACGTCTGGTAGAAGCCAGCATAGGTTCCGGCAATTGCAGCCAGCGTTTGTATCTGGGCATATTGCACACCATCAGGCACAGGTGTGGTTCCAGATGTGTAACGGAGCATTTGCGGGTTGCAAGTCTGGTCAGTGTAGACTGTCCACCCGGTCGGCACCGTGTAGTCGAAGCGGCCGTCGTTTGGCAGAACCGGCTCTTCAAAGCTTCCGTTTACAAGCGGCCCAGCCGAAGCTACTAATGTGCCTGCGAGCAACAAACCCAAGATAGCAATAAACAGCCTCATTTCTCTCTTCCCTCCTTTCATCTAATACCCACGTGGCCCCGTTGTAGACCCCGAAGGTGTAGAATTATAGTACCTATGTCCTGTTGCATTTTGGTTACGAAAACTGTGGTTTGTCAACAGGTACCGGCAAATTCAGGTATTTGTACTAGTATACAGTCTCCGGCTGATACCTTCTGACTGCCCATCAGGTTACAGTTATACGAAGGCTAATGATTCCGTAGCTGGCCAAGTGCGGCTTCACGGCATACACTAAGCGTGGTTGATCCATACTCGCAGGCTTGGGATTCCTTGCGACGTTGTTCTCCGCGGCGACTACTTAACCGGAAATCCACTACTCGCGTGTCCGACGCGTGTTGATGGATTATACGTTTACACCTTGAAGCCTTGACACCAACTCTATTCAGGGGTATTGTAAGTATGTAGCTTGTAAATACAGGCTGTATCAGTTCGCCAGGAATCGGAAGCGCTTAAAGAATGGGAGACGAGTTCTGTGATGTGCCGAGTCAATAAAGGATTCACATTGATCGAGCTTCTTGTTGTAATCGCGATAATTGCTATTCTCGCCGCGATACTGTTCCCCGTATTCAACGAAGCAAGAGTCGCGGCAAGAAGAGCGTCATGTGCTGGCAATCTGAAGCAGATCGGCTATGCCATTAAGTTGTATATGGACGACTACTCGGGCTGCTATCCTGCATCCAACCAATACAATGCGCCGCCGTTGTATCACGCTAACTGGGTCTTGTGGATAAAAGACTACACAAAAGGAAACTTCGATCTTGTAACTTGCCCCGGGGCAACTGCTCCTTGGCCAGTCACGATAAATGGTCGCAATATTGGAATTGGCTACGGTTACAATGAGTACATAAACTACGCTTGGCACCACGGAACGGCATTCGCTCGCGAGAGTGCTCTTCGAACTCCTCAATACGTTCTTCTCGTTGCCGATTGCAATTATCAGCCTTTAGTTCACGATTGGAACGATTCGGACTTTATGCCGGATGTGGACCATCTTCCCAGTGGAATGAATAGGATCCGTTACGCCGATATCGTCGTAAGAGGACAAAACCGCGCACCGCGTGTGCGTCACAACGGCCCAAACGTGCTGTTCTGCGACTTGCACGTCAAGCGCATGCAAATAAACGAGTTCAAGGCTGAAAATTACCCAGGTAGACCATGGAATAACTGCCGAGAATGGCCCATCGTGTATCCGGGAGCGCGGCGGTTTTATTGATCATGGGCTAACCCAGGGAATGTGTGGTGGTAGCTATGCCTTTTCGATAACCACTTTTTCTCCCGACCTTACTTTTTTGAATTCCTTGGGGTCACCGTCGAGTTTACCAAAGACTTCTACAGCACTGGCGGGTCGGATCTCGTTTCCGTGGCTCACCGGGGTCGGCCCAAAGAATATGCAGAAGCAACTTCCTTCGAGCCAGTATCCCAGGTCGCCCAGTTCCACCGTTTCCTTGGGGTTCTCTGCTTCGCACTTTACGGGTATTCCGAAGTATATCTCATCTCCCCATGTGCTGGCTCGCGCCTCTAAAGGCAGCGCTTCATATATCTTTTTCGCGCAATTGCTGTCGTTTAGAGTCGCAGTTTGCGTAACCGAACCCGCAGTAATCTTGATCCTGTTAGCCATTGTCCATCTCTCCCCCTTTGTGAGAACCTCGTGGATTCAGTTCGGTTGATTATCGCCTTTTGCTATTTCGAAAGGTTCTATGGTTACGTTCTCGAATTGTTTTTCTATAAGGCGTATTGTCTGTTCTTCTTGCTCCGAAAGCTCGGTTACTTCCCTGTCTTTTTCTTCGGTTTGACGGGCAGCAATCATTGCGCGAGCTTCCGCGCAAGTTCCACAATCAGGCAGACTGCACAGCAGGGACTCAGGGTCATCTCGGAGCATTTGTACCGCTGCTTCTACTACGTCGCGAGCTCTTACCAGTCGCGCTGTGCATGCGCCTATTTTCGTCTCGGCAAGTTGACAACGTTCACGAAGGATATCTTCCAACACGCCAAAGCCACGGCTGCAACCTGGCCGCCTAATCCATCGCCTAATAATTTTGCCACTCGGCATCTTTATCGCCACATTCCGCTGCCTATCTAAATATGGAACTTCGACAATTTCTTCCGCAACATGCACCATAGAACATGTGGTCAAGTCCGTTCCCAATAGCAAGATCTTGCCATTTGCCTGAAGCAGCTTGAAAAGTGGCGAGCCTCTGCCGAATGGATGGGTTTTTTCGTGGTCTTCGACCAATACCCGAGCAAGTCGGCCGATCGCAGCCACTGAGTGCGTCGGATGTTTGCTTCTAAAGGCATCTGGGCGCTTGCGAACGGTCTCGGTTATGACGCCCACAACGGATGGCGTGGTCTGGGGATCAAATATTCCCGGATCATAGTTGAAAGTTGGAACGACGAGCGTCCCCTCGTCTCCCAAAACCGCCAGAATAGCGTCAACCACGGTGCCTGGACCTCCGTCGACTCGACCGAAGCTGGATAGTGAACTGTGCACAATAACAGAGTCGCCTCGTTCGAGCCCTATCGATCGGAGACCTTCTATTATGTCCTGCTTTGTGACCATGGCAAGCCAAAAGTGGAAAGCGCCAAGTATTAGTGCGCTTTCCACCTAGCTCGAATCTTCAAATTCGATAAGTATGTCGGGTGCGAAAGTCCTATGACTGGCTGACGGTCGCCGCTCGGTTGGCATACCTCATTAGTTTTGACTTTCGCCTGGCAGCTGCATTCGGATGTATGATACCTCGTTTGGCAGCCTTGTCGATTGCGCTTATCGTTTCGCTCATTAGGAGAGCAGCGTTTTCAGCATTCGCGTCGATAGCTGCTTTCGTTTTCTTGGTCAGCGTCTTTATGCGCGACTTGGTCGAAACGTTTCGCAATCGCCGTTCGCGCGATTTCTTCACGTCTTTTATTACTGACTTGATATTAGGCAACTAGAACCTCACCCCCAGTCCGTTAGGCTGGTTTTTTAACCAAATCAATATACCAGCTATGCTAGAAAACTTCAACCGTTGACAATGACAAGCCCACCTGTAACAACATATTCCGGCTACCTGCTACCAGAGGTCGGTTGGCCTCGCGCTGCTGTCCAGGTGGGCATTCCTGGCCAAATTGCCGAAATTGTCGCTTTACACCGTTGCCGCGGCAGTTTCGGCGTGCCTGAACACGAAGTTCTTATCTGGACCGACGTCAACGATTATGCGATCACCCTCCTTAAACTCGCCTGCTAAGAGTTTCATCGCCAGCGGGTCTTGTATCTCTCGCTGAATCGTCCGTCGGAGAGGTCTTGCACCGTACGTCGGATCGTAGCCCTTTTCAGCAAGCAGAGCTTTCGCCTCATCCGTGACTTCTAGCTCCAAACGTTTTTCTGCAAGACGTTTGTTCAGTTGTCTTATCTGAATATCCACGATCTTCTTGATGTCTTCCTCGGTAAGTGCGTTAAAGACGATGATCTCATCAACCCTATTCAGAAACTCCGGCCTGAAGTGACTTCGCAGCGCCTCAAGCACCAGTCTGCGCGTTTCCTCTTGGTAAGTCTGTGTGCCTCCGACAGAATGTCGAAAGCCTATCACCTGGCGCTCTCGTATCAGATCAGAGCCGATGTTCGAAGTCATAATGACGACCGTGTTCTTGAAATCCACCGTTCTTCCCTGGCCGTCGGTCAGCCGACCGTCCTCTAAGATTTGCAGCAGTACGTTGAATACGTCTTGGTGCGCCTTCTCTATTTCGTCAAAGAGTATGACGCTATACGGTCGCCTTCGGACAGCTTCAGTTAGCTGACCGCCTTCTTCGTAGCCCACGTAGCCTGGCGGCGCACCAATCAACCGAGCCACGGTGTGTTTCTCCATATACTCGCTCATGTCGATTCGGATCATTGCTCGCTCATCGTCGAATAGGAACTCCGCCAAAGCCCTTGCAAGCTCAGTTTTTCCGACACCGGTCGGACCCATGAATATGAAACTGCCAATCGGCCGGTTCGGATCTTGCAGTCCAGCGCGTGCCCGCCGCACCGCATTAGATACTGCCACTATAGCTTCGTGCTGACCGACGACTCGCTCTTCGAGCCGTTTCTCCATGTTGATTAGCTTCTCGATTTCACCTTCCATAAGGCGAGTTACCGGAATGCCAGTCCACTTGCTGACTACCTCGGCAATGTCCTCTTCATCAACTTCTTCCTTGAGCATTTTGTGCTCTTTCTGCAATTCGGCAAGTTTAGCCTCTTCTTGTTCGAGTTGCTTCTGCAGAGTCGGTATAACTCCGTGGCGCAGTTCGGCGGCTCTGGCTAAATCTGCGCGGCGCTCCGCATTCTGTTCCTCCAGTCGCGCTTGTTCTATCTTGTGTTTAATTTCTCGGATTCGGGTAATAGCCTCTTTTTCCTTCTGCCAGTGCACCTTCATTTCGTCGAGGCGTTCCCTTAGCTCCGCTATTTCCTTCTCAAGCTTTTCCAGATGCTTTTTGGAGGCAGCATCCGTTTCTTTCTTCAGAGCTTCACGTTCGATCTCGAGCTGCCGAATTCTGCGCTCGACTTCATCTATTTCGGTGGGTACACTATCAATTTCGATGCGCAGGCGCGATGCTGCTTCATCGATAAGGTCTATAGCCTTGTCTGGCAGAAACCGATCCGGTATATATCGATCAGACAAAACCGCCGCTGCAACCAGCGCACTGTCCTTAATGCGTACTCCGTGGTGATTTTCATACCGTTCCTTAAGACCACGCAGTATGGCGATTGTGTCTTCCACTGATGGAGGATTGACCATAATTGGCTGGAATCTGCGCTCTAAGGCCGGATCCTTCTCAATGTGTTTTCTGTACTCATCGATAGTCGTAGCACCAACACAGCGCAGTTCTCCTCGCGCAAGCATTGGCTTGAGCAGGTTTGCTGCGTCGACTGCTCCTTCAGCAGCACCTGCCCCTACGATTGTGTGAAGCTCATCAATGAACAGTACGATTTCGCCTTCGGCTTCCTTGATCTCACGTAGGACTGCTTTTAGCCGATCCTCGAACTCACCGCGGAACTTAGTTCCCGCCACCAATGCACCCAAATCAAGGGCAATGACTCTCTTATTCTTAAGAGACTCCGGAATGTCACCATTGACTATTCGCTGGGCAAGACCTTCCACGATTGCCGTCTTTCCGACGCCGGGCTCGCCTATCAGGACCGGATTGTTTTTAGTCCGGCGCGACAGGACCTGAATAACGCGTCGAATTTCCTCGTCTCTTCCAATTACCGGGTCAAGTTTGCCTTTTCGCGCTTCTTCTGTGAGGTCGCGGCCATATCGCTCCAGCGCCTGGTATTTGTCTTCTGGGTTCTGATCCGTGACACGCTGGGTACCTCGAATATCGGCCATAGCTTGATAAATGGCGTCACGGGTAGCGCCCACAGATGCCAAAATGGACGAGGCAGGACCTGCTTCAGAGGCGATCCCAATAAGAAGGTGTTCAGTTGAGACATATTCATCTTTGAGTCTCTCGGCTTCCTGGAATGCAGTTTCCAAAGCGCGGTGTAGCCGAGGTCCGATTGCGGAACCCGCGGCCACTCCTGATACTTTGGGCATACGGTCAATCTCCGCCCGAACTCTTCTTGTCAGCTCTGCAGGATTTGCACCGATCTTCTGGAGTATAGGTGCTACGATTCCGCCATCTTGCTGAAGAAGGGCGAGCAGAAGATGCTCCGGTTCTATCTGTTGCTGTCCAGACTCTTGTGCTATATGTTGTGCATCCTGAACGGCTTCCTGAGCCTTAACTGTCAGTCTGTCAAGTCGCATTGTATTATCACCTCGTTATTGCAAGTTCTAGAGTTTTTGAATATTCCCATTGAAAGTCGGGTTATGATTGACAATAACGCCTATAGACTAATTGCGTCCATTACAATCAAGGCACTTATACCCACTTGGCGCAATTATTACACTTCCAGGATAGGTCTGTTTGCAGGTCATTATACGGCACCAAATTCGAACTTGTTACAATTGTACTCTGAATGCGCCCGTTTCGAAATACATTTCCGCGTCATGGTGGATTTATTTAGTGCTGCCAGGCTTACAAAACTTTTCGCGAGGCTAGCCTGTGAACACAGAGCGAGTTGTGGTTAGGGCACTCGAGGAAGTTCGACATTTTCTGGGGAAACAATTTATGTCATACGCAGTAGTGTCCCGCTAGGTTTTTTCATATTACGTTTTGCCGGATTACGCAGACCTATGAAGATTATACACGGAATTTCGGTGACCCCAGGGATAGCTATGGCTGTGGGTGCCTTAGTGGATTCTGTTCACGGCCTCGGGCTTGTTTCGCCTCGGATTCTGCAGGAGGGCTTGAAGGCAATTAAGGCGATGCTATCAGTGCAGGATTATCCGGAAGTTGTGATAGTGTGCGACACTCTTAGCATCGGCACATCGCTGCGAATACCTGGTGTTCATGCCGTGGGAATCGCTGCAGAGTCCGAATTTCGATCTCCAGACATGGATATAGCTGTGCCGTGCGTGGTGGGATTGAATGATCTTCTGCGATCGGTAGGTGACGGCGATATCGTTATCGTGGACGGTGGCAAAGGCATAGTGTGCATCGACCCGGATGTCGAAACCGTCGTCCACTACCAGCGGATGCAGGAACGTGGTGTTCCCGAGAGAGTGGTCTATGTCTCTGCAGAGCATATACCTGCTAGAACCGCGTCTGGCGAGACAGTGTCAGTGTACGCTTATGTGTCGTGTAGATCTGATCTGGAAGAAGCGCTGAATCAGGGCGCGGATGGCATCATTTTGGACTCAGCGTACTGGGAGTCAGGAAGCTATGAACGCGTAGTAGAAGTCCTTCAGACGGCCGCGGGAAAATCGATGGTTTTTCTTGCCGCAGGCGATATTAGCGACGTCTTGCGGGCCGCTACTCACTTCGCGGTTCCTGACCAAGTGACCGTGGCATTTCCATTTGAGGATTACGAACAAAGGCTCGAGTATGCTGAGTCAGAGCTTGAGCTTGCTGTAGCTGAGGCGCTTGTTGAGGACTTGCGACCACCAAAGGTTCTTTTTGGAGTTCACCTGACGGGCGCAAACGCTCAAATCTGTCTTCCCCAGCAGCTCGATGTGGTGCTCGTTGACCTGCGCCAAGTAGCTTCTGAGGTGTACGATCAGTTCGTGATGTCTTGGAATAGGGCGAGTCAGGTTTGCCGGTCGGGTGCAAAAACCATCATCATGCTTGGTCGGTTTGTTGATATGATTCCGACCGTTTTTCATGCAGGCGCCCGCGCGGTTGCCGTGGAACCGCAACTTGTCGCAGCTGCTAAGACAGCGGTGCGAGAGATAGACGTAGAACCGAATCAATTTACTTGAGGTTGGTTTGTAGGTTGCACCGTGAATGAAGCTGGAGAAATGCTGTTACATTCGGAGCGGAAAATGAAGTTCGTTGTTTGGAAAGCGTACCATCTGGAGTCCGAGGAGATCGTAGACCGTTATCTGGCGAAGGCGCGAGAGCTTGTCGCCAGCCATGAATTTGTGGTGTGCAATGACGAAGAGTCGGTAAAGCGAGAGATTCAAGACGCGGATGTTATGCTTTGCTGGAAGATTACTCCTGATGTGTTTGCTTGCGCTCGCCGTTTGAAATGGATCCAATTTGGTAGCGCAGGTATAGACCATACGATATTTCCGGAATTGCTAAATAGCGACGTTATCCTAACAACCTTGGCGGGTATTCACAGGGTTGTTGTTGCCGAACATGTATTTGCGCTGATGCTTGCGCTTGCGCGCCGCTTGAACATGAGTAGTGTTTTCCAGCTAGAGCACAAGTACGATAGAACCGAAATCGCTGCCACGGCTGATGTTCTGGCGGGCAAGACTCTAGGAATAATTGGTTTGGGACGGATAGGGCTGAACATTGCTCGACTCGGCAAGGCTTTCGAGATGACTGTAGTCGGTACCAAAAGAATTTTGGAAGGCCAACTTGCGAACATCGACCGAATATACCGAGCCAGCGAGTACAGGAAAGTACTGCCGCTGTCGGATTATCTAGTGCTCGCTGTTCCGCTTACGGAGGAAACCCGGGCGCTTATCGGTCGACCGGAGATCGAGGCTATGAAAACAGGGGCTTACTTGATCAACGTTGCACGCGGTGCAATGGTAGACCACGACGCACTTGCTGATGCCCTAAGGTCACGCAAGTTGGCGGGTGCGGCGCTGGATGTGTTTCCTGAAGAACCTCTGCCGGCCGATAGTCCGCTGTGGGACCTGCCCAATCTTATAATCACACCGCACACTGCGGGTTCCCATCCGGGTTATGCCGATAGTGCAGCGGAGGTGTTTAGGAGAAATCTGGAAGCGTTTATAAGCGGTAGGCCAATGGTGAACGTTTACAATAGGCGCCGCGGTTATTAACATAGATATAGGGGTTATATTGTTAATTCTTGTGGGTAGCGAGCAGCAAGTCATACTCCTAATATAGAACGCACAAGACTAGAAGCTAGCAACCTAAAGGAGGTGGTGTCGGAAGGCTACAAAACCTCTTGCAGCGCGTGCTTCCAAATGGTAAAATGATTGATAGTTGGGATGCGTGGGGCTGTAGTTCAGTTGGGAGAACGCCACACTGGCAGTGTGGAAGTCAGGGGTTCGAGTCCCCTCAGCTCCACCATTTTGATATTTTGCTGAGTCTGCCCAGCCGTCGCCGGCACAGTTCTCAGTTGTTTCTAACCGTAATTAGTACCGAATGGCGGGTAACCCATTGTTCAATCTGCCCCTTTTTCGCACATTGTCTGCCCCATCTCGCTCAGTGTTCGTTCTCCGAGCTCTGGTTGTTGTAGGGATTGTCGCTTGCTCGATTCAGTCGCTTCCTTCCACAGTCTTTGCCGAAACAAGAGGGGGCAAAATGTTCGCCCCGGACGTTTTGGTCTTGATCCTCAGTGCCGGTGGGCCTTTCGATCAAGTTTGCATAAATTACACTTCTGAGATCCCGAAGATCAAGGCGCAGCATGACATTGCTCAACTGATAAAGGAAACTTCGTGGCCCGTACGAAACTTCAGGGTGACGGTGGCTGATACCTCGACTCCAGGCTCCAGGCCTACCACAAGTTCCCTGTTTGAGGTTCCTCGTTTGGTAAACACTAGCGATGGCACACTAATACTGGAGCCTTTCATATCTGTGCTCAGAAGGTTCCATTGTATTGAGGTTGACTATATTGTCGGCACGCCGTTTCAGTTTCGTGGTCTGCAGGACTTCGAGAGCAAGTGGGTTAAGATAAACTTGACTCGCAGTGGCAACTCGTATCGCTACAGAGTTCGCATTAAGAATGCTGACTTCCAGCAACTTGGTTTGCCCGTGAAGCAAGCTACCAATCAGGCCGGCGACCAAGGAGGATGTGGTCCTGTTGCTGTGCGAGCATTAATCATCGTGTGCTTAGCAGTGGCGGCATCACTGGTGGCTTACTTAATTGCATCTCGGTTTCAGAGGAAATAGGAGGCTTGCGAATGGACCTTAGAGAAATGGCGCAGAAAGCGGCTTCCGTACGCGCGTCCGACATATTTCTCAAAGCCGGTTCTCCACCGATGATGCGAGTTCACGGGAGAATAACCAATCTTGGTGACTATCCGCCTCTAACACCAGAGGATACTCAGAATCTTGCGTACGGCGTTATGACGCCAGAGCAGATTGGGCGCTTCGAAAGACGGCACGAGCTTGATCTCGCTTTTACGCTGGAAGGGGTAGCTAGATTTCGAGCGAACATATACCAGCAGCGCGGGACCATAGGAATGGTTCTGCGCATTATTCCACTGGAAATCTACAGCCTTGAGGAATTAGCTATGCCGCCGGCGGTTGCAGACCTCGCCAAGCAAAGGCAAGGACTTGTGTTGGTAACCGGTCCCACAGGGTGTGGTAAGTCGACTACTCTGGCGGCTATGATCGATTTGATAAACACCCATCGTCGCTGCAATATCGTTACGATAGAGGATCCTATAGAGTTCGTTCATCAGGACAAGAAGGCGATAATCAACCAGCGGGAAATCGGAATCGACACAGACTCGTTTACGGACGCGCTGAAATACGTTGTTAGGCAAAGCCCCGACGTCATTCTGATAGGTGAAATGCGCGACGTAGAAACTATGAACGTAGCGCTTGCCGCCGCAGAAACCGGCCACTTAGTGTTCTCAACGGTGCATACCTGCAGCGCAGCAGAAACCCTAGACCGAATCATGAACATGTTTCCGCCCCACGATAAGCCTATGGTTTGTATGCGGCTAGCGATTTCGCTTAGAGGTGTAATCTCACAGAAACTTATTCCCCGCATAGACAAACCCGGGCGAATTGCAGCCGTTGAGGTGATGATAGTCACCCCAACTATCGCGAAGTTGTTAGAGGAGGGTCGCTCCGGTCAAATTCACCAGGCTATAGCCGAAGGTGGTTTTTGGGGTATGCAAACCATGAACCAGTGCCTCGACCGATATGTCAAGGCGGGCATTATTTCAGAAGAAGAGGCTCTGGCCAATGCCGGGAACGTTACGGAGCTGAAGCAAATGCTCAGGAGGCAGTGAGGTGGTAAGGTTTGTCTGTTACACTGGATGATTTGCTCCGAGATCTGTGCTCGCGAGAGGGGTCTGATCTACACCTCAGGTACGGCGAACCACCAGTTTTCCGTGTGCACGGCAAACTCATGCGCACGAACTATCCCGTTGTCGAACGTGTAGAGGACTACATATACCCCATCTTGAATGACGCTCAACGTGCACGCTTCGAAAAGATCATGGAACTCGATCTTTCGTACGAAATAAAAGGCGTGGCTAGGTTTCGCGTGAACTGCTTCCGTCAACGCGGTAAGATGGGGGCGGTTTTAAGAGCTATTCCGGTAAAGATCAAGACCATTGATGAGCTTATGCTTCCACCCGTGACGAAAGAAATTTGCATGAGGCCAAGAGGTCTGGTTCTGGTTACTGGCCCCACGGGTTCGGGAAAGTCAACCACGCTGGCAGCCATGGTGGATCACATAAATAGAAACCGCCGGTGCCACATAATGACGATTGAAGACCCAATTGAGTTTGTTCACGAAGACAAGCTGAGCGAGATCAATCAGCGAGAACTTGAGATCGATACCCACTCCTTTGCCGCCGCTCTGAAGCACGTTATGAGGCAGAACCCCGATGTGATTCTGGTTGGCGAGATGCGGGATCTCGAAACAATATCCCTGGCAATCACCGCTGCTGAAACCGGACACTTGGTCTTTGCTACATTGCACACGACCGATGCACCGCAGACGATTGACCGAATAATCGACGTCTTTCCTCCGGAGCAGCAAAACCAGATCCGCATGCAGCTTTCCGTTACCATACAGGCGATCATATCTCAGACACTTCTCCCGAGAAAAGACATTGAGGGCAGAATTGCTGCGTTCGAAGTAATGGTTGCAACACCCGCGATTCGCACGCTCATCAGAGAGGGGAAGACCCATCAAATATATTCGGACATACAGGCGGGTGCCGAGCACGGCATGATCTCTCTGGATCAATACTTGATCGAGCTGCTGCGTAAGGGTTACATCGCTTATGAAGATGCGGTGGTTAAATCATCGAATCCAAGAGATTTTGAACAACTTGCTGCTCGCATGCTCCAGAAAGTGCCGGGGGTGCGCAGATGAGCCGAGTGACTGTTGACGATCTCCTAAGACTTACAGTGGAGCGTGACGGATCCGACTTACACCTCAAGGCCGACAGTCATCCTCTGATAAGAATCTACGGTGATCTTATGCCAGTAGAGGAAGTTCCGCCGCTGACAGCTGACGAGGTTCGAGATCTTGGCTATAGCATTCTTAGTGATGCTCAGAGAGCCCGCTTTGAGGAAGAGTGGGAGCTCGATTTGGCATACGCCATTGAGGGACTTGCTCGCTTCCGCGTTAATCTGTTTGTACAACGAGGCCGAGTTGGAGTAGTGTTCAGGGTCATTCCGATACGCATTAGGACCATGGAGGAACTTATGCTTCCTCCGGTGTGCAAATACTTCGCGGAGCGGCCTAGAGGATTGGTCTTGGTGACCGGACCTGCCGGGTCAGGAAAATCCACAACTCAGGCAGCTATGATCGACTACATCAATAAAAACATCCCTTGCCATATCGTCACGGTTGAAGATCCGGTGGAGTTCATACACGAGGACATCAAGTGCATTATTAACCAAAGAGAGCTCGATACGGATACGCTTTCATTTGCAAATGCTCTTAAGTATGTTTTGCGCCAGGACCCGGATGTGATCCTCGTCGGTGAGATGCGAGACCTAGAGACAATTCACCTGGCGATTACTGCAGCAGAAACTGGGCACCTAGTTTTTGGAACTTTGCACACGCCTGACGCCGTTCAGACGATTGACCGAGTAATCGATGTATTTCCAATGTATCAGCAGCAGCAGGTGCGAATGCAGCTTGCGGTGAACTTGGTGGGGGTCATATCTCAGACACTGGTGAAACGAAGGGACGGCAAAGGTCGCGTGGCAGCTTTTGAAACACTGGTCGCCATACCCGCCATTAGGAACCTAATTCGCGAGGCTAAAACATACCAGATTGGTTCGATGATCCAAACTGGTTCTAAGCACGGCATGATGACCTTGGATCAATACCTTGCTATGCTGGTGCGGAAGGGCATAGTTGACCGCAAGGAAGCAGAGATGAAATGCCAGAACATCAAGGAGTTCAATGCTCTTCTTGAGGAAGCTACTCCTGCGACAAGGTAGTCTTGGTAGTTGCGTATTTGTAGAACTCATCTGCTGCCCACATTTGCCAGTTAGGTTCTACCCCAATAGACCGAACGTCGCCATAGTAGCCACAGATGAACCCACCTCCACGCGAGCCTAGCTTGTCTATTAGTTCGCGCGCACAGCTTCTTATGTAGCCTTCGTCGCCCGTAGGCAAGTCCTGTTGGATATCTACTGGCGACCATATAGCCGTCTTGCCATGACAGGTCTCTGCCAGGAAGTCCAATCCTGAAAGCTTCGGCTGATCAAGCTGCAGAACTTTGATTCCGATTTCGACGAGGGACGGTACGATCTCTTTGATGTACCCGCACGAGTGCATCCAGACATCTAGGCCGAGCGAGTTCGCGTGAGAAACCAATTCTCGAAACCCCCACTCGAACATCTCGTGCCAGGTCTTGGGCGAGACCAACAAGCGCTCCTGAGTTCCACAGTCTTCTGCGAACATCACACCGTCCGCGCCAGTGGTCGACCACATATCCATGCAGCGCTTCAGCAAATCTACGATTCTGTGCTGCAGGGCATTGACTTCTTCGGGGTAGAGAAGTACGTCTGCTAAGAAGACCTCGATCTTGCGCATATACCTCATTATGGCAAATGGAAATCCCGGCAGATGGCCGAGATGATATTTGGCGGGATTTGCGGCGAATAGCTCTCGCGGCTTTTCGTACCGAATAGGCAAATCGAGACGCGGCATTTGATAAGCGTCGACCTCCGACCAATCCTTTATGACTCCCTCGATAACCTCGCCTCGTGTGGTGTTTGGGAACGCCTTCCACACGTTGTGCCACTCGTCTTCCCACTGCCGGAACTCAGTGAAGTCCCAGGTGCGCCGCGGCTTCCAGTCCGGATCGGGTGATATACCACAGCTGCAAATATCGTTTGGATAGGGTGGGGGCAGGGTCATCGGGCATCTATCGGGGTTTTCATAGTTAATGCAACGCAATATGCGTTCGCGAGACGTCACGTCGACCTTCTCCTATCATTGTCAGATAGTGATACGCTTTGGCTGCACTTTTAACCTGCCTGTCATTTGCAGGAAAACCTTTCTCTTGCGGATAAAAAGTTACCCAGTACAAACTGTCGGAGGATATTATGACCTGGAGTGTTCGCATACGCCTTAGCGCAATGATGTTCTTGCAATACGCAATATGGGGAGCCTGGGCGCCCGTCTTGTGGCCTTATCTGGTTAACCCACGCCCGGAAGGCCTAGGGATGAGCAATCCGCAGGCTGCTTTCATATTCGGATTGCTGTACTTGGCTTGCATACTGGCCCCGTTCACTGGCGGGCAGATAGCGGACCGCTGGGTTCCGACACAGTGGTTTTTGGGTGTGGTGCACCTGCTCGGCGGCGTTTTTCTTCTGTTTGCGTCAAAGGCAGAGGATTTCCCCGGCATGGCTTGGATGATGGGTATCTACTCCCTTCTTTATGCTCCGACACTGGCACTTACGAACTCTCTCGGGTTTCATCACATAAGGGATGAAAAGCTTTTCGGCACGATACGCGTTTTTGGCACGATTGGCTGGATAGTAGCAGGATGGATTCTCACACTTTGGCGCAACATTGGCACTCCGCCAAATACATCGGATTGTCTGATGCTTGCTGGGATACTCAGCCTGGTCATGGGCATCTTCTGCTTCTTTCTACCTCATACCCCTCCAGCGAAAGACCAAGCAGCCGACCCTTTGGCATTTCGGGAGGCTTTCATTCTTCTTAAGAACAGAAACTTTCTTGTTTTTATGGTAATCGCCTTCGTTGTTACTACCGAACTTCAGTTTTACTACCTTCCCACAGCGGATTTCTTGAACAAGGCTTTGAATATCGCTAAGGAGAACATTCCGCTCACAATGACAACAGCACAAATCGCAGAAATAGTCGCGATGGCGTTTTTCCTGAGGTGGGCTTTGCGCAAATGGGGAATCAGGAAAACTCTAGCGGTTGGGGTAATTGCTTGGCCGCTGCGTTATATTGTCTTCGCGCTTGGACCTGTAGGTCCTGTGGAGGTTATGCGTCCTCTTGTCGTGGCCTCTCTTGCCCTACACGGGCTGGGTTATACGTTCTTCTTCGTTGTCAGCCAGATATACGTGGACATGGTAGCTCCTAAAGATATCCGCGCGTCGGCGCAGAGCCTACTAACACTGGTTACGTTGGGCATAGGCAACTGGTTAGGCACGCAATTTACGGGCTGGATTATGAACCTATTCAACCCGGCACGCGATGTGCAGGCGTGGACCAAAGTCTTCCTGGTTCCCTGCGCACTTACCGTCGCTTGCGCACTGGCGTTCTTGTTGTTTTTCAAGGATCCGGAGAAAGAGAGGGCGCCGCAGTCACAAACCGAGTTTACAGTGGTTTGATCTAGGCGTTTAGACATAGGGTGTTTATTGTAATAACGTCTCAACGTTCTTTTCTGCAATCTTGCTTTCAACCAATTAGATGCTGTCCGTTGTCGGATGCAGCCGGGTGTGTCGCAGAGTTGATCGCATAATCAAGAATTCGATCAAGCAAAGGGAGTTTCAAGTAGGAGGTGCAATGGGATTTCTTCAGGGTCAGGTAGCGTTTGTAACTGGTGCTAGTCGAGGAATAGGACGCGCAATCTCTGTGGCGCTAGCTCGTGAGGGAGCGGCGGTTGCTGCGGCAGCGCGAAGTGAAGTGAACCTTCAAGAGCTTTGCGCCGAGATCAGAAACTTCGGGGGTAAAGCTGTTCCGGTGGCTCTCGATCTTCGATCAGAGGATTCCATACGAAGGGCGGTTGATGAAGTAAAGTCAGTTCTTGGTAACATCGACATTCTGGTGAACAACGCAGGCGTCATGGCGCTCCACAAAGTTGTAGATACCCCAACGGAAGTCTGGGACGAGATTATGAGCACGAACGTGCGCGGTGTTTTTCTGATGTGCAGAGAAGTAATTCCCAGCATGATAGAACGCCGGAAGGGAAGGATAATAAATATAGGTTCCCTGGCTGGACGCCGCGGCTATGACGAGCAGGGAGCTTATTGTGCGTCGAAGCACGCGTTAGTGGGTCTCTCAAAGGTCCTAGCGATAGAAACTCAGAAATTCGGTATTCGAGTGCACGTGTTGAGTCCTGGTGGAGTTCTGACCGGTTTATCTAAGGAACTACGGGCATCGAGAGGCGAGCCAGAAGACTCTCCAGAATGGATGACGCCAGAAGAAGTAGCACAGGCGGTACTTTATCTTTGTAGGCAAGAGGGAGCTGCGGTGACGGACGAGCTATGCTTGCGACGTTTTGCATCCGAACCCTGGAGATAATAGGGAGTCTTACGCTCCGAATATGCAGGCTCCATCAACCGGCTTTGTGACAAATAACACTTGGTCGCGTTTCGGAGGGGTCGGTAGCCCGCGTGTGGGCAGAAATCGTTCGTAATAGTCCGTCCAAACTGTGTCGAGAAGATCAGAAGCTTGTTCTTGTCTAACCAGTGCGACTGCGCACCCGCCAAATCCGGCACCAGTTAGTCGGGCTCCTAGAGCCCCTCGTTGCCGCAATACTTCGACAAGATAATCTAGCTCCGGGCAACTGATTTCGTAATTCTCGGCACACGACGAGTGCGATTCGTTCATGAGTTTCCCCAGCGCAGCTGCATCACCGCATTCTGCTGCCAGAGCTGCGCGTTCTACGCGGTCGGCTTCGGTCAGAACGTGTAAGCAACGCTTTTTGGGATGGAATCCGTCTTTAGGTTCGGGTAATAGGCTTCCGTCACGCAAAGTTAAGCAGCGCCGCCTAAGTTCATCTTCCGCAACTCCGACGATGGAAGCCACCTGCGACACTGTAAGTGGATCTTCGGGCAAGGAATCTAGAGCTTCTAGCCAGTTTGGTTCGAGCGATACATAGTCTCGAAGCAAGGCTACTTCAGAAACTCGCGGATTTCGATGACTGGAAGCGTGCTTCAATAACTCAAGTCCCAGCCGGCACTCGGTAACACGGGTGTTGAAAGCTATCCTCGCGGTCCCCGTCTTGCTGGCTGTGACCATACTGTTGGCCACTGCAATCAAACAACCACCGGGAAGCGATACCGGCCGAACGCGCAAAGGAAAAAAGTCAATCTTTAGGGCACTGCCAGCCTGCCCCATAAGCGAGACAGCCTGGTCCATTCCTCCGCCTTCCGTGCCTACGTAACGCTCGCCCTTGGCAAGAAGTTCCGCTAGCTCAACGCGGTCGATATTAAGGTCGCGACCAAACACCAGCGCTGAGGCTACAACAACCGCTGAACTACTCGAAAGGCCTGCCCCGGGCGGGATGTTACCCCCTATACACCCCTTAATACCAGAAAGTGGTAGTTTGTCGGGGCAATTTAGGGACGCCCAGTTCCAAGTAGCTTGCGCTGCTGCCTTGATGTAGTTTCCCCAATGCCCAGTCTCGAATTTGGGAATGCTGCCTGACAGCATGAAAACTGCCTTGGGATATATCGGATCCAAAGCAACCACTTCTACTGTTGGAGAGTCGACGGGAGAGAATGCGAACACTATCTCGCGATCAATAGCCATGGGCATGACCGGCAACCCATTGTAGTCAGTGTGCTCACCGATTATGTTGACGCGACCCGGTGCTCGAACCACTCCCACCTGCCGGCATTCTGGAAATTTTCGCCGGAACTTTCGAAGAACGGCTAGAAAGAGGCCGTCACTACCAGCTGCGAGCAATCGTTTCTCCATTTCCTCTATAGGAAGAAGCATCTTTCGATCTCCCACACATTCGAATCAATGATTCAGATTAGGAAAAAATCAGTTTTGGATAGTCAGTTCCACAACGGGCTCGGGTACACACCTCGCCTTACCAAATCAGCGATGGCAGCTTCCACCAACGAACGATCCTCTCGGTAAGTTATTCCAAACCACTTTTCCTCAGTATGCAACACCTTCACCCTCGCTTTGCCCTTTTTGACTAGGTTGCCTACCACGTCAGGCAGATAAAACTCTGCTTTTTCCAGGTTGACCGAACAATTGCTCAAGAAAAATTTGAATTGTGACTCCAGTTCTTCTAATATGCTGGGTGTGAAACCCCAGGCGTTCATGGAAACAATGGTATTAGGATCAAGCGTAACCTTTTGTCCCTTTTCATCAGTGTACGCTGCACCATCGTCGAATTTTTCAATGCCGGTGCGTTCGCGAACATCTAGGAGGTACCCGTCCGGACTCACCACGCATATCCCGCGAGACACAGGGCCGCTGGGTGACAGTGTGTTTGCCAATGTGTAGCCGACCATGCAGTAATTGTGCACGCCATTTATGTCCTCAGCGCCGCGAAGGTAACTTGCTAGGGCATCAAAAGCGCCAGGTCCGTAGAAATCGTCAGCGTTGATGACCGCGAGGGGTCCGTTTACGGCATTTCTGCAGCAAAGCACTGCGTGGCCAGTTCCCCACGGTTTCTTTCGATTGGCGGGAACACTTAAACCCTCCGGTAAGTAGTCAAGTTCTTGAATAACATAGTTCAGCCTTATTCGCTTGCTTGCGGTAGACTCGTATCTTTCCTGTAACGCTTCTTTGAGATTACGGTTTACCACCAATACGATGCTGCCAAATCCGGATCTTGCGGCATCGTAGATGGAGTAATCCAAGATGAATTCGCCATTCGGTCCTACAGGATCGACCTGTTTGAATCCGCCGTATCGGCTTCCTAAGCCGGCAGCAAGAATGACGAGACTGGGCGAGCTCATAGCTGTTTTCTCCTGCTCATTTGTTGTCTGGATGCTTCAACGAAAACTTCAAAGAGCGAGTTGGACAGGTCGTAGATATAGGAGTCTTGCTGACGTTCAGGATGCCACTGAACTCCAACTATAAAGCGCGAATCCTGGACCTCAATAGCTTCCACTAAGCCATCCGGAGCGAGTGCCGTGGCTTTGAAACCGCGTGGAACCATTTCGGGTACCAGTCCTTGATGGTGCCTTGAGTTCACGACGAGACTAGTTCGGCCGTAAGCTTTCTGAACAACGCTTCCAGGCGCGAGTAACACTTCGTGGTATGCACTTACGCCGGCTTCTGAGGCGCGATGTTCCAGGGCGCCTGGAACGCACTTTTTTATGTCGGGTATGAGTTTTCCTGCCAGAACTATGTTCAGTAACTGAATACCGCGACAAATGGCAAGAATAGGCAGGCCTATCTCTATGGCGTGCTTGGCGATGGGAAGCTCGTATTCGTCCCGTTCAGGTTCACATTGCAAGCCATACACTTGGATGACGTCTTCCGCACTGAGATGCTCGTCGCCTGGCAGCCTGTTGTAATGGTTCGGATGAACATCCCATCCACCGGATAATAGTACGCCGTCACAGGTCGCGATTTGAAAGGGCAAATGGCAGTTGAGAGGAACACAAACTGCTCCGAGACGCTCCAGCGGAAGCGCGTAGGAATTGTAATAATCTCCTCCTATGTTCCACTGGGGATGCGTACCCGTTGTAATGCCTATAACAGGCTTATCGCGTGATTCAAACATCACTTTCTGCGTTATTCTACTTATAAGCCGACATACTTGCCAATAGAAACTTGCTACCACGACAGCTGCTGAGCAAAGCCTAGGAACCAAACTTTTGCACGGGCGTATCTGCTGAAAAGGGCCAGTGTTAATGAACCCTTTTACATTTCTGCACCGTTAACACAGTGTAAAGTCCGATGAGGCAAAGAGGCCTGAGTTGACCTATCGGGCAGCTTATTTGAAGCTATTGCTTACTACTGGCAAGCTCCGGCCAGTACTTCAAGATCAGGTCGCGAGTTTTCTTTACTCCTTCGATCTGATCTTCTGGTCCCTCGTATTCTATTGAGACAGCATACTTGTAATTCGCATTCTTCAGAATCTGTAGTAGACGCTTGTAATCCTTGTTCGCGTCTTCTCCTTGCGCGTTAAAGGTATGCGTCTTCGCGTGTACGTGGTATGCGTAAGGTGCCAACTTTTCACACTCGGTGTACCTGATGTCATCTGGCCAGTTTCCGAAGTCTAAGCACGCTCCGACCCACTCTGGATCGGTCGATTTTATGATTCTGAGAATAGTATCTGCTTTCTTACTCACGCCGCCGTGGTTTTCTATGGTCATCTTTACGTTGAGTTCCTTTGCCAGCGGGAGTAGTCTTTTGAAAGCGGCGATCACGCGGTCAGCCCCGACAGTATCGTCTTGTGCCTCGTCCCCTAAGCCACCCAGGTTAAGTCTGACAATTGGTGCTCCCAGGTAGGCGGCGGCTCGCATCTTGGTTTCATTTGTTGCAATCTGCTGGTTCCAAGCTTGGTCGTCTAGGGTTGCCATGTTTCCCTCGCAAATAAGGCCTGTGATCTTGACACCTGCCTTTGCACATGCCTGCTTAATTTGGTCCAGGTAGGGCGCATCGTACGACTTCATCCAGATGTCGTTGAACGCAACGCCGGCAATGCCCAGTTCTTTCAGCTTTGCGGGGATTGTCAAATAATCGAGTTTGCCTTCGCTCAGATAGGTCCGAAGGCTGTAAGTGTCGCAAGAAAGTATCGGTTTTCTTTTCTCCGGTTCCTTTCCGTTTGGCTGAGCGTTCAAGACCGTCAGCATAGCAAGACCTAGCGCAACAGAGTTCATTTTGTCCTCCACGAAAATCTTATTCGAATTCTTAAGAGCTAGCCATTTATCTTCGACCATACATAGTTAACGGCTGCTACTATCGTGACAGCAATTGCACCGCACATCGGTATTAAGGCCCAACGACCTCCTGGAAAGGGGGCCGCTTTGGGTCTTGAGATATCTTTGGCGAAGAGTAGAACAAAACCAACATAGGCTATTGGCAATAACGTCAGACAAGCTGCCGACGTGACAACCGGCAACCAAACTGGCAACGGATATGCGACCCCCAAGGCTCCCACTGCTGGGATCAGGGTGCCAATGCGCCACACGGGACCGTAATGCTCTTTTCCAGTCATTTCGCTCAGGATGAAGCCACTAGTAAGCATATGCAGTGTTATGGTGCTTAGAGGCATTGCCAGCAGCCCCAGCAGAAACAGCAACGGACCTACCTTGGAGCCAAATACCGGCGTAAATACGTGTGCGAGCTGCACGACCTTGCTTCGGTCAATTTCCGTGCCGTACAATGTAGCAGCAGACGCTATTGTGAGAGCGCCAGTGGCCACAACAAACGGCACGAACATGCCAACTACCAAGTCCTTCAGTGCAAAACGAACATCGTCGGCTTTCCATCCTTTGGATCGAACAGAATAAGGGTAAAGGAAAGTCATGTTTATCCCGACAGCCGCGCCGAGAAGACCGTACACAAACAAGCGTCCATCGTAAGACGCAGGGACGTGAAAGCCAGCTACTCCGCGTCCTACGGTCTTCCAGTTGATGGGAAGTCTTACCATGAGGATCAGCAGGCATACGACCGTTATCCACACGAGCAGCTTGAGCATAGATTCATACACCAAAAGACCTGTTCCGCGTCGGTATTGCCAGGTCAGAAGGATAGAGCAAAGCAAGACCGCGCCGGCAACGATCGCGCGGGATAGGTTCGATGTCTCGAATCCTACCAGCTCTCGCGAAATAGCATAAACCATAGCGTATTGGGGAAAGTGCCATATCACGCTTGCTAGCAGTGAACCGATACTCCACGCGTAAGCCAAAATCGGCGTTAGTTCAACCTTGAAGCGCTCGAATGGAGATCTATTACTGGACAACGCAGAATACGCGGCCCCCGACAGAACGACTACACCTATCAGCATCGCAAGAGGATTTACCCAAAGCAGTTGGTAGCCATATTGATTCCCTGCTAGAATCGATGTTATTGCCGTACCAGAGCCCAGAGTGTAAGCTGAAAGAAGCCATCCAGGACCGCCTCGCCTTGCACGTTCTGCAATCTTCGCGACAAAACTGGACGGCGAGCTCATCTGCAAAGCTTGCCTCCGACGTCAAGTCTTACTTTGTATATGCTTGTCCGAGCAGTTATGTAAAGTGTTTTTCCATCTTCGTCTCCCCAAGCAAGATTCGCTGGCACTTCGGGAGTCTTGATTAGGTCTATTTGTTTGCCTGCACTGTCGAAGATCCAAACCCCGCCCGGACCGGCCACGTAAAGATTGCCGTTGACGTCCACTTTCATTCCGTCGGGACCTCCAGGACCCGATGTCTTGGCGAAGATACGGCTGTTGATGAGCTTGCCGTCCGGAGTCACGTCGAAAACTCGGATATGTGCCAGCTCAGATGAATCTGCCACATACAGTTGTTTCTCATCGGGGGAAAAACAGAGCCCGTTCGGCATCTTGAAGTCGTCGACTAGGAGTTCAAGCTGTCCTTCAGGCCGAATTCGGTAAACTCCCTGAAAGCCCAGCTCCTGGTCATCTTTCTTGATGCCGTACGTCGGATCTGTGAAGTATATTGAACCGTCCGACTTGACCACTACATCGTTGGGACTATTCAATCGCTTGCCCTGGTATCGCTCGGCGAGAACGACTATTGTGCCGTCTTTTTCCGTTCGCGTTACCCTCCTAGTTGAATGCTCGCACGCAATCAAACGCCCTTGCTTGTCGAACGTCAAGCCGTTCGAGTTTCCACTTGGTTCTCGGTAGACCTTCAAACGACCGTTATCTGCGAGCTCGTATATCCGGTTTGCTGGGATGTCGCTGAACAAAAGTGTGTTCCAAGGTGTCCAAACTGGTCCTTCGGTAAATTGCAAGTTTCCTACGACCTTTTCCACCTTCTTATTTTGCTCAGGCATAGCTATTGATCCCCCAATCAGGCAAAAGCTGGCAATCAAGCAACCTATTTTAAACACTTTTTCCATTGGCGAGTCTCCAATCTTGGATAGCTCCGTGTTATGCAGGCACAATCCTTCGCTCATCACGTATATACTTCATTCTGCGCCCTGACAGGAGCGCCTGGTAGCCCATTATACAGGCAACTGAATGGTTGAAGCCTAGTTCTATGGGTGCATTTGGTGTTCGCCCGGTTCGTATGCATTCGATCCAGTTCGCCATGTGGTTCTCATCCTTTTCAGGTTGCACAGGGATCAGCTGCGTGATTGCATCGGTTCCTCCTCCGGAACCAGTAAAACTCCAGGTGGACAACACATTAAGTGATTGCGCCAGCTTTACTATCTCCGACAAATGATGAAGTCCGCGGCTTCCTGCGCCGATGATTCCTATTCGTAACCGCTCATTGGCACCAACAGCCGAGGACGCACTAAGTCTTGCGCCAGCAAAAGCTGCTGTACCTGCTATAGACTTGGCGAGAAACTGACGTCGGCTCAACTCGGTTCGTGACAAGGGGCTCAATCCTTCCTGTTGTAAGCATTAAACAATCGGAAAAGCGTAATGTCGTCGGTCTTGCCTTTGTGCACAAATAGCCGGTACTTAAGCGTCAGAGGTTTGCCGACCTCTATAGTATAACCTTCCGGCAAGGTAGAACCTAGTGCAGGGTTCAGCAATCCGTAAAACCGCAAAGTCCAACCGTTAGGAAAGTGCGGATTCGAACGGTTCTCCAATATTGCGATGCCGTCCCAGGTGTCGTTGCTTTGAAAACGCCCCGAAAGATCAGCCCACGCGATCCGATAACGATCAGCGTCCTTTTGAATAACTCCTTTGGAAGTGACGATACTGGTGTCTCTGCGAGGGGCAAAACGCAATGTGAATCCGCCGTAACCAGTGTCCGATACTCTCAGGTTCACTGGGGTATCGATTGCTGATAAAGTGATCTCTAAGTCGATGAATCGGCCGATTACCTCCAGCGGGTGCACAGTTATTACCACTTTTTCTCGGATAACCTCTCGTCCACTCGAGTCTTCCTGCCAGAAGTTTTCCACCGCGAGAACAGCTTTCCCGTCTGACTCGACGCTAGTTGAATGGCTCCGATAGTGTTGGTGAATATCAACGAGTGACCACAGGTTTCTTGTGGTCCCATTGAACGTTACCTTTGACCACATCCAGCTGAGCCCACGATGGTGGTAGTGATCCTGAGGACCGTCGTCAGTAAGAGGAACTCCGTCGATTGAGTAGGTGGGGTGCACATACGTACTGCGTCGCATTTTCTCAGGCGCCCCCTGAGGAAGAATTTCACCTCGCACATAGCGAAGTACCGGGGTCTGGCCGTCTAAAACGGTTATGAAGTTGGCTTCTTCTGAGAACCTCAATGGCGCACTGCAGCAGGGAAAATCTACGGCGAGCAAAGTCGTTGCAAGGAGTGTCAAGGGAAGTAGTATTTTCATACTTTATACACCTCGGATGGAATCGTAACGCGCTCCATTCTGTCCATCGCCTCGTTGGCTTTTATTGCTGCCACACATGCTCCCAATGCTGTCTTACCAGTGCTCAGAGGTTGAGCGCCTTCGCGCACGCACCGGAAAAAGTCCTCAAGCTCAAGCACAACCGCATCTCTTGTTCGGGCTTGTCCTGGGCTAACTCTCTCACCTTCGCCTCTCTGTTCTTGTATTCGGGGAGTTTTGGATGCGTCCAGCACTATCGCTTCTTTTCCCTGTACCTTCTCCTTGTGCGCCATATCTTGCCAAGCCAGTTGTTCAGACTTCGGCTCCCGGAATAGCAACGCTTTCCCAATTTGCAGCACGATCGTGCCTTTGTCGCCCATTATCTGCTCATAACAGCCGTCGTACTGATTCGACGTGATCGACTGATACTGAAACTTGACTCCGCTTGGGTACTCGAATATGCACTGTACGTTGTCATAAACCTCCCGTCCGTCTTTCCAATAATCAATTCCGCCTACACCCACCACAGCACTGGGCGTTTCTTGGAGCATCCAGTTGACTATATCTATCTGATGGCTACCAAGTTCTGCCATGAGACCTTGTGAATAGCGCCGATACAACCTCCAGTTTATCAGTTCGTCCAGTTTGGGATCCGGACACGGACGGCGCCAACTTGCGTTTCGATTCCAGTGAGCTCGCACATGTGTAATTCGGCCAAGGATTCCATCGCTTATGAGTTTGTAAGCATGTTGGTAGTCCGGATCGTAACGCCTCTGATGCCCGATCTGCAATGTCAAGCCTGTCTGCCGCGCAACGCGGATCATGTGCTTCGCTTCATCGATGGAGTAAGCCATCATTTTCTCACAGAATACGTGCTTTCCAGCTCGCAGCGCGTCAACTGTCATCCGCGCATGCAAATGCAGAGGCGTGGCTATCAAGACCGCGTCTATGTCTTTCCGTTCTAGAAGCTGGTAGTAGTCCTTGTAGCCTTTTGCTTCCTTCGCAATTGAAAGTCCTCTAGCAAGGTTGCTCTCTTGAATGTCACAGCAGGCAACAAACCTAACGTTGGGTATCTTCACGGCTCTTTCCAATAGGAAGCAGCCTTGGTTCCCCGTTCCGATTATTGCAGCGTTGATAACGTCCTCTTTGCTGAGGGTTTTGCCGGTCGCTTCAGTGAATACGCCGATAGAAGCCAGGCCAGTCAAAGCAGCGGCTGATCCTACCAGGAACTCACGTCGTGTGACGTCTTTGGTGTGCCGCTTTGGGTTGTCGAGGCTCATTACCTATCCTCCCACATGACAGAGTTTGTACTCTCCCGCTTGCTCTTCCACTAGTATTGCTTCGACTTCTTCGTGGGAAAGACAGTATCGAGAGGTAAATGCCTTTCCGCCAAGATAGAACGCAGTCGAAAGTGCGTCGGCGATAGCCGGATCTGACGTCAAAGCGGATGCAGAGACCAACTCCGTCCGCGCCGGTTCGCACTTTGAAGGATCAATTATGTGGTCGTATAACTCGTAGACGCTTGTGTCACGTTGGCGAGGTCCGCCGGATGTCGATAATGCTCGTTCCTGAAGCTCGACTACGGCCAATCGATCGTCTGCTTGCTGGGGGTGGCGGATACCGATCTGCCAAGGACGGCCATCAGGCTGCGGACCTAGCGCATAGACGGTGCTGTCTCCACTGGACACAAGACCGCATGATATGCCGTATTCGGCAATGATTTGGGCGGCTCGTCTAACAGCATAGCCTTTGCCGATTGCACCGAGGTTTATCAAAAGACCTTCACGAATGATTCGGACGGAATTCCTTGCGGAATCCAGTTCTAGGAAGTGGGAGCTGGTTCTTGCAACAGTCTCTCGGATTGCGCGAGCATCGGGCACCGACCTAAGTTTTTCTGCAGACCTCCATAGGTTTACAGCGGCACCAACAGTAACATCGAAGATCCCACCAGTCTCCTCAAAGAGCGCTTTGGCTAACTGTAATATTTCAAACAGTTCAGGCGATACAATTACCTCGCGCACGTGCGCCCACGCATTGACATACGATAGCTCGCTCGTAGGGTCAAAACAATTGAACTTCTTTTCCAGCCGCGATATCTCTTCAAAAGCAGCTTCTGCAACTTGGCGCGCGTAGTATTCGTTCGCGTTGGCGAGAATAATTCGGAACTTGCAAGCCATAAACTCGCGCGTCATATCTAGTGCGTCGCAGTAGTTTGCGGGTCGCATGTCCATAAAGCATAAAGCTGTCAGGTTAACGTGCGTCCGGTAGTCGTGGTTATAAGCTGTCCGTGCTTGACTCCGCGGGTACTTATTAGTGCATCAGCTATGGATTTCAGAACCGCGCTGTTTCCTTTTGCAATTACCACTTCCAAACAGTTGTGCTCATCCAAATGCACGTGGGTGCTGCAAATGATTGCTTCGTGGAATTTGTGCTGTATGTCGATCAAAGCTTCGGCTAGTTCATAGTGATGGTGATCGTATACAACAGTAATCGTGCCAACCACTTCTGCATTGGGGTCTTGCCATTCTTCCTTGACCAGTTCCTGCCTGATCAAATCACGGATAGCTTCCGAGCGAGACTTATAGCCGCGGGCCTCAATCATCGAATCGAAACGAGAGAGCAAATCCGCTTCCATAGACACTCCGAAACGTTCTATTGTGCCCATTCGCAGATCCTCCGCTGCCAACTTTGCGCCCATCGTAACATTGAGAGATTGCTGCGTCAAGAATACGGGGCTTTGTTGAGACTGATGTTCCTGGTTTGCTATACTTGCCTGATTCCTTCGTAAGGAGCATGTGTATGACCGATCGTGAACGCTTCATCTCGGTAATGGAGTATCGGCCCGTGGATAGGGTGCCGAACCATGAGCTTGGCGTATGGTCTCAGACGACTAAACGTTGGGCAGCCGAAGGTGTGCCCGATGGGGCTATGCGTTATGACTGGTTTTGCAGAGAAGACTACCTTGGCTTAGATCGCCGCGAGTTCATATGGGTGAACTTCGACATGATCCCTCTCTTTGATACGGAGGTTATTGAGAAGACCGATCGCTACGAGATAGTCCGCAATGCGCACGGCATCGTAACTAGAGCGTTAGTTGAAGGGACTGTAAACGGCGGCAGGACGTGCATGGACACCTACCTGGAATTTCCGGTTAAGAACATTGAGGATTTCCGCAAGCTGAAGAAACGCTATGTTGCCGGTCTCGACGAACGTTATCCAGCAAATTGGCGCAAGGAACTCCTGCCTCAATGGCAAAAGCGCGATTATGTGCTTGTGTTGGGCAGAAACTGTCAGGCTGCGGGATTTTATTGGAGAGCTCGAGAATGGATGGGCACTGAAAACTTATCTTACGCTTGGTACGATCAACCAGAGCTGTGCCACGAGATGATGGAGTTCTACGCAGACTTCACGATTGAGAACGCCAAGCCCATTTTGAAAGAAATCGACGTTGAGTACTTCAACTTGAACGAAGACTTCGCTATGAAAACGGGTCCTTTGTTGTCACCAGATACCTTTCGTACATTCATCTATCCTCATCTCAAGAGACTGGTCGAATTCTTCAAGTCGAATGGAGTCCGCTACGTTACGCTGGACAGTGACGGCAATCCAGAGCCTTTGATACCCCTGCTATTGGATGCTGGCATAGACGCCATTTGGCCGTTGGAACGTGCGGCTGGCATGGATCCAGTGCGCATTCGAAGAACCTACGGCAAGCAGCTGCGTCTGTGGGGAGGGGTAGATAAGCGCGAACTGACAAAGGGTCCGGCAGCGATTGAGAGACATCTCCGAGAACTTGCCCCTTTGATTGAAGAAGGTGGGTTCATACCTACTGTAGACCACACCGTGCCGCCGGACGTATCTTGGGATAACTTTCGTTACTATATGGATGTAAAAAGAAGGCTACTTGAAGGACTCCTCTGAACAGTGAAGAGCCACCGCGTTACCCACCAGCTACGACCAGGCATTTCCTCTTTTGCCTTTACCGCGGTCGTGTTTGGGTGGCGCAAAATTGGTAGCATCAAGCTCTTATTACAAAAGAGCTGGTTTCTAAATGTATTTTCCTTCGCGATCTTGTTTGGATCCCAGCGCACGATACTGTAACAGTATCGCGTGCGCGCCGCACAGGCCTCGATCCTCCACCAACTTCTTTTTGAGTAGGTTATTTGTTCGGTGGGCGGATAGTTTTTGTCGAAGTAGTATTCAGGTAAGAGGTGAGTAGATGGGATCTGACGGAATGCTGACTTACTAGTTTGTGGAGGAAGCATCGTCTGCTGAGGCAACTGGTCGTGCTGGGCTGCGGGGTATATCTGGTGCTTGTGTGGATGGAGCGAGGCAACCAAGTGCCGATATTTGGTGTTCGAGCGTATTGGGCAAAGGGGCCGATCGCGACGAAGATGGTGCTGAGTTGATTAAGTGTCGCTACTGTCGTTGCGGCAAGAACGAGAATGCGATCATTAGGTGCGACCTTTTGCGCTCTATAGATGTGCTGGGACGTATGGT
The DNA here is from genome assembly GCA_938074205.1 of uncultured bacterium. GTDB lineage: Bacteria > Armatimonadota > UBA5829 > UBA5829 > UBA5829 > CALJES01. Next base: position 79,493 of record CALJES010000002.1, read on the forward strand.
GGGGCATGCTGGACAGTTCTGAAAAAGCCACAAGAGTGCTTTCACGACTCTGCGTAAGCCAGTCTGGAATGTTTACCGGCCGAGAAGGTCCCAGCAAAGCGGCCCGTCTAGTAGGCATCCCTCCCTTATGCGCCTCTATGCCACTGCGATGTGCAATGGTGGAGGATCGAGGAAGGAGTTGACGGTTTGTCCAAGCAGCTGGTAAAATTATAAATTGCGCTACCAATCCCAGGAGGGCCCTATGAAGGAAATTCAACACAGGACCAAACGCACGCCTGAGGTCTTGGATCTTCCCAATTTGATCGAAGTTCAGATCAACTCCTACAAGTGGTTTCTAAAAGAAGGTCTGCGGGAGCTGTTCCGCAGCTTTTCACCTATAACCGATTTTACCGGAAACCTGTCCCTGGAGTTGGTAGACTACACTCTAGGTGAGCCGAAGTACTCCATGGAGGAATGTCGTTACAGGGACATGACCACCTACGAAGCACAGATAAAGGCTAGGGTGAAGCTTACCACGGCTAATAACGAGGTTATTGAGTCAGATGTGTACCTCGGAGAGCTTCCCCTGATGACGGAAAGAGGAACATTTATCATCAACGGTGCAGAGAGGGTGGTCGTAAGCCAGTTAACGCGATCTGCAGGGGTCTATTTCAAGGACACTCTCGACTATTCTGGCAGAGTGCTCTATTATGCCACCATTATTCCAAGCCCCGGTGCATGGATTGAAATAGAGACTGATGCCTCTGATGTTATATACGTCCACGTCGCGCAAACTAAGAAGTTTCCGCTGACCGTGTTCTTGCGGGCTCTGAACCAGTTCGAACAAGCTTGTCCGCGCTCTCAAGTGCTTCCCGCGACCGAAGCTATAGGCAAGACTCTCGCCGCCGACTATGTTCATCCGGAAACCGGCGAAGTGCTATTTGCCAAAGGCACAGTGGTGGACGAAAGAATAGTTCGCAAGTTGCATTCACTGCATCTTGACGAGAGAGTCGAAGTCGAAATGACAGGTCACCCGTGTGGGACCACTGTCGAGATATTAGAGCTTTTCAGTGAAAAACAAGTCCTGCGAAATTTGGACGCTGACTTAATTAAAGGTAGGCGTCCTACTGCTGATATTAGGGATCCTAAAACTGAACGCATTATTGTTCGTGCCGGGCACAGAATAAGCGAAGATGCTGCGAAGAAGATAATGAAGATGGGCTTGACCGAGCTGGAGGTGTTTGTGCCAAATCGCTACATAGAAGCAACGCTCGATCAAGACCCTACTAACACATCCGAAGAAGCCCTGCTTGATATCTATAAGCGCATCAGACCAGGAGACCCGGCGACTCGAGAAAGCGCACGCAGCTTAATGGAATCGTATTTCTTCGATCCGAGACGCTATGATCTCGGGAAGGTCGGTCGCTACAAGCTCAACAAGAAGCTAGGTTTGAATCTTCCTGAGCACGTCCGAGCGGTTACACGTGAGGACATCATCAAGATCATCCGCTACATAATAGGCTTGTCCGAATCAGGTGGATTAGTGACACATTTGGATTCGGGCAATTTGCGTAAGCGTCTGCCTGAGCTCGAGGAGGCTTTATTACGTGAGGAACAGCAGGCAACCGCAGAAGAGAAGGAATATGCAGGACGCGTTTGGAGGTTGCGGAACAGTTTAGAGTTCCTGAAAACTGTTGAGCTTGGTACGATATTTACGGAGACGCAACTTAAAGACGTAAGGGAATTGTTGAAACTGATTCCAAACGGCACAAGGCTGATTTCGGATTCGCCTGCCGAGCTCTATTCCGAAACCGCTATTCGTCTTACGCCTTGTGCAACAGATGATATTGACCACCTGGAGAACAAGCGCGTAAGGTCCATTGGCGAGCTGCTTCAAGATCAGCTTCGCATGGGGTTCCTTCGCATGGAAAAAGTTGCAAAGGAGCGTATGACCAGCCTCGACCCCGAGAACGTTATTCCGCAGGTGGTTCTGTCAGTAAAGCCCATTTCTGCGGCGATCAAGAGCTTCTTCGGTTCCAGCCAGTTATCTCAGTTTATGGACCAAACGAATCCGCTGGCAGAGCTGACGCATAAGCGCAGGTTGTCGGCATTGGGTCCTGGCGGGTTGTCAAGACAGAGCGCGAAGCTGGAGGTCCGAGATGTTCACTACTCCCACTATGGCCGCATATGTCCGATTGAGACTCCGGAAGGTCCCAACATCGGACTCATAGGCTCTATGGCAACCTATGCGAGGATAGATGAGTACGGCTTCTTGCGGACCCCTTATCGCAAGGTTAAGAACGGCAAGGTTACTGATGAAATAGTTTACCTCTCGGCGGATGAAGAAGATCACGAGTACGTTGCTCCTGCCAGTACACCGGTAGACCCTGAGACCGGTGAGATCACGGTGCCGCAGGTTATCGTTCGACACGAAGATACGTACCCGCAGGTCCCGTCGAACAAGGTTACATACATGGATGTTTCGCCAGCGCAGATTATGTCTGTGGCTGCTGCGCTTATACCATTTCTGGAGAATGACGACGCAAACCGAGCACTTATGGGCTCGAACATGCAGCGGCAGGCTGTACCTTTGATTCGTTCAGAGGCGCCTCTTATTCGGACAGGAGTCGAAGCGCGCGCGGCCCGGGATTCAGGCACTATCGTGATAGCTAAGAGAGGCGGGACGGTGCGGTCAGTAACCGCGGAAAGAATTCTGATTGAGGCAGAGGACGGAACCATCGACGAATATAAATTGGTCAACCTGCTTCGATCCAACCAGGGAACATGCATTACGCAAAAACCGCTTGTGAAAGTTGGAAACCGCATCAAGGCAGGTCAGGTTATTGCGGATGGTCCGAGTACCGCTCAGGGCATTTTAGCTTTGGGTAAAAACGTCCTCGTTGCGTTCATGCCATGGCACGGCTACAACTACGAAGACGCCGTCCTGGTTTCACAGCGCCTGGTGAAGGACGACGTGTATACGTCCATTCATATTGAAAAATACGAGACTGAAGCAAGGGATACCAAACTCGGTCCGGAAGAAATCACGCGCGACATACCCAACGTAGGCGAGGATAGTCTTAAGGACCTAGACGAAAACGGCATAGTACGCATTGGTGCGGAGGTCGGACCGGAGGACATTTTGGTAGGTAAAGTAGCGCCGAAAGGTCAGAGCGAACTTACGGCTGAAGAGCGTTTGATCATCGCCATATTTGGCAAGAAGGCTGAGGAAACACGTGACGTTTCGCTTCGAGTGCCACACGGGGAGGGTGGCACCGTTATCGATGTCAAGGTGTTCTCGAGATTCAAGTTTAAGTGCAAAAAGTGCAATCAGGTTTTCAATTTCTCCAAGAAGCCCGACCGGTTGTTGTGTGAGATATGCGAAGGCGAGCTTGAAAGGCTCAACGGGGACGAGCTTCCGGCAGGTGTAAACCAGCTTGTCAGGGTGTATCTTGCACAGAAGCGTCGGCTGATGGAGGGTGACAAGATGGCAGGCCGGCACGGCAACAAGGGTGTAATCTCAAGGATACTGCCGGAGGAAGATATGCCGTTCCTGCCTGATGGCACCCCTGTCGATATAGTGCTCAACCCTTTGGGCGTACCGTCGCGGATGAACATCGGACAGATCCTCGAAACGCATCAAGGGATGGCTGCTAAGTATCTCGGTTGTGCGTTCCGCAACCCTATCTTCCAGGGTTCAACTGAGGACGAGATTCTGGCAGACCTAAAGGTTATGGCATGGAAGCTAAGGCTTGGCATCCTCAGAAATTATCTAGCGGAGTTGGGGCTAAATGTAAACGTTCCGGACCAGCGTACGGTTGACAGCGTAGTGGACCACATCTTGTCACGAATCGGTGACGCTACCAAAGAGGATCTGGACGATGTGGTGCAACCCATAGTAGATCTTTATGATGAAGCAATGCAGAAGGTTGGCGACCATCTGAGAACGCTGGATGCTGCATCTCTAGAAACACTAAGCATCAAGCTGGCAGGCCCGCCGGTAGTCGACGATCCAATGTCGGTACGTAATGCGCTTTCTGAAGCTGCGAGAATCAAGTTAGAAACTCGGATCGCGGCGTTGGAAACTGAGAATCCTAATACCTCGATAGACTTAGATGCGATAAACAAACTAGCTGAGGAGAAGGCGAAAAAGTCAATTGCAATACCATATGTGGGAGATCCCGTTCCTCCGGACTATCCCTACGAGGTACTACTGGACGCGATAGATCGTAATGTTCAAAAGCGTCTTGGTTACAATCCTAATACTGGTAAGTGTACTGTATACGACGGGCGAACGGGACAGAAGTTCAGCCAGGATGTGACGGTTGGCTACCTCTATATGATGAAGCTGCTCCATCTGGTGGAGGACAAGATACACGCTCGGTCCACCGGTCCGTATTCTCTGGTAACGCAACAACCGTTGGGTGGCAAGGCCCAGTTTGGCGGTCAGCGTTTCGGCGAAATGGAAGTTTGGGCATTGGAAGCTTATGGAGCTGCCTACACACTCCAAGAAATGCTGACCATCAAGTCGGACGACGTCCAAGGTCGTGTGAAGACTTATGAGTCTATTGTCAAGGGCGAGAATATTCAGGAACCGGGGATACCGGAATCGTTCAAGATCTTGGTCAACGAGCTTCAGAGCCTGTGTTTGAAGGTCACTGTAGAAGACGATCGCGACCACGTGATTGATCTCAAAGACACTGAGGACGAATTCGGTGATTCAGGGGAGGGCGTGATAAGCGCCAAGCGCCGCAGGATCGCTCGAGAACTAAGGGAGGACTACAATGGCTGACGCTAGCACCTTTGATAAGATACGAATCCAAATAGCTTCTCCGGATGACATCCGATCGTGGTCTTGCGGTGAGGTAAAGAAACCGGAAACTATCAACTACCGAACCTTTAAGCCCGAGCGCGACGGCCTGTTCTGCGAACGAATATTTGGTCCAGTTAAGGATTGGGAGTGCCACTGCGGTCGTTATAAGAAAATAAAGTTCAAGGGGGTAGTCTGCGACCGCTGCGGCGTAGAGGTGACCCGTTCCAAGGTTCGGCGTGAGCGAATGGGGCATATTGAGCTAGCGGCACCGGTAGCCCACATATGGTATCTAAAGGGCGTGCCCAGCCCGATGGCTTTGCTCCTCGATATGTCGCCAAAACTCCTGGAGCGAGTTATCTATTTCGCCTCCTACATAGTAATATCAGTCGACCGCCAGCAGATCAATGAAAACCTCGAGACTATACGTGCGGCAGTCAATGCTGAGTGTCAGGAGATATATGAGCGTCGTGATGAGAACATAGCCGAACTTAGACGTGAGGCGGCCAAGGAAGAAAAGGAGCATCCCGAGTGGGATGACAGAAAAAGGGCAGAAGCTCAGCGTAAACTTAACGATGCTATTAAGCTAGAGGAGCGAGATGCAGACGAACACGTAGAGGAGCTTCATGCTACCCTAAAGCTTCTTGAGACTATTCAGAAAAAGGAGCTGATTACTGAAGACCAGTATCGGGCATTGGAACGCCTGCTACGAATGGTTTTCGAAAGGACCGGCCTGGACTTGCGCAGTGTGTTCCGAGCCGGTTTGGGTGCAGCAGCGATAAAAGAGCTGTTGGCTGAAATAGATTTGGAAAAGCTAAAACGAGACCTAAGAAAAGAAATTCAACAGACCACCGGCCCTAAGAGGGCTCGAGCGATAAAGCGACTCGAATACGTCGAGGGGTTTATCAACTCGCGGAGCCGTCCGGAATGGATGATTTTAGATTGTGTTCCGGTAATTTCGCCTGAGCTTAGACCAATGGTCCAGCTTGACGGCGGTAGATTTGCCACCTCAGACCTCAACGACCTTTACAGACGCATAATAAACAGAAATAATCGACTCAAAAAGATAACCGAGATCCGAGCGCCGGAGTCAATAATAAACCACGAGAAAAGACTCCTGCAGGAGGCAGTCGACGCACTGATAGACAATGGTCGTCGCACAAGGCCAGTGGTTGGATCAAACAATAGGCCGTTGAAGTCTCTATCCGATATGCTCAAGGGCAAGGAAGGACGTTTCCGCAAAAATCTCCTTGGCAAGCGCGTCGACTACTCAGGGCGCTCAGTCATCGTGGTTGGCCCCTCGCTAAAGCTGCACCAGTGTGGATTGCCGAAGGAGATGGCACTCGAGCTTTTCAAGCCCTTTGTTATGCACGCGCTGGTAGAAAAAAACTATACTTCCAACATAAAGACCGCAAAGCGCATGATCGAGCGCATGAGGCCTGAGGTCTGGGATGCTCTGGAAGAAGTGATAAGTGAACATCCGGTGCTTCTCAACAGAGCGCCAACCCTTCACAGACTGGGCATACAAGCCTTTGAACCCATACTTGTCGACGGTAAGGCGATACAGATCCATCCTTTGGTGTGCCACGCATTCAATGCGGATTTCGATGGCGACCAGATGGCAGTTCATGTTCCGCTGTCGGCTTACGCGCAAAGCGAAGCGCGTGTGCTTATGCTCTCAACGCACAACCTATTTTCACCTGCGGATGGCCGGCCAATTGTAGCGCCAATACAAGACATAGTTTTGGGTTGCTTCTACTTGACAATGAAGAAGGATGAACCCGTTCCGGAGAGAGAGATTCGCACATTTGCCAGCGAGAACGATGCCTTGATTGCATACTGGAACGGGTTGCTTGATGTTCACGAGCCAATTCGCGTTCGTCTTCCAAAGTCTCCCGACAGTGATGAGTTAGAGCTTCGTGAGATAACTGTGGGCAGATTGATTTTCAACAACATTCTGCCTCCCAATATGCGCTATATCGACAAAGAAATAGATAAGAAGACAATGGCAAAGCTGATCGCAGAATGCTACGAGAAAAACGGGCACGAGCGAACGGTTCAACTTTTGGACGATCTCAAGGAACTGGGATTCAGGTACGCTACGTTCTCAGGCATTACCATCGCTATGACCGACATGGATATTCCTTCAAAACGCGACGAGATCGTCCAAGCAACTCAGGAAGCGGTTGCTAAGAAGAATCGCGAATATCAGAGAGGCTTGATCACTCAAGCTGAGCGCAAGCAGCAGGTCTTGGAGCTTTGGACACGCGCATCAGAGCAGGTTGCAGAGGCTCTGCTGAGCCAGCTTGATCCGTTCAATCCAATCTCGATCATCACAACTTCGGGCGCCAGAGGGAGCCAGAGGCAGATAACCCAGCTTGCTGGCATGCGGGGTCTGATGAGCGACCCGTTTGGCAATCTAATTGAGGACCTGCCCGTAAAGTCCAATTTCCACGAAGGTCTCAGCGTTCTGGAGTACTTCGTTTCAACTCATGGAGCGCGGAAGGGTTTGGCTGACACGGCATTACGAACCGCGGACGCTGGGTATCTGACGCGGCGATTGGTAGACGTCGCTCAGGAAGTTATTATCCGTGGACACGATTGCGGTACCATCAATGGCGTCTACGTCAGCGAGATAGTGGAAGATGGCGAAGTTATAGAAGGATTGGTAGATCGGATTAAAGGTAGAACCGCGCTTGAGAATATATACCTTCCTGGTCAGAATGAACCCTACGTGCGCGCTAATGAACTGATCTCCGACGAGCAAGCAAGGGTAATCGCGGAGTCTGGTATTACACGAGTAGGAATTCGTTCTCCTCTAACCTGCGAGCTGCCTTACGGCGTCTGCAGTATGTGCTATGGCCGCGACATGGCTACGGGCAAGCTAGTTGAGGTTGGCACAGCAGTTGGCGTCATAGCGGCACAGTCCATCGGGGAGCCTGGTACTCAGCTAACGATGAGAACCTTCCATACTGGTGGTGTCGCTGGCAAGTACCTGACCGGCGTCGCGGAGGTCAAGAAGAAGAAGCAGGAGTCTCTACGAGACTTGCACGAAGACATTCGGAAGGGCCTCGTTTCGCTGGATGAGGAAGTCGAAGGAGCAGAGCGCGAACGAGCGAGGGCTGTCCAGCAAGTGCTTAAGGTACTTGAAGACCAAGTGAGCGGTTTGCTGCGCGTTGTCGAGTTGTTCGAGGCACGCAAACCCAAGGGTCAGGCGATCATAACTGAAGTCGCCGGCAAGGTGGTCGATATCGAAACGCGTGGCTTGAAGAAAGTCGTGATTCATTACGAGATGCCTACTCAGGATCCGTCAGCCATAGCAGGCGAGGTCCTTGTGGAGAGTGTAATCAGTCATGAAACCGGCGAGGTCATAGTGGAGGCTGGAACGGAGCTTACAGAAAAGCTAGCTCGCAGAATCCACGAAGCCGGCGTTGAGGTAGTAAAGCTAAGAAAGACGTACCTTGTTCCTTATCGAGGAAACCTGGAGGTGGAAGTCGGCCAAGATGTCCAAGCAGGTGACAGGCTAACCGAAGGCCCTCTTGATCCCCACAAAGTTTTGGAGTTGCAGGGTGTTAGGGGGGTAATGGAGTATCTCGTTCGCGAGATCCAGAGCGTCTACAAGTCCCAAGGCGTCGACATCAATGATAAGCATATCGAAATCATAGTTCGGCAGATGCTCAAGAAGAGACGGATTACTGACCCCGGAGACACCCGCTTCTTGCCCGGCCAGATTGTGGACAAGTTCGACTTCGAGTTGGAGAACAAGCGTGTTCGTGACAGTGGCGGCACGGAGGCTTCTGCAGAATGGGTCCTTCTGGGCATCACCGAAGCTTCGTTGGCCACGGATAGCTGGCTTGCTGCTGCTTCATTCCAGAAGACTACGAGAGTTTTGACCGAAGCAGCTGTCAAAGGCAAGCGTGACAACCTTATAGGTCTCAAGGAGAATGTTATTATCGGCCGTCTTATACCGGCGGGCACTGGTCTTCCGAGATATAGGCAGCTTGACGTCTTGTCTGAAGAGGGCGATGTCATTAGGTCTGTTCGCCAGCTTTTGGAAGCTTCTCCGGATGAGGAAGAGGAACATGCGATCGGAGAAGAGAGAGTTCACGAGAAGGACGGTTCGGTAGTCGAACAGGCCACCACGGAAGATCTTTCTGAGAAGACGCGGGAGGAGGCTGGACCCGAGCAAGAAACTTTATACGACGCCTCTATCGAATACCCAGAAGAAACACCCATAGACACGGAATCCGAGAGTGCCATCTAACTATCCTAATGGCCTGGGGGCAGTTTAAACTAGTAGCGCCCCCAGGCTTCGAAGCCTCGAAAAAGATACCTCGCTTTTGCGCTGTCAGCTTGGCTTACACGGTGGCGATTCCTTAGTGTGTTACAAATAGCGCAATACAGGTAGTCTTTGTGTTGAACTAGTCCTTTCTTGTAATAAGCTGCGCGACTCACTTTAACTGGCAAGGTCAATACGTGCTTGGCACCAGCGATTTATTATGTGCTGCTAGCTGCTTGATACCGTGGTAATTTCACCAAGTCCGTGCTGTGCGGTATCATGAATCAAGGGTTATTGCTCATCAGATAAACAAACGCGTGAACCTTTTCCATGAGTTGTGATTTCGGGCTGAACTTCTCCAACCACAAAGCCGAGGAAACTGCATACTTGGGGCTGGGTTCCAATGAGGGTGACAGAGTTGCCAACATCCGCGAGGCTATAAGGCGGCTCGAGAATGGTGGTAGCTGTCGTGTGATAGACTGCTCGTCAGTATACGAGACCAAGCCAGTTGGGATTATTGAGCAACCAGATTTTCTGAACGCTGTTGTGAGAGTTACGACGTCACTAACGCCTCTTGCTCTACTTGACTACTGCCAGGCTATTGAGCACAGTATGGGGCGTGTGAGAACAATGAGGTGGGGTCCACGGGTCATAGATATAGATATTCTGTTGTATGGGCGGGAATCGCTCTGCACGGAGAGATTAGTAATTCCGCATCCGGAAATGCTTAAGCGGGCGTTTGTACTCGTACCACTGAGCGAGATTGCACCGAGCATCGAGCTGACACCAGGTATAACGGCTACTGAGGCAGCTGAGAGATTGGATCGTGCAGGGGTTCGCTATTTTGGAAGGCTGGACTAATGCCTTTTTATCGCTACGAAGCGGTTGACAAGACCGGAAAAGTAGTGCGTGGCGCAATGGACGCTGTGGATGAACAGCAGGTGGCGCGAAGGCTGACGGCCATGGGATATGTTGCGCGCCGAATTTACGCACCAAGCTCGACCACAGCAGGTGGCTACAGCAAGTCTGGATCTAGCACCCAAGGGGTATGCCTCCCCGGCACCACATCAGTGCCGGTTGTTTTAGGTGTTCCGGTGTCGGTAAAGTCGAGAGTATCGACGAACAAACTCGCAGCTTTCTTTCGCCAGCTTGCTGTTCTGACGCGTGCCGGCGTACCACTTTTCCAAGCATTTTCGGAATTGTATGTCGTCACGAGGGATAGACGCCTCCGCGGTGCAATCCCAGTGATTCAGCAAGACCTTCAGAGCGGGCGCTCCCTTTCGAGTGCTTTGGCGAGGTTTCCTGGCCTTTTCCCAGCGCACGTTATTGCATATGTGTGGTGCGGCGAACTTGCCGGTAAACTCGATGTGGCACTGCACGAAATTGCGTCGGATTTGGAATCCGAGGCCTCAGACAGCCGATATGCTAGACTCGGATGGGCTCTATTCAAGATCAACTTCATATTCTTGATCCTCACTCTTCCCGTGTACAACATTTCAAACCTGGTAGCTCCTGTTCTGGGAAGTTTACCGGAGGATGCTGAACGAGCACGCAACCTCGTCCAGATGTTTTGGGAGGATGTGGCTCATGCGATTGTGCACCAGTACTTGCCGTTAGCAATCGCGGTTCTTGCTGCCTGGCTGGCGTGGGCACATATCAAACGAATAGCCGTGGTCCGGCGAATATTGGACGGTCTGCTGCTGAGGGTTCCCATATGGGGAAAGCTGCACAGATATAGATCTGTCTCGAGGTTTGCTAAAGCCCTCGACATGCTCTACGAGGCCGGAATCAGTCCTGCCAAGGCGTGGGAGGCAGCCAGTCTCGTGTCCGGAAATAGTGAAATTGCTGCGCGACTGCGTTTTGCAAAGCCGGAGCGAACGATTCACAGCAGCGTCGCGGACCTGGTGACGGCCTCTGGTGTATTGGAGCCGGAAGAAGTTGCTATGATCGCGTCAGCTGAGCGGGCGGGACAGCTCCCGGAAACGTTGGCTAGGCTCTCCATCACATATTCCGAGCGCGCGTCCCTGCAGAAATCCGCTGGGCGTGCGGTATCAGTAAGTTTGCTAATTGCGTCACTGATAGCTATGAGTGGAATAGCATTGGTGATTATAGTGAAGTCTTATTTCGGCACCATGCTCAAGTTCATGGAGGTATGAGTGCTTGCCAAGGTATAGATACAGGGCTAAGGACCGTGACGGCAACTCAGTCTCAGGCGACCTAGAAGCTGAAAGTGAGCGCGTGGCTGCGGCCATTATAAGGCAACGAGGATACTGGCCGCTCGAGATCCGTGTTGTGTTCACAGCTTCGTCGGATGTGAAAGGTACCGGCGGACTGGGATACGGCATTGTCCGCTATCTTATCGAGCCAATTTGGACGGGAGTAAGTTTAACCCAGCTTACCTTTTTCTATCGGCAGCTGGCGACACTTCTTGCTTCTGGCATGACGCTTGCTGAGGCTTTGACTACGCTCGGCAGACGAATGAGGGGGCGGTTAGGGCGAATAGTTCGAGAAGCTGCTGTGGAGATTCAGAATGGTCGGCAGTTGTCGGAGACCTTTGCCAGATACCCTCGCGTGTTCAGCTTGCTTCAGCTGTCGCTGTTACGAACAGGCGAAGTCAGCGGCGCGTTGGATCAAATGATAGGCCGGATCGCTGCCCAGTTGGAGCAGGAAATAACAATTCGCCGGCGCATCGCCAGTGCGATGTTCTACCCTACATTGCTTGCCATCTGTATACTCGTCATTCCCCTAGTACCGGCATTCGTGCTACAAGGTGGCGCAGCGTTCTTGAGGGCGGTCTACACCAAGATTGGCTCGCTGGCAGTGCTATTTCTTCTAATTATAATACTCAAACTGGTTTTTCAGTTTGAGTTCACGCGGTTTGTATGGGACTATTTCAAGCTCCAGTTTCCTGTTTTGGGATGGACTGCATACAAAATCGCCATGTCCAGATTCAGCAGGGCGTTGGCAGCGCTTTACGAAGCTGGAGTGCCGATTGCTGAGAGCGTTTCCGTGGCAGCCAATGCGTCTGGCAACTCATACCTGGCTCGCAAGTTGAACAACGCTCTTGCGGATTTGCGATCCGGCAAGCCTCTTACTGAATCGTTGGCAAAAACAAACGTTGTAAGTCCTATCGTGCTTGATATGCTGGCTACAGGAGAGAAAACTGGCGCTGCGGGGGACGTGCTGAACAAAGTGGCCGACTATATGGATGAAGAGGCAGATGCCACGCTTCAGAAGATCGGACCGGTATTGTTCGTCGGTGCTATCTTGATTGCTGGAGTCATTGTTGGGATGATGGTTGTGGGCTTCTACAGTAGATACTTCGGTCAGCTTTTGGGAGGGCCGAATCCATAATGCGAACCGGGCGGACACATTACGAGGTGCTGGGGGTGCCAAGAGATGCCACGATAGCACAGATTCGGAGGCGCTACCGACAGCTCGTACGCCACTACCACCCGGATGTTGCAACAGATAAGGAAACTGCTCACAGATTGTTCTTACAGATCAAGGAAGCATACGAGGTATTGAGCGATCCTATCCGGAGGCGAGAGTACGACGCAAGTCTTGCTGCTGAGTATCCCCATTCCGCGACAACCACTTTTCGCCGAAACGCGAGCCCTGCTTCTTCGCGGACTGCTAAGACGGCGGACCCTGTAGAAAAGCTTCTTAAGAACGCTAGGTGGTCGTTCATTCAGAGGCGTTTCAATGAGGCAGCTGAATACTGCAGGAAGGCTTTGAACATAGAACCGCACAACGCAGCTGTATTCGCGATGCTGGGAGACATCTTTCGTGCTCAGGGTAAGGTCAATCAAGCGATCAAGTACTACAGCTACGCCATACAGTTCAATCCTTCCGACAAAGAAACCGAGCGCAAGCTTGATAGGTTAATGGACCGGAAAGTACGGCCTCAACAAGCTGGAACTGTCTCTCCCACAGTTCAAGCTGTGTCTGGACTGAACATAAATCTGATGACCATCAACTTTGTTTGGTGGGGAATAGCTGTATTCCTGATGCTTCTGATCTGGGTTAATCCGGGAAAGCCGATACCTTGGCTCAAGCTTTATATACCGTATATTCAGCATTGGAGTTGGAACTTAGTTTTACTTTTGGCAGCTTCCTCAGCAATCGTAGGCATGCTGCTCTCGCTGAATGGCTTTCTGAGCCACCCTGATGAAGAATTGGTATTTGAGACGCATGGGTCTAAGTGGTCTGTTGTGCCTACGGGTCCTATTCTGCTCCTTACATCGGGTTTCTTCTTCCCCGCAGCGGCAGTTTTCTACATAGTGGTGTCGCTTGTACAAGGTAGCTTGTCGCGCTCAGTTGTCACAGTATTTCTTGCCGTTGTCGTAATAGCTACCGCAGCGTCTGTACTGTATGTGCCGGAGGCCCGCAGGGAAGTGCTATTGTTCGGGGGAAATGTTTCATTTTGGGCAATGCTTTTCGGCTGGTATATTGGGGCTTTATTTAAGCCGGTTAGTGAATGGGGAGATTGATATGGACGCAAAACCCGTTACTGCGCCGCGCCTTATAGAGATGAAATCGAAAGGCGAGAAAATCTCTGTGCTTACTGCGTATGACTATGCGTGGGGCAGGCTGATTGACGAGGCTGGGATAGATGTGGCGCTTGTCGGCGATAGCCTCGGTATGGTTGTTTTAGGGTATGACACTACCCTGCAGGTAACAATGGCGGATATGCTGCGCCATACTGCCGCAGTTGCTCGCGGAGCCAAAAGGGCGATGGTTGTAGCGGATATGCCCTTCTTATCCTATCAGGTAGATGATGACGATGCTGTAATGAACGCCGGTAGGCTGGTGGCTGAAGGGGGCGCGCAGGCAGTAAAGCTTGAGGGTGGGGGACGTATAGCGGAGATCATCGAGCGTATTGTAAGCGTGGGCATTCCAGTCTGGGGACATGTGGGCATGACCCCACAGTCTGTCCATCAATTGGGCGGTTACAGAATGCAGGGTAAGACTGAGGAGAACGCCGAACGGATAAAGAAGGAAGCTCTCGAGATTGAGCAAGCTGGAGCCTGCGCAGTAGTTTTGGAACTCATACCGCCTGACTTGGCAAGAGAAATAACGGAAATGCTAAAAATTCCGACGATTGGGATCGGAGCGGGTCCGCACTGCGACGGCCAAGTGCTGGTTACTCACGACTTGCTGGGGATGTACGATAAGTTCGTTCCGTCGTTCGCAAAGCAGTATGCCAACCTTTGGGATGCTACGCTCAAAGCGTTCAAGGCGTATAATCGTGATGTTAAATCCGGCAGATTTCCAAGCAGGTAGGGCTTCGTGTATGTGTCGGCTGATCGTCTACAGTACAAGACCGAGTGCGGGTATAATGCGTGCACCGAAAAGAACATAGGAGGAGAACGTGAAGCGACGAGAATTCTTAAAATGCGCCCTTTCGGCAGCGGCAGCATCAGCGTTATCGCCTTTGGCAGAAGGTAGGGGTATACCAGCTTCTAGAATCGACGACAAGCTCTTAATCAGATACTATGTCTCCAAGGATGGCGGTATGACGCCTGCACCTTTGGAAAGCTTGAAGCGCATCTACTTTATGGATGTGGATTATAACCCCCTACCTATTAGGGCAAACCCAACGAGTCAGCAGGGTGTTTTGATAGCGGAGATACCGCGTGTACCGTTCAAAATCACTTGTGGTGACTGGATTGATGGGTTCGGCTGGATGTACGTTATTACCGACAATGGTGGCTCGGGCTACAAGCCTGGCGAGTTGCGAGGTGAGGTTAATCTCAATGCCGAAGCTGCGCACAGCAGGCTTAAGGCTGTCGAATCCGCGTGCGAACAAGCGCGCAAGTCTGGCGTGGTAATCAGTCCTGATGTTCAGAGACGCTTAGAAAAAGCTTGCAGCTTGATGTCTTCCGGCCAGTCGGAAAAGGATTCGCAGATAGCTGCTCGCAGGTATTGGGATGCCTTGTCAGAGCTAATGTGGGCAGGTGAGGTTGTAAGCCTAGATCGTGCGCGGCACGCTATTTCCAAAATGACGCCGAGAAAGGGCTTCAAATTCGGGGCCAATGCGTTTCATTCTCTGGATGGCGGAGACGAGTATGCCCGAGCATTCTATAACCTGTTGAATTACTGCACGTTGCCTTTCTACTACCGAAGCTTTGAGCCCGAACGCGGAAAGCCTGCGTGGGATCGTCTGAACAGAATGGTTGAGTGGTGCGCAAAGGGATCAATAACACCTAAGGGACACCCACTGGTCTGGTTTCATCCAGCTGGGGTGCCCAATTGGTTGGAAGACAAGAGCTACGACAACGTCAAGCGCCTTCACCGCAAGCGGATAACCGACATTGTCACATACTACCGCGGTCGTATAGACTACTGGGATGTCATCAACGAAGCTCACGATTTCGCTAATACTCTGAACTTTACGTATGAGCAGCTATTGGATATAACAAATATGGCTTGTCAGACTGCTCGTTCTGCCAATCGCAAGGCCACCATCGTAGTGAATAGTACCGCGTTGTGGGGTGAGTACGCGGCACCCAAGCCAGGTGAGTCCCTGCCCAAGTCAATGCGTCATACCCCGCAGCAGTATGTCTCTGACTGCATCAACGGCGGTTTTGACTTTGATGTAATAGGGCTTCAGATCTACTATCCGAATCGCGATATGTTTGAGATCGATCGAATGCTTGAGCGCTTCGGAAAATTCGGCAAACCCGTTCACATCACTGAACATGCCATGGCTAGCGACACAAGCGAGGATCCTGCATCGAACGTAAAAACTCCCTGGGGTCATTGGCACGCGCCGCATTCCCAGGCTAACCAAGCAGACTGGATCGAGCAGCTTTGGACTATTGCCTACAGCAAACCTTTTGTCACAGCGATCACCTATTGGGATTTCTGCGACAAGGGCGGACACTTCTGGCCTCATGGTGGTTTTTTGGATAAAGATCTCAAACCGAAGGAAGTGTATTACCGCATTCAGAAGCTCTTGCGGTCTTGGGGTGTTGGTAGAACTTGATAACAAAGGACTGTCATTTGGGGAGCTAATGTTGTGCGAACCGTATACTCAGTATCTGAAGCACGAACTGCTTCGAAAAATGCGCGGGAAACAGGAATGAAAGTAGGCTTCGTGCCAACGATGGGGGCACTGCACAGTGGCCATATGTCTCTTGTTCACCGCGCACACACAGAATGCGATTATGTTGTTGTTTCCATCTTTGTCAATCCGACCCAGTTTGGTCCCGGTGAGGATTTCGATAGATATCCGCGCACACTAGATCAGGATCTGGAGAAGTGTAGGAGTGCAGGAGTCGACCTGGTCTTTGTTCCTTCAGCGAGCGAAATGTACCCTCCAGGATTTGATTCCTGGGTGGAGGTTAAGGGACTCATCACGGAAACCTTGGAGGGATCCTTCAGACCAGGACACTTCAGAGGGGTAGCCACCGTCTGCGCCAAGCTCTTCAACATAGTGGCACCTCAGCGTGCTTACTTCGGGATGAAGGACTACCAGCAGTTGAAAGTGATACAGAAAATGGTCCGCGATCTCGACATGCCCATTGATATCATCCCATGCGAAACGGTTCGAGAAGCAGACGGACTCGCAATGTCCTCGCGCAACTCTTACCTTGACTTCGAAGAACGTCGAGCTGCTACAGTGTTGAGCCGAGCGCTGAACGCGGCCAGCGATGCGTTTGAAGCCGGCCAAAAAGACGCCACTGCACTTGAAGAAGTCGCACGAGGTCTGATAAAAGCTGAACCCCTGGCGAGTATCGACTACGTAGCAATTCGAGATGCGGAAAGTCTGGAACCGATTCAGGTTGTCGATAAGACCGCTGTTCTTCTGCTAGCTGTGCGAATTGGTACAACGCGGCTTATAGACAACTGTTTGATCGGACCAAATGTTAATATCTAGTCGGCGAAGCTTTTCATGCTGCAGTTTGGGAGGCCTAGATTTGCAGGGATGTTAGCGGTAGGAGAGGATTGAATGTTGTACCGTCCTGATCTTGATTTCGTATGACCGGAAATGTTGTGCTCGGATGGGAAGTGCGTGTGTGCCGAATTTCTGAGCCTATTTATGGTGGCATAAGCTCGGATTTAATGCTGTGTTTTGCTTAGGTCCTTTGGACAAGATCGGAGATGATGGAAGATCCTGCTGAGAGGCTTGGGCGCATTGTCACTGTTGTCGGCGTTATAGCGGGTGCCGTATGCACTATTGCGATGGGCACTTATCTTGTTGCGACGGCTAATCCTGTCAAGCTCGGCAAGACTGTCATTAGGTGGGTAGTTGATCCCAATCCAATCCGCAAGGAGCAGATCAAACTGTTTGAATCCAGACACAAAGGCATCAAGGTCATAAACGATCCTGGTGCTGAAGCTCAACGCTTACTAACCCAATTAGCTGGCGACGTTCCGCCCGACGTTATGGCGCTTTATGATCCGCAGACCATACGTTTGTTCGCAAGGAACAACGTGTTGTTGGACTTGCGTCCATACGTCAAAAAGTACAAGTTGCCAATTAACAAACTGTACCCTCAGCTCAAGCCTTATATTTATTACCGGGGACAAATTGTGGGTATTCCCGAAAACTGTGGGCCCTACGTTTTGTTCTACAATCGCAAGCTCTTTAGGGAAGCAGGGATACCATATCCGCGGCCGGGTTGGACCTGGGATGAGTGCCTGCAAGCTGCGAAGAAGCTTACCAAATACAAGATTGTCGGAAGTAGGAAGGTACCGGTTCAGAAGGGGCTTTACGTTTCGAACGGCGATTGGTGGTTTTTTATCTGGATGTACGGCGGCCGTCTGTTTTCACCTGATGGTAAGCGATGCACAATGGACAGCGAGCAGGTCAAAAAGGGAATACGATTTTGGGCCAGCCTCAGACTCAAGCATCATGTGATGCCTACGACTTCAGAAGCTCAAAGTATGGCGCCGACGGGGGCTTGGGGTAGCGAGGCACTTCTTTTCCGCGAGTCCAAGGTAGCAATGACCATCTCGGGTCGGTGGTTGGCTATTCAATACCGGGAGCAGAAAGACCTGGATTGGGATGTGACTAGTGTTCCACACGGTCCGAACCGGGTTACACTTTTGGCGAGCAAGTCGTATGCTATTCCCAAGACATGCCGTCACAAGGAAGCTGCGATTCTTTTCATAAAGCATCTGCTAACATTGGAGAACCAACTCCTCGTGGCGAACTACGGTGATGGCATACCCTCGATGAATACGCCAGAGATCAGAAAGGCATTCCTCTGGAACCCTGAATATCCGAACGAGCGCAATAACAAGCTTCATCTGGACGAGATGAAGTATGCACGGGTACAAGAATTCTCACCATACATAAACAACGTAGATGTCGTGGCAATAATGTCCTTTGAACTTGACAGAATGTGGCTGGGTGAACAAAGTCCTGACCAAGCTTGTGAGCGCATAGCAGATCGTATCAACGCTATCATCCGTCGGAACTTGGCGAACCCGAACTTCCTGGACTGAGAATAGCAATGAATGTCCTGCTTGTTAATACTAACCGAATTCAGCCCCCGATAGCGCCAATCGGATTAGACTACCTCGCTGATGCTGTGATTCAAGAAGGCCACAAGGTACGCCTTTTGGATTTGTGCTTTCACGAAGATATAGAATCGGCTATCTCAGTAGAACTTCGAGATTTTGAACCACACGTGATCGGTGTCACAGTGAGGAACACGGATGACTGTTACTTCACGGGTGCGGCGTTCTTTTTGCCGGAAATAAAACGAATTGTCCAGTTGCTCCGTTCACAATCGGAAGCCCTCATTGCTTTAGGCGGAGTCGGTTTTTCTGTCGCACCCGAAGCAGTTTTGGGGTTTGTAGGTGCTGACTTCGGGATCGTAGGTACTGGTGAAGATTCGTTTTTAATTCTTCTCAGGAGTATCGATAAAGGATTTAATCACTGTGACATACCTAACATCGTGATTAGGAGAGGTGCTACTGTCGTACGAACGCAGCCCAAGGTTTTCGAAAGAGAGTGTATGGGATACAGAACCCGAAGGAACGTAGACAACTTCCGCTACTTTCAAGAAGGCGGGCAAGCGGGCTTCGAAACAAAGCGCGGTTGCAATAGACTATGCATTTACTG
This sequence comes from uncultured bacterium, assembly GCA_938074205.1. Lineage (GTDB taxonomy): Bacteria > Armatimonadota > UBA5829 > UBA5829 > UBA5829 > CALJES01. Next base: position 98,642 of record CALJES010000002.1, read on the forward strand.
CGCCGATCCGGTTGCCAAAGGCAGACATTTGCGTTTGCGACCGCCACGTCTCGTGGTTTCAGAAATAGAAGCCTTGCTCGCTCAAGGAATTGACCATTTCCACACTTGCGACAGCGAGTTTAATATTCCAGCTGATCACGCGAAGGAGGTTTGCCGCGAAATCATCAGTCACGGACTTGGCGATAGAATACGTTGGTATGCATATTGCTCAGTGGTTCCGTTTGACCAAGAAATGGCTGAGTTACTTCGCAGGGCCGGATGCGTTGGTATTGACTTCGGCGTAGATAGCGGGGCCGAGCACATACTTCGCAATCTCGGCCGCGATCATACTGTTGAAGACATTGAGAGGGTTGCCCATCTGTGCAGGAAGCAAGGTATTGTATTCATGTTTGATTTACTTCTGGGCGGCCCAGGCGAGACCAGGGAAACGGTTAGACAGACGATTGAGCTTATGCGAAACATTAACCCGGATTGTGTGGGGGTAGCCATGGGGGTCAGAGTTTACGAAGGAACTCAAATGGCCAATCTAGTTTGCTCCTTGCCGACTGAGATTCGCAAGCGCTCACTTTATGGAGATACCTTTGACAACCCTCATTTTCTGAAACCGGTTTTCTACATATCACCGGAACTTGGCGAAGATATCGTGGGTTACGTGCAAAGTACAATCGGAGATGATCCGAGATTCTTCATTCCTTCCACAGAACCTGCGCAAAGCAACTACAACTACAACGAAAACACCGTGCTTGTCGAAGCAATTCGCAACGGTGCGCGGGGTGCATATTGGGATATACTGCGAAGGTTGCGATGTAGGTAGTCCTGGCCGAACGGTCTCCTTCTACGGCAGAAAGCAGTAATCCAGAACGTTGGAAAGCGAGGTGGTTCGGCTAACGTATGCTGAGGTCATTGTGAACGTTTCAAAAGAGCGTTTTGTGCTAGATATCGCTGCTCCGGAGGGGGTGGCAGGGCGTGCGAGGCACGCCCTGCCCAGGTGCAAATCCCAGAGGGGGGAGGATTTGCCCTTGCTGGGGGATAAACTATAAAGCTACATCCTGCCTTGGTGGGGCACACGACCCGCGGACCACCAAGTGGGTAGGAACAACTCTTGCCCCCGAAACCTTGTCAGGCGATGATATCTTTTCGATCAAGAATCGCGCACACTCAGCGCCCAAAGTCTCTTTGGGCACGTGAACGCTCGTAAGTTGTGGATCAGACTCGATGCACCTCGGTGAGTCGTCAAATCCAACAACACTAATGTCTCTCGGTACCTGCAGGCCGCGACGACTCAGGGCGCGGATTACAGAAACCGCAACGACATCGTTACCCGCGAAGATAGCAGTTGTCGGTTCACCCAAATCAAGTATCTCCTGAACTGCTCTTTCACCGATCTCTACGTAATCGCAAGTGTCGTTTATTGATACTAGGGCGGGAGCCAAACCAAAATCCAGCATTGCATCACTGTATGCCCGATAATTCCGTGCAAACCACGGCAGCGATATATTTGCTGCAAACCTAATGTGCCGGTGTCCCAGGCTTGCAAGATATCTAATTGCCTCTCGTGTTCCGGGCTGCTCGTCGTACCAAACAGAGTCAACCTCTGATAGATGAGTGCATCCAATCAGGTTATTTCCGAATGCCACGCACTGCACTCCTAGCTTCGCTATCGCCTTTACACATTCAACGTGATTAGCCCCCGCAAGAATGACTCCGTCAACACTTCCTCTGTTCGCAATTATCCGAGGTGGAACCACCGACTCAGGATTACCGTCCAACGGATACCGCCACAGAGCAAAAACCAAGTCTCGACCTGCCTTTGAGCAGTAGTTTTCTACGCCTTTTAGCACCAGCGAATGAAATTCGTGTAAGAAATCTCTGTTCGATAGCACGAAGCATATCAGGTCGGATTTTTTCTGAGCTAACCGACGTGCCTGCACATTCGGCGTGTAGCCTAGCTGCCGAATTGCTTGCCGAACCCTTGCGGCAGTCTTTTCAGACACACCGGGATGACCGTTTAATACGCGGGAAACGGTTCCTTTCCCGACTCCCGCCAGTTTGGCAACATCAGCAATGCTGGGTTCCATTCTCGCCAAGATTATGTCAAGATCACGCGCCTGCCGATCGTTAGCTGTTGGAACCGGTTCCGTAAGTTATTTTGCCATGGTGAATGCTCGCATGTCAATAGCATAAATTGCTTTATGCAGATTTTACCGAAAAAATCTCTTGCTACCGAGCAAATTGCTATTGCGAACAAGAAGTTTTGTTCGAGACTCACCACCAGCAACCTACCCGCATTATGTCAATGCCGCATTAGGCATTTGCGCCAGTCTTTATGCCGTTACTGGGTGCGTCAAAGTTGGACTGTGTTAAGGTTAAGGTACTCTGAATAGTGTTTTCCTAGTTAAAATGCGGGTTTTTGGCATCTTTGAGTTTTGCTATTCGGCTTAATGGGAGTACTACGGAACAAGTTACATGTAAGCAACTGTTTGGGGTGCACCTCAATGCGCATCTTTGCCTTCTTGCTGGTCCTTTCTTTACTTGCAGCGGGCGAATCGGTCTTAGCTGACAAGGCTAAAATCAATGAGAAGACGAAACAGTCAGCATCTAAAAAATCCGCTGCGAATCCCTCCCCGAAGGCTCCTAATGCGACTTCAAAACCGTCAACCGATACCGCCAATTTGGGTTCATCTGGTCGCGGCAATGGTACTACTGTGGCGTTTTCAGGTTATGCTGTTTCCAAGATCAAGCAAACCACTACCAATTCCCTCGCCGACGGCTATACGTCTCTGGTGGTTGACGCGACTGGCTTTAAGCTGGGGAGATCTATGTGTCCCAAGATACTGCGTGCAGATGGCACTGAGGTGTGGGGTACCTTGAAAAACCTAAAAGATGAAGACTACGATTTCTTAGAAGAACATGGAATGGTTGCGTATGTGACAACGCTCAAGGAAGCCTATGCGAACGACCGCTGCGGCACAAGACCTCTTGTAGTCAAGGCTATTCGCACAGATACTCGGGACTACTCTAGTGTGATAGTATCTGACGAGGATGCCAGGCGCATTCTCGAAGAAAACAAAAAATCCGTGTTCCTGGAAAAGTTCAAGGTGATCTTTATCAAGCGCGATAATCCTTCATCTGTCGCGCCCTCGGATAACAGTAATCATCAAGACCCTCCTGCCTTTTCGCAGACGGCACCCTCCAACCCGTAGCGACGCTTCCAGCTCCTCTCCATAGCTTGCTGGTGTGGTCCAGGAGATCAATGGCGACGATGCGAATATGCCAACGCTTACCTTAAAGCCAAAGAGTATACCAAAGTGGTTGCACTCGCAAACTTCCAAATAGCAGTGGGTGACCTGGTTGTCAACTACTAACCAGTCGGAAGGGGTTTCGTGGCACGCTATCAGATATCAGCGTGCGGGGTCTTCTCTCGAACAGCGTGTCGATCAGAGATGATTCGAAGTATGCTTTGTACGAGTCTCAGATTTCGTGTTTTATAGAAAGGGTCGCGGCACAGTGCACTCGCGAGACGTGCATGCTTTAACGCTGATTCAAGATCTCCAAGGCGAACTAGCATAACAGCGGCTATGTTATGTAATTCCCAGGCATCAGGGTTGTACGCAATACCACGGTTCAGGTAGGCTACGGCACGTCTGGGATCCTTGTATCCCTTCGCCAATATGTACGCTCCGACTTCGTAAGCTTCAACAAAATGCGGGTCGAGGGTTGTGATTATCTCCAGAAGCGACATCAAATCCTTGTTTTCCGTCCAACGTCTGTGCTTGATAAGGTATTCATGGTGGTACTGCTCAGCTTTAATCCAGAGTAGGTTGGCGAACACTACCCGAAATTCGCCTGCGAGAGCAGATACTGCTGAGAATTGTTGGGGGTAAGTGATAGACGGCATCGTGCGCATAGCGTCGTTTTCGACAGCACTAATTAGCCCAAAGGCCGCAGCGAGACCGCACCAGACTAGAATGCCGCACTTTAGCTTTTCGATAAAAGCCATTTAGTCACCACCTTGGCCGCCCGCTTGACTATTAGATATGCCGCGCACGCTGCCCCTATTATCGCAAGTTGGATCCAGATTTCGGTCCGGTAGGCGATTACTTCCCAATGATGTCCCAATTCTTCCGCGTTAGAGTGCGACCAGCTCAGTAGCGGGAATGTCGAAAAGCATATGCCGATAATCAAAATCACTTTGCGGCCCATCTTCTAGACCTCTCTGCGTTTGAATATCAGAGCTGCTACTGCTAGAGCGAACGCTGCATAGCATACCCCATAGAAGATAACCAGCGCCAGATACGATATAGGTACGGAGTTGTTGTGAACCAAGGCGGCTTTGAGATTGAAACATTCTAGATTTGGAAGCAGGTGATAGAACATCATGCCGCCGGTTTTAGCCAAGGAATCTGGTACTCTGTCGAGCAGTTTACTTAGGTAGCCTATTTTGATGCTACCTAGTAGGTACATCAAGAACGAAAGTAGCACAGCTATCGCAGGTGTAGTGGCGGTGGATAGGGCTGTTGCCACTGCAGCAATCACTGTAGCTTCCAGCAAAGCGAATGACGCTGCCGTCAGCAGAAAGGTATCGATTTGTCCTTGATTATAATAAATCAGAACACCGAAAACTACGGAAAGTGCCAAAATGGCTAAACCTACAGTCATCACGGTTCCTAAGAATTTTCCACAAACATACTGCCAGCGCATTATTGGCCGAGCCAAGATGGGGTACACGACACGGTTCTCAACATCATTCGGAACGCCGCCAGCAGCGAGACCTATCGACAGAACGGCGCCCGCAAATAATATGCAGCTCATGCATAGGTCCTTTAGCATTTTGATTTTGACACCTTCCGTGAAGACGGAAAGCAGTGTCGAACCCGCTATCACAGCCAGTATTAGCAGGCACAACACGTGGAATACCTGCTTCCTGCTGTTTTCAAGAACCGACAATTTTGCTATTATCCAGATGGACTTCATTGCTGCAAAACTCCGACAACCGTGGTACAAACGCGCATAGTAGCTTACTGAATTACTCACACTAAGCTGCCAGTCGCAGGAACGCTTCTTCTAGCGATTCTCGTTCTGTTTCGACCTTTATCAACCGTAAGCCAAGCTGGTCGAGGGCGCGGAACAGCTCGTACGCATTCCCAGGTTCCGTTCTGAAAATCGTTGCGTCGGCTCGGCATTCGATGTGTGCGTTCAAAAACTGCAGTCTTTCTATGTCGTCGCTTCTAGCAGGTGCAGTGTAGACTTTCAGGTACGTAGTCGCGCTGCATATCTGTTCAGGTCGACCGCATGTCACTAAGGAACCATTCTTTACCACGGCTACGATGTCGCAGAGGCTCTCTACTTCGCCCAATAGATGAGAGCTCAAAAAGATGGTTCGTCCTTCCTGTTTAAGCTTTATAAGTAAATCCCGAATATGTCTTCTGCCGATGGGATCAAGTCCAGATGTGGGCTCGTCGAGAATCAGGAGTTTCGGATTCCCAACCAGCGCTTGCGCAATGCCGACTCGCTGCGTTAGTCCCTTGGAGAGCTTCCCAATAGGTGTGTCCGCGTACTCATTCATTCCGACCTGCTCCAACGCGTCGGCTACCGCATTTCTAACTTCCCTAGATGACATACCGCACAAGGATGCATGTAGCGACAGCAGCTCTGCGGGCTTAAGGAATCTGTGGAAGTATGGCTGTTCAGGCAAGTACCCTACGAGGCGCCTGACGCTTGGATCGTGGGTTGGCTGACCGAAGAGGTTCGCGATTCCGAAGGTGGGTCGAATGAAGTCTAGAAGTATCTTGATAGTAGTGGTTTTCCCAGCACCGTTGGGTCCGAGAAAACCGAAGATTACTCCCTCCGGAACTTCGATGCTAAGAGAATTCAATGCCCTTCTCGGTTGCTTGCCGGGCAGCTTATAGACCTTACTCAGGTTTTCGGTTCTTATCGGCAGGGTCATATTGCTCCCAATACTTCATTATCGGAACTGGCGCAAGCGATTTACACGCCTGATCTAACGCAAACTGAGTTTGTCGGGCTGGGGTTCTGTGATATCATATGAGCTAGTCGGGGAGGACTATGGGATGAAGCAAGAGATTACACACGTACAGAAGCGCGACGGCCGGATTCAACCATTCGAGAAATCAAAGATCGCTGCGGCTATTGAGAAAGCCTTTGTGGCGGTCGGTAGGCCTGATGGGCACGTGGCTGAAGAACTGGCCGACAAGGTAGTAGCTTCGCTGGAGCGGGAATTCAAAGGTGCTGTTCCCCGCGTGGAGGACATTCAGGATATTGTAGAACGAGTGTTGATGGAGCACGGCTACACTGACGTTGCCAAGGACTACATACTGTATCGTCAGCAGCGTTCTGAAATACGTGCGCTTAAGCAATTTATCGGTGTGACAGACGACCTGAAGCTATCAGTAAACGCTGCGAATGTGCTGAAGCGCCGATATCTTCTCAAGAATGAAAGTGGTGAAGTAATCGAAACTCCCAGCCAGATGTTCCGCCGCGTGGCAAACGCTGTTGCGGAAGCGGACAAGATTTACGATCCCCAAGCCGATGTGGAGCGGACAGCCGAAGAGTTCTATGAAGTAATGACTTCACTGTTGTTTTTGCCAAACTCCCCGACGCTTATGAACGCTGGTACAGAACTCGGTCAGCTTTCTGCGTGTTTCGTGCTCCCTATCGAAGATTCCATGGAGGGGATTTTCGAGACTCTGAAGCACATGGCACTCATACATCAATCCGGCGGCGGCACCGGTTTCTCGTTTTCCAGGCTGAGACCTAAGGGCGACATCGTACGTACTACTAGCGGCATTGCCTCAGGTCCTGTTTCGTTTATGACCATATATGACGCGGCGACTGATGTTGTCAAACAGGGTGGTAGGCGCCGCGGCGCCAACATGGCTATTCTGCGTGTGGACCATCCCGACATTATCGAATTCATAACCGCTAAATCGGATCCAAGAGCTCTTCGCAATTTCAATATTTCGGTCGGTGTAACGGACGAGTTCATGGAAGCTGTGCGTTCAGGCAGCGACTACGAACTCATAAATCCGCGCAACAGGGTAGTAGTTAAGAAACTGCCGGCTAGGGACGTCTTTGGGCTAATTGTTGCTCAAGCTTGGAAAACAGGAGATCCGGGCTTGGTTTTCTTGGACGCGATCAACCGCGCTAATCCAACTCCGAAACTCGGTGAGATAGAAAGCACAAATCCGTGCGGAGAGGTCCCGCTGCTTCCATACGAGTCTTGCAATCTAGGCAGTATCAATGTGGGCAAGCTGGTGAGAGACTCAGCGATAGACTACGAAAGCTTGCGCAGGCTTGTGTATACCGGTGTGCATTTTCTGGACAACGTGATTGACGTAACCAAATTTCCCCTTGAACAAGTGAGGACCATTACAAAGGGCAACAGAAAAATCGGCTTGGGCATTATGGGTTTTGCTGATATGCTCATCGAAATGGGTGTACCGTATGATTCGGAGCAAGCAGTCGATATTGCCGATCAGTTAATGGCATTCGTGCTTGATGAGGCAAGGAAGGCTTCAGTCGATCTTGCGAGAAAACGCGGGACGTTTCCGAATTATGAGCTGAGTATTTACCCTGAACTTGGTCTACGCATGAGAAACGCGACTGTCACTTCCGTGGCCCCCACGGGAACGATTAGTATTGTTGCTTCGTGTTCAAGTGGCATCGAACCGCTGTTTGCAATCGCGTACGTGAGGGAAGTTTTGGAGGGCACCCGCCTGCTAGAGGTTAACCCAGCGTTTGAGCGTATGGCAAAAAGGCGCGGCATATACTCGAGAGAGCTTATGCTAGAGATAGCCAAAAGAGGAAGTGTAAGCGATATTGAAGAGATACCAGAAGATATGCGTCGGTTGTTTGTGACATCGATGGATATTGCACCGGAATGGCATGTTCGCATGCAAGCTGCTTTTCAAAGGCACTGTGATAATGCAGTAGCGAAGACTGTGAATCTGCCTCGCGAGGCTACGCCGGAAGACGTACGCAAAATCTATTTGATGGCTTATGAGCTTGGATGTAAAGGGATTACCGTTTATCGTTACGGTAGCAAGCCTGATCAGGTGCTGTATGTTGGTCCAGTACTGGAGAAAGAACTCGGCAAAGGGGAACACATTGCCGCTCATTCGGAATACGATGGCAGCTGTCCGACTGGGATTTGCTCATTCTGATGAATGGTTTCATTCCTTAACTTGTGCTCGAAGGCTTACTTGCTCGACCATGAGCCGATACGTGGGTTTGAGATATCTAACTTTTGAGCAAGCGTAAATCGACGAAGGCGGGAGTCACGATACATGTCGTTTGGCGGCTCGCGTGTGCCGTAATTCTAGTTCTAGCACTCTTAAATGGGGGGATATTTGCAGCAGTGAAAATAGAGAATACTAAATATTCGCACTACGGCAATGTGGTCAAACTCACAAACGGCACTGTCGACGTTTTGGTCACTACAGATTTCGGTCCACGAATTATCTACTACGGCTTCTGCGGTGAACCCAATATACTTGGTGAACTGCCTAAGAGTGAGGCGGTCAAAACCGAATTTGGCGAATGGCATCCTTACGGCGGTCATAGGTTATGGGCAGCGCCAGAGGCAATACCGCGAAGCTACTGGCCTGATAACGACCCTGTCGAGGTGGAAGTATTGGGCGATTTCAGTGTGAAGGTCACGCCGCCCTTAGAGAAGGGTACAGGGCTTCATAAGAAGATCACAGTGACATTAAGCCGAACTGGGACCAGCGTGACGGTTCTTCACGAGATTACCAACGCAAATGTATGGGCCGTCGAGCTATCTTGCTGGGCTTTGACGATTATGAACGGCGGGGGAGTTACAATTTTCCCGCAGGAGCCGTTCAAGCCGCACGGTGAGGTTCTGCTGCCTGCTAGGCCCCTGGCTCTTTGGAACTACACGGACATGACGGATCCGCGCTGGAAATTCGGCAGAAAGTATGTGCTTCTTCGTACAGATGCAGCTAGAAATTTTGCACAAAAGATAGGTGCGGCGGTGAAGGCAGGTTGGGCTGCGTATTTAAGGGATGGAGCGCTGTTTGTCAAGCGCTTTCCTTATCACGAAGGCGCACCATATCCTGACTTCGGATGCAATTTCGAAACGTTCACAAAGGGTACGTTTATGGAAGTGGAGAGCCTAGGTCCTCTAGTGAAACTGGAGCCAGACAAGACAGTAGCCCATGTGGAAAAGTGGTTCCTCTTCAAGGACGTCGAGGTCGGCGACTCAGAGGAATCATTGAGTGCCGCCATAGAACCGCTCTTGCAGGGTGCAAAGTAGGGTGGTGACAGCTCCTTCAGCTGTCCTCGTGGGGGATTTTGGAACTGATTTTGGATCCTTGAGGCGTGTCTGCCGCAATCAGTGCAAGCACGCCTTAGTAGTTTTGGGTCGTCGCAAGGGAGCTCCTGCCAGACGCATAACTGCAGTGTGTGCCAATCCTCGTTGACTGAACCGTGGGCACCCATTATAGTTTTCCTATCTGAGCTATTTTTTCGGGAGAGAGTGTTGAATCCGGAAACAACTGTAGGCGACGCGCACGCGGTTAATTCCAGAACGGAACCATTGGCGCCTATAACTGCAAGGTTTTCGCACAATAGACGCGTTACGCCTCGAGCTATCGCAGTTGGTCTTATCTTAATCCCCATTAATAGCTACTGGATCTTCATGATGGAGATCATCCGCTACCAAGGACATCCAACCACCATTTCACTTTTCTACAGCTCCATATTCAACCTCATAGTCCTGATCCTGCTTAACAGCTTGTTAAAGCGGGTTTTTCCCAAATGGGTCTTTTCTCAGGCAGAGCTCATTACTATCTACGTGATGTTGAATATCGGAGCTGCCCTCGTAGGTCACGATTCCCTGCAGATATTGGTGTCTCTTATGCCGTATCCGGCCTACTTCGCAACGCCGGAGAATAGGTGGCGCACCCTTTTTGTCGACAAACTCCCTGATTGGCTTGTCGTAAAGGACCCGGTAGCCATAAAGAACTTCTTTCGAGGCGGCAACCTTTACGATCCTGCGAACTATGGTCCATGGTTGATTCCTGTACTGTGGTGGTCGGCTTTCATAATTGTGCTCCTTGTTATGTTCTTGTGCATCAACGTTCTCTTGCGCAAACAGTGGACTGAAAGAGAGAGGTTAAGTTATCCGCTGGTTCAGCTGCCGCTTGATATGACGGCCGAGGGAGGCCATCTTTTCCGCGAAAAACTATTGTGGTTTGGCTTCGGCATTGCTGCGCTGATTGACATCATCAACGGCTTGGCGGTTCTGTATCCGTCTATACCGATGATACCGATCAAGCTAGAGGATCAATCGCGCTATTTCACAACTCGCCCTTGGAACAACATCGGCTGGTTGCCAGTGCAGTTTTATCCTTTCGGTATAGGCCTTGGCATATTGCTGCCGGTGGATCTCTTGTTTTCATGCTGGTTCTTCTTCTGGATGTGGAAGCTTCAGCGGATTTTGACTGCGGCGTTCGGCTATGATTCGATACCGAATATGCCATTTGTCAACGAGCAGTCTTTTGGTGCGTACATGGGGATAGCCATTTTCGCGATCGCGGTGTCGCGAAGGCATTTCATACAAATTTTCAGGTACTTTGTCGGTTTGGAAAACCGAGTCGACGACAAGGACGAGCCAATATCCTACAAAGCAGCTGTGTGGGGGCTGATTCTGGGTCTCGCCTTCTTGTTCTGCTTCTCGCGGAAGGCTGGCCTGTCGGGTTGGGTTGTTGTTCCGTTCTTCGTAATCTACTTCGCAATGTGCATTGCCATAACTCGGATGAGGGCTGAACTTGGTCCACCTGCGCACGATTTGCACAACGGCGGTCCCGACACTATAATCCCTAGTCTTGTTGGTCCTCGGACTCTCGGTACCCAAAACTTGGGCGTGCTGTCTCTATATTTCTGGTTCAATCGTGCTTATCGATCACACCCAATGCCTTTTCAACTTGAAGGTTTCAAAATGGGTGAGCGTGTCCGAATGGACTATCGAGGGCTGTTTTGGGCCATGCTTATCGCAGGGATCTTTGGCACCTATGTGGCGTTTTGGGTTATACTGCACCTCAACTATCAGTACGGCGGAGCCTCGTCTAATATCGGTCCTCCTAACGTCACTATGATATTCGGCACGGAACCCTGGAGGCGAATGGATTCTTGGTTGAAGGTTCCTTTTGAGCAGCGAACCGAACGCGCACTAGCCATATCTGTTGGCTTTGCGGCGACTATCGTGCTTAATTCGCTCAGGATGAGGATCGGTTGGTTTCCGTTTCACCCAGTTGGTTACGCTGTATCCAGCAGTTGGTCGATGCACCGATTGTGGCTGCCTATGTTCATCGCTTGGATCATAAAGCTCGTCATACTGCGCTATGGAGGCCTCAAGCTATACCGCCAAGCGCTACCTTTCTTCCTCGGCATCATTCTGGGTGAGTGTGTGGTAGGCAGTTTTTGGACAATCTGGGGCATATGCTTCCACATCCCGTCCTACGCCTTTTGGCCGTAAAGTGAGAGGTTCAATATGCTTGTGCCGTTTTATTGACGTTGTTGAAGTCCAGAACGAGTTTCTCCCCAGAATATTGCACATTTGCTATATCGCTGTTACACTAATAACGGCTCTTATAGAAAAGCCCTCCTTAAGTGATGCAAAACCCTCTATCCAAAATGATCTGATTAGGCATAACACAAAGTTAGGTACGGTCGCTGCTGTGATGAGGAGAGATTTTGTAATGAAAACAATTTCTACAGCATGAAATATTTCGAAGTGCAAATCAGCAGAGACGTTGTACAGCCCAACCGCATAGCACCCAGCTGCCGCAGATGGAAATGCGCAAGTACCCAAAACCGTTTTGTATGTGGCATAATACGCCGTCGACGAGTATGTAACTCAGCCCTTGACGGGTCCTACCTCCTGGCGTAGAATACAAACGCTGACTAGCAGCAGTTCTGAATGCACATTCTCATAGATCCAAAGCGGAAAGCGCGGAAGCCGCCGTGGTTGGAAAACGTGTTACTGAGGCGGACTCCAACGGCGGTATCAGACTCACGGTCTCGCGGCAGGACAAAGCGCTGGTAATCGTGCTACGCGGCAACCTTGAGCTAGCTGCCGTTGAAGCCGTCACAAATTGCATTGAAGGTGCATTATGCGACTATGTGAGGGTGTGCATTTTGGACTGCAGGGAAGTGACAATTACTGACAGTAGGGTCCTAAGAATTCTGCTGGGTATACAAGATCGTTTTCGTCAGTGCGACAGAGAACTACGATTAATAGGACTTAATGGAGCGTATAAACAATAACCGCACAGCGAATCTATTTTGCCGCTTAATGTCCCTCATTAAAACAGCAACTAGTCGATTCGAAGAGCGTGATCTCCAGTCTTTTGCGGAAACCCGGGGCAATGCAGCGTCGTCTAGATAAACATACTCAGGACCTGAGCAAATGACCCACGACACCACAGCTTATCACGAACTGGTCGGCGAGCTTGCAGCTCACGCTGCCGAATTAGGGGGCGATCTTCAGCGCTACATAGTCGTTCCTGCTCTGCTGTCTATGCTAGGAAACTTAACTGGCAAGCACGTTCTAGACTTGTACTGCGGAGCAGGATACTTATCACGTCGACTGGCTACCATGGGAGCGCGGGTCACCGCGGTCGACACGTCTGATCGTCTGATAGGTATTGCCAGTGAAGTAAATAAGCGGGAAAACTGCGCTATCAACTACGTACTGGCAGAACCTACTGATCTTTCTGCTATTGAAGATAGCGTTTTTGATGATATCGTATGCAACATGGGCCTTATGTTTATGCGTGACCTGCCAGGAACCATCGCAGAGTTGGCTCGGCTTGTCAAACTGGGTGGAAGGTTTGTTTTCTCCGTACTCCATCCCTGCTTTTGTATGCCTGATGCCTGTTGGGTGTGTGATGAGCAATCGCGCCCGCTTTATAGGATAGTCGACAACTATTTTACGGAGGGTTGGCACATATCTGAGATGCCGCCTGGCGTGCGTGGGGAAAGAGCAAAGGTTAGACACCGCACACTTGCGACTTATGTAAACGCGCTCAGTGCTCGTGGGTTCAACGTTCGTCGCATCGCAGAACCCACGCCCTCTCACGAAATTGTGGCGATCAGCCCACATTTGGAAGTGTTTACGCGAATACCTCCCGTTATGGTGATCGAAGCTATTTTTCCTTACATCTAGGTGTGCTCAGACATGCCTCTAGTAGCAGGTATAGATGTAGGCACTCAAGGTGCACGCGTTATTGTATGCACCGAAGCAGGACATCTTGTTGCGACCGCTTCTAGGGTGTTTCCTGATACAGTACTTGTGCCAGATCTGCCTGAGGGTTGGGTTGAACACCAGCCAGAAGAATGGTGGGTGGCAGTCACAGGTTGCCTGCAAGAAGTTATGTCCCAATTACCAACTCTCGGGTGGAAGCCTGAGGATATTGTTGCAATAGCGGTAGATTCTACCTCTGGAACCATTCTTGCCGTTGATGGGTCTGGCAGAGCCGTTCGTCCCGCAATCATGTACAGAGATTCCCGAACAGCAATAGAAGCGCTTGAATGCAATTCTGCCGGCGCGGAAGTAGTTCAAAAGTTGGGTTACAAGTTCGGCTCATCGTTTGGGCTACCGAAAATCCTATGGCTCAAGCATCACGAACCAGAGGCTTGGGAAAGATGTCGCTGGATTATTCACCCTGCCGATTACATAGTCGGAAAGCTGACAGGGGAGTTCGCCGTCTCAGATTATTCGAATACTCTCAAGACTGGTTACGACCTGTTAGAACTGAGATGGCCTAGCTTTATTGAGGATGCTTTGGGAATCGACATCGAAAAGCTGCCGAAGGTTGTTCGGCCTGGAGATTTGATAGGTCGAGTTACACCTGAGTGCTCTGTTCAGACCGGTCTAAGGCAAGGTACAGCGGTTGTGGCAGGCGTTTCAGATGGCACGGCTGGCTTTTTGGCCTCAGGTGCCTCAAGGGTCGGCGACTGGAACTCGACCTTGGGCACAACACTTGTCGTTCGCGGAATATCGCCGCAGTTGATCTGCGATCCGAAAGGGCGGGTGTATTGCCATCGTCACCCAGATGGATGGTGGCTGCCTGGCGGGGCGAGTAACGTTGGCGGAGAATGTCTTACCGAGCTTTTTCCGGATGGGGATTATGCTCTAATGGACCGTCTTGTGTCTCAGTTTATGCCATCAGGGCTTTCTTGTTACCCTCTTGTCCGCTGCGGCGAACGGCTACCATTTGTCCAAGCGGATGCTGAGGGCTTCTTCCCGGATACCGCCGGGGATCGTGCTAGACTTTATCTTTCCTGTCTCGAGGGGGTTGCCTACGTTGAACGTTGGTGCTACGAGCTTATGCAGGATCTAGGTGCGCCTGTCGGGAACCGAATCTATTCTACCGGAGGCGGTGCCCGCAGCACGGTTTGGACATCCATTAGATCAGCGGTACTCAACAAACAAGTGTGCATACCGACAGTCCCAGAACCGGCAATGGGATCTGCCATAGTTGCTGCTTCGCAAACTCTGTATGGTAGCGTTTCTGAGGCTGTCCAGGCCATGATTAGTTACGAAACGATAGTGTATCCAGATGATAGATTGGTGGATATTTACGAGAAGGGATATCAAAAATTCAGACAGCGGTGCGCTGAGAGGGGCCTAGGTGTTTAACTTTAGCAAAACACGACCGGTAAAAACTAACCGGCGCTGGATTGGTATAGGGTTAACTTTCTCCTTCTTAGTGGTGGCCGTACTGTGCGTTTTCTCGGGGCTCGGATTTTCTAGGCCAAAAAGAGCTGTCCCTGCCGACTGTGACAAACTGATCCGTTATCACGTTGTTACTGAAAGGTGCCTAACTGCTGTAACTTTGACGCTACCAGCAGATGAGTAGGAAGGAAATTATTGCAGCACTAGTTTTATTCTGCGCTGTCGCAGCAGTCGCTTGGGCGCCTGTTGACCGACGAGTCGACGCAAGAAGCATAGTCGTAGAGGCATTCGAATCAGCAAGCCGATGCTTCCAGGATACCGACCGCAGATTGCTGCAGCTGTTTCTTCGGAACTATAAATTCCAGCTTCTCGGCGATGCGACGATCGATAACATACCTGCTTGGGTTGTCGTGGCTAAACCCAAGTTCCGCAAACAACCTTGCCGTCAGTTTTGGATAGACAAGAGTCGACGCAGAATTTTGGCCTTCAAGGACTGGACCTGTCGAAGTATGCTCAAGCATTCGGAAAAGACCTCACAGTTACTCATAGGGATTCGTACCTCAAACACCGACATAGGTGGAACAGCTCGCGCGTGTATATCTTTGCTGCCTCAGTTTAACTCCCACACGCATTCGTGTCGGGTTGCCCGACTGCCGAAGGGGTTTGAATACGTCGGCACAAGAACTGTCGACGGTGTCTGGCACCAGGATGTATACAGCGACGGCCTCTACGTGATGAGCGTGTTCACCAGGTTTCCAGTAGCAACGCCCAGGAAAAACAGAAATAATGTAGCGGTGTATCTGGATGGGGTTGGATTCCTTATGCGCGGTAGGTGTGGCGGATTGGAGTATGTTGTCGTCGGCGATTTGCCACTGCCAGAACTGCGCCGGACTGCGGCGTCGATAAAACCGGTTTCATAAGTCAATTGCACATTGCTTTTTGCGAATTGTTCTACCAGCGGTTCATAACACCAAGTCGCAGCGAGGGGATCCGAGTTGAGCATTCAAGACGAAGCTTTGGCGGCGATGGTAAGCAATGCGCTTTGCCAGGACAAGCGAATCGGGGGCCAGGCAATAGCTGTTCGAGTTACGCGAGGAGAGGTGTTTCTTAAGGGCGTTGTAGATTCCGAAGAAGTCCGTGATCTTGCTGTGCTTGTTGCCATGGGAATACCGGGCGTTAGATACGTGAGTGTTGCGGAGTTGAGGGTGAAAGGAAAAACTGAATGAGTTACGGTAGGTTTTCGGACGACGGCAGAGAGTATGTAATAACTCGTCCAGATACGCCTAGGCCCTGGGTCAATTATTTAACAAACGGCCGGTACTGTGCGATTTGCTCACAAACCGGAGGCGGATACTCCTTCTATGAAACTTCAGGCTATAATCGCATTACTCGCGAGTACCCGCAGACTGTTGTCCTTCAAGATCGTCCAGGAAGATACGTGTACCTGCGGGATACGGAAACGGGTCAGCTTTGGAGTGCGAATTGGCAACCTATATGTGGAGACAAGTCTGGCTTCATAGCAAAACACGGGTTGGGGTATACGGTCGTCAGTTACGCGCATAATGGGATAGAGAGCTCAATAACCTACTATGTGCCGCCTAGGGATAGCGTGGAAGTGTGGATGGTAAAAATCAAGAACGCTTCCGAAAAGCGCCGGCGAATAAGGGCTTTCCCTTTCGTAAAGTGGGATCTTGCCAATTATGCTTATAATGCGACTGAATCAAGTTTTGCCGTGTTGTTCCACGAGACAATGTTTGAAGAAGGCATCATTTTCGCTAGTACGCGGTTTTGGAATATCGCAGTTAGTGCTGCAGGTAATCCGAATGTGCGCTGGGATAAATGGGTGTTTATGACTTCCAGCGCGAGGATTGACGCGTATGATACCTTAGACGAAGAGTTCGTCGGGATGTATCGCAGTTTCTCGAATCCCAAAGCTTTGTGCGAGGGCCAACTTACAAATAGCTCTGGGTGCGGCCGGGACATACTCGCTGTACTGCAGCACGAATTCGAACTGGACCCCGATGAGGAAGAAAGATTCGTAGTGCTTGTTGGTGTGGCACACCATAAGGAAGACGCTCTAACATTGAAACGACGGTACGATGCGTGGGATGAAGCGGAACGCGGGCTCATGGAGGTGCGAAGCTACTGGGAGGCGTATTTGAATCGAACGGTTTGTGAGACGCCTAATCCGGAGTTTGATATCGCCTTCAACGTCTGGAATAAGTACCAGGCGTGGGTTACATCGAGATGGAGCCGAATGGATTCGTATTACATAGGCGGCGGATCCATCGTAGGTTTTCGAGACAGTTGGCAGGATATGTTAGCAATACTCCCCAACGATCCTGACTGGGCGAAAGAACGTGTTGTTTACCTTCTGCAGCACCAGTTCCCGGATGGCAGCGTGCTTCACAACTGGGATCCTCTGACGAACATTGGCGTAAAGACCGGTCATTCAGACGATCCTCTTTGGCTTGTAATGGGAGTTGTGGAATACATAAAAGAAACCGGTGACTTGGTATTCCTCGACGCGTCCGTACCGTACTACGATGGCGGATCGGAGACGGTTCGCCAACACGTTTTGCGGGCCCTCGATTACACTCTCGCACATATGAGTGAGAGAGGTATCCCGTTGATCATGGCTGCCGACTGGAACGACGGGCTTGACTACGTTGGCAGGCAGGGTCGCGGCGAATCGACGATGGTTGCAGGGCACTTGGCATGGATGCTGCGAGAGGTTGCATTGCTAATGTGGTTCGTCGGCAATGATTCCCTTGCACAGAAATACATAGAAGAACGCGACAGGCTGATTCGCAATATTAACGAGCATCTTTGGGATGGCGATTGGTATATCCGTGGCACTAGGGATGATGGACAACCGTTCGGTTCGTCTAGAAATCTCGAAGGCAGAATCTATCTAAATGCACAATCCTGGATGGTGATCTCAGGTGCAGCACCACGCGCCAGAGCTCTGCAATGTATGAATTCAGTGAAGAAGCATCTTGACACGCCTTATGGGCCGGCACTATTCCTTCCGGCATATCACGAACCTGATCCAAAGATGGGGATCATTACGCGTTTTGCCCCTGGCACCAAGGAAAACGGTACGATTTTTTGTCACCCCACCTGTTGGGCAATTATGGCTGAGTGCATTCTTGGGCGCGGGGATCAAGCTTTCGAATACTGGAGCAAAGTATCGTTTATGCACCGCGGCAAGGAGCCTGAAATCTTCAAGGCGGAGCCTTATGTGTTCAGTGAGTATGTTCACGGACCTGATTCTAAGTACTTTGGGCAGGGAGAATTCAGCTGGATGACAGGGACTGCTGCCTGGATGTGGAAGGTGTGCCTCGAGTGGATTCTGGGAGTGCGGGCTGAGATTCGGGGGCTATTGGTGGACCCTTGTATTCCCTCCCGTTGGGAGAGCTTTCGAGTGCGTAGACGTTTCAGACGAGCCGTTTACGACATAGAAATACTAAACCCTGACCACTTATGCCAGGGCGTCAAAGAAATTATTGTCGACGGAAAACCTCATAGTTCTTACATTCTTCCAGTCTTTCCCCCAGGTGAGATGCACCAAGTAAAGGTAATTATGGGGAAGCAGACCACTGTGGAACCTTTGGGTGAGCGTAAGGCTCGTAAGACGTTATAATGCTGCAACTCACAGTCGCTGTTAGTGGTCTATCTTCAAAATGACGCAATGCTTGCCTACATATTCCCTATGTTGTAGAACAAGTGCTCAGGATCATTTGGACTGCGTTGACACCTTGACCTTTAGGATATCTCAGTGGTACACTTGCGGGTGTTCTCACTGGGAGGAGTTACATTGTCTGTGAATTCAGCCGTTCGGGAATCTATAGAGGACAAACTTCACCGAACCTTCACCTACTTCCGTGTGCCTCTTATGACCATCTCGTTTATGGCGCTTGTAGGATTCATACACGACAAGTCCGCCTTCTGGATCGGTGCACCTGTTGCTGTTCTCGGAGAATTGATACAAATGTGGGCGGCCTCTCATCTGCATAAAGATGAGCACCTAACAGTATCGGGTCCCTATTCCTATGTTCGAAATCCAATGTACATTGGCCGTTTTATTTTGGGCCTGGGTTTTTTTCTGATGACTCAGAACCCTTACCTCATAGCAGCGTATGTGATTCTTTTTGCGGTGTATGCCAATCTCCGCGTCAGCAGAGAAGAACGAAGACTTAGGGAAATATTTGCGCCCAATTACCAGAGATACTGCTCTGAGATTAGACGTTGGCTTCCCTCTCTGAAACCGTACTCGCTTTCCGAAAACCGCCGCGCCAGCTGGTCCCAGGTCTGTGCAAACCATGAGCATATAAACCTTATTGGGCTTCTTGTTGTTCTCGCTGCGGTGTATTTGCGCATTGACCGGCTAAGCCACTTATACTGGCACTTCTAAACCTCGGGTGGCACAATATGGAGTCCCGCGTATTAGGCCAGATTTCCCCAAAAGGTACAGGCAAGACTCGCTTTCCAGGACTTCGGGTTTGCCAGTAAGAGCCTTCTATCGCTTGAAGAGGGTACACTGCTCGGCATATATATTAGAGAATCCAGGACTTCGGGTTTGCCAGTAAGAGCCTTCTATCGCTTGGGCTAGCTGTCTTTTAGGAGTCGGCGCAGCTTGAAACACTCCCGCTTCTTTGCCGCAATTTCCTCGCTACTCATAGATCGGTTACGTCGTGCGTCGAACCGGGAGGCTTCAAGGATGTAATCGACGAGATGCGACTTAGGGGTGCCCGAGAAGATCTGATCTCGCCGCTGATAGTCCCTCCAACCCATTTTGCCCTTTACGTATAGGATCGAAGCTAGCAGGCTTGCCAGCTCAGATTTCTTCATGGGCTCGAGTTCCTCACGCGTGAAAATGTGGTCTGACAAATAGTCGAACTCCACATTGTAGGGCGGGTCATCGCCAAATGCTTCGGCGAGCAAGGTCGCCGCTCGCCAGTTCAAAACAACCTTTCTGCCGTTTGCGGTATAAAACAGTTTTATCTCCGCATCGTATATCTCGCATTCAATATTCTCGGATGAGATGATTCTGTATTTTTTCAGAGTGCGGTAGAGTCGAGGCTGTCCCGGTTTGGCAGAGGGGTTCTCAATACCTGCTATGTCGGAGGGTTCCACCGCTAGAATCTTCGCATAATGATTGTGAACCGGTTCTGTTTCCGGGCGCAAGTCACCTCTGACTCGGATATAATCACCGGGGAAAACCGGGAGATTAGGCCCTTCTCTGTGAGCCTTAGCGGCGAGCTCTTCGCGGCGAATTATATCGTTGAGTGTGGCTCGTAAGAAGCCGGCGCGGTCGGGATTTGACAGAGCTTTTGCTATCATCTCAGCCAGAGCTCCATCTTCTATCCTGGCTGCTATCTGCTGCGGATGCTTGCGCCAGTAGTATCCTGCAGGTGCCGCGAACTTTATGTCTTCCTCATCAACGCGGGTGAGCTCCTGGTTGCGAATATTTCGGATAAGGTAAACCCAGTGTGGTTCGGGTTCAGGGTCAACCTCCACCGCCAGTATTTCACCTACGGTTCGTTCATGTCCATACTGCCCGTAACTCTGGCGAGGGAGTTTGGGGTTGATGTGTTTGTAGACTACTAGGCGTCCAATACTGTACTTGTAGTCGTCGAGCATACTACTTGCCTTCTGTTTGATTCCATTATACACTGCTGTCCTAAAAGGTCAACAGGAATTATCAAAAATATTGGCCTTGCGAGGGCCCACAGGCGGCCTCCAAGTACGCTCTAAAAACCGTTTGTTGCCGCCCTGCTTGACTTTGAATTAGTAATTGGGTTTTCATTTTGTTGTTTCGATTTGGTGTGTATATGGTGGAGGGTTGAAAAAAACATGCAGATTGGTGATTCTAGACTGATTCATTTGATTGGGTTTGTCGCACTCGTATTCCTCGCTTCGGGCAGTGTATTTGCTAGTACTGCCGCTGTTGTGCGCAGTGGTCTTCCAGGTGAAAAAGCAGCTCTTGTTACCGCAATCCGCGAACGGATCAAGGCAGCCGGCTACGATATCAGAGAGATAAGCTTCGAGGACTTATGTGATCTGTCCGCACTCAAGCCTTCCGTGTTCGACTTGATCGTCCTTCCGGATTCTGGTACGCTCCCTGTTAGAGCTGCAGGTTCCATCGTGGAGTATCTGAAGGGTGGGGGAGACATAATCGCGCTGAACACACCAATGTGGCAGAGTGCTCTAATCCGTGTGGGAGGACGCTGGCTGACACGAGAGGAATACGAGCGTGAAGCGGCGGCGGTACCCCCGGAGCACGTACTGTTCGATTTTGCTTCCACGGGCGCCACAGGTTGGTATCGCACGAGCAGCGACATGGAAGTTCAAACAACCTGGTCTGTGGAAGATGCTGGGCCTGCTCCTGGCCAATGCTCGTTGCATGTGTCGATTCCAAAACTGTTAGGTTGGGATACATTGCACCACGACGCAAGTCCCAATCCATTTCCAAGGGATCACACTTTAACCATTCTCTCAGCTAAGGGTGGACCCAATACTACGCATTTGGCGGTGGAGTGGGTGGAAAGAGATGGCTCGCGATGGATCGCGGTCATACCTCTTACTACCGAGTGGCGGCGGTACATTCTAACGCCCAAAGACTTTCGGTTCTGGTCATCTGTCCCTTCCAGGGGTTACCCAGGTGACTGTTTCAGGCCGGAAAACGCCGCAAAGCTCGCTATAGGGCTTGCCTTTTCTCATACAGCTTCAGTTGGCTCTGGACCTCACGAATACTGGGTGGGTCCAATTGGCACATCAAAGATGAAGCCCGAGTATGAGGAATTTCTGTTGGCGGCAGATACGCCGAGACTCGATACGCTATCTCCACGTTACAAGTTCTTTGATTCTCGCGATGTGAGCAGGTTGTTCGTTAGAGAAGATCAGACGATTGTTGATCGAACAGACCTTCCGATGCCTGCGGCTGTACGATCAGTGCAGCCCAGACCCACCGTAAATGGGTTCGATAAAGGTCGCGATTGGCGTTGGATACCGATCGTTGAGGCTAGTTCCTCTAAGGGAGAATGGCGTGGAGTGCCGGTTGCCGTCACAGTGTACGCAGATGGCCCTTACAAGGGTGGGATTTGGGCCTCCTTTGGGGTTTCTGATCAGCAGTGGTATTCCTCGCCGAAGGTGTTGAGGTTAATTGAGCAAATAGCAAGACGAATGCTCAATCCAATTTTTCTGGTGGACGGTGGCGCTAACTACTATACGTATTTTAGGGATCAGAAGCTGGTCCTAGGAGCCACGGTCGCCAATTTGGGTTCGGATTCGCACGGCATGCAGATACGAATGAAGTTCGCCGGCAGCCGCACATTCCAGCCAATCACAAGGCAAGTATCAACTCAAGTGCCGGCGGGAAAAATACGCATCGTATGCTGCGAAATACCAGTTCCCAAAGAACATAATCAATACAACGTTACGTGCGAACTTGTTCAAGGTGGCAAGGTCATAGATCGCGCTGCCCATCAAATACACGTGTGGGAGCCAAAGAAGCAAAAGTACTTTGTCAGCGTGGCAAACGGTGAATTTAGACTAAGAGGAAATCGTTGGAGACCGCACGGTGTGAACTATATGCCATCGTCAGGCATAGGAACCGAGGACGGAGCGTACTTCGAGTACTGGCTGGATCGCCGATCTTACGATCCCGAAGTTATCCAGCGCGACTTGGATCACATCAAGGACATGGGCTTCAATTCGGTAAGTATTTTCATTTATTCGCATTCAACAGAGGCTCAGAACTTGCTGGATATACTTAGGCTATTGGACAACCTTGGTCTCAAAGCAAACTTGTCGCTTCGCCCAGGTACGCCCATGGATTTCCGCTGGTCCGACGTAAAGAAGATCATCGAGTATTACCGTTTGTGGGAAAACGACACAGTTTTTGCCTACGATTTGGCGTGGGAACCTATGTTTGGTTCGCACCAGGATCGTAAGATCTGGGATCGAGACTGGGAAGCGTGGGTAGTTGAACGTTATGGCAGCATCGAGAATGCCGAAAAGGATTGGGGCTTTCCGATTCCACGTGACGAGTCTGGTCAAGTTACCAATCCGCTACCAGAACACATCGATACTGATGGCGAGTGGCGGGTTATGGTAGCGGCATACCGGCGGTTTCTTGATACACTGCTGTACAAGAAATATTCGGAAGCGCGGCGGCTTGTCTTATCAATCGATCCTAATCATCTCGTCAGCTTTCGGATGGCTGAAGCAGGAAATCCAACGTTTCGATGGCCTAACGGAAGAATTCCTTACGACTTCGCCTATCTGGCGGGAGCTGTGGATTTTCTTGCTCCGGAGGCATATGGTAGGATGGGCGATTGGGAGCGTACCAAACCTGGGTGGTTTGAGCGAGAATATGCCCGCTGGGCCGCGCCGACCAAACCTATGATTTGGGCTGAAGCCGGAGTCAACACTTGGGACATTTCTCGTATGGAGAACTCCCCTGAGAGACTTAGCTTCGCTGCTGAAGTGTATCGGAACTTTTACAGGCTGTTGATCGAAAGCGCCGCAGACGGTGTTTTCTTCTGGTGGTACCCAGGAGGATTCCGCGTGGGTGAAAACTCAGATTTCGGTATTATCGAGCCTGACGGTACTGATAGAGAAGTGACGCGAGTAATCCGTGAGTGGGGTCCTAAGTTTGTTAACGGTCCTTCGCTGAAGCCCGTCGATCAATGGATAACCATCGATCGCGATCGGTATCCCAATGGTATAACGGGCGTCTATCAGGAGGTTCAAGACGCGTTTTGGAGTGCTCTTGCATTGGGCAAAACACCGGGTTTGAGGACCGAGGGAACTGGAACCAATTCATGCAACAGTCCGGATCTAGCTGTTGGAAACACAAAACCAAATGGCACAAATCCTCTTAAATATCTCGATGCGGCTTTCGATTTGGTCGAGGTCAAGATGTCGAACGGCGATTGGCATCGGGTGTTGCCCAATCAAAGACTACGCGCAGACCGCAGCGGCAAACTCACACTACGCATGAAGCTGACTAATCTTGGTGAATCAAAGTGGTCGCCAGAGCCCAAGTGTAGGGTGTCGCTTTTGGCATTTGATTCTGAAGGTCGCCTCATTGCTCGATTTGGTCTAAATAGGCCCGTTGCCCGTTTCGAATCTGTTGAGATACCACGGTTTGAATTATCTATACCCCCCGCTTCTCACGCACGCGAGATCGTGCTGCGTTTATCGGCTGAAGCCAAGGGCTTCTTTGGTGAGGTTTTCAAGGTGGTGCTTGAACCTTGAGCGATCTCGAGACAGTATCAACGGCTGATGAGCTTTCGGCGGCCTCAGAGCAACCTCGCAATCGGGCAAGCGAGATCATTGTTTCAGGTCGCATCTGGAGCGCAGTGTGGTACTTGGCCTGGCCCACTGCCATAAACACGTTGATTCAGTCTGCGTATGGAGTGGTCAACACTTTCTTTGTCGGCCAGCTTCCGAATTCAACACAGGCGTTTGCTGCCGTAGGTATCGGCAGCCAAGCTTTGATGTTTCAATTCGGTATGATGATAGGGCTTTCAGCAGGTACGTCTGCGCTAGTAGCAAGATTTCTTGGGGCTCGCAAATACGGCGACGCCGACAAGGTTGTTTGCCAGACCATCGTCCTCTCAGTTATTGCGGGGATTGTCACTGCGTTGCCCTTCATAATGCTTGCTTCGTGGATAGTGGGTGTCATAGGTGCACGAGGTGAAGCAGCACGTCTGGCGGCAGATTATACCGCTTTGATCGCCTGGTTTTCTGTACCGATGTTCTTGATGGTTAACATAACGGCGGCGCTGCGGGCGGCGGGCGACATGAGAGGACCTCTTGTAGTCAACGGCGCGGTCATATTACTCAATATCCTTCTGGACTGGCTGTTGATTTTGGGCAAAGGGCCTTTTCCGCGCATGGGTGTGCACGGTGCTGCTGTAGCTACATCAATCTCCCGTGTGGTGGGGATGTTCATGGCATTTGGCTTGCTGAGTCGGTCTGTGCTCAAAGGAGGTCTATTTTCCGTACATTTCGATTGGCATTGGTGTAAGAGGATTTTAAATATTGGATGGCCTGCTGCGATACAGAACCTGCTTTTCTCGGCGGCCGCTGCCGGTTTTCGATGGGTTCTAGGTTCGCTCCCTCCTCGCCAAGTCGACCCAGCCCAAGCAGCCCTTACTGTTTCGATGGCGATCGAGTCCTTGGCGTTCATGCCGGGAATAGCATACTCCATGGCAGCCACACCTTTGGTTGGTCAGAATTTGGGTGCGGGCAAACCTGAACGCGCTGAGCGCAGCGCATGGGTCGCAGTGAGCCAAGCGATGTTCATCATGTCAAGCGTTGCGCTTCTATTCATCATTGTGCCAGATCAACTCGCCAGGATGTTTACGCACGAATCATATGTAGTGGCTCTTGTGGTGTCGTATCTGCGGATCAATGCAATTTCTGAGCCTTTTCTTGCTCTCAGTATGGTGCTTCGGGGAGCGCTTCAAGGCGCCGGAGACACCCGCACGCCGGCAGTCATCAGTGTAGGAACTATGTGGATTCTCCGTCTGCCGCTTGCTTATATGTTGGCAAGGACTTTGGGTTTAGGGGCAGTTGGCGCCTGGATCGCTATGTCTGCGACCACGTGTTTCTCAGGTATATTGATGGCGGCGTGGTTCAAATGGGGCAAGTGGCGCAGTATTGAAGTGTGAATGCTTATCCATAAAGACGTCGGTATAGGTCAAGATATCGCTGATAGACTTCAGAGTAAATATTGTAGCGCGCTGGGTCCGGTTCAAAAACCCTTTCTTTACGATACCAAGTGTCCGATGCTTCTACAATATTGGAAAATTGTTCCGTTCCCGTGGCCGCGAGAATTGCAGCTCCTAATGATGCGGCATCTGAACACGCTGGTCGCTCCACTGGTACGCCGAGCAAGTCCGCCTTTATTTGCAGCCAAACATCGCTGCGGGCAGCTCCGCCAAGTGATCTTACTATTCTAACTTCGAAGTCATTTTGAACGATAGGTTCTAGACACTCTTTCAAGGAGCAAGCGCAAGCTTCCATGATTGCGCGCGCGAGATGGAGGCGTGTGTGACCCAATGCAAGGCCAGAGAAGGCTCCGCGCACTGATGGGTCAAATGTGGGAGTGGCTGTTCCTGCGAAGTGAGGTATCATCGTTACGCCTTCGCACCCGGGCGGTATGCTCTCTACCCCCGCAAGAAATTCCTCATAGTCCTGGCCCGGCGTGCATATGTCGCGAAACCATTTCATCACAACTGCTGATGTAATAGTGAAGGTCAGACCAAACCACAAGCCATATTCAGCGTGTGGACCTACCGTAACGCGCGGATCATCTAGCAAGTCTGTCGTCGTAGCAACAACTGCCAAGGCGGTTCCAGTGGTCTCAGTCACGATTCCTGGTTTTGCGTTTCCCGCTCCTAGCGCTCCGGCAAGTTGATCATTTGTGCCAACACAGACTGTCGCGCCTGGGTCGATCCCGAGCTCCTCAGCTGCTTCGTTTCTTAGCTTCCCAATAGGTGTGCCGCTTCTCGCCACCTCGGGTAGCTGATCAACTGTTACGCCAGCAGCCTGCATCAGCTCTGAGTCCCACAAACCAGTGCGGATGTTATACATCCCTGTAGATTGCGCCGTGACAGGGTCAGTTGCGACTTCCCCAGTCATCTTGAATATCAGATAATCCGGCAAACATAGAATCTTCCAGGCTTCTAGTGATTCAGGTTCGTTGTGTGCCAACCACGCCAGCTTGAACAGTGTGAGAATAGAAGGAATCCACGGGTACCCGGTGACACGGCGGAATTGCTCGCGATCCAGCCACGATTCTTGCCATTCTTGAGTTATTCCTTTGGCGCGATTGTCAACCCATACTATCGCGTCTCTTATGGGCTTGCCGTTTAGGTCCACGGGCACGAATGTCTGTCCCTGTGAACTGAGCCCTATTGCCTTGATTTTTTCTTTTGGCACACCCGTTCTGCCCAGCACTGCTCGCGTGCCAAGCTTTGCCGCGTTCCAGTAGCTTTCGACTGGTATCTGCGCCCAATCAGCGTGCGGTGACTGGAACGTGTATTCTTCCGTATGCACGGCAAGAGAAACTCCGTCCTCACTTATCAGCGCAGTCTTGCAGGCTGTGGTGCCCAGATCAAAGGTTAGATAGACATCCATTCAGTGACCCCAAAAAAGCGGAGCATGCTTGCTGGGTAGAGTTGGTCTGCCTGCTTCCCGCCACGCTGCCTCGTATACTCCTGCCAGAGCTTCTGATGCGCTCTTAAGCCGCCCCATCAGGATCGATCCTGTTTCCTGCTGCAGACACTGGTAGTATCTGAAACCGTGGTTGGGATCAATAGTTCTCGCTTTGTCATCAGCCGCCAGGATCCTGTCGACAAGCTTATAGCTCGATATACACCAATCGAAAGCGGTTTTGAGAACGTTGCGAACTAACTGTGGTTTGGTTGGTGTAACATCAATATTGCGGATCATGAGTGCCACTAAGTTTTCTTCCCATCGAAAATGAATCCCTTTTTGTCCTGGCGTCTTGCCGTCATAGTATCGAGTGTTGTGAAATGGAACGTGTGCGTCGCCTACATAATGGGCAAGTACCGCGGACTGGATTACCATCTCAACTGTATTCATCGTTCGCATCGCTCGAACTAGTTTTTCATATCGCTCAAATATAGCCCACGGTAGAACACCGGCTTCGAGAAGCTTTTGCTTACCAAATCGTTTTTCGGCGGTACTGCGATCTGTGATCAGCTTACTGAACGGCGGGGAGTCAAGTAAATCAAGATCGATATAATGTTGCGGACCAGCTTGAGTCTTGTATGTTTCGCGCCAGTCGTCCGGCAGGTTGCTCATAGGCACGATGTACCTGGCATTCAATTCGTAGAAGGTTTTTAGCTTTGCGGGCAACGTGCAGATAGCCTTCCGGGTTATGAGTTCGTGTGCTTCAGGTCCCCACGACCAAGACAGCCCTGTACACAGCAAAAAACACAGTAAAAAACCCGCAAACTTAAGTATCAGTTGCTTCTTCCGCATTTGCGTCTCCGTAACTTCGCCTGCACAAGGTTATTATGTGTCCTTTGCCTTGTCAATCTCGTCCGGACTTTGCCCTGGATGTTGATATCTTTGCATATGGCCTTGGATAGCTCTTTGGCGTTGTTGCTTCTTTGCGAATAACGATAAGTGTACGACGAATATTTGTGTTTGGTATCTGCGTACACACAGTCTTCTCAATGACTCCGCCAAGTCGGCCAATAAGATCCTTCGCATCGGCAATTTCCATCTCGACTCGGGGGCCCTTTGTTGCTACCAGGATTCCTTCTGTTTGCACGAAAGGTAAGCACAGCTCTGCCAGAACGCGCAGTTCGGCGAGTGCTCGAGCATAGGCGGTGTCAAAGCGTTCACGGTATTGTAAGTCGTGTGCCAGCTCTTCGGCTCGGGCGTGCAGCACAGAAACCCTACGGAAACCAAGTGCCCGAACGACATCCGCAACAAACTTGATCTTCTTCATGGTGCTGTCTATTAGAGTCATGTGTATATCAGGTCTCGCAATTTTGATGGGTATTCCCGGGAATCCGGCGCCAGTGCCCACGTCAACAATCTCCGATTCTGGTTGCAACTCGTACACACTCAAACACAACAACGAATCAAGGAAGTGTTTGGTAACCATATCCGCGGGTTCCGTAATACGCGTTAAATTCATTTGGCGGTTCGCTTCTAGAAGCATTGAAGCGAATGTGTCAAACTGCCACAGTTGGTGGTCAGTTAGCTCTATGCCCAGTTGGGAAGCACCATCTTTTAGGAGTTGGGTTGGTATGATTGCCATCAGCTAATATCATAACCCGCACGCAGTGGTTTTGGGTAATATCTTTAGTTCTCGTTACTGACAAGTAATTTGGGTTCGGCGTTTTTCGGGGGTTGGCAAGCTTCTGTCAGAACCTTGTCGGTAATCCTGCAGCAATATATGTCGCTTGACATAACCACAACTGCGGTGCTCACCTTTAACGTCTTGCGTTAGCGGCGTTTGCAGTAGACCTTCTTGGTTG
Source organism: uncultured bacterium (assembly GCA_938074205.1). Lineage (GTDB taxonomy): Bacteria > Armatimonadota > UBA5829 > UBA5829 > UBA5829 > CALJES01. Next base: position 127,403 of record CALJES010000002.1, read on the forward strand.
AAGCGTGCTATCATCTGAGGAGGAACTTCTAGATTTGGAGGAAAAGTTGCCACGAAGCTCTGTAACACGTCGCCTTAGTCTTGCTATACTCACAGTTCTAGTCGTTTCGGGTTATTGCGTAGCTTATTCTTCTCCTAAGAACGTGATCCTGTTAATCGGGGATGGAATGGGCATCGGGCACATAACAGCAGCTAGGTGTGCAGGTCCTGGGCGAAACGGCAAATTGGCTTTAGACACAATGCCCGTGACCGGACTTGTAATCACCCACTCGGCAAATGCTTTGGTTACCGATTCGGCAGCGGCTGGTACAGCTCTAGCTACGGGTTGCAAGACAAATAACGGTATCATCTCTCAAACGACGGAAGGCAAGCCGCTTATGAGCCTGCTCAAACTTGCGCGTTCAATGGGGAAGTCCGGCGGGGTCATCTCGACTAAGTTCATAACCGATGCTACTCCGGCGGCATTTCTAGCCAATGCTTCAAAGCGTAACCAACGCGAGGACATAGCAAAACAGATGATAGAGTCTGGGGCGGAGGTTATACTTGGAGGTGGCAAAGAAGATTTCCTTCCGAGATCCGCAGGCGGATCACGTTCCGACGACCTCAACCTGCTCGTGGAAGCCGCAGAACGAGGATATCAGGTCGTAGATTCAGCGGGCGCTATGTCATCTGCTGAGAACAACAGGCCGATACTAGGCCTCTTCGCCCAAGGGTCGATGAGTGGCAAGAGGCCGGAACCCACTCTGGCAGAGATGACAGCAAAAGCGCTAAGCATGTTGTCCAGTAATCCCAAAGGATTCTTCTTGATGGTTGAAGGTGCCAAGATCGACTCAGAAGCACACGGCAACAACGCCGAAGGCGTAGTGCGAGAGGTGTTGGACTTTGATGATGCCGTGCGAACTGCTCTTGACTTCGCAGCGGAGAACAAGAGCACGCTGGTTGTTGTAACCGCTGATCACGACACTGGCGGATTAGCGGTGCTAGAGCCGAGTGATGAAAACCAGGCATTCAAGGCCGGTTGGACAACGGGCGGACATTCCGGCAATATGGTTCCTTTGTATGCCTATGGTCCTGGTGCTATTCGGCTTACAGGCACACACGAAAATGCTCAAATCCCCAAAATAATAGCTGGCTTATGGGGCAAGAGGCTAAATAACTAATCTGCTGCAGCAAGGCTCATACAAGTAGTGCACGCGTCATAACCAGACTTCGACGGTTGGTTACCACGAAGAGCGGGCACTGGTGTCTATACTACCCAGGCTTTACCTATCACGCACGCAGGGTCGCCATTTGATGATAATCAGACGCATCCGCTCTCTTGTTGTTGGCCCTAATCGCTTCCAGGTGTACCGCGAGAATAGCTATGTCGGCCGGGGTTACACCTGGTATGCGTGAGGCTTGGCCCAGCGTGTCTGGCTGGACTTTGGTGAGTTTTTCCACTGCTTCCTTTGATAAGGACTTGATCGTGCTGTAGTCTATGTTTTCGGGTATTGGCACGTTTTCCAGTCTTGCGGCTTGTGCTACCTGATTCAACTGACGCTCAATATAACCCGCGTACTTGATTGCAAGCTCCACTTGTTCCGCAACGTCTCGTGGAATATGCCCGTTCCTGCCGCTGCCGAACTGACCATCTGGCGGAATTACCCGCAGGATATCCGCGTATCGAATTTCCGGTCTGCGAAGTAGATCCTCAAGTGAACACGCGCGATCTGAAAGCTCTATACCCAACGCGCTGAGAATTGACTTGTCGGAAGGCCGAACTAGGGTTTTTGACAATCGCTCCCTCTCATTTTCAATCATATTCAGTTTCGATTGAAAGATTTCCCATCGTCGGTCGTCGACTAGCCCCACCTCTCGTCCTATCGGTGTTAGCCTAAGGTCTGCATTGTCTTGCCGCAGGAGGAGCCGATACTCTGCTCGAGAGGTTAGCAGCCTGTATGGGTCTGTTACGCCCTTCGTGACAAGGTCGTCTATCATCACGCCGATGTATCCCTCATTTCGGCGAATGACGACCGGCTGGCGCCCCTGCAGTTTAAGACAGGCGTTTATAGCTGCAATGAGTCCTTGAGCCGCTGCTTCCTCATAACCTGAAGTTCCGTTTATCTGACCTGCTAGGAAAAGTCCTTCCACGCGTTTCGTCTCAAGTGATGGCTTCAGTTGGGTTGGCGGGACGAAATCGTATTCAATTGCATATCCGGGGCGGATCATTCGAACATCTTCCAGCCCGGGTATAGTCCGAAGAAATTCGAGTTGCACATCCTCTGGTAGGCTGGTTGACATTCCTTGCACGTAGATCTCATCAGTATCCCAGCCTTCTTGTTCCAGGAAAACTTGGTGCCGCGCCTTATCCGGAAACCGAACGATCTTGTCTTCGATTGATGGGCAGTACCTCGGACCTACGCCTTGGATCCTTCCGCCATACATGGCCGATCGTTCCAGATTGCGAAGTATAATTTCCTTTGTGGTATCAGTCGTATAAGTGAGGTAGCAAGGAAGCAGATTGTCTCGTTCTATCGGACCGGAGATGTATGAAAATGGACCTACTCCTGGCTCCGACTCTTGAATTTCGCACCTCGACAAGTCGATTGACTTCTTGTCAACCCTGGGAGTAGTTCCTGTCTTTAGCCTTCCCAGCTCGAAACCAAGCGACCTTAGACTATCTGAAAGACGTTCAGCAGCAAACTCTCCTGCTCGACCAGCTCGTATCTGCGTCTCGCCGATATGAATCAGACCGTTTAGGAATGTGCCCGTTGTCAAAATCACGCACTTAGAATAGTACTCGATGCCCGTTTGAGTCCTTACACCGATTACCTTAGCCCGGCCATCTTTTGAAGGGGCAGGAGGATCAGTAAGTATCTCATCTACCATTGCCTGCTTGAGATCCAGGCGTTCCTGAGACATCAATACGCGGCGCATAAAGGCTTCATACAACCGCTTGTCAACCTGCGCTCGTAGGGCTCTTACTGCCGGACCCTTGCCGGTGTTGAGCATCCGGATATGAGTGTAGGTGGCATCGGTAGCAAGCGCCTGCTGGCCTCCAAGCGCATCAATTTCGCGGACGAGGTGTCCTTTTGCAGGTCCGCCGATGCTACAGTTGCAGGCCATTTGTGCGATCGTGTTAATATTTATCGTCAGTAGGAGCGTGTTGAAACCCATCCGTGCGCATGCAAGGGCAGCTTCACAGCCCGCATGGCCAGCTCCTACAACTATCACATCGTAACTCCGCATCTCATTTACATTATAGCACGCAGCCTCTCCAACTTATTTCAGGGTTTGCGAGCATTGGGATTCTTGGCGAGGGGACCTGCGGTCTGACGGTTACGTATATTTTACGTGTATTAGTATGTGTTGTAGGATCGCTGAGGTAATTTACGGTATGTCGACGTCCGTAATTCAGACGCGTATAGTGATAGCCGTGTTGCTTTCCTGCTTGGCAGTTTGGCTGCCTGTAAAGGTGCACGAAGCGGCCGAAGTGGCTGCGTTGCCGGTACACTACGTTCCCACAAATGAAAGGATTGTCGCTCTCACCTATGACGACGGTCCCTACCCGTTGTATACACCCAAACTGTTGCACGTACTTAAGTACTACCATGTAAGGGCTACTTTTTTCGTTATCGGTGAACGCGCCAAGCGATGGCCGGATATCGTTCGCGAGGCTGCACGCGATGGTCACGTAATAGCGAACCACACGTATACGCACCCTGCTTATTTTGAGTACTTACCGCCTGCCCAGATAACACAGGAACTCAGTTGCACTCAGCATATTATTTACGACTTGACCGGTCGGCGGTATGGCTTTTTTCGTCCGCCCAAGGGTTTGGTCAATCACAATCTGGCAGCGACTGCGCGAGCTGACGGGTACCAAATCATACTTTGGTCGGTGTCGGCTGATCATCATGAGGCAAAGACACCAGAAGAAATGGCTGAGCGCGTGATCAGGCGTATTCGTCCTGGTTCCATCATCTTGATGCACGATGGTAGATTTGCCGTTCGATGGCGAGACGTGGCAGCCACACCTATCATAATACGTGCTCTCAAAGAGCGGGGCTATAGGTTCGTGACCGTACCCGAGCTTCTCGATAAGCTCAGGCTGATAGAGAAATTGCGGGCTAAGTAATCGGTCGAGGCTTGACGAACTATTGCGACTCTAAGTCCTCTCTTACAACATTGTCGCTGAGAACCACATCTTTTAGTCCTGGTTGAATCTCGAAAGCCCGGGTGGACGAAGCAATGACGCAGCCGGTTATCAAAGCCGACTTACCACCAGTTATTCGTACCGCAGGAAAGTCTCGACCCTGCTGAACTCGCCGTATTTGGCAGGACGAAAGCGTTATCAGATCGCCACCTTCGATTGTAAGAGCGGGAGCCGCATTTGCCGCTATCTCCACGCCGCTCAGCCGAAGTTGTGAGTTCCCGCTTCGCACAGCAAGTCCTCCAAAATGAGACCAGTGCGAGCCTCCTACGATACTTATAGTGTGTGTCCCCTTGACTTCGAAGCCAGTGCTGCAAAAGTCGGATACACAGTTGGAGAATGTTCCCCAGGTACCACCTTTCACTTCACAACCTGGTATCTCGTCGAGAAGTTGGTAGCCTACACTTGCGCGATAAGCGAAGCAGTCGGATACAAGCAATACGTCGTTCTTTCCAAACTGAAAGCCTATACCGCTGACCGGAAACGCCTTACTTGCCGGTGACCACACCTCTACCTTCGACACCCAGGATACGTCCCATGTTCCGGTAATGCGCACACCGATGTTGTGGCAATCCACTATAAAGCACCGCTCAATAGATACGCGTCCTACATTGGACTTTCCATCTGCGAGAATCCCGTCCCATGCGTTTTGTATTCTCACTTCGCTCACTCGACAACCGATTCCGCCAATTTCGACAATCGGAGGCATCGGAGACGGCTCGCCATCTTGCCAGTCGTAAACTATGTTAAGCCCGTGAAGACATGATCCTTTCTTGAGACGGAAAGTCGGTGCATCTTTTACAGATGATATTATGGTAGGCATAGATACGTCATCTGCTCCCCACGCATTTATATGAGGACCTGTGAGTGTCTGTTTAGTGAGGGTTAGTCCTTTCGTGATACGATACTTTCCAGGCGGCACGAAAATTTGCAGTCCATTTTCTGCAGATGCTTCAATAGCCTTTATAAACGCATTCGTATCATCAGCCTTCCCGTCGCCAATGGCTCCGAAAGACTTCACATTAATTGTCGCCAGTTGTTCACACGCGCCGTGTGATTGTAAATGCACTAAAGTTGCTGCAGCTAAGATCAGAGCTTTTTTCGTTTTCAGTAGGTTCATCACTTACACCAATCCAATATAAATCTGACAGTTGTTTCGGCAGCTTTTGCAATTTCACTCATCCGGATCTTTTCGCCTCTGGCATGTGCTTCAGTAACAGATCCAGGGCCGAATACCACCGTGGGCATACCGCCAAGCTTGGCATATAGCCTGGCATCGCAGCTCACGTTCCATCCGAATACATCCGAGCCCAATCCGGAATCCGCCGCTGCTTTTTGCAGGGTAACCACAACAGGGTGGTAATACGATATTTCGTAAGCGTCATTGTGCAGCTTCGGAAAAACCAACTTGTAATGATTCCGCAACCACTGATCGTCTACGGCTTCTATCACGTCTTTGATCTCTTGTTTGACTTGGTCCATCGAGCGGTTCGGTAGGAATCCGACACCGCCTTCGATCACCGCGTTAGCGGCAACTTGCGACGGCCACGACCCTGCGTGTAAGACGCCCACGTTCACCTGTACCGGGCAGGCGTACCTTTCAAAACCAGGATAACCCGCGCTGTCTGCTCCGATCCTTTTTTCGTAATCGTACAGTGCCTGGATAACCTTAATGGCGAGGTCTATTGCAGAGATACCCTCATTCTTACGGCCCATGTGTGTGGGCAGTCCCTCGATTTCGATGCGAAACCAAATTGCTCCCCGATTGGCAGGGTGAATGTTCAGGCCAGTGCTTTCAAATACTATCGCTGCATCGGCCCTATAACCTTGGCGGATGAGTGCGAGAGCGCCATTTCCGCCGAGTTCCTCTTCTACTACCGCCTGAGCCTGAACTTCCCCGCCAGGGCTGATTCCCAGACAATCTAGAACTTTCATCACCAGCCATATCGTCGCTATCTGTCCTTTAGCATCGGCTGCTCCTCTGCCGACGACAAAATCCCCATCGTCTAGTGGTGTGAACGCTTCTTCCCAATCACCTGCAGGGACTACGTCCAGGTGACTTTGAAGTATCACACTTCTGCTGTCAGACCGGCCAGGTCTGCGGGCGACTAAGTTTGCTCGCCCATTGTAGCAGATTGGTTCGTCGCCAAAACTGTATTCTGGGTCTTTTACAATTTCGCTGGGGATTTCAACAAGTTCACACTCGCACCCAGCTCGAGCAAACCACTCCTGACTAATATTCACAGCCTCAGATTCTTTGCCAGGGGTACTTTCCAACCGGATTAGTTCCTTAAGGAACTTCCTTGCCTCGCCCAAGTGCTTTAGTGTTACTGTTTCTATATCGTGGGTCTGCATCCCAGGTTTTGTCCTCCTGAGGATTTGTTCTTCTGTCTAATGCTGCAGTCCTTCGCTTGGTACCAGTTTAATGAGAGTCCTACTGATGTTACCTGGTATTGTAGCCGATCTCTTACTCTCCAGATTTTTCGCATTAAACAATTGAGCCAACACCTCTTGACAGGTATAGAAGGGTGGTGCACCATGAAAAATGAGAGTAAATTGCCCCCATTATTTGCACTGGAGGTGGCTCGTAGATGAGAATCTGTTTATGCATCGTATTGGGTGTGTGTTGTATCGTTGCTTCAGGGGCTTTGGGGGACGTGGTTGTGGTAAGCCCGGAAAATATGGGGAGTTGGGTGACTTATCAGAAGGATGCCGTCAACGGGGGTACAAAATATGCTTTTGCCGATCTTGCTCCTATGGGAAGCGTGATTGGCAAAGGAGCGTTCTACGCAAAAACAGGGCTAGGCGGATGGGTCAGTGCCACGTCGGGTGGTCAGATTTGGTTAGGAACAGATCAGTTTGCAGGAGTTCGGCTTGCGGATATTACGAAGCTTGAATACTGCACATACACTTACATCTGCGGTAATGCCCCGTCGCCTAGTAAGAACGATTACGTTCGACAGCCTATCCAGTTACAGCTTGTGGTGCAGTTGTCTCCGGACGGATCTTACGGTTACCTTATGCACAGACCGTGGGGACTGATAGGAAAGAGTGATGCAAATCCGCTTCATATGGAGCGATGGGAAACTTGGAATGCCATAGCTCCTGATTCCCAATGGTACTTGGCGTACAGCAGCTCGAGCGGCATGTGCGGAACGTGGCAGGATATCCTCGCGGCCTACCCAGAGGCCGTTATCGCCACTCCGCCGCCTTACTCCGAACCGTGGAAGTGGGTTCCGCCTTACACACCGACTGGTTGTTCTCTGAACTTTGAAGTTGGAGCTCGGAAGAGGGCAAATGCCTACGTCTTCTGTTTGAACCCCTACAACGAGTGGTGGAAGGAGTCTGAGAATTTCCGAGGCTACGTCGACAAGTTTACCATCGAAGCTATCGACACAAATGATCCTCAAAATCCTGTAACTGTAGTTCCTGAGACCACTTTCGATTTCGAAGGATCTGATCCGGTAACACGCACCGTCTTCATGACTAACCGCTCGGCGTGGGACACAACTATAAGCGTTAATCGAGATGACGATTATATGTTCAAGTTTTCGTTCGTACGCCTATTTGGCAAGGTGCTTTACGAGGGTTGGGATATTTCCAATGGGACGTTCTATATCGACGATGGCTCCGGTCAACCGGTAAAGGTCTTTTCGCCTGGTGGATATGCTGCTCCCGGGGATTACGTAATTGCTAAGGGCACGCTCAAGCAGACCATTTGGCCGAACGAGAATCCCCCCATCAACCTGCGCACGCTTTCCTGCTGGCCTGAGGACGTGCAGTTGATATTTCCATAGCTAATCTGTTTTCTTTGTGGCTAGAGTAGGGGAGCCGCTGATCGTTATAGGGTAGATTTGGACTCGCTCAAAAAGTTTTGGTAAAAACTCTTCCTGCTCTAGTCCGTCACCAGGGCAAATTAGACGGCACTTACTCGTGAGTTCACTTCTAGAAAGCATCTCAGTTTCCGCTTGTTGCTAAGAGCCTGAGCACGCTCTCCAGATAAAGTTTGGCAGCCCTATGGACTTCTGAAATGGAAACAAACTCGTCTGAGGAATGCGCTTGCTGAACTGCTCCTGGTCCGATGACTACAGCATCTATGCCAAGGCCCGTTCGGAATGATTCCGCCTCAGTCCATCCGCGAAAACCTGTTGGCACGGTTGGTAAGCCGATCTTTCGGGCGGATGACAGAATGGACTGAACGAGAGGGCTTGCCTCGGCCGTCTCTACGGCTTCACCGCGTTTTTCGACCTCGTAAGATGCCCACTCATATTTCTCGATCACGCGGCGAGCAGCCTCGAAAACCTCTTTGTTGCTTATGGGCGGAACGATTCGAATGTCGATTCTGGCATCGCAGCGGTTAGGGACACGATTTGGGCGGTCTCCAGCATGGATCTCGCCAACGTTCAGACTCATAGGACCAACAATTGGGTGGCTCGGAAAACTTGCTATTTCACATCGAATTGCGTCAATGAGTTCCAGCATCCTATCAATCGCTGATATGCCCATCGCCGGGTCGCATCCGTGGGCTGCCACTCCGAATGTGGTCAGTTTCAAGAAAAGCAGCCCACAATGGACCCTTATCAGGTGTAAACTGGTGGGCTCACCAACTATTGCATAATCACACTTATAACCTTGTTTTATCGCCGAGCGAACACCGATTCCGTCACCTTCTTCGTCTACTGAAATCAACAGGTCTACTGTACCCGATAGCTCTGACCGCGCTGCAAGATCCAGCATAACCGTAACCATTGCTGCGATCGACGCTTTCGTATCGCACGAACCGAGTCCGAACAGCAGATCGCCATCTACTCGCGCATTGGGTACCGAACTGCCATTTGGGGGCACCGTATCGGAATGGGCATTCAAGCATATTCGAGGTCGGCCCGAACCTACACTGCATAGCAAGTTGAATCGAGAAGGCGCTACTTCAATGCGCGTTGTTTTGAACCCTAGTGAGGTCAGTTCGTGCTGTAGGAAAAGCATTATCTCTTCTTCGCTCGGAAAAACACTCGGAATATCAACTAATTTCTCAAGGAGTTGCAAGCGATAACGGCTTGCTGCTTCGGAGTCGACTTTCAAGAATTTGCCCCCTTCTCATTGCTGAGAGCTGCTAATATGTACTCAACGGCTTCCGTCAGGTCACGTGCAACAAAATCTGGCTTTATGGAAAGGGCGGGGACGTCCTCAGCTGAAACTTTACCTGTCAAAACTAACACTGTTCGGCAGCCGGCCTCTCTTCCCGCAGCCAAGTCCTTCTCAGAGTCGCCAATCACGAAGGAGTTTCCGAGGTCCAAATCATGTTCGTGGGCTGCTTGCAACAGAAGCCCTGGTTTGGGTTTGCGGCAGTTGCATCCCTGTGTTGCGAGGTGTGTGCAATAGTAGAAACCGTCTATTTTGCCGCCGCAACCCACTAACAACCTTACAATCTCAAACTCTATCGCATACAAGTCGGCTTCTGATACGAGACCCTTTGCCACACATTGCTGGTTGGATATCACGTAAACTCTGAAACCTGCCGAGTTTAATCTGTATATGCAATCAGGCACGAAAGGGAAGATTTTGAGCTCAGCAACGCTCTTTACGTAGTCGGGACGGTCTTCGTTTATTACCCCATCTCGGTCGAGGAAAACGGCTCTCCGCATATTGAGTGGTGCTTCTCAAAGGTCCGGGTTGATCAAACAAGTGTATAATACGTGTCCGATAATCAAGTGCACGTCTTCTATACGCTGCATGTTATTGCTGGCGACGACGATAGACTTCTGCGCTATCTGCGCCAATTTCCCTCCGTCGAAACCGGTCAGACCGATAGTCACAGCTCCCATTTCGTTTGCCTTTTCGACTGCGCGGAGCACGTTGGCAGAGTTCCCGCTACCGCTTATGGCAATGACCACATCTCCTGGTTCCACCAAACTTTCTATTTGTTCGACAAAAATGCGCTCGTAGCTCGTATCGTTTGCCCAAGCGGTAATCAAAGGATTGGAATCGGCCAGCGACATAACCTTAAATCTTCGGCCGGTATGCTCCTTGACACCTTTCTGCAAATCTTCAGCTATGTGGGTCGAATTCGCGGCGCTTCCGCCGTTACCCAGTAGGAAAACTTGTCTGCCTTCGATGTGGGCTTTTTTGAGTATGTTGACCAATTCTAGTATCGCTTCTTCTGAAAGGGCCTGCAGCGCCTCTATTAGTTGCTTTAGGTAATCCTGTATCAGTGACACTTTACGTTGCTCCTCTATGGTTTTTCTGCGCCGCGCTCAGCGCCTGACGTTGAAAATTACTTTTGAGCCGTCTCGCGCCAGCGAGATCGGTAACTCCCGCAGGTGTCCGAGCTTTTTCCTTACTGCAGCTCGATTCTCAGGCGGTACGCACACTAGAAAGAATCCACCTCCTCCGGCTCCTGTAACCTTACACCCGATAGCTCCGGCGGAAATTGCCGCCTCGACAAGTTGATCGATGTGTGGGTTGGATATTGAACTTGCAAGCTGACGCTTTCTATTCCAGTTCTCACGTAGTGTTTGGCCAAGTGACGCAATTGCTCCGAGTTTGAGGAGTCGGGCTAACTCATCAGCTTGGTCTCGCATTTCAGTAAGAATCGCCATTTTTCGAGCTATGTTGCGTTTTTGTTCGGTAAGTACGTCCTCAGATTTCCGAGTCACACCGGTATAGAAGAGAAGCAGACTTTCATTAAGTCGCTGCTTTGCGGATTCGTCTAGTGGTATTGAGCTGACCTCCACTTCCTCATCCGGATAAAACTTGAAATGACGCAAGCCGCCGTAAGCAGCTATGTACTGATCCTGTTTCCCGATCGGCTTGCCTAGGATGTCGATCTCGATATGGCATGCCTCACGAGCGAGTCTCTCAGCGGTTACCGACTCGCCCTTGTAAGCGTACAGGGCGTTTAGGACTCCTACAGTGACCGTACTGGAAGAACCCAGGCCGGAACCTTCCGACGGCACGTCAGCCATAGTAGCGATTTCAATACCCTTGTCGATCCCTACTATCCGAAGGGCTTCCCTGACCAGCTCATGTTGCAGGTCATCTATTGATTCCACCATTTCCGTTCGCGTGTAGCCTACTCTGATGTAGTGGTCAAAGCGCTCCTTGACGATTACATAGACGTACTTATCGATAGCTGTGGAGACAACGCTCCCATAGTCTTGAGAGTAGAAATCTTTGAAGTCGGTTCCACCACCAGCAAAACTTATTCGCAGCGGAGTTTGAGTTATGATCACGTACTTTTCCTCCCCTCGTGCTAGATTGTAGCACAAACAGCAATAGGTGAAAAAGCTCGAAGGAATAGATACGTTCCGTGCGGAAAAAATAGAAGAGTGTCTTTATCTCAACTTTCGTGATAAAGGAGCCAACTATGTCGCGAGTGTATAACTTCAATGCCGGTCCTGCAGCTTTGCCTCTTCCTGTTCTCGAAAAAGCCCAGGCAGAACTATTGGATTTGGGTGGCAGCGGCATGTCTGTTATGGAGATGTCCCATCGATCGAAGGAGTATGCTGCCATCAATGATCAAGCTGAGGCAAATGTGCGCAGGTTGATGGGTATACCAGACGATTACTCAGTGCTGTTTTTGCAAGGCGGCGCCAGCTTGCAGTTTGCAATGGTGCCCATGAACCTGCGTCGACCAGGAAAGTTGGCCGATTATGTCGATACCGGCAGCTGGTCTTCCAAGGCGATAAAAGAAGCAAAAGTCACTGGGGCTGTGAATGTAGCTTGGTCTGGCAAGGAAGAGAACTATATGCGTATACCAAAGGAAAACGAGCTTCAGTTGACGCCGGGTGCAGAATACGTCCACATTTGTTCCAACGAAACGATAGGGGGGATATGTTACTCGACCTTCCCTAAGACTGAGGCTCCGCTCGTGGCGGACATGTCCAGCGAGATCATGTCTCGCGTGATAGACGTCAGGCAGTTTGGCCTTATCTATGCAGGTGCTCAGAAGAATCTAGGACCTTCGGGGTTAGCGCTTGTGATCGTGAGAAACGACCTGATGGAACGCTGTCCAGAAGATGTGCCGATATTCTTGAGATACTCCACCCATGCTGAGGAGAAGAGCCTTTATAACACACCCAACACGTGGGCTGTATACATTCTGAAGCTGGTGACTGAATGGCTTGAGTCTCTCGGAGGTATTCCGGCGATTCAGAAGATAAACGAGAAGAAGGCTCAGACCCTTTACGACTTGCTCGACTCCAGTGAGTTCTGGCGGACCCCTGCTGACAGGGAAAGCAGATCCATAATGAACGTTGTCTGGAGACTTCCGAGCGAGGAACTGGAGGAACTATTTGTAAGCGAAGCCAAAAAGGAGGGCATGGTCGGTCTCAAAGGTCACAGATCCGTCGGCGGTTTGAGAGCATCGCTCTACAACGCTGTGGGCCAGGATGCTGTCGATGCTTTGGTGGGCTTTATGAAAGAGTTCGAGCGGAAGCACGGCTAGGTTTAGGAACAACTCATCTGCTTATGTATTGATCGACAGGGCTCGGCTTCCATAGCTGAGCCTTTTTGCTAAGCCGCCATGAGGCAGTTCAATCAGATTGCATATGCTTAATGTAGTTGCGTCCGGCATCGAACGCTTTCAGATTCACATCGAGAAGCTGCGGTTTGACGAGGTCCGCTATCGCTTCTCGCCACACATCTTTGTTTTGATCTATGTAAACGGATAGAGCGCCGAGCATTACTAGGTTAATAACGCGAGTGTCTCCCAAATCCTGCGCAATCTCAAGTGCAGGAATCATCCTGAGGTGTCTAACAGCGGTGCGCAGCCTTTCATCTAAGTTATTTGGCCAATCGGCTTGACCGCTGGATACGGTGACAGGCTTGATTTCTTGCTTGTTTACCAGGGCTGTTCCATCACATGATAATAGGTGTGCGTAACGCAGTGCTTCAAGCTTTTCGAAACTTACGAGAATATCTGTTTCGCCAGCCGCAATTAGAGGCGAGTAAATCTTCTCGCCGATTCTTACCTGGCTGATAACGCTTCCACCGCGCTGTGCCATGCCGTGAACCTCGCTTTTCTTGACGTCCTTTCCTGACAACAATGCGACTTGGCACAGTATATCGCTGGCAAGTAATATTCCCTGTCCTCCAACTCCGACTAAGGAGATATTGATCGTATCTTTCACTAAATGATCTCCTACTTGATCCGACGTTGAATTTGTTTCGCATTTGGTGGTTCATTTATGGCTTTGAACTTGCACACTTGCTCGCACATCCGGCAGCCCACGCACAGTACAGGGTTGATTCGGACTTTGCGTCTGCGCGCATCGATTTGGTACGTATCGGCTATCTCAATTGCCGGACAGCCAAGGCGCAGGCATGCTCCGCAAGCCTTACACAATGTCTCATCTACGGACAGAACACAGCGCGTCTGAGTGCGGCAGCGAAGGATACATTCTCGGCGACTGACAACGACTGACGGTTCCTCTCGGTCTAACTCTTCCTTGAGGGTTTTGTAGGTTGTTTCCAAGTCGTAAGGATCTACGGTTACCACGTGACGCACGCCGACACCTCGCGCTATATCTTCTACACTAGCTTCCACTGTTTCTTCTCCCATAAGAGTTCTCCCCGTGCCCGGGTGATCTTGATGACCAGTCATCGCAGTAGTTCGATTGTCCAGAACTATTACGGTGCTTGTGCCCTTGTTATATACCGTATTCAAAAGACCTGTTATGCCAGAATGGAAGAACGTACTGTCGCCGATAACGGCTGCAATGCGTTCCCCTTTGTAATCTGCTTTTTGCATGCCGTGAGCATTTCCGATACTGGCACCCATACAAACTATCGAGTCCATTGCGTAAAGAGGTTCGAATGCGCCTAGGCTATAGCAGCCGATGTCACCTAACACAGTCGCTTTTAGTCTATTCAAAGCATAGAAGACACCCCTGTGGGCACAGCCGGGGCACAAGACGGGCGGCCTGGCCGGAATGTCGCTTACCGGAGATGGCACAGGTCTCGGCTCGCGTCCGTTGATTTCGTCGGCAAGAACCTTTAGCCGATCCGGGTTCAGTTCCCCGATTCTCAAGCTGACCTTCGGCTGTTCAACGTGCAAACCCATGGCCAGCACTTGTTCTTCGATGAACGGATCGCCTTCTTCGACAACATATAATCGATCGACCGACGCTGCAAAGTCTCGAATCTTCTGTTCAGGCAGCGGAAACGACATTCCCAGTTTCAAAATCCACACGGTGGGCAGTTCTTCCTTTACGTATTGATATGCTACGCCTGAAGTAATCACTCCAATTTTGCCAGTATGAGATTCGCAGGTGGGAGGTTCAATTCGGTGCATAGCGAACTCTTGCGAGAATGCCCGCAGTTCTTCAAGTTTTGCCTCAAGTGCCAATCGTCGTTGTCTGGCGAACATAGGCACCATTACCGTGCGTGCAATGTCTTTTGTGTAGTGCAAATCGCCTCGAGATCTGCGTCCGAAAACTCCTAGCTCAACAATACTTGATGAGTGCGAGATCCGCGTGGTTGTTCTAATCAGAACAGGGAGCTCAAACTGCTCCGATATTTCGTAAGCGGCACATACCATATCAAAGCACTCTTGGCTGTCTGCAGGCTCGAGTAATGGAATCCGAGCGAACTTTGCCAGCGCGCGGTTGTCTTGCTCGTTTTGAGAACTGTGCATACCAGGGTCGTCTGCAGACACGATGACGAGTCCACCTGTTGCGCCGATGTAAGCGAAAGTCACCAGTGGGTCGAGAGCCACATTCAGACCGACGTGTTTCATTGCAGCCAAAGCCCGCGCGCCTGCAAAGGAGGCCCCGATCGCGACTTCCAAGGCAACTTTCTCGTTTACTGACCACTCGCAGTAGATGTCTCTGAACTGCGCGATGTTCTCGAGTATCTCGGTTGACGGAGTACCGGGGTATGCAGCTGCTAACTGCACTCCAGAGGCGTAGGCTGCGTGGGCTATCGCTTCGTTGCCAGAGAGTACCTTCCTGTCAACCGACGACATATTGCTCATAGTTACCTCTAAGAATGGCGGAAATTCTGCAATTTTTGCAAGATCCTTTGCCTGGGCTGCAAGGCACCGACACGAAAACGCGCTCGCGCGACGTTTCCGCCCGAGCGCGAGTAAAAACTACAGTGCCCATACTCTTATATCACGATCCCTCGAATGTTCGCAAGGAGACCCATGCGAAGGAAGCAGCTTGATAAGTCCTCAGCTGACATATTTGGCAAAGCTAAGAGACTATATCCTGTCTCATGGTGCACAAGTTGTGCAAGCACTACCAAAATAATTTAGGAATAGGCGCCACAAACCCCTTGACAAAGACCGCATCGGGCTGTAGAGTGCCGATGTCTGGAGGGTTTTTGGCTGAGGCGCGGAATATCGTCGGGTCACTAGCTCTGCGGACTCGGCCGAAAGCCGAGCACACTGGCCGGGTTACCGGTCCGGGAAGGAGCTGACTAACTAATGAGAACGCCTCGGATATCCAGAGCCCTTCGGCTTGGATTTTTCCTCGCTATTTCAGTTTGCGCTCTCGCGAGTCTGTTACCTGCCTGCTGTGCAAGTGTTCGAGTCGAACAGCCTGAAAAGTTTGACCCAGCACTGCTCTCGAAGCTAGTCGAATTGCCCGCCACTCAGTGTCTGACAGTGTGGGTTAGGTTTAAGGACCGCCCAACGCTTGATCGTGCAGCGTGGCTTTCTTGGACCAAGACGCATCCTAACTTACCCCCGTTAATGAAGCTTACGTCCAGAAGCTAGCTGCCGTGATAGGTGTGCGCTTACGTGCGGTGGACGAGCTTTGTAACGAGGTCTCGGTCGAACTGCCTGCCAGGTTGCTTAGGGTTATCGAGAGGTTCGACTTCGTAGACTGGTTTTCAGAGGTTGAGATGGGCGCGGAAGCGTGGTCGGTCGACAGCCACTCTTGCACTGATGATCACAAGTTTTCCCGCTGGGAGAAATGGGATAATCAGTCGATTTGGGTTACGCGAAGTCTTGTGAAACCGATGAGCACAATCAACATATCCGCACTGCACAATTCGCCGAACCTGTATAACGGCTCAGGAATCAAGATTGGGATTCTTGACAGCGGCATCCGACGCGACCACGAATGCTTTGACGTTGCTAAGACCAAGACTAGCGATAACAACCTCAAAGTATGCTCCGAAAAGGATTTTACAGAGGGCAAGGGTGACAGCGACGATGGTAATGCGAACACGGCAGATGACGAAATAGGTCACGGCACTGCCTGCGCCGGAGTAGCAGCCGGGTATGACTATCACAATTCGGAGTACATTGGTACCGCTCCCGACGCAAAGCTGGCGATTGCCAAAGTTGGCTACTACGCAAACAATCAAAGTAACTACCCACAGGACTACTGGGTTAACGGCATCAAGTGGCTGGTAAATGACGCCAAGGTAGACATTATCTCCTCTGCGATCAATTGGGACGCTACGGCAGATGGCAGGTTCAGAATCACGCGGTGGGCTGATTGGGCAGCAAAGCAAGGTGTTGTCTTATGCATCGCGATGGGGAACAAAGATAACCCCGCCGAGGGGTCGTTGAAGCCGCCTGCTGATGCGTTCAACTGTATAAGCGTCGCAGCCAGTAAAAACGACGGCGCTTCGATTGCCCCTTACAGCTGCAAGGGTATGACTGGTGACAAGCGCCTGAAGCCCGATATCACTACTCCAGGCGGCAGCATAGACGAACAGGGCACGCCAGAGAAATACAACAACTACTGGATTTCGCTTCCCTGGCACGGCTACGTTGATGGTTACCAGTGGTGGTACGGAACAAGCTTCGCCACGCCGATAGTTGCCGGTGCTGTAGCTTGCATGATGGAGCGCAACCCTTCACTTAAAGGCAAGCCGCTTCAAGTGCGCACTCGGCTCTGGGAGACGGCTGTTGACAAGGGAGCAGCTGGTCCGGATACAACCTGGGGCTTTGGGCTTATTGATGCAAATGCAGCAGCCACAAACGCAAAGCCGCAGATCATGATCAAAGATCTGGTCAAGGGCAAAGATAACGCCCGAGTAGACGATAGCGGTTTCATGCCATCTTGTGATGTCGGCGGCAACGGGGGAGGCAATCCCACTCCGAACGGCGTTTATGAGGGCGTTTGGACAGACGATCCGTTTTGGATTAGCCCTAGCATCTTTGTAGACAATAACCAGGACAACCAGCCCGATCAGCCAAATCAACCCATCGCCGGCCAGCTGAATCGTTTCAAGGTAAGGGTTGATAACATTGGCGATGCGGCCGCTACTGCCGGCAACATCCAGGTGAAGCTATATAAGACCGATCCAAACACCGGCATGAAAAACTGGGATCTTATAGACACCAAGATAGCGACATCTGATATTGGGGCGAATTCCTACGGATTTGTGGAACTCCAGTGGAATACGCCACCCCTGAATACGTTGGGCCAACAACATTGGTGCGTTGGAGCAACCGTAGAGTACACTGCTGCGGGTTGGAGAAATGACAAGGCGCCTCTACCAGGTCAGGATCCGAACGGTACACGTCCCGCCTTTGACACATTGAAGTGCGACAACCTGGCAATCCGAAATTTCTTTGTCCAGGCTCACGGCAGCCCAGTCGTACTCAAATTCAGAGTACAGAATACCACGGAGCTCTCAGGCCCCGTTCTGTTGCAGCTTCTGCCGCAGGAGCTGCCGCCGGGATGGTATGCGTATTTGAGCCAGGATATTTTTGTGCTCGCGCCGGGTCAGGAAGCATCCCCGCCGCCGACCTTGACCATCTTTCCCAGCATGGACGCTCAGCCAGGAGATAGGTCCTTTGTGTCGGTCCAGGCTATTGGCCCTGACGGTTCTGTGCTTGGGGGCTTCATGGCAAACACGTACGTCCCTGGCCCAGGAATCGTTCACGGTGATATAGCTACCACAAAAGGCGTGGCTTCACCTGTAGACCACGAGTGGACTTCCAGCACGGATCCGTACGACGAAATGCTGCAGTTTCGACTGATCGCGCAAGGAGGTATTCCTCTCGAAGATATTCGACTCAAATCGGTGTCACTGTCAGCAACTGGAAGCGGCGATGATCTCGCTGATATATCGTCGGTCGATTTGTGGCTTGATGTAAACTCTGATGGCATCGTACAGAACCCGGGTGATATACATCTGGCCGACGGTACATACTCAGCGGACAACGGTTACCTCAAGCTCATACCCATGGGCGGCTACATACTTATGTCTGGCGCACTGGTTCATTTTCTTGTCAGCTATACGATGAGCGGCACAGGGAACGTCGGAGACACCTACAAATTCGAGCTGGTCGACATAGACTCTGTTGGCATGATGTCGGGAGCGCGCGCGGGCATTCTGGGGTTGTCAATCGAAAGCTGCGAAACGGTACGTGGACCTATTCCCGTAAGCACGCTTACAGCGAACAAGGGTTTGTGTAGTCCAGTAGATCATTGGGGGCTTGCCGACGAGGAGAGTGTAATGTTGCAAGTGTACCTCTCGGCAGATCGTTGGGAGCCTTTAGACATAGCCTCGATATCGATCTCCGCGAGCGGAACCGGGGATGACGCCGGCGACATCTCAGCGGTTAAGATCTATTTGGACTCTAACAGCAATGGCAAGGTGGACGGGGGCGAGCAGCTGGTCGGCAGCGGCAAGTACCAAAGTGATGATGGCACTGTGGACATTGCCACGTCCTTGAGAATTGGTAAGTCTGGCGGTGTAAATTTATTGGTCACTTACGCGATGGGAAGTGGACTGACTCCCGGCAGCACCTATCAACTTACGATGACAGGCTTGTCAGCCGTAGGAGCGCTGACTGGCGAGCAAGCAGTCAAAGTGGGCTTGCCGATTGTAAGCTCAACACAGACCATCGGCCGGACGGTAGCGGGTGAGAATTACAAGATTGGCGATTGGCAGAAAGAACCGGACGGCACATTTGTTCGCCTGAAAGATGTCGTTGTCACCTTAGGATACAACACGTTTATAGATAGTAGGATCTATGTCGAGGAGCAAGATCGCACACACGGAATAATGATCTATGCTCCTACTGCGGGTTTGTCTGCCGTCGAAGGTCAAATACTCGATATAGACGGGGTGATTGATACTGACCCAGTTACGATGGAACGCCGCATTGTTCAACCCAGCGCGATCCTTAAGGGCACTCGCGATTGGCTCAAACCGTTGGGTGTCAATCTGAAGAGTGTTGGTGGAGCGGACTTCGGTTCTTACAAGAAAGGTGTCACTTACGCAGTTGGTCTCAACAATGTCGGTATGATGGTACGAGTGTTCGGCAGAATGACAGGAGGCGACGGGTCAAGCTTTTTCGTTCTCAGCGATAATTCCGTCAACTCTGTCTACGTCGACGTCAGCGGGCGTCGAATACCTTTCGGCTGGCCTCCAGCTGCCGGTTATGTAATGCTGAATGGCATCGTTACGCTTAGACTCGTAGAAGCCGAACTGAAGCCGACGGTTGTGCCCTGTCTGTTTCCAGAAATGGTCTGGTGTTTGCCCTAAGTTGTGGCTGGATATTTTACAGCGCTTCATCATTTCCTAGCTGCTCCTAGATAAGTGCGGAATTGACAAAGCGCAGCAAGTGTATCGTTTCGCTTACTCAGGCGGTTCATTATTCTCGATAATTGCAGCATTGCCGATTTCATTTGCGATCGAGACGCCCTTGGCGCCGTTGTTCTCTGTAATGATCGCGCTCTTTGCACCTTTTCTCACAGCGATCGACTGTTCCGCAGTTGCAAAGGTGCACCCTCTTATTTGCAACTTTCCGCCGTCAACCTCTACTAGCGGCTTCACATTTCCTTCTCTTCCGCTAGAAAGGTAGCAGTCCGAAAGTGAGAGGTATCCTTGCCCGTGCGATACCACGTTCTGAATGGAAGGACCCCAAAATGCACAGTTTACCAGGCGGACAGATCCGGTGCACGTCTTCTCAATCACCACAGCGACCGGGTTTTCTCCTGCAAACGCGACTAGTTGCGCGTTAGTAATCAGCAAACCCATCGGCTGGATTGCTTCGACCACAATACATCGCTGCGACCAATCCGACCCGATACCGCAGAACTGGCCGTTACACGCGCCGCTGGGCGTTTGGATAAATTTATATCCGATGTTGGTGGGGAAGACAAACGTGTTGGTCACATACTCCCAATCCGTTCGGCCAAATACAAACGCCTCTAGATTTTCAATCATGAACTTGTTGACTAGCTCAGAGTCACCGCCGACTTGCTTGGACCACCACCAGTGTCCATGTAGCTGCACGTTGTCGATTCTGCCGATGTCGGTACATCCGTCTACGAAGATACCGCGCCTCAATGTGCAGCCGTACACACTTCTTATACGGTGCCGCACATTGGGTTCCGGTCCGACTCTTATACCGTTATAGCTGTTGACCAACGTTACGTGTTCAACAGTATTGTCGAATCCCTTCAAATGAAACGTCCAGGGATATGGACGAATATCCTTCACGTTTTGCTCCGGATAGTAGATTACCAGTCCAGTTACCGAACAGGAGTTTCCCATTTCAAATAAGGCAGGAGCATTTTCATTATCTCGACCGCCAGTGGCAAGTATGATCGAACCTACTAGTGGTTCAGAGTACTGCGGTGCTGCAGCTGATCCTTTTATGTGTACTCCAGGAGGGACTGTGATACTTCCGTTAACCAGATACTTTCCGGGTGGAATGCTGACAACACCGCCTTGCTTGGCGGCTGTATCGCAAGCCTTTTGAATCGCTTCTGTGTCGTCCGTTACTCCGTCAGCTCTTGCCCCAAAAGATCGTACGTCATGTACGCCTTCCAAATTGCTTCCTACATTGTCCGCACATTTAGAAACAGTAATTGCCAAACAGGAAATCGCCACGACCAAACCAGAGGGTACATGTTGCATCGTTCTTCCCTCGGTTTCACATCTCTTGAATGATCTCGCACACGGTTACAGTTCGCACATAGTACATTCACCGAGTGTAATAGTTTTTTCCTGCCATCAACATTGCCGGAAAGCCTACTTGTCGCCGGGTACCTGTAGTAAGTGTTGATTCTACCAGTTGCTAAGTGGCACTCAGTTGATGCTACGGTAGATTAGCATATCCATTTAGGTCTTTGCCCAAAGCCAGTTGATCGCATTACAAAATGAGTTTGGCTCGGTGCGAAGCTTGGTGATTCACTCAACCCAGTAAAATTACCTGATTTTTACATTGACCGTTGACATGACCTATATTCTGGGGTAAATTGCCACTGGGCAAGTGTTTGAAAGTCGGGAAGGTTTCTCGTTTGGTTGCGAGAAGACTTTGGAAAGGAGAACGGGTATGAAGAGATTGTGGTTCCTGATTCCAATGCTATCGTTAGCTGCCCCAGTATTTTCGGCGCCAGATAACGGCGTGGAGGTAATTCCTGAACCCGGCTCGATAGCAACGTTGGGTGTGGCGCTAGCGGGTCTAGCAGTCTATCTCAGAAAACGCAGATAGCTTATATGCTTAGTTTTGGGCAAGAGGAAAGAAGGAGAGGGGTGGCCAGGCTACAAGCCTGGCCGATCGCTTTTTGAAATTGCTTTATTAACTCAACAATGGCGGCTGGTCTATGCGCTTCAGAGTGCAGTGTGCCTCCCACAGAGTCAAACAGAACGCACCGAAGCCGACAATTGTAACAACTAGTTTGGCAATCCATCCAAACAGCGGTAACTCGTAAAGGAGTGCAAAAATCACAGCTCCACACGCCAGCAAAGCCACACCAGAAATCCGTGCTCTGAATCTCTGCGCAAGACATTTGCCCAATGCGAGGGCAACAAACAATCCTGATGCGTAGAGCAGCACCGCGTAAACCGCCAGAGAGGCCAGACCTAAAGGTATGCCTATTATTGTTATCAGGGCAATCACAGATCCTATAGGCACCACTATCGTTGCAACAAGCCCAATTCCCAAAGATATCCAAAAAGATCTTGCTACCGTCTTGGCAGCTTGTATTACCGGCTTAGGAGCAGTTGTCAACAACACAGTTCCGAAAATAATTGCTGCTGCCAACCGGCGGAGCCACCCTGAGAGCCTTGACCAAAACACCGGTCTCGACTTTTCCTCAGGCGGTAGCCTGTGCACGATTCGTCCTTGCACTTTAGCCTTTGGCGACTGCCATAAGCTATTCGGACTTTCGTAGTAGAGATCCCCTTTTATAACAGCGTGGTCTAGGAGCCTTACCTGGCTCGCTTTCGCGTACAAAGTTCCTCCAACCGTGCCGTCAATAATCAGCATGCGAGCTGCGATTCGCACGTCACGTCCCACTTTTCCATTCAAGTTGACTGTTCCGCCGGCTATGAATGCATCTCTTCCAATAAGGCTTTTCTCGTTCAGTGTAACGCTTACTCCAACCGCATATGCATTGTCTGCTATGCGAGAACGCACGCTTACGTACTTTCCAATAAGCCAAGCATCGTTGCCAACGGTGTCGTTAAGATCCAGAATTTGTCCGGCCAGAAATGCATACCCCTCAACTGGTGCGAAAACCTGGACCGTTTGAAAAGCGGCAGCTGCCAGATCGCCGTTTATTTTGGTCTGAATCCGGACTTTGAAAGCCGCGGCGAGTAGGTCTTCGTCACTGGACTCGCCTTTCGGCATCAGAATTATTGGCGCTGTCTTAAACTCAGCAGCGCTTGTCCACGGACAATGCCTGGCAACACACAAACACAGCAAGGCCGCAGTTAAAGTTTTCATTTCTACCTATAACCTCCACAGCTTCCGCAAAAGTGGCGGTAATTACACAGAGATAGTAGAATCAAAATATGGCTTAGCCTTTTTGTTTTTTGGGTAATAGAGAATAACACGATATAATTCCTAAAACTACTACAGGAGGTAAGAAAACAAATGCCATACAGAATATTCGTTGACCGGAGCAAATGTCAAGGAATAGGTGCGTGTGTCGGTGTTGCGCCAGACGTATTCGAGATTGACTCTGAGGGCAAGTCCGTCGTTATAAATCCGGAAGGCGCTGACGATGATACGATTCTACAAGCGGCTGAGGCATGCCCATTGGAAGCTATAACCCTCTATAACGAGAACGGCGAGCAAGTTTATCCTTAGTAGAATCTAATTAGGTAGCCGCTCTTATTTTTTAAGACGTGCCTCGTGCACCAACGAGGCACGTATTTTTGCGTACTCCCAACTAGAAGCTATATGAATGAAGCTTCTACGGTTTTCTAGGGCTGTCACATTGGGCAGTTGGGTGAAACAGCGAACAACTAGCCCACAGCGCCACAGTTGAAGTCTGGTTAGTAGCTTTGTGGTGGGCTTAACGGCGAATTTAGTTCTCGCATTACCCTTGAATGGCTAATCTTTCCCAAAGGGTCGCCAGGCTTGCGCGCATTTGGGTGTGGGTAATTAACTGCAACCACAGCGAGCTGATGCTTGACCGACGTTGCTGATGCATTTAGAATTAACTTCTGCGAACGAAACTTTGCATTCATGGGAGAAGAGTAGTTGTCAGCTGTTGATATGGACACATTGGTGAACCTGTGCAAAAGGCGGGGGTTCATTTTTCAGTCAAGTGAGATATACGGAGGACTAGCGAGTACTTGGGACTATGGTCCTTTGGGTGTTGAACTGAAGCGCAATGTCAAGGAAGCCTGGTGGCGCGATATGGTCGCCACCCGCGACGACATCGTCGGAATCGACGCTGCAATACTAATGCACCCCAGAGTTTGGGAAGTGTCAGGCCACGTTCAGAACTTTACGGATCCATTGGTCGATTGCAGATCATGCAAACAGAGGTTCCGGGCCGATGACATAAAGGATAAAACATGCCCTGAATGTGGAGGTGAGTTAACTGAGGCCCGCCAGTTCAATTGCATGTTCAAGACATTTATGGGGCCGGTTGAGGACGAAGCATCCATTGTCTACCTGCGTCCTGAGACCGCGCAGGGCATCTTCGTCAATTTCCTAAATGTGCTTCAAACAACGCGCAAGAAGTTACCATTCGGCGTTGCTCAGATCGGCAAAAGCTTCCGGAACGAAATAACTCCTGGAAACTTTACCTTTCGCACCCGTGAGTTCGAACAAATGGAGATGGAGTACTTCGTTATGCCCGGTAGTGATGAAGAATGGTTCGAGTACTGGGTAAACGAGCGTTATAACTGGTATGTGAAGTACGGCATCCGACCAGAAAACCTCCGCTTGAGACCGCATACCCCTGAGGAACTTTCCTTCTATTCCAAGTCTACCACGGACATCGAATACAAGTACCCTTTCGGTTGGGGTGAGCTTGAAGGCATTGCTAACCGCACGAACTACGATCTCACCCGTCACAGCGAGGGCTCAGGCAAGGATCTGACGTACTTTAACGAGGCTACAAAACAGCATATTACCCCTTATGTCATAGAGCCCGCTGCCGGTGCTGACAGAGCTGCTTTGGCTTTCCTGGCGGACGCATACCATGAAGAAATTGTTCGTGATGAGAAGCGAGTTGTTCTTCGCTTCCACAAGGATATAGCTCCGATAAAGGCCGCGGTGCTTCCACTCTTGAGAAACCGGCCGGATATAGTTGAAACAGCTAAGAAGCTGGCTCACGATCTCCAAAAGTGTATCCCAACAGTGTATGACGACACAGCAAGCATTGGCAGACTTTATAGGAGGCAGGACGAAGTAGGTACACTCTGGTGCATCACTGTGGACGTGCAAACTGTGGAGGAAGATCACCAGGTTACTATACGAGACCGCGACACGATGCAGCAGGTGCGGATTCCCATCGAGGGAGTGAAAGCATACCTTAGGGACAAGCTTGAGTCGGAATGTTGAGTGTTATCATACTCACTGATTCCGCACTAGCCCTGCACAAATGACTGACTCCATTCGCGAGCAATACGAACAGTTGGAGTGCCGAGTTCTGTCGCCCTTTGCAGTCAAAGCGTGCGATTCAAAGGGCAGGTTGCGTCCAGAGGTGAAGGATCCGATACGCACGGATTTCCAGCGCGATCGAGACCGCATTATCCATAGCAAGGCATTTCGAAGGCTCAAGCACAAGACTCAAGTCTTCATCGATCCCGAAGAAGATCACTACAGGACGCGTTTGACCCATACTCTCGAGGTTGCACAAATTGCGCGCACCATAGCCCGCGCCCTTAGACTTAATGAGGATCTAACCGAAGCGATAGCGTTAGGGCATGATTTGGGACACACGCCTTTCGGCCATGCCGGCGAGGCTGCTTTGGATGAGGTAATGCGGGAGTTCGTTCCTGGGTCAGGGTTCCGACACAGTGAGCAAAGCTTGAGAGTTGTAGATGTCATCGAAAAGCAGGGCGAGGGACTCAATCTGACTTACGAAGTCCGCGATGGCATTCTTCATCATTCGAAGGGAAATGCTGATCTATCCCTAGACACAAGTGGTCCCTCAACTCTGGAAGGCCGAGTTGTAAAGATAGCCGACAGGGTTGCCTACATCAATCACGACATCGACGACGCTGTCCGCGCTGGTATCATAACGGAGGACGATCTGCCTCAAGAAGCGGTAGCCATTGTCGGCAAGGTGCTCTCAAAGCGAATTGGCGCCATGGTGGAAGACATAATCGAACACAGTATGCCTACCTTGCTGGATCCTGAGAAAGCTGGCGGGGGGTCCCCTTCGATTCGTATGAGCGATCCTGTCAGAAAAGCGACGAACCAGCTAAAGGATTTTCTTTTCGCAGTTGTCTACGGCAGGGACGTTAGAGGCATTGTCGAACTCAGGCACGCAAGTGAATGCCTCAAACAACTTTTCAGATACTACATGAATCACCCGAACGAGCTTGGCGATGGCTCTTGGCAAGTTGATTCCCAAGACCAGACTGAACTTGCGAGACGTGTGTGCGACTTTGTTTCAGGTATGACGGATAGGTACGCGCAGCGCGACTACGAGCGGAAGTTCGGACGTCCATTGAGTGGTTGTTGCCTACAGAGCTGAAGCAGCTCGTTATCTCCCCAGTAAGGGTCATGCCATATCCCACAACCGCCTATGACGCGCTTTCTGCTATCGGAATATTGATTCTAGGCAACCCATGAAGAGTTCAGAGTACTTTCGCCCTATGCCAACTGGCACCGCGATCGGCATCGCTGCCAGGGCAATAGATGTAGCACAACACACTGCTGTTTTTCTCACGTCACGGCTTCCATCTCTGCCCAGTTTTTTCCAACTTTGACATCTACTTTGAGCGGGACGCGCATCTGATGCACATTTCCCATACCTTCCCTCGCCAGCTCAGCTACACGTTTAACTTCAGAAGGAGGACACTCAAACAGTAATTCGTCATGAACTTGTAGAAGCATCTTTGCATTAGTGCCGGCCAGCAGGTTGTGAACTCTCAACATGCCGATTTTCATCAGATCTGCTGCCGTTCCCTGGATGGGAGTGTTTATGGCTGCCCGTTCTGCGAACATACGAACTGCATGCTTGGTACTGTGTATGTCGGGAAGATACCTTCGGCGACCAAACATGGTTGTGACAAATCCAAGTTCGCGCGCAGTCTCGACAATTTCCTCAGTATATTTCTTTACGCCGGGAAATTTGCTGAAGTAAGTATTGATATACTCTCGAGCTTCATGTGTAGATATTCCAAGTTGTCGTCCCAAAGTAAAGTCTGCCATACCGTATATAACTGCGAAATTGATCGTTTTGGCACGGCGCCGCATTTCCGGGCTTACGTCTTCGGGTGAACAGTTGAAAATTACACACGCAGTTGCTGTGTGAATATCTTCGTCGTTCTCGAACGCGTGGACAAGGTTTTCGTCATTAGTAAAATGCGCCAACACTCGCAGTTCGATCTGAGAATAGTCTGCTGAGACCAATACGTTATCGCCTGAAGCTATAAATGCTTTTCTGATTTGCCGGCCTAGGTCTGTGCGGATAGGAATGTTTTGCAAGTTTGGGTCGCTTGATGACAGCCTGCCTGTTGCGGTGGCAGTCTGATTCAGAGACGTGTGAATCCGGCCTGTTTCAGGGTTTATAAGTTTCGGAAGAGCATCTGCATAGGTCGACTTTATTTTAGTCAGCTCGCGCCAATTCAGAATCTCTTGAACTATTGGATAATCAGCTGCCATTTCTTCGAGCACAGCAGCGCTGGTAGAGAAACCGGTTTTAGTCTTTTTTGCAGCTGCTAATCCCATTTTCTCGAACAAGATGCGTTGAAGTTGTTTGGGGGAGCCAATATTAAACTCCTCTCCTGCCATTTCGTAAATTCGCTGCTCAGTATTGCGGATGTCAACTGCGAGCGTGGCCGAGAGCGCTTCCAGTTGCTCTACATCTATCGCGACGCCGGTAAGTTCCATTTCCGCAAGCACACGCGCCAGCGGCAGTTCTACGTTGTAGTAAAGCCAATCCAGCCCATCTTCTTTGAGTTTGGCATCCAGAATGGGCTGGAGACGGTAAATAGCCTCGCACTCGGCACAAATACGTGCAGCAAGCTCGTGAAGATCTGATTTGGTATCAAACTCGCCGTTCCTTGCAATGAAGTCAGGCAATTCCAACGATAATCTTTCAAATGCTATGTCGCCGATGTCATAGGATCCGCGGGTTGGATCGATCAAATACGCCGCTAACATCGTGTCAAAGGCTACTCCGTTCAACGTAATCCCCCTGCGCAGGAGGGCACCATAGGCGATCTTGGAATCGTGACAGTACTTGCTGATCTCGTGTGCCTCCAGAACATCCCTTATTTCATCCAAGGCAAATCTGTACCCGTGGAAACCCAGCGTTGTATTTGGTAAATCTTTACTGACCGGATCTTGCACTTCTGCGTACGCTGTCTGACCTTCCCCTGCACACAAGCAAATACCATACAGCTCTGCTCGGATTGGCTTAGTATCGGATACAGCGCAGTGTACTGAGCATTTGCCATTTTCCGTGAGTGAAGACTTTAAGGTGACCAGATCTTCAGGAGACTTCACGACTTGGTATGGTCCAACTGTCGTCCGCTCCTCAGCAGGTCGCTTGCCCTCGGCGGCAGCGACCTCGGGCAGACGCTTGAGCATAGTTCTGAACTCTAGTCGAACGAAGAGATCGCGCAGAGCGTCATAGTCCGGCTCTCGTGTTCTAAACTGAGCTAAATCTATCTCTATGGGGAGTTCTGTGACTATCGTCGCAAGACGCTTGGACAAAAGTGCTTGTTCCTTGTGCTGCTCGAGTGCAGATTTGATCTTCCCATCGGGCAATTCACACAAATGCTCTAGGAGGTTCTCAATCGTCCCGTACTTCATGAGCAATTCGGCGGCTGTCTTGTCGCCGATGCCCGGAACGCCTGGAATGTTGTCGGAAGGATCTCCCTTTAGACCCTTGAAGTCCGGAATCTGTTCAGGTGAAAGGCCAAATCGCTCGACAACGGCATTCACGTCGTACACCACAACGTCGCTGACGCCTCTTTGAGTAGTCATTATCTTGACGTAGTTATTCACCAACTGCAGGGCGTCAAGGTCGCCGGTGACTACTATTGTCTCTATGCCGCGCTCTTTTGCCTTGGCAGCCAGGGCGCCTATTACGTCATCGGCTTCATACCCCGGAACCTCGACTATGGGTATATTGAACGCTCGGATTAATTCGCGTGCTATTTCGCCCTGTTGGATGAGCGCTTCGGGAATAGCTTTACGTTGAGCTTTATATTCAACATACGCTTCATGTCTGAATGTCGGCTGAGGGGTGTCAAATGCTACTACCACATAATCCGGGTTCTCCTCTAGAACTTTTAGGAGCATTGTTGTAAGACCATAAACAGCATTTGTTGGAATGCCTTCAGACGTAGATAGATAGCGAACCGCGTAGAACGCTCGGTAGAGGAGACTGTTGCCATCTATTGCAATAAGTTTCTCAGCCATTACTTTGTCTCCAAAAGTTCACCTATATGGAGCAGTTTCTCTATACCGAACTCTCGTATTGCGCTGCCGGGATCTGCGCCGAGCAGCGACCCAAATAAACCCCTGCGGCCATATTCGACGACGCAAGGTTCCTTCTTTAGTCCAACAGCTCTGCCAAGTTCTGACGTCGCCTTTTGCAATCCGCCAAGACTGTCGACCAATCTTGCTTTTAGCGCTTGTTCCCCGGTCAACAGCCGCCCGTCTGCAATCTTGAGTACTTCCTGCACAGGTAGTTTTCGACCGGTAGCCACGTCTTGCACGAATTGGTTGTATATCCCCATTAGCATTTCGGTCAGGAGTTTGCGTTCCTCAGTTGTCATTGGACGGTGTGGAGAACCAATGTCCTTGAACTTGCCAGATTTTACGACCTGTGGGCTAAGCCCGATCTTCTTGAACAAACCACTCATGTCAGCCGTTTCAAAGATTACACCAATGCTCCCTGTAATGGTGCCGCCATCGGCGAAGATACGGTCACAGGCAGATGCTATATAATAGCCACCGGAAGCTGCCACACTCCCCATCGAACAGTAGACCGGCTTTCCTGATTTTCGCACCCGTATAATCTCCTCATATATTTCTTGTGAACCCGCTGCACTTCCCCCCGGGCTGTTTACTCGTATGATAATGCCCTTCGCGTTCCGGTTTTTACGGGCTCTTTCAAGTTGCGCGACGATGTCCTCGGAGCCTGCTATCGTGTCGCCGAAGAGCGCACCGCTGCTTTTGCCTGTCGTAATTGTACCACTCACGCGTATCAGCGCGATATGGGGACCGCTTCCCAAACCACTGGCGGCACCGATAACAGCAGCCACAAATAGAACGAAAAGCACGACCCATGGTAGACATCCTATGGCAAGCGATACCGGTAGTAGCCAGCGGTTTCTACGCGCAGGTGGAGGCTGATTGTAGCCCTGATGCTGCGTATGAGGGTGTGCTGTTGGCATGGACTGCTGAGGCGGCTGTTCATTCGGCGATCGGGTGACTTCGTTATCCATGATTAGTCTCCTCAAGTGTTGACAGTGGAAAGTATGAGTAGATATAATAACCTCGTCAGGCCGGAGTGGCGGAATGGCAGACGCAGCGGTCTCAAAAACCGCCGAGGGCAACCTCATGTCGGTTCGACTCCGACCTCCGGCACCAGTAACCTTTGCCCCGCGTCGACAGAATTATAAATACGTCAAACCCCTACTGTGTTCCTGTCCAAAATAGGGCGATTGCGGACCAGTATGTAACACTATCAGCGTGGTTTCGCTCGTGTCCCGGCGGATGGTTCGGGCTCGGGTTCATTCATCAGGTATTGAACCCTCGCGGCTGAATGCTTATAGGATGCCAATTGCTGAAAATACGTTTCCAATGCCGCACATTTCTGAGAGGTTGGTAACATCAACACTGGCATTCCCAGCGTAACTTGCGAGTATAGCTTTTCGGCATCTCGCGGATGCAGCCGTATGCAGCCGTGTGAAGCGGGATGTCCGAGACGTCTTATAACCGACGTAGCGTGTATCGCGTATCCTTCGTAAAAGAAAAGACTATAAGGCATCCATACTTGCCACTTTTTACTCCAGTGTCTTTTTGTCTTTCGATAGACCTTGTACACCCCCTCCCTAATGTCGTAGCTAGGAAGGGCTGTTGAGCAGATGAAAACATTCATTAGATTTCCTGCAGCCAGGTGGTAGACTTTTTGATCCGCTCGGCTGACAATAATTGCGTTCGGAGGTACGAAGCTTACAGGCACCACCGCTTCGCCTACTTGGTAACCATTGCGAAAAGCTTTGACCTTCAGCCAACCTACCAACGGCCGCTCAGGGGGTGCCCAGACATATTCTGTGGTCTGTAGTTTGGTAGCAACTTCGACGTCGAATGCTTTGCCGTCTCTTGACATAGTGATCGAGAAGCGAACGTCATCACCGAATCCGCTTTCCCAAGAGATCCTGATTTGGTCGGTGGTCGATAGGTTTGCGAATTCAGTCGGGTAGAGAATCCTTATGTGTGGTGGTGGGGGTTGACTGGGCTCTGCAGAGTCGTACATAGCATACTCTTCTTGAGTTGCTGACCGTGATGCCAAGGACATACTGCAAGCTGAGACAAGTATGATGAAGATAGTTAGCACGCTTAACACTCGACGAGTCATCATCTCAACCATAGAAACGCGGAGCCGTACACTCAGGTTTACTCGTGTCAACCTCACAGAAGTTAGCGGTGTCGTCTTAGCCCCTGGTGACTCATAAAAACAACGGCGCGGATCTCACCTGGGTAGGGATCCGCGCCGCATATAGACTTTAGGCCGATAGGGAGGAACGTGGGTTTACCACACTCTTCCGTATCCTCCGGGGTAACCTCCATATCCGCCGTATCCGCCGTAACCACTGTAACCGCGGTAACCACCGTATCCTCCGGGGTAACCTCCATATCCGCCGTATCCACCGTATCCGCTGTATCCACGGTATCCACCATAAGTGCCGTAACCAAATCCGCCATAACTCCCATATCCGCTGTATCCACCGTATCCACCGTATCCACCGTATCCACGGTAACCCCCGTAGGTGCCGTAACCATAGCCACCGTAGCCCGGATATCCGCCGTACATTCCATACATTCCCATTCCACCGTATTCTCTCCCTGAACCGCCAAGCATCGCTAAGACCTCAGACGCACTCAGGTGAGTAAGCGGTACCTTTTCAATAACGACCTCGCGCTCAATCGGCTCTTCGACTACTTCGACGGTGGAAGCTGTAGTAGTCGTCACAGGAGTTACGGGTTGCTCCGGTTTCTTGCTGATTATGTAGATTTCGGACCCGCCGGTATTGTCGACGCGGTATACGAGACCTGCCGTCTTGCAAAGATTTCTGAGTGCGGTTTCGAACTCTACGTCCTTGAACGAGACCGACGGCACAATCCCTGAGACGTTCGAGTCGATAGCGTAGTTCTTGCCGGTGTTCTTGAACATAGCTTCTATGGCAGATCTGATGTCTATATCTTTCAGCTCTAGGTTGATCAAGTGCTGCTTGTCTTTTGGGGACGCTCCGTCGTTTCCAGTATTTGCCTGGTAAAGTTTGGCGGTATGGTCCTGCCCGTTCGCCGGTGGTGTAACAGACACAGGCGGCTTCGAGACCGGATCCTCAAACGTGGGATGCCAACCGGAAATGCGTCTTTCGCTAGTTTTTTGGGCAAACGTGCAAGTCACAGCTAGGGCAAGTATGAGTGCAATTAGCGATAGTCGTCTAATCATAGTTGAAGCCTCCCCGTGCTTGGTCGCTGTTCTGCTCAGCATGTTATCACAAGTTTGGACCCGTTACCACAGTCTATCTTTATCGCAGTATATATACCCACACGTTTAGACGAGCCATATCGACTTCGGTTCCAGTGTAACAATCATTTGCGGAGTTTGGAGCAATACGACAAGCAGGACAAGAGTGTCTTGGTGCCCAAGTTATAATCTAAGCTAGATCGGTTGGGAGGGCGTATAGTATGCGACTCACTGCAACGTTAGTGTTGTTAATGGTTTTATTGTGTGTTCAGATATACGCTGCTGCACTGGTGTCGGATCCCACGGCGTATTGTCCTCCGGCTCCTCCTGGAATGGTCAAAGTGGATGGCTCGCTTGATGAGATAGTATGGCAAATCCCTCCTGTAGCCTCCGGATTCGTAACAACTGATGGCAAGGAGCCGAAAGAACAAACGGAGGCCTGGGTTGCGTTTGGTAGGGATGGAGTCTACTTTGCTTTTATGTGTTATCAGCAGAAGATGGGTGAGGTCGGCGATGCTGCCAAGGGCTCACCTTGGCGAGAAGACTCTGTAGAACTCTTTCTTGATGTCAATGGCGACCGGTCAACATATCACCACTTCATACTCGGCGCATCCGGAGCCAAGTTCCACGAGTTAGTGAAATCGGCGGCTCCGCGGGTGAAAAACGAGCCGGTCGAGTGGGAAGGTTTGGCCAAAGTCGCCGATGGGAGATGGATGGCTGAGATTTATGTGCCATATTCAACCTTAGGAGTGACTTTGAAAGAGGGTTCCGTTCTTCGTGCGAACCTGTGCCGAAACAATATAGCTGTAGGAGAAAGCACTTGTTGGGCAAAAGTGAACGGCGGTTTTCATCAGCCGCTGCGCTTTGGAAACATTGTGATGGGCATACCGATCCACCGCGCCGCCTTTACTGTTGAGGTGGACGAACCCCTCCTCACGGGTACTGTGCGCTTCCGAGTGGTCGCGCAGAACCCGGCGCCATTTGATATCAATGTTACCGGAATAATATTTCCAGGTAGCAGGAAGCTGAAATCCCAGCAGCAGTTTATAGTCCCTGCGGGTAAGTCAGCTTCTACTGAGCTTAATATTGATATACCTACACCGGGTGACATTAACATTCGTCTTCTTGCAGCTAATGCACGTTCGGGAGCCGCAGTATCTGAAATGAGTTTTAGCGCAAAGGTGGAACCTGCCCCACCGGCTGCTGTTGGCGGCATCATCACAAGTCAGAACTGGGGTACGCTGTGGTACTCGATTTCAACTTTCAAAGTAATGCGCGACACCACGCCGCCGGCGAACAAAGTAGCTGCTGTCCGAATATCTGCTGCGAGAAATGAATACGAGGCATTTCAACTAGTACTGCGGCCGACTAAGACATTCTCGGGCGTCAAAGTTACACCGCGCACTCTAATCGGACCTAAGAAATCGACTATCCCCGCATACAACATCGTTGTCAGGAATGTCGAATATCTGAATGTTACGGAACCCACAAGTGCAGATGTTCGGCCCGGTTGGTACCCAGATCCTCTGCCCGAGTTCAGTCCTTTCACGGCTTCTGCTGGTAGGAATACTCCCGTTTGGGTAGCGGTATACGTGCCGCCAAAGACAGCTCCAGGAGATTATAAAGGCACTATTGATATCGCAGCCCCAGGACTTAAGCTCTCAGTGCCTGTAATAGTACACGTATGGGATTTTGAGCTACCTACAGTGAGTAGGCTTCGCACCGCCTATGGCTGCGGGATGAGTGGTCCATCAACATACCACGGCGCTACTACGCTAGAACAAAAGCGCAAACTGCTCGACCATTACAACCGCGAGTTCTGGCGACACAGAGTTGCGCCATATGAACCTTATAAGTTTTATGAGATCAAAGGCACTGTCGAGAATGGACGTATAAAACTCGATTTTTCGGAGTTTGATATTGCAATACAAAAGTATTTCGCGCTGTTCAACGGGTTCAAACTACCAGGCTTTGCGATGGGCGAGACCGGGGGGATGGACTTTGGCGACAACTACGATCAGTTGAAGATAGAGTACATGCGCATGGTTGCGGAACATCTACTCAACAAAGGACAGCTCTCAAAGGGCTACAACTATATTTTTGATGAACCTACGCCGGAAGACTATCCGAATGTCAAACACGCGGCAGAACTTTGCAGAATGGCCGACCAGCGTATAAAAGTTCTTTTGACCGAGCAAGTAGAGGACGAGTTAATCGGCTACGTTGATATTTGGGTTCCTTTGCTAAGTTCGTACGACGAGCAGAAGTCAAAAGCTCGTCAGCAGGCGGGAGAGGAAGTTTGGTGGTACGTATGCTGTGGTCCCCATCATCCGTATCCGAACAATTTTATTGACTACCCGGCTATCGATCATCGCATTCTGCACTGGATAACCTGGCGTTATGGCGTCAACGGGATTCTGTATTGGAACACAACATACTGGCGCGACAATCCCTGGGAGACACCTATGAGTTATACCCCTGACGGAAAGGGCAAATGGGGCAACGGCGATGGCCGCCTGCTGTACCCACCGGTGAAAAAGCCTTCAGCGAAATTCGTTGACAGAGGTCCGATTCCTTCGATCCGTTGGGAAATGATCCGCGACGGCATCGAAGATTATGATTACTTTGCAATCCTCAAGGCAAAGCTGGCAAAGGCCAAGCCCGGACCGGCGGTTGAGAAAGCCAAAGCGGCGCTGCAGCTTGTCAATGAACTTGCAAAATCGCGCACTGAATATACCAGAGATCCAGCAAAGCTTGAGTCCGCAAGGGAAGCAGTAGCTCGGGCAATTGAGAGCTTGAGGTAGTTGGAACATTTTCTTCTTGCAATACTCTTCTTTGAAACTTTCGGCGTTGTCGAAGAAGCAGCCTAGCCGACAAAACTGCGGAGGATGTCCCTAGCGGGCACAGGCAATTGGTGTTGGCCTACGGTTTCAGTCATTTATTTGCACGCGTGGGTTGGGGGTGGTTTACGATAGTAGGTGGTTCTTAGTAAAGCCTTAGGGCGCGGAGGATCTATATTGGATTCTGAAAGTTCGAGCGTTGTCACTGTCGAGGAAACGGATACTTCGGCGACCGGAAGCGCACTCCGCGTGCTCTCAAATCGGGACTACGCTTTGTATTGGGTAGGACTTCTGATATCAGCCACAGGTTCTTGGATGCAGAACGTTGCGCAAGGCTGGCTGGTGTTCGACTTGACGGGCTCTAAACTCTATCTGGGAATTGTTGGCGCTGCTGGAACCCTTCCTATGCTCTTTCTCGCCCTCCCTGGCGGAGTGATCGCCGATCGATTCAACAAACGTCGGATAACGATTCTCACCCAATTCCTGGCTATGCTCCAGGCACTGGTTTTAGGTTTGCTAACCGTGACAGGTTTAATTAAACCTTGGCACATTGTTGCCTTAGCGAGCTTCATGGGCTTGGTAAACTCGTTGGACGTGCCCGCTCGCCAGGCTATGACTGTCGAAATCGTGGGCAAAGCAGACCTACTCAGCGCAGTTGCACTCAACTCGTCAGCCTTCAACGGGGCTCGTATATTAGGACCAGCGGTAGCGGGTGTCATCGTGGGCGTAAGCGGTGCGGGGGTATGCTTTCTGATTAATGCTGCCAGTTACCTAGCTGTGATCGTCAGCCTATTTATTATGCATCCGACACCTTTGGGAGCGAAATCTCGCGATATTGGGATGATCTCTCAGATTCGAGAGGGACTAGCGTACGCGCGGCGCAATTCCTTGATTCGAGACCTGTTGCTTCTGACGGGAATAGCCAGCGTATTCGGATTGCAATATGGCACGCTGATACCCGCGCTTGCGAAGGAAGTTCTGAAAGTTGGACCGGAGAGGTTCGGCATACTCGTTTCGTCGGCTGGTGTCGGTTCGGTAGTGGCCGCGGTGTTGGTTGCCGCGCTCGGGTATCTGTTTTCGCCTCGCAAAGTGGTGGCGGTCGGGAGCATCTTGGCGCCGCTTGGAATCATAGCGCTGTCGCTTACTAGGCAGTATCTCATCGCTGCCACTTGTTTGGTGGTGATAGGATTCGGGATGATGCTTTTTTTGGCAGTTTCGAACAGTCTCGTTCAAGTTGCCTCGCCGGATGAGCTTCGAGGACGGATTCTTAGCCTTCGCACCCTCGTTTTTATGGGGGTTGCGCCAATAGGTGCCCTGCAAGTTGGTTGGCTCGCTCAGCATTTCGGTGTGCAGACTTCTTTGGCGATAGGTGGCGTTTTTTGTCTGATTTCTGGTTTGTATTTTGCACTTAAGCCAGGGTAATGGCGAAGCGCTCAGTCTTCTCGTGTCGAAAAAGCAAATTTACTGTATTGCAAGTGGTAAATATGCAGTGTTGCCTGATCACGCAGTGTTTCCATGGGTCAGGTTTGTGCCGCAGTCAACAATGGGTATGTCAGTCTGGCCTTTGCAATGTTGTGTGGGGGGATTGGCTATTGGTATAATCCTGATGTGAAATTCGGAGTTATTTTCATATGCGATTACTGGATACCCAACGCGAACCACTCGATTGCATCATTGAGACACTGACACGTACGAGTGCAGTTGACGAGCGGCTGCAACTCGCTGTACGCGAAGTCATCGCAGACGTCCGTGCCCGAGGCGACGAAGCGTTGCTTGAACTCGGGAGGAAGTTCGATAGTTCTGACCTTCAAGATTTGCGAGTGAGCCGGTCCGAAATCGAGGAAGCCTGTGCCTCTGTTGGCGAAGAGCTTCGCGCAGCCATACGAACAGCAAAAGCTAATATCCATGCATTCCATGAACGCCAAAAACCCAATTCCTGGGTTCACGTCGCACAGGATTACATCTACGGACAACTAATCAGGCCGATCGAAATTGTAGGAATTTATGCCCCGGCAGGATTGGCGCCGTATCCCAGCACCGTGTTAATGACAGCCGTCCCGGCACGTATCGCTGGCGTGTCCAGGATAGTTATGTGCACGCCTGCGCAGAAAGACGGCAAGGTTAATCCTGTTATGCTTGCTGTGGCAGAAGAATGCGGAATTAGTGAGATCTACAAAGTAGGCGGCGCTCAAGCAATTGCAGCTATGGCCTACGGGACACAGTCGGTTCCGCGAGTACATAAGATCGTCGGACCAGGGGGAGCTTATGTTAATGAAGCGAAACGACAGGTTTTCGGAGTAGTGGGTATAGATCAGCTTGCTGGTCCGAGCGAAATCCTCATTATCGCAGATGACTCAGCAGATCCCGCATATGTTGCTGCTGATTTGATGTCGCAGGCAGAACATGGAGAAGATGCGCGTTGCGTTTTGGTTACCAACAGTTTAGTTTTGGCACGGAGTGTCATAGAAGAAGTCGAGAAACAGACAAGCTCGGCGGCAAGGCAAGAACTGATCCGTAAGTCTCTCGATAGTTACGGATTTGTGGTGATCTGCCGAGACACGGACGAGTGTCTGGCTATAGCCAATGCCTTCGCGCCAGAGCACTTAGAGCTCATGGTTCGCGAACCCTGGGAGGCGCTTAAGGGTGTCAAGAATGCAGGAAGTATTATGCTGGGATCAATGACTCCAGTGCCGCTGTGCGATTTCGCAGCAGGTCCTAATCACACTCTGCCAACAGGTGGCACAGCACGCTTCAGCTCACCGCTCGGAGTAGAGGATTTTCTAACGAGGTCCGGCTTCCTTTCCTATACACACGAGGGTTTGGCCAAGATCGCGCCGACGGTTTTGCAGCTAGCTTCAGCCGAAGGTTTTGAGGCTCACGCGAACACTGTTCGCATACGTTTATTTGGAGAGTAGGTGACATTCATGTTCCGAAGCGGCAGAATTGAGCGAAAAACGAAAGAAACCCAGGTCTTCGTCACCATTAACCTTGACGGACACGGCGACAGCCATATTGAAACGGGCGTCGGTTTCTTTGATCATATGCTGAGTCACCTTGCTAAGCACAGCCTGTGTGATCTCGAAATCTCGTGCTCGGGAGATCTGGACGTCGACCCCCACCATACGGTGGAGGATGTCGGCATAGTTTTGGGTCAAGCTCTTTCGCAAGCGCTCGGCGACAAGGCTGGTATTCGGCGCTACGGTTCAGCTGTGATTCCCATGGATGAAGCGCTCGTGATGACGGCTATAGATATAAGCGGCCGCGGCTCGCTTTACTACGATGTGCAGCTCAAAAAGGAAAGGATTGGCTCTTTTGACTGCGAACTTGCTGAAGAGTTCTTCAAAGCCATTTGCGCGAATGCCGGTATCAATGCGCACATCATAAAGCTTGCAGGTAGTAACGCTCATCATATTGTTGAAGCCGCATTCAAGTCTTTTGCTCGCGCGCTGCGCGAAGCCGTTGCACTAGACGAACGCGTCTGCGACGTTCCATCAACTAAAGGTGTTTTGTAGCCTGGCCGATGCCTGGATTGGAATTAAACCAGAACCAAAAACTGACGCTGTACTTTCTCATCGGCCTCTCAGCCATTGGTTTGGCTGTGTCTGGTATAAGGCACGGCGGATCTGGGGAGATCGAATTGTCTGCGCCTGGCGAGTTCGAGCAGGCTCCAAATACCAGGAATGGGAGTGCAGGCAGTTTTGCTCCAGCTGTCACCACCAAAGTCGTTTTCCAAGTTGCCGGATGCGTGAACTGCCCAGGAGTGTACTCCCTGGAGCAGGGATCAAGAGTTATAGACGCAATTAAAGCTGCTGGGGGTGCCAAACCCAATGCAGACACCGAGGCTATGAACTTGGCGGCGAAGATTGTCGACGGATCTCGCATATACGTCCCCGCCAAGGGGGAACTTTCTTCCGCAGGTGTTGCCGTTCCGATTGCAACTCCTCAACCGACGGTGCGAGCTGGTTCGTCCCAGGCTCGTCGCACATCGAGCGTTGCCGGAACAATAGTAAACATAAACACAGCCGGCTTAGAAGAACTTGATCTGCTGCCTGGGGTCGGACCGGTCACTGCTCAGCGAATTGTCGATTACCGTAAACAGATCGGAAGGTTCACAAGTGTCGATCAGCTGCTTGATGTAAAAGGTATTGGGCCCAAGAAGCTCGAGCAGATGAGGCCCTACGTCGCTTTGTAGGAAGGAGATTTTATGCTCGTGTTGCTGTGCGTACATCTACTCGGCGTAGTACATCTCGGCGCAAGCCAGTCTTCGCATCCTTCGGCCTATATTTTTCCTCTCCCTAACAAGATCACTTTTGAAGAGGGAACGACTACCTGCGAAGGCCCGGTCAAAGAGAAAATTGGCTCGGCGCGAAGTGATATCGGAGATGAAGGCTACATCTTACGATGCCATAGGGATTATTGCGAGATAACCGCCCGTACTCAGCAAGGTCTTTTCTACGGTAGACAAACGTTGGATCAACTTAGGAATGCTGGCACCATCCAGTGTTGCACGATCGAAGATGCGCCGAAGATGAAAATGCGTGGGGTCATGTTGGACCTTGCTCGACTCAAG
Source organism: uncultured bacterium (assembly GCA_938074205.1). Lineage (GTDB taxonomy): Bacteria > Armatimonadota > UBA5829 > UBA5829 > UBA5829 > CALJES01. The sequence continues at coordinate 167,053 of CALJES010000002.1, forward strand.
GAGAAGCACGAGTATTACTACCACATCATAGACCAACTTGCTAAGTGGAAGATAAACACCGTGTTTCTGCACTTGACGGATCACAACGGGTGCGCGTTGGAGTTCAAGAGTTTCCCGCAGCTGGCGACTAAATATGCTTTTACTCAGGAGGAAATGAAAAAACTGATTCGGTACGCTGCAGATCGCTACGTGGAGTTGATCCCGGAAATAGAGTCATGGGGTCACGCGCGGTGGATCACAAGCGTGCCGGAGTTTTCCGATTTGGCGGAGTCTAGGGAGAAAACCGGCTCGCTTTGTACGTCTAACCCACGGACGTGGGAAGTCCTGGGCAAAATCTACCAGGAGATAGCCCAACTGTTTCCGAGCGATTACATTCACGCCGGATGTGACGAGGCGTCATTTGGTCTTTGCGACCAGTGCAAGGCAAAGGTCGATAAGGAAGGACCGGACAGTCTCGTCGGCGAGCACCTGAAAAAAGTGTGTGAGCTTATCAAGTCCGTTGGTAAGAGGCCTATGATATGGGGCGACGTGCTTTTGAGTAGGCGCGGTTCCGCAGATCAGGTGCCGAAGGACGCTGTAATTTGCCACTGGGACTACAAGGCGACTTTGTCTGCGGAGCCGGTACAGTTCTTGAAAAGCAAGAGTTTTGATGTTGTCGGGTGTCCCGCAATTGTTTGGGGCAGTCGTGAGATTCTGCCTATGAGTGATACATGGGACAATGTGGCCAATTTTGCTCAGATAGTGCTCGATAATAACTGCTTGGGAATGGAGACCACGGTGTGGGTTCCCCAGCGCTACATTGCCGACACTTTGTATCCGGCGCTGGCACACGCCTGCGAAATGTCTTGGAGTGGGAATGCTAGGTCCAGAACTGATTTTATTACGGCGTTTGCCCGCCAATTCTTCGGTCTCGATCCTGCACCGGCAGTTGCACAAGCGCTGCTCGATGTGCACGAACTTTCCATCAAGGGTTACGCCAAGATCGCCGACATAGCCGATTACGCTCGTCAGGTCTTTCTGAAAGGCGAGGGCGACTCGCCACCTATGCCGGAAGTCGCAGAAAAAGCGAAAAATATTGTCGAAACGCTTCGAAACGCGCGACGGGATGTCAGGCGCCACCAAGATGAGTATGATTCACTTATACTGGCTGCTGACATTCGTGCCTACGTCGAGGAGAGAGCGGCTGCGGTCTACAAGCTGGTATCGTTGCTTAGAAAGGCTCGTGCTGAGAGCGAACGGGGTAACATGGAAGCAGCCGCGAGCGTCCTCAAGGAAGCTGCGCAACTTATAGAAGGGTTAGTACCGACCGATAGGTATTTGGCGTCTCAAGTTGCAGATGCGTGGAACCGATGGCGTTACGCAGACGATCCGAAGAAGAAGGAGGGCGAAGACAATCTTACTGCCGGGTTTGCTCGAAGCGAAGATTTCTTGCGCAAAACTATAGAAAGGCTCAAAACATCGACACAGCGCTTTGAAGAAGGATCTATCCCGGATCTTGACGATATCTTGAACTGAAGCCATTTTCATTCGGTTGGTGCCGGAACTACCACTCGCTTAGGCGGCAAGGTAATCTCTCGGTCTGTACGATACACGAGCCCTGTTCTAATAGCAAATACAATGGGCGGCTCGTCAGGTCCCGGATAGTATGAGAACCTGTGCTCGGTAATGTCCGTTCCGGATTGTTCCAGTCTAATTGTCTGATCGCTTTTGGTCGACGCAGCATACATAGCACCGGCAGACGCAAGAGCTTTCTGCAAAGCCTCCCACTGGTCGGCGCGCAAAGATCTTACTTCCAAGTGTTTTGTAACAAGCTCTGTTCTTTGTGATTCATCTAAGAGTGCATAGAAACGAAGTATGTGTCGGTTGCGTGCCGCATCACCCGCGCCCAGGTTTACCAGCTGGGAGTTCAGCATTATGGTATTATCAATTTGCTCGTCGCGTAGGCAGGCTATTTGGACGAGGTCTTGCAGCTGCAAGCCGTCGTTCAGGTCGCCTCTGGCAATCCAGTAGTCGATCCACACCTGTGGCACTTCCCAAGCTCGCTTCCTAAACCACTCGCGGTCTCGAAACCTTATCACGTTTCTCGCTTTTTCCCAGTTAGCGCCAAAGAGTTTTCTAACCAGTTCCAAATACTCACCCAGGGTTTTTTCCCCTCCTTCTATGGAAGCCGGGCTCCCTGGGAAGTAATCGGAAATGATGTTGAGCCCCGTGGTGCTGGCAATAGCCTTTAGCACCATCGGATACGTTGCGACTGTTTGCTCAGTGAACAAAGTTATTCGGCGAAGGAGTGCTGGATCCGATCCCGTGTCGCGAGTCATTTCCGTTTGGCCTCCATTAGACTTAGCTGCGGCGGCTAGATCGCGCTGCAAGTCGTTCGCAACCTCATCTCGCGACTTACCGTCTTTGAGCGCCACGATTGCTTTGCCCAGAGCTTTGGCAACTTGGCTTGAAGGATCGAGTATTGGTATGTCAAAGTGGTCGGTGGGCGTTCCAATTCTTATCCGTCCCAGAATACTTTTGTCGAGGAATTTCAGTAGCTGCGAGGGGTTCTTAGAGTTAATGGTTATCTGCAGTTTCTCAACACGAGAGATGATTTTGCTGTGATCTTCCGAGGCGCCAATGCTGTGCAATAGGGAGTCATAAGATGTCGCCAGCTCGCGGACATTTTCTTGCAGATTTCGAGGAAGTGAGGCCACGGGAAAAGCGATTTCGCTGGCCTGAACAAAAGCATTACGCGCCTCCGGATACCCATTGAGAAACTCTACCAGTTCTTTTCCCAGAGGCTCTGTGGCTAGCACGTAACGCCAGGGATCGGATGTTTTCAGTGCAGAAGCTTCGGTAGGCGAAAGAGACACCAGGTTAACCAAGTCGGATATGACACTCTCCCGCTTTTCTCGTTCTCGTCGTTTCTCGGCATCTTCTGCAGCCGATCTCAGCGACTCCTCCTCTGCGCGTTGATCATCTCCCTGCCAAAGTTTGTAAGCGACTTGATTTTCTTCCGAAACTTGTCTCCACTGAAAACGCAGGACTGTGGCAAGCTCATTCATCAGCTCTCGCAGCTTCATTCCCTTGGCGTGGATGATCACTTTTCGATCGTAGACCGTCCAGTCATTGTCGTCCAAACCCGCGATAAGACTGACTCCAGTCAAGTTACTGAGCTTGGCTAAGACTTCGGCAATACGGCTCCCGTCTGAGGCGAAATCAACCGTTTTTTCCAACCGCGGGTCTTTAGCGACTGCAAGCGAGCTGTTTTCTGAAGCTGTCAAGGCCTGAACGTTTAGAGCTAGGCAGGAAAAAAGGCCTATAATAGCAGTGCTAAGAAGTTGCTTCGGTGTTATCCTGCGGATCATATCCAATCACCGGATTCTAGAATGCTGTGCTTACGGCAAAATGCCAAATGGGATACGGAAGGAGGCCTTCTATTGTTCCGTCGGCCCGCCGTTTTCAACGGTTGGGACCGTTTTCAGTGCAGGGTGCGTAGCTTGAATGAGACCTAGGATTATCAGGGTACCTATAGCTATACGAGCGAATCCGCCTATCCAAAGGTCTACGAGTCTTATGGAATGCGATCGATTCAAAAAGACTGCGTGCGCAATGTCTCTGACAAATTGAGGATGTACAAGCACCAGAATGCCGCCGACGATTGAAAGTATCGATACAATTGCTAGAATCTCCCTGTAGCCAACCGCGTGCTCCAGAACACCGAGGAGTAGCAGAACACCGAACAGCAGCGGCCAGATACCCCACACGTAGAATGAAGGCGATTCGATCCAATTAGGCAAGTGTTTGATCCACCATTGCGCAAGGATGACCTGGGACAACCCGATCAGTACCACGACTATTGCTAGCACAACCAAGATCTTTCTGATAGCCATTTCTTCGCCTCCGTCCAAATTAGGCCGGCTTCTGGTTTGGTTACTCTAGGAAGCCTTTTCTGGGCCATGTAAGTACGAGCAGATCACTGAGCTAGCGAATACCAAACGGAATCCTCACTGATTCTGGCTTCAATATCTATCCCGAAAAAGTCTGCAATGGGAGACAGGACTTCCGGATTCGATTTCCATACCCTGCTAACTGCTGTCCTAACAACTTCCACTCCGGCACGTGTCATTTTGCCCAAAGGCCTCCTACACATTCCTGAGGGCATGCCAAGCCCCGCCATAAGTGTCTTGATGGGCAATGGGTTTCTATACCTGTCATTTACAACTACAGTTTCACCAGATGGTAACTTTCTTGGATTGTCCACTTTAACAGTAACGATGCCTAGAAGCGGCGCGATAGCGTCCGCAACTTGCCGAGCGCCTTCTACGTCGCCTTTAGCAGCTAGATTTACCATCCTGCTAACAGCTGCGGGGACAACGTTTGACGCTACTGAAATAACACCGTCGGCGCAAATCTCTGGGTCGGTCATCATTTTGAACGTTATATCGTCGTCGCCGCTAAGTATCGAGAAGTCTTGTCCCAGTAACTTTCTCGTGCGCGCCATTCGGTCAAGGTCGCCTGTAGCTTCCTTTACAGCCGAAACGTTCGGGCATTGCGCGTGCAAAATAGCAAGGTCTTCTACCGACAAGGCTGTTCCCGTCCGACCTGGAATTACATACGGCACAACTACGGTGTTTGGAAATTCCTTTGCTACTGCACCGTGATATTCGTCGCGAAGTTCCTGAGAAGACGGACCGTTGTAGTAACAGTCAACCAGCAATACAGCTTGCGCGCCGGATTTCACAGCGTGGCGAGTACTTGCTATCGCTTCTTCAGTCGAGTTGCTGCCAGTGCCTGCAAGAACACCGCATCGTTCCTTGCATAGCGCTATGACTCGGTCTATGACATCGTTGTGTTCTTCCCAGTTTAGAGTTGGCGATTCTCCTGTGGTTCCGACTGGCACCAGACCGTCAATCCCCTGCGAGATTTGAAACTCGACGAGCTTTTCGAGTCCATCCCAATCAATCGAGTTATCTGATTTGAAGGGAGTAATTATCGCTGTCCACGTACCTTGCAGTTTCATTTTAGTCCTCCCGAAGTACAACTGTCTCTTAGGCCAAACCTCTACCTTGGGCTAGTCTATTTTAAGCTGCGCGGTCTTGATGCGCAAGGTGAAATCAGTTTTTGTTGCTTAGGTCCTCTACTGACTGCTAAAGGCTTGGCGTTATTCGGTCGATACCTCCTATGGAGGGAGACCATGGTAAGAGCTCTCTACGTAGCGGCAAGCGGAATGGTCGCTCAAGCAAACAAGCAGGATGTAATTGCCAATAACATTGCCAACGCCCAGACGCCGGGCTTTAAGCGCGAGCGGGTGACTAATGTCGCTTTTGCCGAAGTCTTTAGACGGCAGTTGGTATTTGGAGCGTCAAGAAACCAAACGGTGTACCCTAGTTCAACGGTCGACCCCGTTAAGACCATACCCGAGCAATCGGTTGACACGTCACAGGGTACTATACGAACTACAAACAACCCTTTAGACCTGGCAATCGAAGGCCCTGGCTTTTTCGAAGTGATATATCCCGGAGGTATCCGATACACTCGAGCCGGCAACTTTGCCCTGAACTCGTCGCGCGAATTATGCACCCTTGACGGTGCGAAAGTTCAAGGAGCATCCGGACCTATACGCTTGCCCGCCGGTGATATTCAGATCTGTTCCGACGGAATCATTCTAGCCAATGGTCAGCAGGTCGATAGATTGAAGATCTTCGGCGCAAGCCAAGGAAAAACAAGGGTTGTGTCCGGGGCCCTTGAGGAGTCGAACGTCAAGGTGGTAGAAGAACTAGCTGATATGATTGTCAACCTAAGATCGTTCGAAGCAAATCAAAAAATCGTCATCAGTGTAGATCACACGTTAGATAAGCTCATCAATGAGGCTGGGCGCATTTAGAGGGGAATTTGCTAGCGATTTACTGTTGATTAGTAGAGTCATTTACGAAGAAACCATAGCTCGAACGGAGGAACAAGCATGATTCGCAGTTTGCATACGGCAGCAACAGGTATGGAAGCGCAGCAGCTCAACATGGACATCATCGCCCACAATTTAGCTAACGTCAACACGACAGCTTTTAAGAGATCCAGAGTCGACTTCCAAGACCTGTTGTACCAAACAATTCGAGCTGCGGGCTCCACGCAGGCGCAAGGACTTAGGGTTCCAACAGGTATACAAGTTGGATTAGGCGTACGGAGTGCGGCAACTCAGAAGGTGTTTACACAGGGCGATTTTCAAGAGACGGGCAACACCTGGGACTTGTTGATTGAAGGTGCTGGCTTCTTCCAAGTAACCCTGCCCTCGGGCGAGTTAGCTTACACTCGAGATGGCTCGTTTAAGATTGATGCTTCCGGAAGGGTCGTGACGTCAGACGGTTACCCATTGGAGCCAGCAATAACTATACCTCCCGGTGCCGAAAAGGTCGACATTGGGGAGGACGGCACGGTGTCCGTCACGATCGCTGGGCAAAGTGCGCCGCAAGAAGTCGGGAGTATCCAACTAGTTAACTTTATCAATCCTGCTGGACTCGAAAGCCTGGGAAGAAACTTATTTGCCAAAACTGAAGCTTCCGGTGAACCTGTCCCAGGCATTCCAGGGCAGGACGGGTTAGGCACCATAGCTCAAGGATTTCTGGAAATGTCTAATGTGAAGGTTGTAGAAGAGATGGTCAATATGATTCTTGCGCAACGTGCATACGAGGTCAATTCCAAGACAATCCAGACTGCGGATGAAATGTTGAGCATTGCCAACAACATTCGCCGGTAGAGTAGTTTGCTATGTGGGCGCGCAGTCTTCCAGCGTTTATACTGGTGATATCTAGCTTGCCGATGGCCTGCAATGCAGAGCGGTTCGGATCTGTGGCAATGGAAGTGTGCTTTTTGCCTCGCGTCGAAGTTCAGCCTGCGAGACCGGTGAGGCTGGGCGATATAGCAAAGATTCAGGGTCCTTCAGCCGCAGTCGAAAAGGCAAGGTCTATTATTGTTGCGATTGGCCCCCTGCCTGGCAAAGTTGCTAACCTTTTTTCTGGACAGCTACGTCAGCGCATCCAGGCAGAAATGCAGTTTCCAGTCAAGGTAAGCGGCGCGGAGAATACGACCCTCGTGGGCAAGTCGATTCGTTTCAAGGGTACTGAGCTGGCTGAGTTTGCCAAGGCGTACCTAGAATCGCAACTGTCAAATAGTACCACCTCCTTGCACGAGGTAGAAATCTGTCGTGTTCCCGGCGATATGATTGTAGCTGCGGGTGAATCTTGCCAGCTGAAAGCAAGACTCCTTAGTCCGACGCTAACGGCAGGTCCCAAGTCTGTCGCGGTTGATATCGTCGTGGACGATAGGGTATCGGCAAGTACCAGTGTTGGTTTGGTGGTTCATGAGATAGGGGAAGTTTTGGTTTCTACAAGAGAAATTCGACAGGGCGAGGTCATAGGACCCGATAACACGAGTTGGGAAATTCGTGACATCACCAAAATCAAATCACCGATAAAAAGAGAGTACGGCGACGGCAATAGCCTAGTGGTCAAGAGAACGATAACTGCTGGTACTATTTTGACTAGTGCGGACGTTGCACCTACCTTCGTAGTTCGGCGAGGCGAAACAGTGATGGTCACCGTTAAGTGTGGACGGGTCACACTGCATACAACTGGTGAAGCCAAGCAAGATGGAACAGTTGGGGACCTGATCCGCGTAAGACCACCGGTGTCAAGCGAAGACATACAAGCGAAAGTATTAGCACCTGGCATTGTGACGGTTGAGAGATAGTGAGGTTGAAAAATGGTACGAACATACGTTGTTGCCACTATAGCTAGCCTGGTTGCTTTGATGACAACTTCTTGCGCCGAATCGTTGTGGCAGGCTAGTTCACAGAACTCCCTGTACTCGGACAGAAAGGCCTCTAGAGTCGGCGACATACTAACTGTGCTGATCGTGGAGTCGGCTTCATCCAGCAGTTCAGCGTCGACCGACGCAAAGAAGGACACTAAGACTGAGGTCGGTCCAGGCGCAGGGCCTATAATCAAGAATATTCCAGCTCTTAGCTACGAGGGTGGAGACCAATTAAAAGCCTCAGGGTCAACTACAAGGACAAGCAAGTTCGTCGCCAAAATGACAGTGACTGTGAAGAGGGTTACAGAGAACGGCAATCTGGAAATCGAGGGTACACGGGTAGTCCAAACAAATCGCGACAAGGAAGAAATCAAGCTAACCGGCATTGTGCGTCCTGAAGACATAACTCCAGACAACTGTGTCTACTCTACAGCTATAGCAAATGCCCAAATCACGCACACAGGTACGGGTCCTGTTAGCAGCCGTCAGAAGGAAGGCATAATCACTAAGTTGCTCAGAATCCTGTTCTAGAGGCTCATTATCGAAATGAACGAGGTCGCGGTGAAGCAATGATGCTCCAAAGAAAAGTCCTAGTCTTAATAATTTTCCTCTTCGTAAGCCTTGAAATTGCTGTAGCCCAATCTGCCCGTATTAAGGATCTTGCCACAATTCAGGGGGTTCGCTCAAATCAGCTGATCGGCTATGGATTGGTTGTAGGGCTAGACGGTACCGGCGATAGCCAGCAGACTGTTTTCACCACTCGTTCAATCACAAATCTGCTTGAATCATACGGGATCAGCATTCCGGCCGATAAGATGAAAGTGAAGAATGTTGCGGCTGTAGTAGTGACGGCCGAGCTCCCACCTTTTGCCCGAGAAGGCACATCTATAGATGTGGTGGTGTCTTCCATCGGGGACGCTCGATCCTTGCAGGGTGGCACATTACTTCAGACACCGTTGAGGGCGGCAAACGGATTAGTTTACGCCGTAGCACAGGGGCCCATATCCATAGGCGGGATGAGTGTCGGAGCAGGCGGATCGTCAGTGACCAAGAACCATCCCACCGTGGGTAGAATTCCAGGCGGGGCAATCGTGGAAAAGGAAACCAGGACAGACTTGACAACTGGGGGCTTTGTAAACGTCACGTTCAGCGAGTCTGACTTTGTCACCGTGTCCAGAGCTGTTGCTGCGATTAATTCGAAGCTGGGTGGTCTCTACGCAAAGGCAGTAGACGCGAATGTTGTTTCCGTCTCAGTGCCGACCGAATACAAAGATAACGTGGTGGGTCTTATAGCAGCTATTCAAGAAGTAGAGGTTGATGCTGATGTCGTCGCTCGAGTGGTGGTTAATGAGCGCACAGGCACAGTTATAATCGGAGGTCAGGCGCGTATCGATCCTGTGGTTGTTGCCCACGGCAGCCTCACAGTTGAAGTCTCTACTGAAACTCAAGTGAGTCAACCTGGTCCTATTTCAGGAGGCCAAACTATCGTTGTGCCTCAGACGAGCGTTAAGGTCGTCGAGGAAAGAGGTTCTTTGGTTCAGTTAAGCGGTTCGACTGTCAGCGAACTAGTTAGAGCGCTGAACGCTCTTCGGGTGACTCCTAGGGATCTAATTGCAATTCTGCAAGCCATAAAGCAAGCAGGTGCGTTGAAAGCGCATTTGGAGTTGATTTGAGTAATGAGAATCTGTCAGGTTTCGAATTTTGTAACTTCCAACCAGCTGTCCGACGAGAAACGAAAGCTCAAGGAAGCATGTCGCGACTTAGAAGCGATATTTCTGAGCTACCTGCTGAAATCTATGCGCAAGACAGTGCAGGAGGCCGACCTATTCGGGTCTCGTCGCGAAGAGGGATTGTTTAGAGATATGCTCGACACTGAAATCTGCACTCTTGTTTCGCGCGCTCAGTCACTTGGGATAGCAGATATGCTCTACCGCGAACTGTCAAGAGTATTTGATAGGAGATCTGGTGCGGACCATGCACCTCGGACCGGTGACTTTAGGGAAAAACAAAGCTCACTTCAAGATAATTCTGTAGCCAAGGAGTAACAAGCAATGTTAATCCAACCGAAACGTGTTGATCAAGCTTTGGGTGTGCATTTGTATAAGGTCTACAAGACCGCCCGACCGGAAACGGCAACCAAACTCCAGCGTAGTGATTTTGCTACCATTTCGAGGTTCTCTCAGTTAGTAGAACGGGGTCGCACGAAAGCCCTAATGCTGCCTGCGGTAAGGGAAGACCTAATTGCACAAGCCAGGGAAGTACTCTTGACTGGCAAACAACCGGAACCTGAGAAGATAGCTGGCGAGATCATTCGAACTGCTTTAGGAATATTGGAGTAAAGCCATGGTTTCGAAAGCTAATCTAGCCAAGAATCTGCTCCAGTGTCTTAAAGACATCTCGGATTTGCTGGACAAGGCGAATGTTCAAGCTAGGCTGGAACAAGAAGCACTCATCGCTAACGATCCTGCAGGATTGATTGCGACCTGCAAAGCTCAAGATGAGATACTTCAACGTATAGTGGAACTGGACAAATTGGCAGGGGAGATCACCATTGCCTTATGTGACGAAGGCTGCGAGACTGATACTTCCTCAAGCGATCGGGCGGAGCAAGCCTTGCAGTATTTACCAGAATCATATAACGCTTTGGTACACGAAGAGATTGGCCGTATTAGGGATTTGGCTAAGCGACTTCAAGAGCAGCACGATATCAACCGCACACTTATTCAGAACGGTTTGGAAATAATAGCCTGCTGTCTTAGAACGCTTGCCAATGATACCGGCACCAGTTCATATTCACCTGCTGGTTCTGTCAGCGAGGCTGCTCCCATAGTCTTGAGCCTCGATCGTAAGGTCTAGGTATGATGCGCTTCGGATGGTGAAGAAGCACGAACGCTGACATACGGAGTGTCCTGGTCTTAAAGGGATAAAAGCGATGTCGAGTACATTCTTCGGTTTGAGCGTCGCACAGTCGGGATTAAATGCGCAAAGGCGAGCGATGGACATTCTCGGGCATAACATCGCTCATGCCAATGACCCCACATACAAGCGTCAGCGATTAGTGCTGGTAGAAGGCGCTGTCTTGGCACAGGCCCAGGAAGCGACGGTTTTGGGGAGCTCTCCGTTTGGGAGCGGCGTGAATGCTGGAGATGTTCTGCGCGTGCGCGATGCGTTGATCGAGCGGCGTCTGCGAACAGCTACCCAGGCTGCATCCGACTGGCAATACAGAGCTCAAACGATGAAGCAAATCGAAGCGATTTTTGCGGAACCAAGCGATGGTGGATTGCAGACCGATCTCGACAAATTTTGGGCCTCTTGGCAAAAACTGGCGTCTAACCCTGAATCACTACCAATTCGAAGCGCTCTTCTGGAGGATGCTGCAGCTCTCTGTCAGCGTATTCAATACATCTATGCTCAACTTAGAAGCACGGCGGACGATCTCAACTCTAGTGTTGTTGATAGAGTCGCTCTTATCAATAACATCAGCCAAGAAATTGCCCGATTGAATTTACAGATCAGTGCAATGGAGCCGAATCAAGTTGGAACCAACGCACTGCAGGATCGCAGGGATGCACTCGTACTCGAGCTATCGAAGCTTGTTGCTGTTAGTCAACACGAAGAAGGAAACCTGGGCATAACCATTTCTGTTGGAGGCAGAATATTGGTGCAAGGAGGGCAGGCAAACTTGCTCGAATGTGCAACTGTAGAGGGTGGTAAACAGCAAGTGCGATGGGCAAAGGATGGCCAAGAAGTGCTTATAAAGGGTGGCGAACTGAACGGCCTGCTCTGGCTGCGTGACGAAGCCCTTCCATCGTATTTAGCCCAACTCGACACTTTTGCTTCCATACTCGTTCAGGAGGTTAACGCGCTTCATAGGACTGGCAAAACCTTGACCGGTTCTGACGGCACTGACTTCTTCAAGGCCGGTACAACAGCTGCGAATATATCACTGGACCCATCAATTGTTGATCATCCTGAATTGATAGCGGCTTCTGCTACTGGGGCAGTGGGCAATAACGAAATCGCGTTGGCGATAGCAGGCTTGGACAGCCGTCCTGTAAGGGGAACCATGACGCTCAACCAATTATACAGAGGCTTGGTCGCTGACATAGGTGGATCTGCGGCAATAGCATACCGACAAGCCACTGCCCACCAACTTTCGTTGGACCAATTTACCATGCAGCAGCAGTCAGTGTCCGGTGTTTCGCTGGACGAAGAGATGACCAACTTGATCAAGTTCCAACAGGCGTACAACGCCGCCGCTCGTGTGATTACAGTGATGGACGAGATGATTGATGTTCTTGTCAGCAAGACGGGTGTAGTGGGGAGGTAAATAATTTTAAATGAGAACTTCTCTCACCCAGCAAATTCAGAGTCAGCTTGCTTACATTAATTCTGCGGTCACTAAGCTTTCAGAAGCACAGACACATACAATTAGCGGCAAAAGGATACTCCGGGCTTCGGAAGATGTATCTGGTACCAACCGTGCGCTCAGTCTACGCACGGCTATAAGTAAGACGGATCAGTTTGCCGATAATATAAGCGTCTCGAAACCGTTCTTACTGGCTGCAGAGAAAGCTGTTGCGGACTTGGTAAAAGCGGTACGATCGGTGAGGGATATTGCTGTAGCTGCGGCTAGTCCCGACGTTACCGGAGGCTCAGGCCAAAACTATATTGCTCAGCTAGACAACATTCTGAACCAAATGCTGGATATTGCGAACACGAAACATATGGACCAATACGTGTTTAGTGGCACTGCCACAGATGTGCCGGCTGTGACTTTGGATGCCTCTGGCAACTACGTATACACTGGCGATTCCGGAACTCGGCGAATACAAATCCTGAGTTGGGTTAGTCAGCCGATTAACATTCCTGGCAGTGCGTTATTCAATTTTGACGGAAGCGCAGGGGCTGGTACGTCAGACCTTTTTGCTATGGTGGGTAGGTTGAAAGAGGCTATAGCCGGTGGAGACGCGAAAGCTGTAAGTGAGCAGCTTAGTAACATCGATGCCAACTTGGACAACCTACTCACGTGTAGTGCTAAGCTGGGGTCTTGGATAGCTCGAATGGACAGGGCACAGGATTTACTCGCTGATACCAAAATGAAGTTGCAGGAGATGCTTTCCGATACGGAGGACATAGATCTCGCCAAATCAATTACAGAGCTGAAATCATACGAGAACATTTATCAGGCGGCACTGCTAACTAGTTCTAGGATACTAAGCATATCATTAGCCAATCTGGCGCTCAAATAGCGCTTGGATGATATTGAAGGGGCGGAGGACAAAAATGAAAATTACAACTACAAGGTTCGGAGTAATAGAAATCGACGATTCTTCTGTAATAAGAATGCTCCGAGGTCCAATCGGGTTTGAGGATTACAAAAACTATTGCTTGATCCAGCATAGGCCGGACACTAGTTTCCGTTGGCTTCAGTCAGTAGATGAACCAAGCCTTGCGTTCGTTGTTGTGGACCCTTCGCAGCTTTTTGAGGATTATAACATCGAGCTCTCTGATGCCGACGCAGAGGCTCTACATCTCAAACGCGCTGAGGATGCGTTGGTGCTGACTATTGTAACCATCGGAGAAGGCGGTAAGGAAATAACAGTTAATTTGGCTGCTCCCATAGTCATAAATGCTAATGAACTGATTGCGATGCAGGTGGTACTACAGGACGGCAGATACCCGGTGCGACAACCGTTGACTACGGTTCGCGAAGAAAAATCTGATCAAGGAAGTGACCGAACTGCTCTTGCAACTGAAGCCGCATAAACCGAGAGTGTGCGAAAGGAATCGCTCAAAATGCTCGTGCTTGCTAGGAAGGTCGGACAATCAATCGTAATAGGTGGCAACATTGAGATACTAGTGATCGAGGTTCGTGGCGATCAAGTGCGTCTTGGCATAGAAGCTCCAAAATCAATACCTGTGCATCGGAAGGAACTGCTGGAGCAAATACGAGACGAAAACATAAAGGCGGCTTCAGACACAAGCGTGGACGCCGTAACCAGAATGCTGGAAGGCCGCCAGTCGGACTAGACTGTACGCCCTTGACTTGACGGTCTTTGTTTTATATCCTCAACCGACACACCGATGCTGTTAATGGTTGCAAGCGTTATTTTCCACCTTTATTTTTCTCACCCCTATACCTCTACTTAGTCGAGTAGCACTCCGATAATCACGATGGCCCCGATAAAACTACTCTTTTTGTACGCAAGGTGAAAACAGATGAGTAAGCGTAAGAAAAGTGTGCGGAAGGCTAACCGTCGAACATTCAACCGGACTCTTGATACCTCGGTTTCTCGAGAACTTACCATTGGCCACAAGGAGGCTGTTGCACATGAAACCCTGGTGCGAAATCACTCGAAGATTAAGGCTTTGGCATGCGAAAAGCCTTTGAAACTTCACTTGGGCTGCGGATACAAGATCCTCGATGGATACGTCAATATCGATCTGTACAGTCCTGCTGCAGACCTGAAAATGGATATTGTGGATCTGAGCTGCTTCAAGGATTCCTCAGTTGACGAGATATATCTGAATGCCGTATTCGAACATCTCTATGTCTTTGAACAGATGAAGGCTTTGGCAGAATGGTGGCGAGTGCTCAAACCGGGCGGGAAGCTGGTTATGCGCTCGATTCCGGATTTTGATGAGATAGCGCGAGCGTACATAAGCGCGGCTCCCGGCAATGACGGACTGAGGTTCGACATCGAAGAGGTATCGCGTTACACGCACGGTGCTTATGGACGTGATAACAGGCTTGGGCAAATACACAAGGATGTGTTTACTAAACCCAAGATGCGAAAACTTCTTGAGCGTGTGGGTTTCAAGGTTATATCGATGGAAAATGTGTGCTACGCAGACGAGCCGAATCCTGTCAACCTCAACATTGTCGCTGTCAAGCCAGCTGAAAATCTTTCTGATTCAGGTGACTCGCAAGAGCAGCAAGACGCCTTAGTATCTAATAGTGCGCTGATTAGCGCGGACAATAACGTACAGTTGAGTGTTGCGGCGGTGTACTGCACACATGACGACGATGTCTGGTTATTGGAGTCCATTGAGTCGATATACGAAGTCTGTAATGCCATCTATGTTTTGGTAGGTGAAAAACCTTGGTTTGGTGAGCCAGGTGACTTCGAATCGGTGATTGGAAAGTTGGAAAGTTTTCCGGATGAGTTAAACAAGATTCGTGTGGTCAGAGGAAATTGGAAATGCGAGGCTGACCAGAGAAATGCAGGTTTGGACATTCTCGAACAAGAACAGTTCACCTATTGTTTGGTGATCGACACAGACGAGATCTACGACCCTGTCGATCTCACATGGTTGCTAAGAATAGCGCAGCGGCATCCTAACGTGGACTGCTGGCACGTAGAGATGGACACTTATTGGAAGTCCTGGATGTATCGCATACATCCAAGAGAGCAGCTCAAACCGGCAGTGTTGCTTAAGGTTGGTAGAGTTAGATTTACACAAAACAGGAACGTTGGTCAATGCACACACGGGCTGGTTGGGCCTGAAATTGCCGTGTGTCATCATTTGAGTTACGCTCGCTCAGACGCGCAGCTGGTTCGAAAGTTGGCAACGTTTAGTCACGCTGGCGAGTTAGTATTCGGCTGGTATGAAAACGTCTGGAAAAAATGGGACACAAACCGGTTTCTAAAAAATCTGCATCCGACTCATCCGTCTGCATATATGTGCGCTACGGTGCAGCCTTATTGGGCGCTGCCACCTGTGTTGCGCCGGCGTTACGACCTGGAAGCGCAGAATGGCGGACTTGAGTTCGATGACTATTGCAGACAAATCCGCAACAACCATCTGGCTTCCATAATTGTTCTTACACTTAATCAATTGGGTTATACCAAGCGATGCCTTGAGAGCATCGAGAAGCACACTTCGGTGCCGTACGAGGTGATTGTAGTCGACAATGGTTCCAGCGACGGGACAATTCAGTTTTTACAACAATGGGTGTCGAAAGCCGAAAACAGACGAGTCGTATATAACGCTGATAATCTGGGTTTTGCGAAAGGTAGCAACATCGGCATAGCTCGTGCTAATGGACAATACATTGTGTTGGTCAACAACGACGTTGTCGTCACACCCAAATGGTTGGAGAGGTTGTTAGCTTGTGCCGCACGTGACGCTTCGATTGGGATTGTGGGTGCTTTAACAAATGCTGTCTCGGGTCCTCAGTGTGTAGAGCAACCAGTCTACGACACAGAATCACTGGTAGGGCTGGACGACTTTGCTAAGGATTGGGCTCAGAGACACTTAGGGCAGAGGACTCCTGCTGTGCGGGTTGTTGGATTCTGCATGCTGGTGAGAAAGTCGGTTATTGACAACATTGGCGGGTTTGACGAACGCTTTGGTTTAGGGAATTTCGAAGATGACGATTTTTGCCTTCGGTCTGCTCTAGCCGGTTTCAAGACGATGATAGCTCGTGATTGCTTCGTCCACCACTACGGTAGTCGCACCTTTTTGGGGGAACGTATCGATTACCGATGTCTGATGTCTCGTAATTGGGAGCTGTTTAAGGAAAAATGGGGTTTACCGCGAGATTTGCCGCTAGGCGCGGGGTATGATGCTAGCACGTTGCTGAAGCAGCAGTTTGATCATGCGGTACACTATGTTCCTCTACCACATTTTTCCAAGGGCGAACCCTTCGACAGCCAGAGTTGCGAGGAAAAGGATGAAGTTAGCACCGCTTCTGACGTCAAGCCTTTACTTTCTTTGTGTATGATCGTTCGCAATGAGGAGCAGTTCATCGAGTTCTGCCTCGCTAGTGTAAGAGATGTTGTCGACGAGATAATCGTCGTCGATACTGGCTCGACAGACCGCACCGCCCAAATATCCAGGCAGTTTGGTGCTAAGGTGTATCACTACGTATGGAGCGATGATTATTCAGCTGCAAGAAACGAAGCCGCTAAGCGTGCGCGGGGCGAATGGATACTGTTCATGGACGCAGACGAAGTGCTTGATGCAGAATCCAAGCATATTCTCAGACAAGCAGTCGAACATCCAATTGCAGATGCCTATGAACTACTCTTTTACAACTATTGTAGTACGGATAGTAGTTTCCCCGATATTGTCCATCGTGTTTGCAGGTTGTATCGAAACCGGCCAGAGTATCGATTTCGCGGACGTGTTCACGAGAACGTCGCTACTTCAATACAGGAAGCTGGCGGTTTGATTGCGGAATTGGATGTGGTGGTTCACCACTACGGATACAGACCCGACGTGAAAAATCAGCGGAACAAACAAGAAAGATACCTTGCCCTTTTGCACGCTGAACTTGAAGAAAAGCCTGACGACATCTACGTGTTGTTTCATTTGAGTGCAGCTTATTGTGCGGAGGGAGAGTTTGAAAAAGCCATACCTTACCTTGAGAAACTTGTGGACTTAGTTCCTCCCAGTAACACCTTTGCTCCGCAGTCGTTTTCGAGATTAATGAATGCCTATTGGGCTGTTGGCCGCAGCGAAGACGCCCTAAAGATTGCTTCCCGAGCAGAGGAATTACACGTTGTTCATCCAGAGATTAGCTTCTCCAAAGGCAATGCTTTATTGGCACTCGAGCGTTATTCAGAAGCTTTGGAAGCTTTTCGGGAAGCTATTGAACTCGGTGCTCAAGGCAAGTGGCTTGGCGACCCTGGAACATACAGTCACAAAGCACGATTCGGCATAGCCCGGGCACTTGCTGGACTGGGTAGATATGATGAGGCACTGAAACAGCTTAGGCAGCTTCTCGATGAGCACTCAAACTATCCCAGCGCGCATGAACTGGCTGCGTTGTTGTGTTCGCAGCTAGGGGATATTCCAGGGGCAGAAGTTCACTGGCGGGAGTTTTTAAGACTTGTCCCAACCAGTACTGAAACGTGTCTTAATCTGGCTGAGATTTGTGAGACCCAAGGTCGCTATCAGGAAGCGATTGGACATTACTTCAGAGCTATCGAAAATTGTGGGGAATCGTCCGAACTTTACCAAAAGATAGCCACCTGTTACGAAATGATGGGCGACCTGGCAAACGCCGAGAAACATTATATCAAGGCGATAAGCGTCGATCCACATGCTGCTGAGGCTTACAACGACCTCGGTCGGTTGCATGCGTCGAGAGGCGATATCCAAAGCGCGCTGGACTGCTTTGCTAAAGCAGTCGAGGTCAAACCGGAGTACGCAAACGCTTATTTCAACGCCGCGGATTTACTATATAAACTAGGCAAATACTTAGAGGCTGCTGAGATATACGAAAGCGGTTTAGCGAGAGATCCCTCAAGAGCAGAGGCCTTTCTAGCATTAGGTAATTGCTGCTATAAGTTAGGAGCTTTAAATGCGGCTGTTCTTGCCTATAAGCAAGCTTTATGCATAAATCAGGATTACGAGGAAGCCAAAAACAACCTAGCTCTTGCAGAAGAAGCCCTCAAGGAAACTGCCGCGTGATCACCCTATTTTTTGCTGCTAATGTTTTGTTGGCTGTCGGTCGATAAGTGAGATGGGACATAGAAGTTTAGGCAGCGGTACGCAACCCTCTTTCTGTGAGGCGAAGAATACGCGGAGTTTCAAGGAGGAATAAAAAGTGAGTCTTAAGATCAATCTTAATACTGCTGCGTTGACCGCGCACCGAATGCTCAGCAGTACGGATCAAAGCCTTAGTAAGACTATTGAGAGGCTTGCTTCTGGATTTCGTATCAATAGTGCCTCGGACGACCCGGCAGGTTTGGTCATATCCGAAAAGCTGCGGGCGCAGGTTACTGGTTTGGAGCAGGCAATTAGAAATGCCAGCGACGCCGTCAACATGGTGAGGACTGCTGAAGCTGCGCTGAATGAAGTGAGCCGACTCCTCCGATCCATGCGCGACTTGGCGGTACACGCGGCAAACACTGGTGCCAACGACCAAGCCGCAGTTCAGGCAGACCAAGCTCAAATTGCAAACGCTATTGCGTCGCTCAACAAGATAGCCGCGGAAACAATGTTCGGGCAAAAGAAACTTCTCGATGGGTCTGCCGGTATAAAAGCGAATGTTATAGGAAACAAGGTCATATCGGCTGATTTTTCCTATCTCTCAGGTGTTAGTGATGGTGCTCAGGTAACGATCGAGGTTACGACGGCTGCGGCGAAGGCTGTTCTATATTCAAAGGCTTTCAGTGGCGAGAATGCCACCATAGGGAAAGCCGGTACGTTCTACATAAATGGTATAGCAATATCTTATTCCACCGACGATACAGTGGCCGTTCTTAGGTCTGCGATCAATGCTGTTTCTAATGAAACTGGTGTCGTTGCTATGCTGACTACCGCTGGAGTGATCGACTTCGTATCTAGGCAATATGGGCACGAGGCAAGTATAGCGATTACGAACGGCGGCGACATACTGGACGGCGTAGTTTCCGCGGCTGCAATTGGCCAGGACGCGGCTGCGCGAGTCCGGATAAACGGCATAGACATCTCGGATGCTTTGTGGACATCAGGTAATGGTTTAATCCTGAAGGATTCTCTGGGTAACCAGATCGTCCTGACGGAAGTAGGCGGTACGGCAACTGGCGACCTTGGTGCGCAGTTTCAACTTGATGTTGGTACGTTAGTGTTCCAGGTCGGAGCATATGCAGGCCAGACAAGGGAGCTCAACATACCTTCGGTTTATGCTCACGATCTCGGTACCGACGCCATTCCTGGTGAGAACGTCTCTACTATCGATTTGCTGACCGCGGAAGGGGCTCAAAATGCCATACTCATCCTGGATGCTGCTATACGGCAGATCTCTTCGGTGAGAGCTTCTTTGGGAGCAATGCAAAAAAACGTGTTCGAATCGAGCATAAATTCACTGACCATTGCCAAAGAGAATATTGCAGCTTCGGAATCCACTATAAGGGATGCCGACATGGCTTCAGAAGTGATGGAGCTGACCAGAAATCAGATTCTTGAGCAAGCCGGCGTAGCAATGCTTGCTCAGGCAAACATGACTCCGCAGACGCTACTGAAACTCTTGCAATAGAGCTTATACTAACATCAGGCAAATCGCCCAGAACTGGAAAGCCGGCGCAGTTTTTAAGTGCTGCACCGGCTTTTTGTCGTTGTGATTGGTCTTTCAACCTCTCTTTCTAGCATAAAAAGTTTGTGTAATTCTGCATTATTTTCAGGATGGTATGTGGAAAAACTGCAAGTGGAGGTGCATGCAAAGCCGACGCGGATCTACGCTCAGACCGGTTCTGGCACGCAGTGCTCAAGTATTGACGTCTGCACGTCGATACGTAATCTGGAACCGAGAGTGGCTCGCGGTGAGGACGGTTCTGGGTTGAGAAATTGATCCGCCAATGGCTTTGAAAATGACTCAAAACAGGCCACGGACTGGCCGGAAAACCTCAAGGAGGAATCGAAATGAGTCTGAGGATCAATCTCAATTCCGCTAGCCTGACAGCACATAGAACACTGTCGGCAACGGACGCCGCGTTGGGCAAGAGCATTGAGCGCTTGTCCTCGGGCTTCCGGATCAACTCAGCAGGTGACGATCCTGCGGGGTTGGTCATCTCCGAAAAATTGCGTGCGCAGATAAGCGGCTTGGGACAGGCAATTCGCAACGCTGGTGACGCGGTTAACATGGTAAAGACAGCAGAAGGAGCTCTGAACGAAGTTCACAGACTGCTCCGCTCGATGAGAGATCTAGCCGTTCATGCAGCAAACACTGGTGCAACTGACGCTGCTTCGGTTGCGGCCGACCAAGCCCAGATTGCCAACGCCATCCAGTCTCTGAACAAGATAGCTGCGGAGACGATGTTCGGTCAGAAGACGTTGCTGGACGGGTCCGCAGGAATCAAAGCAACGGTAATCGGCGACAAGGTTGTCTCAGCCGACTTTTCCTATGCAACCGGTTTGACAAACGGTGCGCAGATATCGATCAATGTCACGTCGGCAGCAACTAAGGGAGTTGTGTATTCGAAAAACTTCGGTAACGAGAACAGCACAGTTGGCGCAGCTGGAACGTTCTACATAAATGGCGTGGCCATTTCTTACTCTACTAACGACACCGTGACGCAGCTTAGAGCCGCAATCAACGCCGTTAGCAATCAGACCGGCGTGGTCGCCGCTCAAACAACAGCCGGCATAATTGACTTCAGGACGGTCAGATACGGTCACTCAGCCACTGTGGCAATATCCAGTGCCGGCGACATTCTTAACGGTGTTGTGTCGGCTGCAGCTGTCGGTACTGACGCGGCAGCTCAGGTCACGGTTGGCGGCACTGCGGTTTCCGATGCGCTGTGGACCTCTGGCGACGGCTTAGTCCTCAAAGATTCTTTGGGGAACCAAATAGTGTTGACTGAAGCAGGTGGTACAGTCACCGGTAACAAGGGCGCGCAGTTCCAAGTATCTGTGGGTACGCTGATATTCCAGGTGGGAGCATACTCTGGACAAACTAGAGAGCTCAACATTCCGGACGTCCACGCTTACAATCTTGGAACTGCTAGCTATGCGGGCGAGTCTGTTGCAACAATCGACGTTACGACCGCCGAGGGTGCACAGAAAGCCATAGATATCTTGGACGAAGCTATCTCCACCATATCCACTATCAGAGCGAATCTGGGCGCTACTCAGAAGAACGTCCTCGAGTCAAGCATCAACAGCTTGACAATCGCAAAGGAAAACATTGCAGCTTCTGAGTCAACGATTCGCGACACGGATATGGCTGCAGAGATGGTGGAGTTTATGAAGTATCAGATACTGCAGCAGGCTGGCGTGGCAATGTTGGCTCAAGCGAACCAGACGCCGCAAGCATTGCTGGCATTGCTTAGATAAAGCAGGCTTTAACCCCCAGGGCAGGAATCTGCCCTGGGGGTGCCCATCTTGGATCAAGGTGTTCTGAGCGCAGTCAATAGGTAGCAGGTTTTGGCTTGGCTGCGCTCAGAACCGCAGATAGCGGGAGGAACGGTATGTCTGGCACAATGTCCGTTAGCGGTCTAATTTCCGGGCTCAAAACCGACGAGATAGTTGCCAAGATAATGGAATACGCGGCTAGGCCTAAAACAAGGTTGCAAGCCCAGAAGGCGGAAATGCAAACGAGATTAGCCGCGTGGCAGGACATTAATACGCGACTTCTCGCGCTCAAGGTCAAGTCCGAATCCATTGCTGACCTAGCCGATTTTCAAGTTATGAAGGTTAGTACCAGCGACTCAAATGTGATGACCGCAACGGCTGCTGCCAACGCATCGCCAGGCGTTTACTACATAAAAGTTGTTTCAAAAGCTCAAAATCATCAAGTATCATCACAAACTGGTGCCTACACCAGTCTGAACGCTATTGTCGGAACAGGCGTAGTACGCATAGCCTTAGCAAACGGTAATAGCTTTGAGGTCGTTGTTGATTCTGCTAACAATACCCTTTCCGGTTTGGCGAGCCTTATTAACAAGGCTGACAAGGGAGTGAAGGCTACTATCATAAATGCGGGTACTGCATCGTCTCCAGATTACCGCTTGATACTTACAAGCGCTGAAGCTGGAACGGATAACCAGATAACTTTGGTCGACACGAGTGGCCTGGAAGGAGGTACTGCGCCAGTTTTTGACTTGGAAAACCCGCTGCAGGCAGCGAGTTCAGCTGTACTAGAAATGGGGGAAGGTAGCGGGAAAATAACTGTCGTTAAGAACAGCAACGTTGTAACGGATCTGATCCCCGGTGTCACCCTGAATATACTGGCAGCCAATTCTTCCAATGGTGTCAGGCTGGAAGTGTCTGCAGACACTGCTTCGATCCAAAAGGCAATAGAAAGCTTCGTCGAACAATACAATGACGTAGCTAAGGTAATTGGCAGCCATTTCGATTTTGATGCAAACACGGGCGAGACGCCACCGCTTTTTGGAGACTTTCGTCTGCAGGCTGTTCAAGCCGACATGATCAGTACGTTGACTGGTCAGGTTAAAGGGCTAACTTCGAGCATCAACGCTCTCGCTACCATCGGTATTACTCAGGATACTACCGGTCAGCTTGTGATCGATTATTCCACGCTGGATTCAGCTCTTCAGAACAATCTTCCACAGGTCGCACGCGTTTTTGGGGCCGGAATCGAGTCCTCGAGTGTGCACATAACATTTCTGGCCTCGACGACCGATACCAAGCCCTCAGGCAATGTAGGATGGCAGGTCCAAGTTACTCAACCAGCACGCCGTGCACAGGTTACGGCTGGCGCGGCGATGTCCGAACCACTGACTGCTGACGAAACGCTGTACGTGAATGGAAAGTCCGTAAAGTTGACAGCTGGAATGACCATTGAAGAGGTCGTAGCAACTATAAACAGCTATTCAAACCAGACAGGCGTTGTTGCTCTCAAGACTGGACCTGATGGCTCTGGTTCTGGAAACTACCTCACGTTCCGCCACTTGCAGTACGGCTCTGCGTATAAGGTTACGGTTGTGAGCAGCCGTTCACTGTCAGGAGGAGGAACCACCGGTGTCGGCAATGTTCTGGTTTCGTCTGATGAGCCCGCGGGAGAAAGCGGCCAGGGACAAGGGCTCTCCGGTTTAGATGTGGCCGGCACTATTAACGGCGAGACGGCGGTAGGTCGTGGCCAAATTCTAACCTTGCGAAGCAGTAATAGCGGAAATCCTGCAAACGGATTATCGCTTCTTGTGACAAGCACGGAGCCGCTCAGCGGAGAAAGGGTTATATTTACAAAGGGTGTGGGTTCTGCTCTGAGAGAATTGCTGGACGTAATGACTTCATCATCAGGATCTGTTTCCCAGGCTCAGAACTCGTTGAACGATACTATCTCTAAGATAGATAAGGAGATTGCCGACTGGAATACTCGACTATCAGAACAGGAGGCGAGACTTTACGAGCAGTTCAACAAGTTGGAGGTGCAGCTGTCGAAGCTACAGCAACAGGGCAATTATATCTCGGCACAACTGGCGGCGCTCACCGGTGGAAAGAAGTAGAATGTTCGATTTTCTGAGTAGTTGTCGGGAGTACAACTCGGCTTTTCCTTCTTGATACACAGGATTCGCATTGTTTAGAGGTAGGTTCCTATAAATGGTACTGGACGGATATTCACAATATCAGCACAACCAGCTCCTTACTGCTTCGCCTGCGAAATTGCTCTTGGCGGCTTACGATGGCGCCATCAGGTTCTGTAGAATCGCCGCCGAAAAAATGCAAGAGGGGAAACTGGATGAGCAAAGCGTGAACATAAACAAGGCTATGGCTATCGTCTGTGAGCTCTTGTCAACTCTACGCGAGGACGTGCATCCGCAGTTAGTCTCGCGATTGAAGATGCTTTATACCTATGTGATCGAGAAACTCGCCCACGCAAATCTTAACCAAGACGAGGGTTCTCTTCAGGAGGCACTTAGAGTACTGACTTCCTTGCGTGAAACGTGGGCGAAGGCAGATGAGATATTGCAACAGCAAGCAAGTCAAAGTGGAGCCGTCGCGAATTCTGCAGCAGGCGAGGAGATGGCTGCTTGAAAGGTAAGCTGTTCTTTGCCGGTATGGATAGTAATGTAGACTCTCTAGTCTGTTGGCTTGAATTGCTCCAGGAGCAAAAAGAGGCCATTCTTCGCTTGCTGGCGACAACTTCAGCTATTAGGGACTCGCTGGAGGCCGGCGAGGATGTGTCGGAGCTTTTGGAGAGACGTGATGTGGAGTGTAGGATTCTGAAACGAGCGTTGGAAAAAGGCACCATTGCTCCATACGAGTTGACAAATCAGACAGATAACGAATCCTCGAAACAGATCACTGAGCGCATCTATTCTTTGCAGGATGAGATTACTAGACTAGGCGAGGAGCTCTTACTTGCTCAATCTGAGTGCGAGACTATTATGAGAAACCGTTTACAGATCCTCGCTGGTGCTCTAAGAGAATCTGCTCAACGTCGTTTAGTAGAGTACGCTTACGGACCCGCGTGCAACGGCACAGACAGCCCGGTCTTTATCGATAGGCAGCAGTAGAAAATTCAAAGATGTGTTCTATATTCTCCTCGCTCCTTCAATATAGTAGCACCCTTGCCGTTACCATTTTGTTTTGTTTGCTCTGCAGTGTAGCCTCAGCAAGTTCGTTTGAAATGGTGATGTCTCGATGCAACTCACTTGCCGCGCTATCCTGCATTCGTCCGATTTCGTCCGGGAAGTCCTTCGAGGGACGTCCTATCCCAGCTTACTTGATCACTGATTTCGACAGATTTCATCTCAGCAAGGTCAGGATTTTAGTCCTGGCTGGACAACACGGAAGTGAACCAAACCCTGTCTGGTCCGCGGTATCACTTATGAGAAAACTGGCTTCGGGAAACAATCGCAATCTGCTTAGGCGATGTCTTTTTGTGGTTGTTCCTGTCGCAAATCCTGATGGATTTGAGCGACGAAGCCGGGAAAACGCACAGGGTTTGGATATAAATCGCGATTGGAAGAATTTCAGAACGCTCGAGGCGAGATTTGTGGACAGCTTAATCGAAAAATGGAAACCGCACATTTTGATCGATTTGCACGAGTGGACAGCAGTAGATAGTTCTAACGCCAATGAGATAGAGTTGCCGTGGATTACTACTCCCAGTCGCAGGTGGCTTGTCCAGGATTTCGTGCGACCTGTTGCCTCTCAGCTTGGCATTTCAGTAGCGCAAAGTAGCGAAAGTAGCAATTTGGCCTTATTCCATCGTCACTACACCACAAGAGGGTTTACGGCATTCTTGGTAGAAACGCGAGCTGGTGTAGATCCTGCTAAAAAGCGGCGCCTCTACGAAGACCTGATCCTAGCTGTCGCGCACAGGGCCTCTTACTCGGATTGCATCACCGATATTTCTCCCTCCGCAAGAGGGTTTTACATATCAACCGTCCGCTCATATCTGCAGCCGCCCGTTACAGAATCCGACGATGGTTGGACTGGGCAATTGCTTCTACTTATCGGTGCGGTGTTTTGCATTCTGGTATACGCTGCGAGATGGTCTGAAGGCGACACTTCGCCCTCGCCTGAGCGGAACGTACTGCTAGTAATGAGTTTGATCCGCTGCAACCCCCGCAAAGGGCGAACTAGCAGCTATTCAACGATTGTACATCTTATCCTCGAGTACCGGCGCCACAGCTGCGTCTACATCGATCACCTAAGTGCCAGGTGATGTGGGTTCTACCGCATACTTTTTCAGCCTCCCAGTATGAACCGTAACATTGCTCGGCTGTTTTCCAGAGTTGTAGACTTCGATTTCTTTGGGGTTGTATTGTTGATGTTCTGCAGTTTCTGTATAATGAACTCTAAGAATGCGTGAACTGGTTGTAGGTTCCAGAGGAAGCTTGTTAGCGCTTGCTCAAACGAGAGAAGTAATTGAGCAATTGAGAAGTCGAGTCCCCAATGTCCGTGTTCGAACAGAGATCATTCAAACAGCTGCTGATAGAGATAAACATACGGCTTTGACTGAATTTGGTCGGACCGGTGTTTTCGTCAAGGAGATCGAGCAGGCTTTATTGGTGGGCAAAATCGACTTCGCAGTACATAGCGCGAAGGACGTGCCGTCCGAAATGGACCCCAAGCTTTGCATTGCAGCTTATCCTGCCAGAAGCAATCCGGCAGACGTGTTGGTTTCCAAAGTTGGTCCTTTACTCAATGCTCCAACTGGAGCTAGGATCGGCACCAGCAGTATTCGGCGGCGAGCTCAACTGCTGGCTCTTAGAGCAGACTTAACTCCCGTTAATGTGCGAGGAAATCTTGATACACGCCTGGCTAAACTCCAAAGAGGCGACTGCGATGCCGTAGTCCTAGCGTATGCAGGGTTAGCCCGCCTGGGATTGAAAGATCTGGTAACTGAAGAGTTCGATCCAAACACTTGGCTTCCGGCTGCTGGTCAGGGAGCTCTTGCTGTACAGTGTAGAGCAGACGATGAAATTCGGGAGATCATCGCACAGATAGATGACTGGACGACCAGGACCTGCGTAACTGCCGAGCGTGCCTTTGTCAGAAGTCTGCGCTCCGGCTGCCTTGCTCCGGTAGGGGTGTTAGCGACTATCGTTGACGGTATGCTGAGACTTAGCGGTATGGTGGCTGCGCCAGATGGTTCAGCGGTAGTGCGATATTCTGAGTTTGGAGATTGTGATGAACCGGAATCGGTAGGAATTCGCTTAGCTGATCGCTTTTGGGATTCGCTGGCGCGAGAATTTCTCCCATGCAGGCCGGATAATTACAAGGGCGAGAACGACACGGTCGAGGACTAGTCTAAAAGTGGTAATCGATGTAGACATACTGGTATTGGGCACAGGTATTGCCGGACTTAGCTTTGCTCTTCACGCTTCCAAGTGTGGTCGGGTGGCGCTTGTGACAAAGAAGCGCGATACCGAATCCAATACCAACTACGCGCAAGGCGGCGTAGCCGCCGTAATGGATCCAGACGACAGCTTCGAAGCACACATTCGCGACACCCTCACAACTGGAGTTGGTCTTTGCCATGAGGACGCAGTGGAGATACTAGTCCACGAGGGTCCAGATCGAGTTAAAGAACTCATAGAGCTTGGGGTGAGGTTTACGCGAAACAATAAAGCCAAAAACCCTCTGCGTCTTCACCTAGGCCGCGAGGGCGGTCATTCTGCTAGACGTATCGTTCACGCAGCAGATTTGACCGGACGTGAAATAGAAAGAGCCCTCGTTGCTCAGGTCAAAGCTAACCACGATATTCGCCTCTTCGAGCACGACCACGCTATAGATCTGATAGTAGACAGGATAGGCGGCAAGAGTATTTGCAGAGGAGCATACGTGCTAGATTCTGAGACCGGCGATGTTACGGCATTCAGAGCGAAGGTTACAATGCTTGCCACAGGTGGTCTTGGCCGGGTGTACCTTCACACGACGAATCCTGAAATCGCGACTGGCGATGGAGTAGCAATGGCATATCGAGCTGGCGCTGTCATCGCGAATATGGAGTTCATCCAGTTTCATCCCACGACTCTTTACCATACCGGTGCAAGATCATTCTTGATTTCAGAGGCGGTGCGCGGTGAAGGCGGCATCTTGAGACTGAGCAATGGCGATACATTTATGGAAAAGTATCACGAGATGGGCAATTTGGCGCCTAGGGACGTCGTTGCAAGGGCTATCGATGCCGAGCTGAAAAAAAGTGGTGACGAGTGCGTGTATTTAGATGTTACGCACCTGTCACCTGATTTCATAAAGGAGCATTTTCCACACATTTACGAGACCTGCCTCAGCGTGGGTATAGACATCACCAAAGAATGGATACCGATCGTGCCAGCTGCCCACTATGCTTGTGGCGGAGTTCTTACTGACACGAATGGTCGTACAAGCATTGATAACCTATATGCATGCGGCGAAGTGGCTTGTACTGGGGTGCACGGGGCCAATCGACTTGCCAGTAATTCGCTGCTTGAGGCTATTGTCTTTGCTCGGAGAGCTGCGCTGGACGCGCAAGAACGGATAGACAAGATTTCATTCGGCGAGGTTCAAGAATTTCCTATGGACAAACACTCATATGTGATCCCAGAGGAGCAGTTAGACGAGCTCACTCTAAAGCTTCGCACGGCAATGTGGAAATACGTGGGTATAGTAAGAACAGACGAACGCTTGCTGAGAGCTCAGCAGATAATAGAAAATATTCGAGAACGTGCTGAAGAGCTATACGAGTTCGGCAAGCTGTCTCCTAAACTCCTGGAGCTTAGGAATATGGCACAAACTGCGGAACTCATCGTGCTTTCAGCTCTGTGGCGGAAGGAAAGCAGAGGTCTACATTATAACCTAGACTATCCTTATACTGACGATCTCAACTTCAAACGTGATACTCTCCTCGTGAGAAATGGCGAGGTGCCGGAACAACTGGTGTCGCCACCGATCCCATCAGGTATGACTCAGAGCGCACGCCTACAAAGCCCGCTATAGAGCGGGATTCTTGCGCTCTAAGCAGTTTCCCAACAATTCCCTTGCGTTTCGCCAGAAGATTCGCTCTAGTTCTGTGTCGTTAAGGCCAAGTGCTTGGAGACGCTGAATATCGCTTTCGGCGCTTCCAAATGGCGAATCCGTGGCAAACAGCACGTGTTCCGGGTCGTGCTGCCGGATAAATTTCAGAAAGCGTTCGTCGGGAAAATGGTCATGTGAACACGCTGATGTATCGAAATACACGTTCTTTCCTAACAGATATGTCTCGACCTCATCCCACATCAGGTAACCGCCCATGTGGGCAGCAATCATGGTCAGGTTAGGAAAATCTCGATGCACTCTCGCTAATCGTTCCGGCGTTGCTCTGATTTCTTCAGTCGGCGCTAGCTCATTTCCGGCGTGGAACATGACTATGAGCCTGCCCTGTGCTGCTTCGTAGATCGGGTACATTCTGGTGTTATCATCAACATATGTTCCTTGCCAGTTGGCTTGTATTTTGATACCCGGCAGGCCAAGAGAGATTATCCGTTCTACTTCCTCAGCTACATTTTCGCAATCGGGATGTATGGCCGCAAAGCTTATGATTCCTGGTTCCTCGCGACTCGCAGCCCATTCGTTAATGCTTTTTACTTGACTAGGTTTTGTGGCCACAGGTTGGATAACTGAGTAGCTTACACCGCAGGCTTTCATATGCTCGACGAGTCCCGACACTGTGCCATCGGTTATAGCCGGCACACCATACGTCGCGATAAGATTCTGAAGAGCCCGCTGAGCCAACTCATCCGGAAATGCGTGTACATGAAAGTCCACTATTTGGTATCTTAATTTAGTCATAGTGAAATTGTAACACAACCTATATGCACGTCGTAGCACCAGGAAGGACATTGGGCGAGCGATGTCTAACCACTTGTTGCGCAAGCGGCAGAAACTCGCGTGCACGCTTCGCAGGTGCTGGATGCGGGTGCAGGAGGAGATCAGTTGATCGACCTGAAGGACATAGCGGCGAGGCTTGATGCAGAAGAAAAGATGAAACTCAGGTATCGCTTTCCTGTAAACTTGCCTGACGGGGAGGTACGCTACGAGGTCCGAGAGGATCGTCTCTTGGACGTTGCTGAGGAGGCTCGGATCTTGTATGTCTCCCGCGGTGGGGAGGTTCTCTGGGTCAAGCTGGAGGAAGCGATCGAGGTTATTCCGGACACAGGCGATTGAGTCTTATTGTGTGTTTCCGGGCTGCCATGCTTACTTTACTGGCGCTGCCAGAGCACGTTAGTCTTGCCGCCCCCAATATACCCTGGTCAAGCGCGCTGGCGAAGCAAATCTCAACGCTGTAGGATGGCGAATCGAAGCACCGAGGAAGAGTGCTAAGCGTTGAATACTTCCGGCTGATGCCGGACAATTTCACCTTCAACCATGTATATTACGTCCTCTGCAATGTTGGTTGCCTGATCGGCTATTCGCTCAAGATGCCGCGAAGCCGAAAGCCAATGAATTGCCTCCGCTACGTGTTCGGGGTACGACTTTATGTAATCTTGAACCACTGTAAACATATTCCTATTCATCTCATCGACGTCATCGTCCCGTGTGCGTACCTGCCTAGCCAGGGATGAGTCTGAATTCACCAACGCGTCCAAGCTGCATTTAAGCATATACTTCGTCAAGTCAGCCATCGTTCGGAGGTCCAATTCGAGATCGATAGGAGGCTTTTGCGATAGATAAACCGCGCGCTCCGATATGTCTACCGCAAGGTCGCCTATGCGTTCAAGATCGTTGTTCATTTTGAGTACAGCGATCACGTACCTTAGGTCTACAGCCACTGGCTGGTGCAGAGCCAGAATCTTAAGACATTCTTCTTCGATCTCGACTTCTAGGTGGTCAAGAGCTTCGTCATGGTCGATCACTTCCTGCGCCTGTTTTATGTTTCTCGACATCAGTGCTTCTACCGATTTCCTGACAGCTTCTTCTACTTCGGCTCCCATGTACAGAATTCGCCGTCTTAGCTTTTCAATTTCTTTGTGCAAATGAGTCGTCATGTGGTTGCTCCTTTGATAATTAAGGACTTTTGATATCTGCTAACCGAATCTGCCGGTTATGTAATCCTCGGTTTGTTTCTTTTGTGGGCGAGTAAAGATATCCGTGGTTCTGCCGAACTCCACAACTTCGCCGTTATAGAAGAAAGCCGTGTAGTCCGATACGCGCGCTGCTTGCTGCATATTATGAGTTACAATGACTATTGTGTAGTCGCTCTTGAGTGCAAATATTAGGTCCTCAATCTTCGCTGTACCTACTGGATCGATTGCAGAAGCAGGTTCGTCCATCAAAATAACCTCGGGTTCCACAGCTATTGCGCGTGCTATGCACAAACGCTGCTGCTGGCCACCCGATAGGTGAGTTCCGGGCTCATACAACTTGTCAGCCACCTCATCCCACAGCGCAGCGTCCCGCAGTGCCTTCTCCACCCGGGCCTCGAGTTCGCTTCGTGACAGTTTCGCTTTCAAGCGCAGGCCGTAAGCAACGTTGTCAAAGATGGACATCGGAAACGGAGTAGGTCTTTGAAAGATCATCCCCACTCGCATGCGTAGTTGGATAAGATCTACGGATGGGTCAAGAATGTTTTTTCCATCCAAGAGTATCTCGCCTGTCGCAGTTTGACCCTTGTACATTTCGTAGATTCTGTTATAACAACGGATATGCGTGGACTTGCCGCATCCGGAGGGCCCTATTATGGCGGTTACAGCCTTTTCGGCAATGTCCAGATTGTTGTCTTTCAGTGCTTGTTGACTGCCGTAGTAAAAGTTGAGGTGTCGAACCGATATCTTCGGCCTCTGGACAAGTCCTTCAGTCAACTTGTCAACCTCCGTTCGCGCGCTAGTGCTCTGGCTGCGAGGTTCATTATCAGCACGGCCGCCGTTATTAGGAGCGATGCTCCCCAAGCCTTGGCCTGCCAGTCCGCGTATGGTGACATCGCGTAATTGAAAATAGTCACAGTTAGATTTGCCATTGGTTTATCCAAGGCAAGACTCCAATACGGGCTGTTCAGGGTTGTGAAAAGCAGGGGAGCAGTTTCGCCGCTCACACGTGCCACTGCAAGTATGATGCCGGTGAGCATTCCCGATCTCGCGGCGCGAAATACAACTTGGACTATCATATTGTGTTCTGGTGCGCCCAGAGCAAGGGCCGATTCGCGTAGGGAGTTTGGTACAAGCCTTAGCATGTCCTCAGTGGTACGCGCAACTATAGGCAACATGATTGTGGCGAGTGCTACCGATCCTGCCAGACCCGAAAACCGTCCCATTGGTATAACAATAAGGGTATAAACGAATACGCCTATCACAATAGATGGTGCTCCCATAAGGGTATTGGCGCAGAACCTAATGGCAGTGGCAAGACGGGTTTCTCTGCCGAACTCAGCAACATATGTGCCCGCCAAAATCCCTATTGGCACGCCCATCAAGGTGGCGACTAGGGTAATAATAAAGGTTCCTGCTATTGCATTTGACACGCCGCCGCCGAGTTCTCCAGGCGGTGCAGGCAACCGCGTAAAGAATTCCCAGTCGATTGCTGTAATTCCACGTTGAACTACCACGCCCAATATCCAAAGTAGCATTCCTATACCTGCTACTGCAGCTGCACCTGCAACGCCTGTCACAACGCCATTGACGATTTTTCTGAGAACGATTGATCGCTTCTTCATTGTGTTCCCATTCTAACAGCTGCAGCTCTTAGCCACAGTTGTGCAATTAGCTGAAATGCCGATGCCATCAGAAAAAGCACAAGTCCTAGTTCTACCAATGCGCTTAGGTAGAGCGGTTCGGAAGCTTCTGTGAACTCGTTTGCTAGGGTGGACGCGATCGTGTTGCCGCTAGCAAATAGCGAGACACTCAAGCTGTGGTCGTTACCGATAACGAATGTTACCGCCATAGTTTCTCCTATCGCTCTACCCAGCCCCAAGAATATCGCGCCTACCATACCAGCCCTACCATACTTCAAAGATACGTCTTTCGTAACTTCCCACGTAGTTGCGCCTAGTCCATAGGCAGACTCTTTTAGTACTGGGGGTATCATTTCTAAGACATCACGCATCACCGACGAAACAAAGGGCAGTATCATGAGCGCGAGTATAACGCCAGCCGTAAGCATTCCTATTCCCATTGGCGGGCCTTGGAACAGAGGTGTGAAACCGAGATATTTTCCCATTACCGGCTGTACGTACCTTGCCATAAAGGGCGCCAGCACAAACAAACCCCACATTCCGTATATTATGCTTGGAATGGCAGCCAGTAGTTCGATTGCGGTGCGGAAGAAACCGCTCAAGCCTTTCGGGCATAGTTCCACAAGGAACAGGGCTATCACCAGACTCGTAGGTACCGCGATAACAAGGGCTATGAGTGTAGATACTGCCGTGCCATATATGCTGCTTAGGGCACCGAATTTGCCAGCGACTGGATCCCACTGTGCGGTTACGAGGAATCGCCAGCCAAGTGTGGCCATAGCTTGACTAGAGTTCAACAAGAGTTCAAATAGAATTGCGGCCATGACCACAATGATTGAGCATCCACACAATCCGGCACAGCTGCGAAATACCTGGCTGGCTAGCTTCTGGTTCTGGCGAAGTCTTGTTCCTGGCATTGCAACAATGATTTCAGAACCGCTAGCGCTGCTGGTCATAAAACACCTATTGCACAACTATTTCCGATTTCCATTTCTTGATTACTAGCTCGTATACTTCTTTGGGCATCGGCACATAGTGCAGATCCGAAGCCATCTGCTGGCCGTGCTTGTAGCACCATTCGAAGAAATCGAGCATGGCACGAGCAAGCTTCGGATCTTTTTGTTTCTTGTGGATGATTATATATGACGCGCCGGTGACGGGCCAGCTGTTTATTCCTGGTTGGTCGGTAAGCACTACGTAGAAGCCCGGAGCTTTTTCCCACGCTGCATTTGCGGCTGCAGCTTGGAACGAGTCCGCACTGGGATCGACGTAATTTCCCGCTCGGTTTTTCAATCTCACGTGCCTCATTTTGTTTTGTAGAGCGTACGCATATTCGACGTAGCCAATTGAGCCCTCCAGTCGCTGCACGTACGCTGAAACTCCTTCATTACCCTTTCCAGCGACACCGACAGGCCAATTTACAGCTTTGCCATATCCGATCTTAGAGTGCCATTCAGGGGAGACTTTGTCGAGGTAGTTTGTGAATATCCAAGTTGTACCGGATCCATCGGCTCGGTGCACAACAGTTATGGCTTTGTCCGGGAACTTTACGCTTGGGTTCTCTTTTGCAATCGCAGGGTCGTTCCAACGCTTCACTTTGCCGAGGAATATGTCAGCTAGTAATTTTCCAGACATTCTTAAGTTTCCAGATTTGATACCTGGGAGGTTAACAACTGGTACCACACCGCCGATAACCATTGGGAATTGAAACAGGCCAGCTTCAGCTAGTTCATCAGGGGTCAACGGCGAATCGGACGCACCGAAGTGTACAGTCCCGGCTTTGATCTGTTGAACTCCTCCTCCAGAGCCGATAGACTGGTAGTTCACCTTTACGCGGGTCAACTGATAGTACTCATCTGCCCATTTGGCATAGATTGGGTAGGGGAAAGTTGCGCCTGCGCCATTGATTGTGACTACGCCAGAACCATTTGATGATGTAGCTGGTTTTCCAGGCGGGGTTGCCTGCTTTGCGCAGCCCGAAAGCGCGAAAGGGATAACTACGATCAGAACTGCGAATACCTTAGCTTTAAGCATCATGGTTTCTTCCTTTCTATTAGCATTAATTGCCGCGTCGTAAAAAAGCTGCCTGCAACGAGCCTAAGGTTTACAACTCAACATGAGACCTGGTTTCGTTTAGCGGTTTAAAACCATTTGGTGTCTTGTCCCAGGTAAAATGGTACCTTCGTTTTGTTAGATATCTGTTAGGAAACTGTTAGTAATGCGCAATTCTTGTATAGGGGCTGTTCTAATTGTGCGCAGAAGTGGCGGCGGGGATATAGATACTGAAGGTGGAGCCTACGCCGACGTGGCTGATGACATCCACACGTCCTCCGTGAGCCTGGGCTACGTGTTTTACTATTGCCAAACCCAAGCCTGTGCCGCTGATCCTTCGACTTCGCGAGCTGTCGACTCTATAAAACCTCTCGAAGATCCTGGGAAGATGTTCGGCAGGGATTCCAGGTCCATTGTCTTTTACCCGAATGACTATTTCTCCATTAGTTCGCTCAGCAGAGATATGTACTCGGGAATTCTCCGGGCAGTACTTTACTGCATTGTCTACAAGATTAGTTATTGCGCGTTCAAGGAGTGGAGCATTCACTGGCGCGACGATGTCTTCGGGGCATTCGACCTCTATCTCTATATGTTTTTCAGAAGCTGCAGGCTCGAGGCTAGAGGTTGACATCTCAATCAGCGGTTTGAGAGGCGTTGATTCCAATTCTATTCGGGCTTCTTCTGTTTGCTGCTCGATCTCGGCAAGCTTGAGAAGGTCGTCAATAATTGCATTTAGTCTGTCAGTCTGACGCAGCG
The DNA here is from genome assembly GCA_938074205.1 of uncultured bacterium. Taxonomy (GTDB): domain Bacteria; phylum Armatimonadota; class UBA5829; order UBA5829; family UBA5829; genus CALJES01. Next base: position 202,187 of record CALJES010000002.1, read on the forward strand.
CAGTCTCGAGAAAGTCCTTGGTTTTCTCCGGGGGCATCTTTCGTAGGTCAAGTAGAGTTTCAAGACAGCACTTGACCGCTGTCAGAGGCGTTTTCAACTCGTGCGAAACGTTGGCTACAAAGTCTCTGCGCATACGCTCCAGTCTGCGTGTCTCAGTGACATCGCTAACAACGATGAGAATACCGCCCAGCCTTCTTCCATCAGAATCGGTTAGGAGCGCGTGACTCATCCGGAGGGTCACACCGTCTTCCATCTCAAACATACGATCTTCGGATTTGGGCTCAATGCCTTGTCTAACCAGTTCAACGAATCTGTGAAGCGCCGATCGCCTTATGACTTGTTGCAGAGGCTTGCCGACAGCTGAGTGCGGATCGATTCCAAGGAGGCGTCGGCAGGCTGCGTTTGCGATCAGGATAGTGTCGTCGTCGCCTACGACCAGAACTGCTTCTCTCATGCTTGTCAGAATAGCTTCCAACGTTGCTGCGTGACTCTTGATGTCGCGAATCTGACTTTCGATCTTGGAAGACATGACATTTAGACTGTCGGCCAGACTGGCAAGCTCACTTATTTCGCAAGTCGGAGCCCGCACGCGAAAGTCGCCTGATGCTAACAAACGAGCTGCATTCTGCAGCTCCAACAAAGGAACCGCCAGTCTGCGGGCTGCTGTGAAACTAAGAGCCGCGGCAAGCACAACAGCAGCCAACAGGACCGCTATTAATTCGGTTCCCAATGCGGCTGCGGGAGCATCAATCGTCCTACTCATCTGAGCAGCGCGCACGACTGCCTCCACCTGTCCGTCACTTTTTACCGGAATAGCCACATAGTACATATAGGATCCGAGAGTTGAGCTTTTGTGTCTAGAAATGCCTATCTTACCGGAAAATGCTGCTCGAATCTCCGGCCTATCGCCGTGGTTCTGCATTCGTGAGCCTTCTGCTTCAGAGTCAGCAATGACTTTCCCCGAGCGGTCTACTACGGTGACGCGAGTGTTAGAGAGTTCAGCGAGTTTTTGAACTGTTCGTTGGAGGTTAATTCGGTTTCTAAGGATGTGCTTACCGCCGACCGCGTGCGCGACCAGCCGCGCTTTTGTGATAAGTTCTTCCTGTGCACGTTGGTGTTCATAGTTTGTGACGAGAAGCACGGAGAATATTCCCAGCACAAGAATGCCCAGCAGAGAAATAGCAACAAATGTCGGGAAAAGCTTTGCAACAAGCGGTCGCCTACGCATTGGTCGACTCTTCTGTGAAGCGGTAACCTACACCTCGCACGGTCTCTATGCTGTTACCAAGGGCACCTAGTTTTCGGCGCAGGGCAACTACGTGGACATCTACTGATCTGTCTGTTACGTCAACCTCATCTCCTCTCGATGCTCGCACCAGTTGATCGCGGGTGAACACCCAGCCAGGTCTTCTAGCAAGCGCGTGTAGAATGCGAAACTCCGTAAGAGTCAGCTCTACTGACTTGCCGTCTGCAAATACTTGCATGCGTTGGGGATCTATAGATATCCGTCCCAACCTAATCGGCTGGTCCGGTTGAACCTCCGGCTGCTTTGCCCGTCTAAGCGCCACTCGAATTCGAGCTGTCAGCACTTTCAGGCTAAATGGCTTAACTACGTAGTCTTCGGCCCCCAGCTCGAGCCCCGTTACTATATCTGCTTCATCTCCCCGGGCCGTAAGCATGATAATTGGGATCGTAGCTGTAGCCTGATCTCTCTTTAGTATCCGACATACGTCCAGCCCGTCTAAACCTGGCAGCATCAAGTCGAGTATTATCAGGTCCGGCCGCTCTGAGCGTGCCATTGATATGCCGGCTTCACCTGTCTTGGCCCGCAGCACCGTGTAGCCCTCAGCCGACAAATAATTCTCCACTAAACGCGATATATCTTCGTCGTCGTCTATCAATAGTACGCGTTCTTTGGCCAACTTGTTCCCCGATTACATAGGACTGTGCCGCTACTAACTTTTACTTGTGCTAAATGTAAGTCGCACTAGTGTCTATTGCGAGGTGCACTTGATAGCAGTTAACATTCCATCGAACCCAGTTACGTAAGCTCGCTCCCCGTCAGAAACCACTGAGGACATAACGTAGAGCTTCGGAGATGCTTGATATTGCCAAAGGATTTTTCCGTCCGACGCCGAAACCGCTGAAACCAGACCTAACGCGCTTGCTACATATACCACCCCGTCCTTTTCGAAGGGCGCTGCCGGAATGTATCCCATCTTGCATGGAGTGCTCCACATAACGTTGCCGCTTAGGTCGATCTTTTCCAAATTCCCATTGGTTCGGCGCAGGTAGATGAATCTACCGTCTTCTGACAAACCTGTAGCTGCAACGCCACTTCTTGCATCCACACGTTCGCCGGTTTCGGCATCTAGTATTGTCAGCATATAATCACGGTCGGCAACGAATACCTTATTGTCTGCAACTACTGGTCCTGCGTCGGCCGGGCTATAGTAACGTCTTACACCAAGGCTTTCCTTGGTGCGACTTCCTTCGCCTATCTGCTTCCACACCAAACTACCATCCTTCGCATTGACACAGCGGATATACTCGTCCCAAGCACCGAAGTATACTCTGCCTTTTGAGGCGAAGGGTTTCGATTCTATCGAGTATGTTGCGTCTTCGTTTTTGGTTATAAGACTTCCTTGGGCGGGGTCAAGGATATAAAACTTCCCGCTGTTGCACCCAAAAGCTATGCGTCCTTCCACCTCTGTAGGCGATGAATAGACGGCATCATCCGCACGGAACTCCCATATCTTATCGCCCTTCAACGTGTATGCTTGAACAAAGCCCAAACCGTTGGCGATTATGACTTTGTCGCCGACCACTAGCGGCTCGGCGACTATCTCCGCTCCAGTTTCAGCTGTCCATAGGACATTCCCTGTCTTTGCTTCTATTGCCCAAAGCTTGCCGTCATTGGCGCCGACGTAAACCATTCCGTTTGCGACGGTGGGAGTGCATCTCGACGAGGCTCCCAAGTAGACTCGCCACGCTGTCGGCTTATTGGTGGGTTCGTAGAAGAATTCGACGCTTTTCTTAAACTGACTCTCTGCTGCCTCAAACTCCACACGCAAATAGTGGGCGCCGGGTAGGAGTGTATCCAGATTCACTGTGCCGGTTGCGGTCCATCGTCCGTTCGAATGTTTCACCTGTAGGTCAGTACTAATCTCATCATCTATTGTGCAGTACGCTTTTCCTACTATGCCTTCAAAGTCCGTGCTAGCGGATATTTCCATCACTTGTCCTACGCTGACCCGGGGTTGCGGCGAAAGGATTTCTACGTTGTGATAAACCCGCTTTGGTGGAATCGCCTTTTGAAAAATTTTTACACCGGCCGATTGATCGCTTGCTTTCTTATAGGCGACCTTGATGACTTTGTCATGAATATAGATGAGAGTCAGCCCGGGGTCATTTGGACCGTACGTAGACCCTCCCGTTATCTGATCGAAATCTTCAAAGGGTCTGTAAACATGTCCATGAGAATGGCCCGCCATCAGCAGGACGGTATTTCTTGTCCGAAGGACATCCAGGAGTCTATCATAATCGAATCGACTCGCGAACTCCGTGCCTCCAATGGGATGATGGAAAAACACAAACACTGGAGTTTCCAGGTCCAAACTCGCCAAGTCCTTCTCCAGCCACCTGATCTGTTCTTCGCCTATCGAAGGGCGAGGGTCTTGCACGGTAGCAGTCATCAGGCCCACGAAATGGCATCCGTTCCGGTCGAATGAATAACATGGTCCGAATCCCAACTCGCGTAGACTCTTGACCAGGGCTGCCCAGGTGTTATCGTGATTTCCAAGCTGGTAGTAAACAGGGATACCGCAATCCGCCCAATAGTTGAGGAATTGTTCCCACCAACCTGACCCGCCGCCGAACTCGGTCAGATCTCCCGTTACCAATACAAACTCCGGTTTTGGAGCTTTGACTTCGAATGCAGACATGTCTATCTGACTCAAGTACTTGATCTGCCCGATAACTTCTTGGCTCTTGGAGTTGGGTGCATGCACATCGCTTGCCTGAATGAACGAAAAGTCGGGTATTTCCCCAGCTTGTGCATTTGACACCAGTCCAGTTGCTGCGAGAGCTAGTACCCATACCAGTGAAATGTATCTGGCAACCCTGTTTAATTTCAGACTTTGCATTGAAAAACTAATCCTCCATTCTAATCAGCGCTGGCACTGGTGGAGCTCGCGTAGCTTGATCGGAGATATCTGACCGCAGTTCTTACAAACAAAATGCGTGGCCATATTGCAGTCCGAGTCCCGGACCAGTCTTGCTAACCCAGGCGACAGACGCTTGAGTACCTTGAAATCTCTTTCACTGATGCGGTAGCTCTGTCTGTCGCGCAACACGAGCTCCTTTACGTTCATCAACCTCCGTCGGCCGGTAAAAGCTTAGCATCACTCGACCTTTGCGGGCAACTCTGCTTTGACTGCAGCTTGCCAACCGGAATCCGTCAAAAACAGCTTTGGCAAACGGTTTGGTACTCTAGCACATAAAAAAGAGGCACGGACCTGCCCTCTCCGCACCTCTCGTATGTAACGGTCGGAATCTATTTGTTGTTAATGCCTACGGTTTGGGAATCTCCGTGAACACAGGGCACAGGATCGTCCGCACAGTCTTGGTTACCTCGGTTTCGTCCTGCGTCTCAGTCCAAGTCTCGTAAGCTGCGATTCCATCTATCTGATAATACTTGCCGACTTCGATGTCGAACGGGAACTCAGTAGCTACTATTCTAATACCCTTAGCAAAAGGATCGCCGTATTGGGTTCTTCCGTCGATAAGCCCGCTGCCGTCGTCAATATAGATCACCATCTCACCTTCAGGCGTTATCATAAGGGATGTGACTTCGCCCCAAATCCGCACGAACATTCCTACGTTGTCGGTGCCCCAACCGGCTTCGTCAACGCACGAACCACCAACCAAAGCCTTTTGCGTCATCCCCAGAGGCTTTGCTTCCGCCATGTCGCTCGTCACCGTGAAGCTCGGGTTAGAAAGCACGGCACCAATACTTTCACTGCGTCCTATGATCCCTGAAATGCCCGTCACAACAGCTCCAACCATAACGTTCGTCGGATCACCGCTCGGAATATACAGCCCGGAGTGGTCCTTGGTGTCCACATCTTGCACCTAGAATCCAAGCTGTGACCCGGTGATGTCTTTCCGAACTGCCGTGATCACAGCATTACCAATGATCACGCAGGGCTTAGTCTCACCGCCAGCTTTCGCTTCACTGATGGAAGCATAGGTTCCGCCGAATGGCGTCCACTCGCCAGGCGCATAGTCTCCAGCAGTGTTGACTGCAGTCCAATCAAACTGCGCCTGTGTCGCCAGACCATAGCAGCCTTGTCCGATCACTATGCCGTCCGTCATCCAACCTGGGCTGTCCACAAGTGATTCGTCAACAGAACCCGTGCCCGTTACCACCGGCGTAGGGCTTTCGTTGATATACAGCTTCCAAACAGCAGTCCTCGGATCACCTACAACCTGGTTCCGACCCGTGATGCGAATGATTCGCCAGTCGTTGCTTGGCGGAATGGGAGTCGTCGTCCAGGTCAGGCTGTCCGTGCATACACCGGCTTGCTCCAGGAATACTCGGAATGCTGCTAGGCATTTGCCGGTTCCGTAGTCATCGGCAATATAGATGTTGCTCTTTTGAAGCTGGTTCCTGGCAACATAATCACCTGTTTCCCAAAGGATCCTGTGCGCCAAAACCAGTGTCACGCCTTGGTCTAGGCTGATGTTAGCTACTCGATGCAAACGCATGGTTTCGGATTTGATTACAGGCTGCCAATCATAAATGTCCCAAACAGTATTGCCGCCGGTGCATCGACTGGTTAGGTACATTTCGATGAAACGCCATTCCATAGGTAACACTTCCACAGCGAACCCGTCATCCGGTGCGGGAGCATTTCGCTGAAGTATGTTTTGCGTGGTATTACCTACCTGCCACGTTTCATCGAAGTGCCTGATATCAGTGCCTTCACCCTCACGGGTTACCGTGAATGCGGAGGCAGAACTCCAGTTGCTCCACCCTGCAGCGTTACCTACGCGCGCGAACGCATAGTACTGTGTTCCCGTATCCAAAAGCACACTACACGATGCGCCGTTGGACATCGTATGTATTTCGCCTGAGTCCCAAACAGGGGTGCCGGACCCATCTGGAGTCGTAGTGATCTTCGCCTGGATCTTGTTGTGCAGCTCTGCAGTAAAGACCACCGATGGTTTTGCACCGACAACAACACCTGCAGGCGAAGTAACAGTCGGAGCAGCAGGCGGGGTTGTGGTTACATAGAACCCACCATTGCCTTTGACTGAGAATCCAGTCCACACATTGCCATACTGTTCGTTGACGAAAACCCAAAGTTGTTGGTTTTCTGGAAGCTCTCCGGTTTGATGGCTTGTAGCCGTGCCGCTGATCGGACCGCTGTCGTAGACGATTGGTCCGCTCGGGTCGTCAACGCTGCATACTCTAACTTGATACCCGGTCATGCCTGTGCCGCGTTTGTCCAGCTCACGGTTGGTGTCTTGGTATTAACGAACGTGCCTCCGATCGGGAAGGTCACAACCGGCCTGGCAGTCGTACCGACTGCCAGGTCGTCGAGAAACAAAGTGTCGTTGGGGCAAAGCGGTGCCTTGACATAGTCTCTTACGTAGACCTTGTTTACTGCAAGCCCGGGTGTGGTGTAAGTCGACCAATTGAGGTTTCCGTCGACATAGAACTCGACTAATCCAGTGTCTGGATAGTAGTAGCAGTCGAAGTCGTGGTAGGTCCAGTCGTTCGGGTCAAAATCATACGACACGCCTTCTGCACCCGTAAAGCTCAACCGGGAAATCATCCTGTGGGTTCCACCGGTCCATCCGCAAATGGGGTTGTTGCTGGCGTCTATAAGGAAGATATTGGCGTGATCATAAGGTTGCGTGGCTTCGTCAGACCAAGCTCTCCTGATCCGGAAATGCAGAATTTGCACGTTGCCTGCAGATATTGAAGCCCAATTATATTTAGTTTGTGCTCGGCTCGTGGCACCGGTCCCGCTAGAACCCTTCAGCCGAACGAACTGTGTGCCATTATATGCGCACCCAGCAGTGTTCTGAATTAGGTTCTCAGGTCCCGCGCCGTCAAAACCGTCTTGCCAATTCGTGGTGCACTGCCGCAGCCTAGTCCCAACTCCATAACTCTCAAAGTCATCCTGGAACCATATTGTCTGCGGAGGAACCGCAACGGCGGTGCTAGCGGCAATTAGCAGCACAAATATTGCTATGAGTATTGCCCTCAACATCCTCATTCCTCCTATTTCTCACGTGAATCGAAAGGTTTATAGGACCAAGCCGAAGGTTATTAGGTCCAAAACGCAATACGAAGTTGGCTCCTTTTTGTAAGCACTACCACCTCCCCCCACTATATTCGGCCACTAGACGAAGCACAAAATCGAACAAACCACTCCAACCAGTCGCAGAATATCCTCAAACTGCGTGTTTGTCAAGCGCAGGTAGGGCTTGGTTTAAATGATTGTTCCATATTTCCACGCGAGGGAGCAAGGCTTTTTTGCTTTAACAATGAGGTGAATGATGTGCAGTGTGCGGCTTGGTGGCTTACAATTATGTGATGTGCTCGAATAAAGAAGTACTTAAGTATCGCTCAGCGCTGTCCGGCAGAATCACAACAATCGTTTTTTTCTCAAACTCGTCTAGCCGGGCGATCCTGTCAGCCACGGCCATTGCTGCTCCAGAGGATATTCCTGCCAATATTCCTTCTTCACGAGCAAGGCGACGAGCATATTCGATAGCCTCTTGAGAACTGACGGTTTCTACTCTGTCGATGAGAGACAGATCCAGAACTTCCGGTACGAATCCCGCCCCGATGCCTTGGATTCGATGGGGAGACGGTTTGACTTCTTCCCCACGAATAGTTTGGGTCAGCACGGGCGACTCTTCTGGTTCGACAGCGATCGAGGTGATCGATTTTGATTGCCTGCACTTGATGTAGCGCGATACACCAGTGATCGTACCACCAGTACCCACACCGGCAACTAATACGTCGACTAAGCCATCGGTATCATGCCATATTTCAGGGCCTGTTGTTTCTTCGTGGATTGCAGGGTTGGCTGGATTTTTGAATTGCTGAGGCATAAAGTATCTTTCAGGGTCTGACGCCAGAATCTCTTCGGCTTTTTCAACTGCCCCTCGCATACCCTTAGAACCTTCCGTCAGTATCAGCTTAGCGCCAAAGAACGCTAGTAGTTTTCGGCGCTCGATGCTCATTGTCTCAGGCATGGTTAGTGTAACGGGATAACCGCGTGCCGATCCAACGAAGGCAAGCGCAAGCCCAGTGTTTCCACTGGTAGGTTCAATAATTTCCTTGCCTGGACTCAGCACACCGCGCTTCTCGGCGTCGTGAATCATCGAGAATCCGATTCTGCACTTCACTGAGTAAGAGGGGTTTCGCCCCTCAATCTTCGCCAATACGACTGCCTTCGCACCTTTCGTTATCTTGTTTATTCGCACAAGAGGGGTTCGGCCTATACTGAAAGAGTTGTCTTCATACCAATTTGCCAATTGAGCCACCTCCGAGATTGTGGTTTCCAAGCTCAACCCATCGTCCTTCTGTACCTCTTACGAAAGCGTAGGCTGCATCCACGATTTCCGCAGCGCGCCAGCCGTCTTTACCATCTACTATCGGTTCGCGCTCTCCGCGCACGCACGCTACAAAGTGCCTTGCCTGTTCTACGAATCGGTCGGCGTTGGGACAAGGTTCGTATTCCCAAGTGCCGGAGTTGTCGACTGTGAATCTTATCCCGCCCGTAGCATAGTCAATTATGATCGCACCTTCAGTGCCGTACACTTCAACTACATTAGCAGATCCCGGGCTTGTCCAACTTGCTTCGATGACACCTATAGCACGGTTTGCGCTTTGCACCATAATAGCACTGCAGTCTTCTACTTTGTATCTGTGATCTGCAGTCTCTACAGCAGCCGATATTCTCACCGCGTCTCCAACAAGATATCTGAAAAGGTCTATAGAATGCACGGAAGTATCAACTATCGTACCGCCGCCGCTGATCTCGGGGTCGGAAAACCAAGTTTTTGTCATGTCTATTTTCCCACCGTACCGGTTTCTAAACATGATCACTTTCCCAATACGTCCCGCACGAATAAGTTCTTTAGCCTTCATAATGGGTTCATGGAACCGGTGGCAGAATGCCGTGACCAGAAGTTTGCCTGTCTGAGAAGCGCACTCCACCATTTCGCGTGCTTCGGCTGAATTCAAAGCCAACGGTTTTTCGCACAGCACAGAAGCCCCAGACTGCAGCGATGCAATAACTTGTTCTTTATGAAATTTAGGGGGCGTACATATACTGACCGCATCCAATCTTTCTCGGGAAAGCATATCACGGTAATCGCAATATGCGTGCTTGCCATCCACAACTCTTACAGCACGCTCTAAATCAACATCCGCCGCCGCTGCAATTTCTACGTCTTCGCAGGCCTTGTACCCTCGGATATGTTCTGCAGCTATCCCTCCGCAGCCTATGATGCCTATTCTCAACAAATCTAAATCCTCCTTACTTAATCTTTTAATCCTCTTGTTTGTGAGCATTTTTCGTGGTTTAGCTCTTATATAGCCGCTGGCTTCGTCCCTCGCACAAATGCACTGACAAACGAATCCGCCAATTCTCGAACCTCTTGATCGTTCATTTGGTTGACAACTTCGTCGGGGATCATTTCCAGAACATCCGCGTATGTATACTCGCGTACTATCTCAACGGTGGGATTGACGAAGCCGGCTTTCAGGAGCTTTTCTTTGTACTCCTCGATTTCCAATGCGCCGGCTATACAACCCGCCCACAAGACAAGATGTTTTTTCGCTTTGGGTTCGAGCGGCTTCTTAAGCACGATGTCCGCTACTGCAAATCTGCCGCCCGGTTTGAGTACTCTGTAGGCTTCATAAAGTACCTTGTCCTTGTCAAGGGACAGATTGATAACACAGTTTGAGATGATCACATCCACGCTGGAATCGGGTAATGGGATGTTTTCGATCTCACCTTTCAAAAACTCGACGTTTTCGATACCTGCCTTTCGTTGATTCTCACGGGCTAGTTCAAGCATTTCGTCGGTCATGTCGAGGCCGTATGCTTTTCCACTGGGACCTACGCGTTGAGCCGACAGAAGCACATCAAGTCCGCCGCCGCTACCGAGGTCCAGAACAACTTCCCCTGACTTGAGCTCTGCGAGTGCCAGCGGGTTAGCGCAACCCAGCGACGCAGCAACTGCCTCGGTCGGCACACCTGCTAGCAGTTCTGCGGGATATAAATCTCTGGTAATGGGATCTTTTTGCGTGTTGGACCCACAGCAACTCGCTCTTCCAGAGTGTGCTTCTCTGGCAGCTCTGCTGTATGTATGCTTGATATATTCCTTAATGGTGGCTGGCGCAGCTGTGTCACATGGCTCGGTTGAACCACAGCACGAACAGCACTTCTTGTCCCTCATTTTGCCCTCCCGATATTCTACTGGCGGTTGGATTGTTCTATCGTTGGATTCGCGATCCCGCTCCCTTAAGTAGGTTTTCAACTTCATCGAGCGTCGCCCAGTTTAGGTCGCCTGGGATAGAATGCTTGATTGCAGAATAAGCAGTTCCATAATCAACACCCTTTTGCACGTCTGCAGTTAGATAACCATAAATGAAACCTGCGGTGAATGAATCACCTGCGCCGACACGGTCCACAAGCTCACACTGGTACTTGGCGCCTTCATAGAATCGCCCATTCGAGTAGGCGAAAGCCGACCAGTCGTTTCTTAGAACGGATAAGTCTTCACGAAGCGTAATTGCAACCACCTCAAACCCAAATCTTTCGTTCAGCTTTACGGCTACCTGCTGGTAGCTCGGCTCTCTTATGCCGAAAACAACGCCAGTGTCTTCCTCTGTGGTTATTAGGATATCGACGAATTTCATCATCGGAACCAGGCACGCGTTCGCTTCTTCGGGAGACCACAGCTTTCGCCGGTAGTTGACATCGAAGCTGACTTTCGCCCCTGCCTCTTTTGCAGCCTTTATGGCCTCAGCTGTTGCCTCCGCGCAAGACTTCGACAGAGCAGGCGTTATTCCACTCACGTGAAACAGCTTGCAGCCACTAAACACCTGCATCCAATTAACTTCTCCTGGCTCAAGCGTGCTCATTGCTGATCCTGAGCGGTCATATAACACGCTCGAAGCTCGCGGGTTAGCACCAAACTCTAGGAAGTATATTCCAACTCGTCCCGAATCAGACCATACAATGTGGGAGGTGTCTACTCCCTGTTCTCGCGCTTTGTTTCGCACCATTCTGCCAAGAGGGTTCTTGGGCAGTTTAGATACCCAGGCACTTTCCAGACCTAATCTCGAAACACCTACCGCCACATTCAATTCTCCGCCGCCAACCTTCACGTCGAAAGAATTCGTTTGTTCCAAACGCTGAAAGTCGGGCGGCGACAGTCTGAGCATAGCTTCGCCAAGCGTAACCACTTGCGCCATCAGTCGACCTCCGCTGCTCGTATCTTACAGGGTAAAATAAGGAGCGAACACTCCGGGTTTGCAATCAATCTACTTTTGGGATCTGAACTGCACTATGATTTCTCGGAACTTCCTGGCGCGCTCTGTTATTTCCGCAAAGTTTCCTTCATTCATCAATTTCTTATCAATCAACGCGCTACCGACTCCAAGGGCTACGGCGCCGTGTTCGAGCCAGGTTCGTGCTGTGGAGAGATCTACACCGCCAGTGGGCATGAGCGGTATCTCCGGGAAAGGTCCATGGAGGTCCTTGAAGTATGTCGGACCAACAACGTTTGCGGGGAATATCTTGATAATGTCGCCGCCTGCTTGCCACGCCGTGATAACTTCCGTCGGTGTGAATGCTCCCGGAAAAACGGCGGCGCCCTTCGATTTTGCTGCTTCTATAGTTGAGACATTTGTGTTCGGGCTTACGATGAATTTCGCTCCCGCTTCGATTGCGTTCAGCGCTGTTTGTGCATCAAGCACCGTACCTGCTCCTAAGACAATCTCGTCGCTCACCTCCTTCGCGAGCGTGCGTATCAATTCGAGAGCACCAGGTACTGTGAACGTGACTTCTATAGCCGTCACCCCACCTGCCATTGCAGCTTCTACTGCTTTGAGTGCCAGATCGGCAGACTCTGCTCTGATGACGGCCACAATACCGCATTCCTCTACTGCTTCAATAACTTGCTTTTTGTCCATACGATTCCTCTTAATGAGAAAGAACTCTTCTTTTTTACGGCGATGCTGTCTTGCACCTTGGCCCGTGGTATCAGTGGCGTTTGTAACTGTACCATTTATCAGGACGGGCAGTCAAGGATGACATGGCGGACTGCTCTGCTTCTGAGCATAATGAAACAACGTGCGTGGAGCACAAATTTGTTCCTCATTGTATTTGAAATACTGGTGCTTGGTGCGGTAGCATATCTGCGTGATACGAAGAAAGATCACAAGAACTGTTCGGGTCCGAAATAAGCTGATTGGAGGCGGTGCGCCGATCTCGGTCCAATCAATGACCACTACAGATACATCAGACATCGCCGCCACTGTTTCGCAGATCAGAGTGCTAGAATCTGCAGGGTGTGATATAGTTCGCGTTGCTGTGCCTAACCGAACTGCAGCCAAAGCCATTGGAAAGATCAAGTCTCAAACAGCAGTTCCCATAGTCGCTGATGTCCATTTCGACTACAGGCTTGCGCTTGAGGCTATAGAATCCGGTGCGGATAAGCTCAGGATTAATCCGGGAAATATCGGTTCCAAGGAGAAGGTGAAAGCTGTTGCTAGGGCGGCTAAAGAATGCGGAGTCCCAATTCGGGTTGGCGCCAATGCAGGGTCAATAGATCGCTCTAAGTACGGGTTGCCCACCGCTCAAGCTCTTGTTGAGAGCGTCTTTGACGAAGTGCGCATTCTAGAAAGCGTTGGATTTGAGGACATAGTGATATCGCTAAAGTCATTTGATGTTTGTACGACAATTGAAGCTTATCGGAGGGCAAGTGAGCTGTGTGACTATCCACTCCATCTGGGTATCACGGAGGCGGGTTTGGCGTGGGAAGGCGCTATCAGAAGCGCTGTGGGTTTGGGCGCCCTGCTTGCTGAGGGAATCGGAGATACCATAAGGGTTTCTTTGACGGCAGATCCAGTTGAGGAGGTCAAAGCTGGTATAGAGATACTGGCAGCGCTGGGTTTAAGGCATAAACCCTTTACTCTGATATCTTGTCCTACTTGTGGCAGGTGCGAGATTGATGTCCAGGCAATAGCCCGTGAAGTACGCAGTCGGCTGGAAGCTAGCCCTCCAGTGAAGCCTTTAACTGTGGCTGTAATGGGTTGTGTAGTAAACGGTCCTGGCGAAGCTTCACTTGCAGATATAGGAATTGCTGGCGGGCGTGGTTTTGGTGCAATCTTTGCCAAAGGGTTGAAGCTGCGTAACGTACCTGAGAGCAATCTTGTCGAGGAGCTGATGAAAGAAATAAACAGGCTCAAGCGGGAACAAACAGCATCCGATGTGGATTTTCAAGCATAGCATGTAGGCCGTGTCGGTCTGATTGTATCATTAAGGTGCAAGGAATGCAAATACGAAAGGCGAGAGTGCCGGACGTGCCGGCTGTTCAGAATCTTATCAATACTTTTGCACAAAGAGACGTAATGCTGCCCAGATCATTGTCTGCGCTGTACGAAAACGTCAGAGATTTCTTTGTAATGGAAGAGGATGGTAGAATCGTTGGTTGTTGCGCGCTGCACGTAACATGGGAGGATCTGGCAGAGATAAAATCTCTGGCGGTAGATGAATCGGTACAGGGGAGAGGCTATGGCCGAGCTTTGGTTGAAGCGTGTCTGGAAGAGGCACGCTCAATTGGCGTTCCTAAAGTCTTTGCACTGACCTATATCCCAGGCTTTTTCGAAAAACTAGGCTTTACCAGGATAGACAAAAGCAAATTACCACACAAGGTGTGGACAGAATGCATCAATTGCCCTAAGTTTCCGAACTGCGGGGAAGAGGCAGTCGTATTGGAGTTGTGAGGTGCATATGCGAGCGTCGCAGCTTTTCTTTCCGACACTTCGAGAAGTTCCCTCAGAAGCCGAGATGGTAAGCCATCAGCTGTTGCTGCGCGGCGGGTTCATCAGGCGTGTCGGCGCAGGGATTTACGATTATCTTCCGTTGGGCTATCGCGTTATCAAGAAGATTGAGCAGATTGTGCGCGAGGAAATGGATGCTCAGGGCGCTCAAGAACTGCTTATGCCGATGATCATTCCTGCGGAGCTCTATCAGGAAACGGGTCGTTGGCAAGAAGATGTGCTTTTCCGTCTCAAAGATCGTGCTGATCGCGAGTATGCTCTGGGTTTCACGCACGAAGAGGTTATCACAGACATAGTCCGCCGCGACGTTCGTTCTTATCGAGAGTTACCCCTAAACCTGTATCAGATTCAGACAAAAGGAAGAGACGAACCGCGTCCGCGGGGCGGCGTAGTGCGAGGCCGGGAGTTCATAATGCTGGATGCTTATTCCTTCGACCGCACCTTTGATGAAATGGACCTCGCCTATGAAAAAATGCGGGTCGCGTTCTCGCGTATAATCGCGCGCTGTGGCCTGGACGCCATACTCGTGGAAGCTGAATCCGGAGCAATCGGTGGGAAGGAAAATGAAGAATTCATGATACTTGCTGAGTCCGGTGAGGATACAGTGCTTCGTTGTGCGGACTGCGGTTACGCGGCTAATGTGGAGAGGTGCGAAATTGGGCACCGAAACGGCGAAAAACCGCGACTCCACGAAGAACATCTTCGCATGGTTGATACTCCTGGACAGCGCACCATCGAAGAAGTTACCCAATTCTTGGGAAGGAAGCCGGAGGAACTAGTCAAGACACTTATCTATACAGCTGGCGGAGAGATAATTGCGGCTCTTGTTCGTGGCAACCGGGACTTGAACGAGTCTAAGCTTGCTAGGCTTATAGGGGCAAAGCGTGTGGAGATGGCTGACGCTGAGACGATAGAGCGCATCACCGGTGCTGAAGTGGGCTTCACAGGGCCAATCGGGCTGAACAACGTCAGAATAGTCGCTGATAGAGAGATAGCATCGATGACTAACTTCGTCGTTGGTGCGAACAAGACTGATGCTCATTATTTGAATGCCAATCTAGACCGAGACTTCAAGGTTGATCTGTGGGGCGATATAAGAATAGCTTCCTCGGGAGACCCATGCCCACGGTGTCCCGGAACGCTGGATAGTCTTCGCGCAATAGAAATAGCTCATATATTCAAACTGGGCACGCTGTATTCTGAAGCGATGGGTGCGAAGTTCCTGGATTCCGACGGGTGCGAGAAGCCGTTTGTTATGGGCTGCTACGGTATAGGGGTTAGCAGGATGCTGGCAGCCATTCCAGAGGTCTACCACGACTCCGACGGTATGATCTGGCCTATATCGGTTGCTCCTTTTGAGGTTGCTATTCTGCTTCTTAACCCGGAAGACGATCAGCAGTGCGACGCAGCTGCAAGGATATACGAAGAACTCCAGATGAAAGGTGTAGACGTTCTCCTTGACGACCGCGACGAACGTCCCGGCGTCAAGTTCAAGGATGCAGATCTCATCGGAATACCAATCCAGGTAGTATGTGGAAAGCTGGCATCAGAGGGTAGGGTGGAGGTTCGACTGAGATCTCAAAAGGACAAGCAAGCAGTCGCTTTAGATACCGCTTCGAGTCAAGTAATGTTTCTAAGGGAAGCCCTTTTCCGAGAATTGCAAGAAAAAGCCGATAGGTTTTATATTGGAAGGGTACTAAAAGTCTGACAATTAATAAGTGGCTATATAAGCACTGTGTGAAGGCCAGCGATGCTGGAACCTGGCGTTTGGGAAATGCTCATGAAGCTGATAGTATCCGTGCTTCTTGGGGGTCTGATTGGCCTCGAGAGGGAAACTCACGGAAGACCCGCTGGGTTACGCACGCATATACTTGTTTGTCTCGGCTCCACACTCTTTGGACTATGTTCACACACTATTGCTGGTACGCGCTTCGACCCCGGCCGTATCAGTGCCCAAATTGTTACCGGAATCGGCTTCTTGGGTGCCGGAACGATTATGCGACAAGGTAGCGTTGTGCGAGGGCTGACTACGGCGGCCAGCATATGGACTGTAGCTGCCATAGGCTTAGCAGTAGCCATTGGTGGCAACATGCTTATTCTGGCACTTGCAGCGAGTATTCTAGTCGTAGCGACACTTAATCTAGTCCCCCATTTCGAGCGTAGGGTGTTGCAGAAAGGCAGCGAGAGGATACTGAACGTTATTTTGTCTCCCGGAGTCGAAACGACCTGTCACGCTTTGGGCGTTTTAACAAACCACGGAGCAAGAATACGTGTGCTGGGCATCGAGGAGAGTCCTGACGCCACTAGGCGGGTACTCAGGGTTCGGGTTCGGTTGCCCGACTCGTTTGATGAAGCGGCATTCGATAGTGATATCCGGTCTCGGGACGGGGTTTATGGTTACAGTTGGGAATAACTGGGGGAGGTGTTTAGGTTGGGTGAGACCACACGCAGGGATTTCTTGAAACAGATGGCGGCGACGGGTGCTGTAGTTGCCGGTTTTCCTGAGGTGTTGAGTGCAGCTGAGAGTCTAGTTGGTGCTTCGCCTTCCAAATCGCGAGTAGTGATAGCAACTGATAGGGAAGTTCTTCGTGGCAACGGGGAAGTCGTGGCGGACGTGCTCCAGAAGATGTTGGATCGCGGGATTGCGAAGTTGACCGGCTCGCGCACAGCCGTGGAAGGTTGGAAAAAACTCTTCAAGCCGTCTGACGTTGTCGGGATAAAGGTCAACTGCCTTTTCGGGAAAGGGGTTTCTACTCGACCTGAGGTTGCGCAGGCGGTAGTTCGCGGGTTGATCGCTGCCGGTGTCAAACCGGACAACATCATAATTTGGGATCGTTCCACCAGCGACCTTGTCAAAGTAGGCTACAAACCGAACTCGGGCAGTGGCGTAAAATGCTACGGTGACGATGGCGATTGGGGTCCCCTGCTAGAGCAAGGTGCCTTCAAAGGGCGAATAACAAAAGTCATAAGCGAGAGAATTACTGCACTGGTCAACGTGCCCATACTTAAGACTCACGGACTAACAGGTATTTCAAACGCTCTCAAGAATCACTACGGTTCTTTCGACAACCCCGGCAGTCATCACAGCAACCACTGCAATCCCGCTATGGCCGATTTCAATTCGCTGCCGGTCGTGAAAAGAAAGACGCGCCTGGTGATAGTCGACGCTCTGCGCCCACAGTACGACGGTGGTCCCGGTTTCAAAGGTGATGCGCAGTGGGACCTATGGAGTCTCATTCTCGGCACAGATCCGGTTGCTGTCGACTATCAAGGTCTGCAGATAATTCAGGAGCAGCGTGCCAAAGCGGGTCTGCCAGCGATAAAGCCCGAGGTTACAGCTTGGCTGCAATCAGCCCAAGAACGCGGTGTCGGCACGTGTGATCCGTCAAAGATCGAGGTTCTGCGCGTGTGATTATAAACCTCCGCAGCGATACACAGACCCTGCCGACGGAGGCCATGCTTCGGGCAATGGTCTCTGCGCCTTTGGGGGACGATGTGTTAGGTGAAGACCCTACGGTGCGCAAGCTTGAGGATATGGCTGCGCGTATGCTCGGCAAGGAAGCGGGGTTGCTGGTCGTCAGCGGAACAATGGGCAACTTGGTTTCGCTGATGGCGCATTCGAACCGGGGAGATGAGGTTATTCTGGATCCCGATTCCCACATCTTCTATCACGAGGCCGGCTCGATGGCGGCAATCGCCGGGCTAATGCCGATGCCAGTGAAGAGCTGCGATGGTATGCTGGATCCGGATGCTGTGGCCGCAGCGATACGGAAACCCAACGTTCACTATCCCATACCGCGAATTCTATGTCTCGAGAACACCCACAATCGAAGCGGCGGGCGCGTCGTGCCTTTGGATCTGCATAGGGAGTTGTGCGCCGTGGCTCACGATAGAGGTCTGAAGGTTCATCTCGACGGTGCTCGGATATTCAACGCGCAAGTTGCCGCGGGCATACCAGCGTACGAATGGGCCCGGGAAGCTGACTCTGTGATGTTTTGTCTATCGAAAGGTTTAAGTTGTCCCATCGGATCGATCGTCGTTGGTGATGCTGATTTCATTGAAAGAGCAAGAAGGTATCGTAAGCAGATAGGCGGTGGAATGCGGCAGGCGGGAATCATAGCGGCTTGCGGAATAGTAGCGCTTGAAACAATGATAGATCGTCTAGCAGAGGATCATACCAATGCCAGGCTGTTGGCACAGGGTCTTGCGGATATCAAAGGTTTCAAAGTGGACCCGGGTAAGGTCGAGACGAACATGGTCTACGTGGACCATTGCGCAACTGGTTTGTCTACCGAAGAGGTGCTTCTCCGTTTGGAATGCCAGGGGGTTCTCGCAAGCGGCTCGCCGCCGAGTAGAATTCGATTTGTTACTCATAGACACATCGACAGAGCCATTGTTGACGAAGCTGTTCGCAGAATCAAGCGGGCGATGGAGACTTCGTGATGCGGGTGGCCGTCCCTGCTGTGTGTGCAATAACGCTCGCGGGTTGTGTTGCGGCAGCCGGAACTAAGCCGCTCGTAGGGGTCTACTATTTTCCGGGTTGGCATGTCAAACCTCCGATAAAGCCGCTGTGCCCTGGTGGATCACCAGAACGCGTTGGCGAGTGGCGGTACGCGATCATGAATGCGGCAAAACCCCGTCCCCTGTGCGGTTTCTACGACGATTCGGATGTTCGGTTGTGGGATTTCTACGTGGACTGGATGGCTGGCTGCGGAATCGACTTTATAGCTTTTGACTGGTACTACAATGCGCGACAGCAGTTTTTATATGAGGCGCTTGACCGTGGCTTTCTGCATTCGCCAAAACGAAATATGTTGAAGTTTTGCTTACACTGGTGCAACCACGGAGGCAACTGGTGGCACAAGTCGCTAGACCAGTCTCGGTCCGCGCTGAGCGAGATGATCGACGAAATCTGCCACAGGTATTTTCATTTGCCGAACTATCTCAAGATCGACGGCAAACCTGTTTTTATGATTTACGAAATCGATACTCTGCTCGGATTCGGTGGCCGAAACGGAGTCCGCGAGTCATTGCGGGCAATGCGCAATATTGCAAAAAAGCACGGGCACCGCGGGCTTTACCTGGTCGCCGTATATTCCTCTTGTAGCGCAGCTTACATCAGAATGCTCAAAGACCTTGGTTTTGACGCATTTTGTGCTTATACCTACGCGTGGGTGAGACCTCCAGGTGTAGCCTGGTATTCCAAAGCTTGGCCTTATCGAGAAACTGTAGATATGACTTGCAGTGACATGCATCCGTTTCTCAAGCGTATAGGCGTCAAATATGGCATACCGTATTGGCCTACGGTCTTCTCGGGTTGGGATGATCGTCCGCGAGCTGGTTTAGAAAACGCTTTCGTTCTGACCGAAAACGATCCCAGGGAGTTCGCTAGGATGTTTCGGTCGGCACTCGAGAGCGTTGATCCTAAATCTGGCGTGGTCATAGTCGAAGCTTGGAACGAATGGGGTGAGGGCGCTTATATCGAACCTTCTCTGGAGCATGGTTTCGGCTATCTAGAGCAGATCGCCTCCACGCTCGGTAAGGACTTCAAGAATCCAAGGGTTCCTTCGGTTGAGGAAATCCGCTCCTGGAGTATCCTGAACGAAGATGAACTGAGAACGGCACACGAGAACGAATCGAAGCCCTGGCCTGTGAAAAAGGTTGAGCGTGTTCACTTGTCGTCGAGTTACAGCGTGCCTGATGTGTCAATGCCTGTTGTGTTTGACTTTACCACCGGCGGAATTCCTCTCGAGAGCGTGGTGTTCAGCGGCCTTCAGGTTTTGGAACGCTCAGAACGAGGATTGGTCTTGGTCTCGACTGCCGTTGATCCCCAAGTGATATTGCCAAGGATATCGATTCCTGCCAAACAAGTTAAGCTCATAAGCGTAGAAGCGCGCGTGCTTGAAAAACAGCCTGGAAACCCGGAACCGGCTATCGAGCTGTATTGGCAGACAGGTCGAATCCAAGAGTTCACACCGTACTGCTCGGTGAGATTGCCCTTTGTGGTGGACGGCAGGAGCACATTGTCGACAGATGATATAATGACTTGGCGGTCTGGTGGCGACCCCATTTTGCGCATTCGCCTTGACCTTGGAGACCACCCGGGAAACAAGTTTCTGCTGACAAGGCTTACTCTGTCCGCGATATAACCTATGAGTCGGTCTCCGCTTGCGTCTGAGCCTCCGGTTTCCAATAGTCTTTTCCGTGAGCGATGTGACTGATGGCCACCCATCTATGAGCCGTTACTTGCTCCGGGTGGTCCGACGGCACCAAATTCTTTACCGCCCATAGTCGGCTCCTGACAGGCCGCACGCGTTCCTAATGCAACTACCTAACCGCCGCTGCTTCGTGTCGAATGTCGAGTGCTTCATTGCGCTCCTTGAGCTGTTCTCTCGGAGTCTTCTTCTCAGGTTCGGCGTACTCGTACTCCTCGCATTGAACTACGATGACGTTCCGAGGGAATGTGCAAGTGGATACGTGCTTACACGCATGGCATACGTTAGAGCTCATTATATATACCTCCTCATTGAGTCCCTTGAGCATCGCCGTCGATGCCCCCATACGAGCTCAATTTCTGCTGCAATTTAGAGATCGGTAGGCGGAACCTACTTCGTTACCCTAACACGGGCTATTTTATTTGCATTTAGTTTGGCGTGTGCCGATCCCACACCCATACTATCCCAAATCCAGGAGTTTTGCAACTTTCGCCGCGTATTTTTCGTTATAGCGTGCTTTCAATTTTGACCTCAAATCAGGATTGCTGGTCACTACAATAAGCCGCGTTAATTTCGTGTCGTTCAGTCTGATGTCCAAAGTCTTTTTGCTACTCCAGTCAACATCTGCGATACCTTTGTATGTTACCTCGAAGACGTCCTTGGGTTTCAGCCACTGGGGAATACTAACTCGCAAGTCAGCTTGCTCAATAGGGGTATAAACAGTCCCAAGTCGGTCACACACAAGGTTTTCATTGATACAAAGGAGTATTAGAGTATCGATACCACTAAGTAGAGCTCGTGCCCAAAGGCTCGGTTCCAACTCCTTGCATCCTCCGACAACCGTTGCTGCAGCCACCATCAGATCCAAAGGACAACTCTCCGCGATCAATTCGCTTATCGTTCCGAACTCCGCTCCAAGGAGTCCTATTTCTGTCCACAGGGCTTTGGCTGCCGGCTGATCTGCACCACAGCCGTTTGCGCCCTTTTTACCGGGCGGCGTCGGCGTGTACCACCAGAACGATATCTGCTTTGCGCCACCTGCCAGCGCATAATAAACCTCGGTTCGTTTTTCTTCCGGGGTTGGGAACCTGAATTTCACAAGTCCCTGACCGGACTGTGCGCTGACAGCATACAACACCATATGCAGCGGTCGAGGCATACACGCCAGTCTTGGCAGGCATGTAAGCGCATATATGCAACTTGCATTTGCATACAGAGGAACTCTCCGAGGGCTGCGGTCGTACGCGTGGCTCAAGCGGGCTTGGTAGTAGGGATCACACATCAAGATGTCAGGGACTTGCCCATAGGCGTAGGTGCTGTGAGGTCTGAAAGTGTAGTTTATGTTTACCGCGCTTGGGGTCAACGGGTCTTTCTCGTGGAGCGATTGGGCCTTGTTAACCATGCCTTGTGTCAAGCAGCCCATCTTGTGTTGTGGTGGAACACCCGTGACATAAAAATCGGCAGACTCGGGTTCATCTGCTAGGAAGTACAGGTAGGGATTCGTAGTCCCTTGCTTGAGATACTCGTTTACTGTCCGCCGAATGCCGAGCGAGGCTATGTATTCACGGCCTTCTTGCGTCTTAAGAAACTCAATCACGCATGCCGAACCTATCTGCTCCATCTGCGTGTTTATATTGTGCGCGGCAAGGTCAGCAAAGTATCGTTTAGCAGTTTCCTTGTCATTTGGGTCGCCTGGCATGCCGCCCCAAATTCCGTATGCAGGTTCATCGCTCCACACCTTTATCAATTCTGTGGCTTTCGATCCGTCAGGATACACGGCCTGTAGGCAGCAATACGATCCGCGCTTCAGAGGTACTTCGAGTTTTGCCACTACAGGACACACATCTAGCTCAGGGTCAAAGCGAATTACGCAAACTTTAGTTATATCTTGACCGTTTAGAAATATTCTCTGCGGCGGCTTTGATAATACAGTGGAGCAAAAGGCTGTAATCCCCTTCAGATCTCTCGAGAAACTTATGTATTCGAACCTGGGTCGCGGCTTCATTGGAATAGTCACTTCCAGCGGAGCGTTATCCTTCGTGTTTATCGTAAGCTTGACGGTACCCGAAGTCGGATTTGCTCGAAATCGAACCGTGACCTCGCAAGTCTCATCGGGAAGCACACGTGAAGGTCGTGCGCGCCACCATATAGGATCGCCAGCTGCTATAAGCTTATTACGTTCTGCTTCGCTGAGATCTGAAAAGAAAACGGATGCCGGATCAGCTTCTCGCCTGACGTCTTGATCTGAGAACGCGATGGCTCTTTTTAAGCTGATGCCCGCAAACTCGACGTCCTCGATTGATAACGGATTGGTTCCAGTGTTCTTCAAGTATACGTGTGCGCTTCCTGCCAGCGGCTTCTCCCACAACCGTAGGTCGAGGGCCCATTCCCGAGGACTCATATCTTTCAGAAATTCCGTGAACTCCTTCGGGTAGGGAACGTCGAACCGATAGTACGCATCAACTACCCGCCAGCCAGCTGTTTCTGCAGTTACGATGGATTTTGCTAGAGTAGTCAAGACCACTAGCGCGGCAAAAACACCGAATCGATGACTCATCCCTTTCTGGCTTCCTCCGCAAATCTCTTGGCTCGCTCTACGTTCTCGTTCCACATACCTATGAACTGCTTAAGAGTGGGAACGACATATATGGCACTGCTGTACTCTTCCGGTTTAACGCTGTCTTTCTCAAAAACCCGCTTCCAATCTGGCCATATCCTTGCAAGGATCTCGCATCTTTTCGCCCAGATCGTTCCTGGGACAGGATATCCGTTTTCATCCATACCTTCATAGAGCGACTTCCAGTTATCAATCTTCAGTGGCATCAAATCAAGATACATCCTCTGTATGTTGCCGAAATCGGTCGAGTACGGCACGTCTAGAAGTTCAGTGTTTTGGAAGAAGTTACGCTTCGATGCTGTTAGAATACGGGTCCGCTTGAGAGCACTCTCCTTCTCTAGCAAGATCACGACGCGTTTTGTACAGAGCGTCCCGGCTCTGTCTATAGCATCTTCTTCAGCTACCGGATCAAATTCGATTCCAGCTTGCTTGAGCGCAGAGATGAACTCGGGATTGTTGATGACCGAATCCGTAAGCTTCTTAACCGAACTGGGGTCGATCGAAGCGAACTTGCTGTCTTTGGGCAGGGCGTTGAGCAGAGTCCTGACTCTGTAGTCTCGTATGGCGTCGTTGAAGCGTCCTATCATGCTCGTTACAACCGAACCACCTTCGCCGTCGTCCACCTTTTCACCGGTACGCCGTTCGTATTCGGTGATGCCTTCGTCTGTAGCAATATGCGCCGCGTACATTTGTGACACTTCGTAAGAAAGCGTGGTATTGGTGAACATCCGTTCTTTCAACGCGTCGGGATACTTGGGGCTGTAGCCTGCGTTGAAGCTGCGAATCACGTTCAATGCAGCCTGTCCTGTGCAGGCAACCTTGAAGTGGTTGTTTGATTTCCCTATTCTAGGTTCAACTAGCTCCACGTAGAAGCTGTTAACTCCATCGGTCAGGATCTCATCGAACGCTCTAACTCTCTCACACAGCCGCGCATAGATTTCCCCTCCAGCGTAGGTGAGTTTTTCTTCATCGTCGTGCCAGTCCGGGCGCAACTGAAAAGCTACTCGACCCAGCCCTCTGAGCAGAAAAACCGAGCGCAGCCCAAGCATAGCATCCACTACAACCCATTCAGTGAATCTTGTTGCTCCCCAGTCGTCCGGATGCCCGCCCGCAACTTGTTCTTTTGCAATAAGCCTGCGCACCTCGTGCCACTTATTCGGAAACTGGCATATGAACTTGGTCGCTTCTTCGCCCCATATACAGCCTATGCCGGACATGTCGTCCTCGCCGGCCACGGCGATCACGGGATTTGTGGTACCTCCCAGGCTTCCCATTCGTCGACATCGGGCCGCTTGCAGGCCGTAGTCGTTGAAGAACTGAGTCTTTGTCTTACCTTCCTCTCGAGCAAAGTAGAGATCAGGGTAATACATTCCGGGCTGGTAAAGCGCGCTGAAGCAGGCCAGGTAGTCGGTGGGATTTGAATAAGGATCTCGTCCATTCTCTGCTTCCCATTTCTTCGCCCAACCAGCGAATAGGTTATCTCCCTTGTTTGCAGCCAGGTCTTCAGCTTTGATTCTCGCCGTGACTGCCAGGAACGACTCACGATCTTGGTCAAACCACTTCTTAACCTGATTTGATGCTTTTTCTTGCAGCGTGACAGCTTGCTCTCGAGACAATGCATCGTTACCGTGAAACTTGCGCCGCGAAAGATTGTGATCCAGTTCAACTGGTGATAAAAGCGATTCCGCTACACCCAACATATATGCTACGAGTCTCTCGCGGAGTTTGGAATCACCATTTGCGAATTCCTGGTCAAGTGCGGCTGATATAAATTCCAAAATCTTGACAAACTCGCTTGGAAGAGTGAAGAATAAAGTCTTTTGAAGAGCCAGTTCAATGTCCCATCCCGGCATCATCCCTTTGGTACGCTTATCTCGATTGCAGATCAGATTGAGAATAGTATCTACGTGACGTGTCATTTTGAACCCCTTTCGTTTGGCGAATTGACTTCCTATAGCTGCGCCTTGGCAATCGATGTTGAACTTCTCACTATCAGCTCGACAGGCAACCACGCAGGCTTGTCCGGGCCCTTGCCGAGCTGTATGGTGTCGTTCAACGTTTGAACGCACATTGCTCCGACTTGCTCAGCTGGAACGCGAACGGTTGTCAGAGGCGGTTCTTCTAGAGCTGCTATTTCATCATCGTCGAAACCGACGATACTCACTTCCTCAGGCACCTTTAGACCATGTTCTCTTAAAACATTTATAGCGCCGTGTGCAGTACGATCACTGCCTGCCACCAATGCGGTGAACCTTATGCCAATATTTAGAAGCTCTCGGACAGCGTTTTCTCCCATTCTTACCGCGTCTGCGCTGTTATCGCCGATAGGTGGCAATGGCGACAAACCGGCTTCGCGAAGCGCATCACAGTAGCCTTGATAGCGCCTTCGGTACCACGGCAGATACGTGTCTCCGATAAAAACTATTTGTGAATGACCTAAGGAGATCAGATGCTCAGTAGCGCGCCGCGAACCTTCCTGCTCGTCTACGTAAACTGCACTTTGGGGAGCAGGTTTATTACCGTTTACAAGATTGGTTCCGAAAACAACATATGGCAGATCAAGCTGTTCCACGGCTTCGATAATATTCGGATAATTCGTGCCTGCCAAAATGACTCCGTCAATAAGACCTTGGACAGCAAGCAGCTGCGGAAATCGGATTTCTGAAGGCGGAGTGTTCGGTTCGTAAGAGCACCAGGCATACACGATCTGGACACCGATCAAATCCGCTTGTGCCGCGGCCCCCTGAAGTACCTGACCGTGAATCGCATGCGCGAAAGGTCGGTTAGATAGGAGGAAGCAAATTATGCCAGAGTTGCCGCGTGCGAGAAGTCGTGCCCGAAAGTTTGGCTTATAGCCCAGTTTTTGAATGCTCAGTTTTACTCGCTCAGCCGTTTCCGGACTAACTCGCCACGGTTCATTCAGAACCCTGGAAACAGTTGCTGTTCCAACTCCGGCGTTTGCAGCCACTTCGCGGATTGTGACGGGTTTAGGCATATGGGCAATGCAGTATGGAAACGTTTTCATTGGCCGGCGTCAATTCTACAACCCGTACAGCGAAGTGGTCAAGAAAGAATATGTATCTGCCTAGGTTTTCAAACGCGAGGCGAGCGCCTTTATATGTTCTGGGGTAGTACCACAACATCCACCTACCAACCTAGCACCTGCTTCTACGCATTTGATAACGCCTTCTGCAAACTGGTTGGGGTTAAGCTTGAAAATGACTCTACCGGCCGTCAGCTCCGGTTTACCGGCATTCGGCTCTGCAGCCAAAGGTACGTTCGTTAGTGCCCTCATTTGACGTATTATCTCGCTTGCCTCGTACGGATCGACGGTTCCGCAGTTCGTACCTATTGCGTCAGCACCGGCTTTCGTAAGTTCCGATACAGCTTTTTCAATTGTGTCGCCCATCATAGTTCGAAACCCATTGACCGTAGAATCAAACGAAATGCACGCTATGACCGGCAGACCGGTTTCTTCCTTAGCAGCTTTCGCGCATATAGCTGCCTCCCTTATGTCGGTCATCGTTTCGATGATAATGCAGTCGACACCGGCATCGCAGAGTACCCTCGCTTGCTCCGCAGCATTTTCAAAAAACTGTTCCTCCGTATAGTCACCCAGCGGCTCGAGAAACTGGCCGGTTGAGCCCATGTCGCCGCACACATAACATTTGTCACTGGCTGCGCGCTTGCACAATTCAACGCCTCTGCGGTTGAGCTCGTCGAACTTGTCTTCCTGACCTGCGTGCCGTAGGTAGATTCTGTTGGCTGTGAGCGTATTAGTGAGCAATATGTCAGCGCCTGCATCTCGATAAGATGCGTGAATCTGGAAGACGATATCTGGATGCTGCAGATTTGCTATTGGTCCTGGCTCACCTCCGCGCTCAGCTATCTGGGTTCCAGTAGCGCCGTCAAATAGAAGTGATCGCCCAGATCTAAGTGCTTCGTAGAAGCTTATCATATAGCGCGTCCTCGTGCTCTTTAGTTGTCGCTAAAGTATAAGATTGCTCGCTCGCATTGTCAAAAGCTTGGACCTGAAATTTGCTAGCCAACTCTTCAAAGACTCCTGGCCTTTTCTCGACGTGTTTCAAAGTTTGTCCGTGTAATTCGATGGGAATACTTTACTTGCACTTTATAGGTGTCTCAATACGAGGTGGAGTATGAATGTCAACGTTCTAGTGATATTCTATAGTCGCTATGGAAACACGAGGCTGCTGGCGGATGCTGTTGCTGATGGAGCTCGTCAAGCAGGAGCTGAAGTCCGAGTGCGTCGAGTTATCGACTTGGCACCTGAAAACGTTATGCGCCAGGACCAGGATTGGTGGACTGCACGTACTCAGATGTCACAAATCTACGCAGAGCCGACGGAAGACGATCTTTTGTGGGCTGACGCCGTCATATTCGGCTGTCCAACCCGGTTTGGTTCTCCGCCTGCTGAATTGAAGCTTTTCATCGACAAGCTGGGTTCTCTTTGGGTACAGGGGAAGCTAGTGGACAAGATCGGCTCAGCTTTCGTCACCACGGGTACTGTTCACGGCGGAAACGAGATTACTGTGCACTCTCTGCTTACAACAATGATGCACTTCGGTATGATCATCGTCCCGCCCGGATATGCTGATTCCTCTGTGTTTATTGCGGGCTGCCCATATGGCGCAAGTGCAGTGACGGGTCCCGAAAGCGACAAGCCGCCGACCGAGGCTGATATCGCGGCAGCACATTTTCAGGGTAGGCGTGTTGCTGAACGCGCTTTGGTGTTTAAAGTAGGCAAGACTTCGCTTACATCCGAGTGAGCAAGAACTGACGGGTTCAATAGCAGTTGTTCTGGCTGCCCATTTTGATGTATGCGTGATTGTACGACAATGGGTCGCGGTGCTCATATTTTTGCATTGCTCTTGACACCATCTCGGGAGTAAAATGCAAGCGTTGAGCTTTGCAGTATGCAGGCAAGGTATTGGGTCAGAGGTACGATAGGATGGGGAGACGAAATAAGGGGTTTACCCTGGTAGAACTACTGGTTGTGATTGCGATAATAGCGACACTTGCAGCGATTCTGTTTCCCGTTTTTGTTGCGGCGAGCGAGCGGAGCAGGGAAGCCTCCTGCAAGTCCAACATGAAACAGTTGGCTATGGCTGTGCAGCTATATCTGGGAGATTGGG
The DNA here is from genome assembly GCA_938074205.1 of uncultured bacterium. Taxonomy (GTDB): domain Bacteria; phylum Armatimonadota; class UBA5829; order UBA5829; family UBA5829; genus CALJES01. The sequence continues at coordinate 230,276 of CALJES010000002.1, forward strand.
ATTATTGCTATCCAGATCACACCAGCGTCGGCTTGCCATACACCGGCCACGTGTATAATAACTCAATCGGCGGCGAATGGATTAAGCAATACGCTCACAGATACATGTCGGTTACTGCCCTTGGCAAGAGTCCTGCTGGCTTGGGTAAGGTGCTGGGAAAATATCTGAAAAATCTGAACGTTTTCAAGTGTCCCAGCGAGTGGAAAAAGAGACCTTCAAATGTCTGGGATTGGCTTCCTTACGAGGAGGGGTCCACGTATTACTACAAGCACGCTCTTTGTTTCTATGCCAACTACCATCAGAAGCCTCTTAGAGTGTCGGCAGCAAAGTATCCTACAAAGGTTGCGATGATGTACGAAGCCGCCTGGCATTCTCGCGGGGTTTGGCCGTTTATATGGGACATAAACTACTGGCGGCAGCAAACGGAGCGACCCGACGTAATTCGTATCAACTGCATCTTTCTTGATTGCCACGTGGGAACAATCGACCTGCGTTATAACAACATCAGTGCCTACGACGGAAACTGGTTCTTATTCGTTCACGGGTGGGATCCCACTGTGGGAGGTCGAGACAAACTCTAGTTTGCGTCGGCTGTCATTTGCTTGATTCCTATTACCACTAGCCCTTCAGGCCTTCAGCACTCTGATTAAGCTGGTATTGCCAGGCACTCCTACGGGCACGCCCGCGATTACGAGAACAGTTTCACCTTTTTTAATAAGTTTTGCGTCAAGAGAAGCTTCCAGAGCGTTTTCGATCAATGCGTCCGTGTCTCGCGCCATCTCGACGCATATTGCTGTAACACCCCAACACAAAGACAGTCTGCGGGTTGTATCTTCGCTGGATGCTGCGGCGATAATTTTCGCTTCCGGCCTATACTTAGCAACAAGGCGAGCAGTCGTACCTCCGTAGGTGCACGTGATGATTGCCGAAACCTTTAGATCTGCAGAGAGTTTTGCCGCTGCCTCACTTATCGCTTCAGTGACATCGTGAGTTGGATACTCCATACGTTGTGCGCAGCAAGCCCTGTACTCTGGGGACTGCTCTGTTCGCCTTGCTATCGCATCCATCATTTTTACAGCTTCAACTGGGAATGCGCCGACAGCCGTCTCGCCTGATAGCATAGTCGCGTCTGTACCGTCGATGATGGCGTTTGCCACGTCTGTCACTTCCGCGCGAGTCGGACGAGGATTAGAGATCATTGAATCAAGCATTTGCGTGGCGGTTATCACAGGTTTTCCAGCGCGGTTGCAGTGCTTAATAATGGTTTTTTGAATCACAGGCACTTCGTGTATTGGGAGTTCTATTCCAAGATCGCCTCGAGCTACCATTACACCGTCGTAAGCTTCGACTATGCTCGAAATGTTTCGAACAGCTTCGCGCCGCTCGATCTTTGCCACCACGGCGGCGCGTTTTCCAACTTCTCGCATCACCTTCTTTAGTGGCAAGAGATCGTCGGCGGACCGAACAAACGAACTTGCGACCCAATCTACCCCTTGTTCTAGACCGAAACGCAGGTGTTCCTTGTCTTCTTCGGTAACTCCAGGAATGTCGAAACTGACCCCCGGAGCCGTAAATCCCTTGCGTGAGCTGAGTTCGCCTCCGATGACTACAGTTGTTGTGATATCCGTGTCAGTTACGGCTGTAACTCTGAATTCCAGTTTGGCATCGTCTACATAGATCAATTGCCCACTCTTAACCTGCTTGAAAACCTCAGGGTGGGGCAGATTCACTTCCTGAGCATTGCCAAGGACCTGCCGTGCAGTAAACACAAACTGCTGACCAGGCTCCAGTTTGACGGGTGAGTTTTCAATGGTGCTAATTCGAATCTTGGGTCCCGGCAGGTCCTGCAGGATACCTACGTTGCGGCCAAGCTTCGAGCTTATTTGCCTTATCAGCTTTATCTTTTCGGCGTGTTCTGCATGTGTCCCGTGAGAGAAGTTCAGCCGAGCTACGTCCATCCCCGCCTGTATCAGCTTCTCTATCATTTCCGGTGATTCAGTAGCCGGCCCGATGGTGCATACGATTTTCGTCCTACGTGTCACTGCTGTCGTCCCTGTCGGACTATTGTACCGTCGTACGCTTCGAGAATTGAACTTCTAGGCTGTACGATAAGAAACTCGTCTTCGTTCCAGTCGGCGCAGGCGAGTCGATTGAGCAGACTCGTATCGCCTTCAATCTCAGCATATTCCCAACCTCTTTCTGCGGCAAGGTCCCGTGTGAACCGGCGGTAAGCATCTATGTTACCTAGCCCTGTGTTTATAAAGGCCGCCCGGGTATAATGTTTCATCCACAGTGATTCCTGTTGTATCAGAAAGCGCGCGTTGTCCTCTCCGTATTTCCTTGCGTATTCCTCAAACCTTTCCTGTGTGAGCTTTGCGTATGCGTTATCGATAACCTCTTGCTGCACTTCGCCTATCTTGCGCTCGATCCAACCAGGGCTGTAATAATATGTTCCAGGATGTTGGGAGAACTCTTCGTTGTAGCGCTTGCGCGAACCGAGCAGCAGTGTTATGCAGTCGTGTGCTCGCGGAATGACGAGTGGAATGTGTTCTGTGCGAATTCCTACCGTCCCTCGGCTGCAAAGACCATAGCACAGTGCTATGAAGTCATATCGTTCGGAACGAGTGGCACTAACCTCTTTCTGTAGTTCTTTGCGCAGCTCCTCAGGTGTGTCGTGCAGTCCGAATGGCATCAGCGTGAGATCTACAACGTGGGGACTAACTGCCCCGGCTAACATGAGTTCGCGGGCGAATACTTCACACGCGATTATTCTAATTCTCATAGCCTCATTGTAATTGCTATGGAAACTCAGCGTCAACGCAGCGGTTCTATGGAAAATGTTGCCGAGAAGAACATCGCCTTACCCGGCTGAAGTATTCTGATAGCATCCGTCTTTTCCCAATCGGGATGATTAAGGTTCATAAACGCTCCCAAACCACGGGTCCACGGTTCTATACATACAAACTCAGAGTTGTCGGGAGCATACACTACCAAAAATTCCGTATTCAGGTCAAAATCAACGTGGACAACCCTCCTAGCTTGCTTATCTACTAGAGACATTCTTGTGCCTACCAATCCAGTATAGAGGTTGTCATAGGAAACCCCCGTGGCCAGCTTCAACACACCATCAAAATCCCTTGTCTCGCCTGTCGGTAAAACTGTGTCGGGAGTAAGTATAATCTCTTTCGTAGCAGGCAATCTTATTTCCACGTCGGTTCTATCAGGATTTGAAACCCTGAAGTAAGGGTGATAGCCGAACGCAACAGGGGCAGGTCGGGTATCGGCATTGACGATACGTGCCCACAAATCTATTCTGTCGGGCTTAGCGGTGAAACTCTGTGTAAGCCGAACCTCAAACGGGTAGTTTTCCTCAAGGACTTGTTCCGGTATCTGCATATCATAAGTCGCTGTGACGAGATAGGGGGTTTCCATTAATCCAGTTCGTTCGAAGAGCGATTTGAACACGATACCGTGGTTCGGCATTTGATACAACCGATTCGTTCCGTAGATGCGATATGGTCCGAGCACGGGTTTTTCTCCTGACAATTCCCAAGTTCGCCCCACCGCCGGAAATAGTATTGGATTTCCTCCCCCTGTGATCTTACTTGCTGATTCGGGTAGTTCGGGCGGACAGTACATCAGTTCTGCGTTGTCCACTATCCAGGATATCAGGTTGCAGCCCCAAGTGCGCGCTACCGCACATCGGCATCCACTGACTAGCCGATACTCGTCTATAACGTGCTCGCTCATCGTGAGTCGCCTCCCCAAAATATCATAACACGGCTTTCTATTTTACATTATCGATTTACGTTTGTGCCGGTCCTACCTACACACGGCTTGTCGATCGAAAACTAATTCGTGATATAATGCCCGAAAACCGGTATTTGAACAGTGCGGAGGCATTCGTTATTTGGATCACTTATTGCACGCAGTTACGACCTGGATAACGGTCAACATAACAAATCTTGGTTATCTTGGCATAGTGATTATGATGGGGATCGAAAGCGCCTGTATACCTCTGCCTAGCGAGGTAATAATGCCATTTGGTGGTTATCTCGTTTACAGGGACCCATCTCGATTCAACATATGGCTGATGGGAGCTGCCGGTGCACTTGGGTGCGTGTGGGGATCGGTGGTAGCCTACTGGGTCGGCTCGTATGGCGGCCGGCCGTTCATTGAAAAATATGGCAAGTACGTGCTCATTAGGCGCAAGGACCTTGACAAAGCCGATGCGTTCTTTGCGAAGTACGGCGACGCTGCGATATTCATAAGTCGTCTACTGCCGGTGATTCGGACTTTTATCTCGTTTCCAGCTGGCATAGCACGCATGCGGTTCGGAAGATTTGTGGTCTACACGTTTTTGGGCTCTTTTCCGTGGTGTTTGGGACTAGCTTACCTAGGGAAGATACTTGGCAAGCAGTGGGATACCAGACTGCGTACCTATTTTCATAAGGCAGACGTGATCGTCGTTGCGGTTATTCTAATTTTGGTTGCCCTCTACATCTATCACCACATCAAGTCAGACAAAGAATAGCCGTTAAACGAGAGACGGCGGCCACATCCGTGCGACCGCCGTCTCCCTACTGCCTTGCTCTTAGGTCAGTTATCGCGGTTCTGCGACTTCCATGCCCAGTTCCGCAATAACATCGTCAGTAAGCGATTTGTTGAACGCGTCCCACCTCGACTTTTCCCACACCTCTATCTTGTCGGTGAGACCTATAAGCCAAACGTTGTCTCCCGGCTTTATTCCTGCGTGCTGCATCAGCATCGGGGGAATCGCAATTCTCCCCTGCCTGTCCGGGCTGCATTCGGCCGCAGCACCCAAGAAGAATCTTTCCAGCTTGAGAGCACGCTCGTCCCATAGAGATTTCGGAGTTAGTGTTTCCTGGACTCTTGGCCACGTTGCCTGTGAGAATATCCAAAGGCAGCCGTGGAGGCCCCTGGTTATGTAGAACTTGTCTCCAAGCTTCTGCCGCAGACGCGCGGGAATCACCGTTCGTCCCTTGTCGTCGACAGTATGCTCGTATGCGCCGGAGAACATCGGCTACTCCATAAGATTCCTGCTCGTGCAAGCGATCGTGAATGCCATATCGCGTCGCGACTTCCTCCGCACGAGCTTAGCTTGCCTGGAACCTTTCAAATTTCGTGCGTCTGCGTCAAGAAGAGCACGCACGAAGTCCTTTATCTTTGGTCTACACTTGTCTGCAGTGCAGCTTGGGCAGTAGTGTCTGATGATCGGACGGGAGCCCCTGCCGTTTACAACTACCATGGTAGGTGGAAACAGAACTCGTTTGCCGCATATTCCACATTGCGGAACAGGCAGCATCTTGCTGTGCGTTGCGCGACAAATGTCCGAAATCACATCAACGGCAACTTCGTCAGCCGGATGAACGTATAGCACGTGTTCATAAGTGGCATACAAAGCCCCAGCTATTTCATCCAAGAGCTCAGCAAACACCGTCTGTACTGCGTAGCTTACAAGCCGACCAGTGGAAAGTTTGCTTGTTTGAGCGACTGCTCCAATTTCCGCAAAGAACTCGTCGATCTCTTTTCTTTGTGAAGCGCTTGATGCTTCTACAGCGTAGATCGCATGGGCTTCCACGAGTTGCTGTCGGAATGCTGCACCGCTCGCGCTTGTTGTGGGCTCATATGTTACCGTATCACCACTTTGTTTGCTCAGCGAACAGGAACGCATGGGATTATCTACCATTTCATACCACTACTTACCCCAGAATTATATTTCGTTACCACATGCCTGTCAATAGGTTGCGTGGAAATTTTTTCTGGTGTTTTTTCGTGCTAGAATTGCAAGTGAGAAGGTTGGCTCGGCAAGACTAGCACAGAATCTGAAGGGAGAAAGAAAATGCCCAAGTTAGCCGCTCTAGGAGGTACACCGGTTGTAGAAAACGGAATCCGCATCAAGTGGCCCGAAATTGGTCCGGAAGAGCGCGAAGCTATCTTGGCTACATTGGAGCGCGGGGAATGGTGCAGACTTTGGTCTGATGAATGCTCTGAGGCATCCTTGTTCGAGGCGGAGTGGGCTCGTTACCACGATGCGCGTTTCTGTGTAGCAATGGCAAATGGCACGGTAGCATTGATGTGTGCATTTCGGGCTCTAGGGGTTTGGCACGGAAACGAGGTCATAGTGCCCGCGGTAACATTTGTTGCTACTGCTGATGCGGTAGGTTTGTGCGGCGCGACACCTGTGTTTGTTGACATTGATCCGGACACATACCAGATAGATCCTGCAGCCATTGAGTCTGCAATTACCGAACGCACAAAAGCGATTTGTGTCGTTCATTACGCCGGCTACCCGGCAGACCTGGATCGCATTAGAGAACTCTCTGAGCGAACAGGATTGCCGGTGGTCGAAGATTGTGCTCACGCACACGGCACGGAGTGGCGCGGCCGCAAAGTTGGAGCCCATATAACTCTTGGCTGTTTCAGTTTCCAGCAGTCGAAAAGTCTTACTGCAGGTGAGGGTGGGGCGGTTATTACTGACTCTCAAGAACTTGCTGACCTCCTTTGGGCTGTGCACAACGTTGGACGCACGCGCGATGCAGCGCGGTACACTCACACATCCCTCGGCGGAAACTTCAGGATGAGTGAGTGGCAGGCGACAGTCCTGCGGTCTCAGCTTGCCAGACTGCAAGAGCAGACTGAGCGCCGCATGAGGAGCGCTCAGATAATCGCGGAAGGTTTAGCTCAAATAGAGGGCCTGTCGGTGCTGAAACCGGACAGCCGCATTACTCAGAGAGGGTTCTATTTCTTTATTATTCGCTACGAATCGTCGAAGTGGGATGGTGTTCATAGAGACGTTTTTCTTAAGGCGCTGCAAGCGGAAGGTATTCCCTGCGGTACCGCCTACGGGTGGCCTGTCTATAAGAATCCGAGTTATGCTTCAGGTAGCGTGCCACACAAGGTTGCGGGATGCCCCAATGCAGATCGGATTACCGCTGAAGAACAGATTGCAATGTCGAATCACCTATTGCTAGATACTCAAAATGCACGTCTACTGGTAGAAGCTTGCGCCAAAATTAGAGAGAGTATCGAAGAACTCCATCGACTTGTTCAAAACTAGGTGGTGGTTTACAACTGGAGGGACTACAAATTAGTACCAATCGCCCGAAAATAATGTATAATACAGTGGGACTGGTAATTAGCTTATCACCAGGTGGGAGGTGGGTTTGCAATGAAAGCTCATAGCAGAGGCCGCGGCTTTACCCTTATTGAATTACTAGTGGTCATCGCGATAATAGCCGTGTTGGCGGGAATACTCTTTCCCGTGTTCCTGCGCGCGCGCGAGACAGCCCGCCGCGGACAGTGTACTTCAAACTTGAAACAGATTGGTTATGCGCTTGCAATGTACCGCGACGACTACGGCCGAATGCCCAGCATATGGCATGCCCAAGGCGGTGCCACACTTGAGCAAAACAATTTCTTCTTCGTAATCACACGCTATGTCGGCCAGAAAATTGAGCGGGAAAATAACGGAGCAGGGAACGCGTCACGGTATACTGTGTACAAGTGTCTGAGCGCTCCGTGGCTCAAGCAAGATGTCACTCCTCGATCCAGCGAGAACAATGGCCGCACAAATGTCGGATTCGCCTACACTATGAACGAAACGGGCTGGCGGGTAACAAGCGGCCCGGTCATACCATGGGTCGGATGTGGACTGCGAGACTCGCAGGTTGCTATGCCGCACAAGCTGATCTTCGTAGCAGAGGGTATGGGTTGGCAGTATTACGGCGTTGCTTACGGGGACGGCAAGATCATCGACAACGAGAATCCGACTGGCAACGATGGTTGGGTCAGTAATAATCCGCGTGCAGATGAAGACATTCCCCTCTCAGATGGCCAGGTGGGTAGACACGGTGGTTCGCGAAGCAAAGTCTACAACATTCGTGTGAGTCACGGCGGAGGTGCCATGTGCCTCTTCTACGACGGCCACATTGAATGGAGAAACCGAACCAAGGGCATCAATTGGACAACCAAGCCCTGCTACTACTAGTCCTGGACAGTGTGGTTGCTAGCCGTTTGATTACGGTTCAGTAAGCTCGGGGTTGGACCTGCACCAGAACTGTCACCGTCGGAACAACAGGATCGTGCCGAAATTGACTCACTGTTCTGAGCAGACCTGCTTCCGCTCCAAATAGGTTCCGCAGTGCTGAGGCACGGGCCGCTTGCTCCCTTCAATTCTGAACAACACTTCCCAGCGTGATTCGCGTGCGCTGTCTGTTTGAGTCGTTGTATCATAATGCATCATATTCGATCGGGTGGAGTTGGACTAATGATGCATGAAGACACACGGCCGGCTTTATTGTCTGCCACCGGCACGCTCTTCTTTATCAATAGTTCTGGCGGTCTCCTACAAGGTTACGACCTCGCCATGAGAAACCCGGGTCCTCCTTTCGAAGCTCGTCTCGCTGTAGAGTGGGGCGGCGGAAAGTTCCATACTCAGCCATTTCTAGTAGATTCCGGAAGTTCAACAGTCCGCGTGTTCATACCCGACATAAGGGAGGCTGTGGAATTGCGTTTGTCGCTGGTTGGAGGTCAATATCAGCCTCTCATTGTGCAACACAAACCGCGACGCCACTGGACGATACATCTGATTCAGTTTGCGCATCATGATTTGGGATACACTGATCTGCCGTCCAACGTTCTTCGGGAGTATTGTGAGTTCTACGATAGAGTGCTCCAATTCTGCAGAGAAACTGATGAATTTCCGGAGGAAAGCAAGTTTAGGTACACGATAGAACAGGGCTGGTCTCTACTTTATTACTTGGAGCACAGACCTCCAGATGTTTGTTCAGAGATTATTAGTCGTATCGAAGAGGGTAGAATCGAAGTCAACGCCCTGCTTGGAAATATGATTACCGAACTGCTCGGCCCAGAGCAGATGATCCGTTTGCTGTATCCGATTTTCGAGCTCAAACGAAGATACGGCATACCTGTTGTGTGTGCGGAGCACAACGACATCCCGGGAATAAGCTGGGGTCTAGCCGCAGCGCTAGCTGCTGCAGGTATCAAATGGTTTGCTCCAGCTCTGCCTGACTACTTCCGATGGTGCGATATGAACTTCCACACGTTCTGGGACGAAGACACGATCGCACCCAATGGAATCCCTCACGCTTTTTATTGGGAGGCGCCCGCAGGGCAAAAAGTGCTGTTCTGGTACGGCAGACAGGGTGCTGGAGGGGATGTCGATGTTAGATTGAGCAAAGTCTTCCCATACTTGGAAGAGTTGGAGCAGCGCGGTTATCCATACGATGTTCTCAGATATCTAGTCATGGGCGGTTTTCGTGACAATGCCCCTCCTAGACTTGAATTCGCACTGACGGCTCGCGAATGGAACTCCAAATGGGCCTATCCGAGGTTGGTCCAATCACTTAATGCTCGCTTCTTTCCGGAGCTAGAGCAGCGACTTGGTTCACACATCCCTACCTACCGCGGAGAGCTGCCAGGAACCGACTATCCGGTAGGTGCGTGCAGCACGGCGTACGTCTCAAGCCTCAACCGTGCCACTCACGATCAGCTATTGATAGCTGAGCGACTTGCTTCTATGGCATCCACCCTTTGTGGATGTGAGTATCCGGGTGAGTCTCTCAAAGAAGCGTATTACTGTACTCTGATTGGAGACGAGCACACGTGGGGACTTGCGCATCCTGTTGGTCCGGGACAAGAGGCGTGTGTCGCTCAGCTTAGCGAGTATCCGTACCGAGCAGCTGCGTTAACCTATGACGTTGTGACAAAAGCAACTAACGCAATAGCAGATTTTGTTGAACGAGATGACGACGGCTTGTATGTTGTCGTGTTCAACCCTGCCAACTGGCAGAGAACAGACGTTGCGAGAGTTCCTGCCAAACCCATTGAGCCTTGTTCGAGACCTATGTATCCTGTTCGCAATCAGGCAGAGGAAGATGCTCGATTTGCAGTCTTGGCGAGCTATCCCGTCCGTCAGCGCCATCTGGTCGAAATACCTCATTCGTTGCTCAGATCCGAAATGGAAGTAATCGACGTCTCTACAGGCAAGGTCGTGCCACATGAGGTGTATGAAATAAGTAGTTCTTCCACCCCTGTGCCTTATGCGTCTCAACGTTACTCGCTCGGTCAGTTCTGCCCGGAAGAGCTCCTAGAGCTTCGATTCGTTGCCAGAAACGTTCCGCCCTGTGGATGGAGGATATACAAAATACAACCTGCTGCCGAGCAAACACCACAGGTTGCATGTCCGTCTCCAGCTTGCGCAGTACTGGAAAACCGATTCTACCGGGTAGAAGTCGATGAATCGTTGGGAGGTATTAGCAGCATTTACGACAAGGAGCTGGGGCGTGAACTCGTCGACACTACGAGTGAGCGCCTCTTGAACCAAATTGTAGTTCGTTCTTCGGTCACCGGCCAAGTGACCCTTTCCGCGGGTGCTGTCCTCGAATGCCATAGGACCAGTCCGGTTTCCGAAAGCCTGGTGATCAAAACTTCTGCTAAGGGGTGTCCGCAGGTTGTCCAGGAAATTGTGCTGTACAACGATATCAAGCGAATAGATATCGCGAATAGGCTCCTGAAAGATTCCACACCCTTGCTGGAGACATATTTTGCGTTTCCTTTTGCGCTGGAGAGTCCGCGGTTCAGATACGAGGGTTCGCTGTGCCAAGTCGAACCGTTCAAAGATCAGTTTCCCGGTTCCAATACTGATTATTATGCAGTGCAGCATTGGGTTGAGATTTCGGATGGGAAATCGAGCGTAGTTTTGACAAGCCTGGATGCACCGGTGATGCAGTTCGGCGGCCACTGGCCCCTTTACGTTTCCCAAGCTCATCACGGGGTCATGCCGCTCGGCTTTGATCACCCATTTCACAAACCGGAAGATGTGACCAAGGGTCATGTTTATTCCCTAGTATTGCTAAACAACTTCCGAACGAATTTTTCCCCTGCGCAATGCGGAGACTTGCTCTTTCGATACTCGCTGACGTCGGGTAGCGATGTTAGAGCTTCGGAGTTTGGATATTCCGGTTCCCTTCCTTTGACTTGTGCCACCGTGCAGGGAGAAACTGGGGGTCATCTGCCACAGTCCGCAAGCTTTTGCTATGTCGAGCCTGTCGACGTGCTTCTACTCACCGTTAAACAAGCGGAAGACGGCAATGGGCTGATCGTGCGTGTGCTGGAAACCGGAGGTAGACGCACAGCGTTCGCGCTTACGTTGCCATTACTCAAGCCTAGGGCTGCATATATTACCAATGCCGTAGAGGAGACGCGTGGTCCAGCCGAAGTTGTCGGTAATGCAGTATGTGGTGAAATTGGAGCCTATGAGGTCATCACCCTTCGGGTCTTAATCTGAACAACTAACCCTGCCAGCGCCCAATTTTTATGATTTAAGTAATTTATTGAAAACAACCCTTGACAAACCCGCAATTAGCGGGTACTGTGCGTGCATATCGAACTAGTACGTGAACGAGCTGTCCAGTTTGTATAGTTTACACAAACCCGTCGTCAACATTGAGCTGGTTTGTTGGCAGGACAATAAAGAAAGGAGGAGGATAACTGCGTGTGTCCTGTCGAGAGGATGGTGAGTCTTTCTGAGTGACGGCCATGCAAGATATTTGGACGCGCGAAAGACCTGTGAGCCTGGTAGTGCGGATTAGGAAAAAGAGAGGAGACAAGGCGATGTTGCCGTGGAGAGTTACGCAGCTTCATGTAGTAATTGCAGTGTTCTTTTTGTTGCTGGCTGCTCCTTTGTGTGCGACCCCGTACTTTCTCGTTGACTCCCAAGTCGAATGGCTAGAAGCGTTTAGCACAGGCCACGTCCAACCTATGGATCAGTTTGAGTGGTCTGACTACATGTTGACTTGGAGTCTGCACTTAGTCGAGGGAGAGCCATATCCGCCAACCCAATTTGTTGATCCGATTCTTTACGTTTGGCCTGGGGGTGGTGGTGGAGGTTTAGAGCCGGAGGACGCAGGCCTAGTTATGGTCTGGCACCCTCCGATGATACCACAAATCGAGCACAACTTCGCTAGCGCTTGGAAATACGAATACTTGATAGATCCGGATCTTACTGGATCAACTATTACTGTTACTGTGACACCTCCGCAGTTCAGTCCGGTTAACGGTAATCAAATCACCAATGTGTCGGTCGGCATTCAGGATATAAACGGGTTTCAAAGGTCGTGGCATTGGAATGTTGGACCTTTTGGTCCTCTTCCGTGGAACGTGCCTACAACGATTACGATTAACCCTATGATCTTGGGCGTTAACGCAACTAATCCGCCGGCTACAGGGTTTGCCAATCACCCAGGATTCAACCTTGCCACATCGACGCTTTTGATATTCGACGAAAACGCCAGGTGGGTCGCCAATGTAGGAGTTCCGCCTCCGGGGCAACAGCTGCCGGGAGCGTGGAACTATTGGCACAACCTAATCATAACGCCTCCTATCCCCGGCAAGCCGCCTGATCCGGTCAAATGGAGCCAGCCGCCTGTCCCGGCGGACGTTCCTGGTCCCACTCAGCCCCCTAAGTTCTTTGGATGGGACGAAAGATCACTTTACCTTCTGCCGCCGATTTGTGCCGACGACTGGAAATGCACAGATGAGCGGCCGATCACGGACATCCATTGGTGGGGCTCCTTTATCAACTGGACGCAGCCATATCCGCCGCCTCAAATGCCCAAGGTATTTCATATAGGCATCTGGACAGATGTGCCGGCGGCTCCCCCGCAGGAGCCGTTTAGCCATCCCGGAGTGCTTGTCTGGGAGCACTTCTGCGATAATTATACCGTAAACTTCGCAGGTTACGACGTAGATCCCAGGAACCAAACAGAAAACGAGGCATGCTTCCAGTTTCATCAATATTTGCCTCCTGGGCATTGGTTCTATCAGGAGCCTGGTCCCAGTGGACGCAATGTGTACTGGTTGTCAATCGCGGCGATATATGACTCGACGGAAGTTCCGTTCCCTTGGGGTTGGAAGACAAGACCGCACTTCTGGAACGACGATGCTGTTCGGATTTGGCAGGTGGCGGATACGTCAGGTATTGGTGACTGGCCGCCCAAGGTCGGGTCTTCTTGGCTCCAAGGCCAAGAGATCCAGTATCCGAGCGATGTTAGTTGGGACCTGGCATTCGAATTAACCACGACTGAAGTGGTCGAGGAATGGGATTGGGGAGACGCACCGGATGGAGCAACAGCCCCCATATATCCTACGCTCGCAATTAACAACGGTGCCGCCCACAAGATTATTCCCGGACTGTGCTTGGGACAATTGGTAGATGCCGAAGGCGACGGTCAGCCGACGGCCGGCGCGGACGGGGACGATAACAACCCACCCGCTGGACCAGACGATGAGGATGGCGTGGTCTTCAATTCGCCGCTGATTCCCGGCCAGATGGCGACTTGCATGGTTACCGTCACAGCGATGCCAGGCGTGAACCCAGTGCTGAACGCTTGGATCGACTTCGACAACAACGGCAAGTGGAGCGACCCAGGTGAACAGATTGCCGTGGACGTGCCTATGGCAAATGGACCCAACGCGCTTGCTTTCCAAGTTCCCGCTGCAGCAGTCTCAGGCGTCGACACCTTTGCCAGGTTTAGGCTCAGCACTGTCCAGGGATTGTCGTTTACTGGGCAGGCGCCGGACGGCGAAGTCGAAGACTACAAGGTAAGCATTGGCTACAAATGGGTGCAGGAGCCAGATCTGAGCCCGCTTGGCATCGATGTGAACTGCACGCTTCCATTCATACTGGCTGATGACTTCAGATGTGAGGTTACTGGTCCTATCACCGATATCCATATTTGGTGTTCGTGGTATCACGATCTGTTTTTGCCTGATCCTGGTGCTGTAAAGTTTCGACTGTCCATCCATAAGGATATACCTGCTGGTCCTCAGAACTACAGCATGCCCGGTGAGGTTCTGTGGTGGCGAGAGTTTGGTCCTAAAGAGTTCACATGGCAGTGGGCCGGAGTGGATATGATAGAGGGTTGGATGAATCCTCCTCAGGGATATGAGTTCCCGGGCGACCACAACTGCGTCCGCTACGATTTCCAGATTAACGAAAAGCCATTCATACAAAGAGGTACTCCCGATCAGCCTGTGGTCTACTGGTTCAACGTGCAAGCTGAACCGCTCAACGCAGATGCAAAAATAGGTTGGAAGACCTCTATGCGGCACTGGAACGATGACGCCGTGTGGGGCCAGGGAACCGAGCCATATCCTGGTCCGTGGCAGGAGCTCAGGTATCCTCCTAGACACGAGCTGCAGGGTCAGTCAATCGATTTAGCCTTCGCCATAACAGGCAAAGCACAGCAGCAAGTAGGCACGCTTACTGTCAAGTATAACCACAGTTTATACGACCACTTCTGGTGGCGAGGTCACCCCGATCCTGATAACGAGATGATAAGCGTCCTGGGTGCTGCGGACGCTGTTGAAAATATTCTGTGGACTGATGTCACCCTCCAGGCGTATGGTACCGGCAATGACGCAACCGATATTGCAGCAGTAAAAGTCTGGGCTGACAACGATAACAACGGCGCCGTTTCTCCGGGAGACATCCTGTTGGGCAGCGGAACCTATCCCGTCGACAATGGGACAGTCACAATTGCATTTGCTCCGGCACCAGTCGTTCCAGCAAACGGAGTACTGCCGATTGTGATTTCCTACTCAATGGCTGGTGGTTCTGTCGGCAGCACGTACTGGTTCGATTTGATAGGGGCCAGCGGGGTAGGGCAATCGAGTGGTACGCCGGTGAACGTAGTGATCAGTCCGAGTCCTCTAACCAGTGCCAAGAAAATTATCGGATCAAAACCCATTACTATTGGCCAGGCCAAGCTGTTGCCTATTGGGACCCAGTTTTTGTTGGAAGGTAAGATATGTACCGCCAACTTCCAGACGAATATGAGCCTTATCTACATTGAGGAGCCGGATCGAACAGCTGGAATAGGCATCTTGACCAATGTGATCCCAGTTCCTTTCGCATCGGTCTGGGATCGCGTGTCGGTTCTCGGTATGTGCCAGCTCATCAATCGATCCGAGCTTGTAGTGGTTCCTCATGAGATCGTGGTGACGCCTGGTGTGGCGCCGCCCCCTGGCTCGGCTAGGTTTGCTGTGGGTATGAACAACAAGTATACAGGCGGCGGTGACTTCGGCAGTCAACCTGCCGTTTTCGATATTGCTGGTCCGCTCTTTACCAAGAAATCGGTAGGTCTGAACAACGTGGGAATGCTCATAACCACGTGGGGAAAGGTTACTTATCACGAGGGGTTATTCCCATGGCGCCCGTTCCCTCTGCCGCCGTTCGTGCCGCCTATACCAGCCGGGAATATGTTCTGGATAGACGACGGCTCGAACTTGATAGAAGGGTTCCTCAAAGCTGATGGCTCCCTCAACACCGGGATTGCATGCTGGGTTGGAGCAGGAAGATTGCCGAATGTAGGAGATTACTTGTCGGTCACAGGTATTCTGCGGGCTATACCCAGTCCCTTTGGTTGGCCCACGTATCCAGAACCGGTTCGGCTGTTGGTTCCGAGGACTTGGGCAGACTTGGTAACGTATAGGCCGTGATGCAGCACTGATCCGGTACGCTCTAAGCGTGCCGGTTGGGGCGGGGCAACTTATCCAGCTCCGCCCCATTTCGTATCTAGATTGCGCGCGGGTGGTGACGCGGATGTCTAAATTTGCAGAGCACGGCACTCAAGCACCAATACGAAAGACTCGAGAAATCAATATGGGCCGATTACAACCGACCGGGGTCGCGGCAGCGGTTTGCTCAGTGCTGTGCCAAGACCTGAATTGCGCTCTTGCTGATAACTGCCGCTTCTATCGTACGCCTTTCTCGGCAGTAGTAAACACAGAAGATACTTCCGTCCAACAGCTCAACTGAGCTAGGATAGCCTACATCGCCTCTGACCACAGTTATGTCAAACTCGCGAGTGGGGTCCCAGGGTTTGTCGGGATGAGCGAAAATCCCCGCTACTCCTCTGACCTTCCACTTTTCCGACCAGCTCCTATACGCTTGGAATACCAGCCCACTTGAGTGGTAAAGAAGGCCAGCAGCGTGGCCGTGTAAGAAGGTATCTCGAGGATCAGACCAGGTTATTCCTCCGTCGGTGGACTCGCATTGGTATGCGTGAAAGCCGGCGTTTGTCGTCCGCAGGCTACATATGATCTTTCCACTCGGCAATCTAACCAGTGCCGGCTCCTGAAAATCGACCCTGCCCGACGAGTCATAAGCTATCGTTGCTTCGTTCCCCCAAGTCTGCCCGTTGTCTTTGCTGAAGACGACCGCAGCTCGGTCCCCGATGTCTCCTCGTTTTCTTCCGTAAATGGGCATTACGAGTGTTCCATCAGGCAGCTCCAAAACTTCATCCGATGTTGCGGTCCACAGCCAATCTATCTCGAGTGGTAAAGGCTTGCAGAATGTTCTTGCGTTGTCGTCGGAATATGCCCAGTGAACGCGGGGAGATGTTCGCGCTTCGCGGGAATCTTTGTTGCCATCATAAACGAAGAACGTGACTATGACACGGCCCGTCTTTGTTTGCATAATGGAAGGATCGCGGTCGTCGAGCGGGGTATCGATAATGATCTCCGGCAGGCTCCAACTCCGACCTTCATCGGAAGACCGGACTGCCGCGATATGGCCGTCCGGAGACACATTCCCCGTGCCCAGGTAAAAAACACAAACCAGCTCGCCGCTGTAGAGCTTACAAACAGATGGAAACACGAAGTATTCCTTGTCGCTGCTCTTAGCTACAATGCGGGTTTCGATCAAGTCGGGGTACTCGCCTGCCAAGATTTGCGTTGCACATACCAAGACTATACACAGTGCACCCATACCCAATCTGTTCACATCGGGGGGCTTGTGACTAAGTATGCCCCAGTCTTCTCGCAACTAGCTCGCTCAGGTCCGCTGCAATAGACTTCAGTTCAGTTTCGTTTGGTCCTTCGACCATTATCCTGATAACTTTTTCCGTGCCAGACGGTCTGACTACCACACGACCTTTGCCAGAAAGTCTTTTTTCAGCATTCTTGATTGCAGTAGTTATCTCAGGATCCGTCTTCCAACCGTCCTTGTTTTGGACCCTTACGTTGACCAGCACTTGCGGGAACTCTTCCATTTGAGCGGCGAGTTCAGAGAGCCGCTTGCCTGTAGTGACCATTATTTGCAGTATTTGGAGTGCAGTTATCATGCCGTCGCCTGTGGTAGTGAAATCTGAGAGGATGATATGACCTGACTTTTCTCCTCCCACCACCGCTCCGATGGATCGCATTTTGTCGGAGACGTACCGGTCACCCACTGGAGTCCTAACCAGCTGAATATTTTCCTTTGCCAGCGCGAGCTCCAACCCAATGTTGCTCATAACTGTTGCCACTACTGTGTTAAATGGTAGGCCGCTTGTCTTAGCTCTATGGAGAGCATAGATAGCCATCAGCCGATCTCCGTCAACTATTTGCCCTCGCTCATCAGCCATGATAACGCGGTCTGCATCTCCGTCGAATGATAAGCCGGCATCGGCTCCCGTCTGCTTGACGAGTGTTGCCATTTGCTGTGGGTGCAGCGACCCGCAGGATTCGTTTATGTTGATACCTGTTGGGGTGCAGTTGACGTAAGTAGCTTTTGCGCCTAGTTCATGGAATACACGCGGAGCAAGCTCACTTGCGGCCCCGTTAGCACAGTCGATAACAATATTCATCCCGTCCAGCGGCGCCCGTACAGTTTTCTTAACGTGGTAGGCGTAGTCCCATATCAGCTCGTGTTTGCGAAAGATGTTGCCCACATCCTTACCTATTGGTCTGGTAAAGGAATCGAAACCCTCTATTTCCCGCTCAATTTGAGCTTCAACAGAGTCATCAAGCTTGTACCCGTCGGGACCGAAGAACTTAATTCCGTTGTCCTCAACAGGATTATGCGAGGCTGAAATCACAGTGCCTATTGCGCATCCGGTCCGGATGGTCAGGTACGCTACACCGGGAGTCGGAATAACTCCCACTAGCAGAGCATCTACTCCCTGAGAGCATATTCCCGATATCAGTGCGCTCTCAAGGATATCACCTGAGATTCGCGGGTCTCGTCCCACCAATACAGTTGGACGATTTCGAGTGCGTCTGAGACCCTCATCGGCGGGTTGGTTGAATGAAACGTGCGAGTTTCTGGCCACGAGAACGTGCGCCGCTGTAGTGCCGAGCTTCAGTGCAAGAAGCGGCGAAAGCTCTGCGTTAGCTAAACCACGAACCCCGTCTGTCCCAAAAAGCTTTCTATTCACTCATTCCCCCTGTTCAATGGTTATTGTCACGTGGACCCTAGATGGTCCGAGTACGCGGATGCCAGGAGGCACACGCAGTGAAACTTGCTTCGTCACGCTAGTTGTGGCACCTTCTATTGATATCTCTTCGGTTTCGATAGTACTGATGCCAATAAGAATCTTCGGCTTACCTTCTATTGTCACGGAGGGTGGAGCTACGGAAACTCTCACAACCTTTGCCGGATATTTCGGTCGACCGACTATGTTCTCACTTACAATTACTGTCTTTGTAGCCGGCACCTCAACGACGTTTATTTTCAGGTGTACTGTCTTAGTATCAAGAGTTACGTCGTCCACCCTGTTTCCGTTTGCATCCACCGGAGTCACTTCAAAGTCGTCGTCGATGGGTTTACCCAACGTGTTGTAAAACAGCGGAAGGATAACGTGTCTTACGCGGGCGACGTCGCTTGCTTTGCCCGATACACCGACGAACGCAGGGCGCAGAACCGGCTCTGCAAAGGTATATCCCAGAGGGGGCGCCGTCATCAGGCGCAGCTCAACAGGCAGGCGTTTGGATTGTATCGCCTCAACCCGAACATTGACTACACTGGGTCTTGCTGCAACTGTCAAATTACTGTCGCTGGCACCAATAACTCGTACTGATACCTTTGCTCGACTGACTACTGTACCTCGCACTAAGCGCAGCCGAGAAAGATCTATCCACGCACTCACATCCGAGGACCGCACCGAGTCCACTGCCAGTTTCGGACCTGTGACCGTCACGCTTACTTCCGAAGCGGATGGTTCAGCAGTATATCCGGAGGCAAGATTGCGAATCTGGAGCGGAACGCTGACTACCTTGACGGTCTGCGGGTTGCGCTCTGCGTTTACGTAAGCCCACAGAAATACAGCTATAACGAGAGCGAGAATCTTGTAAATGAGATTGTGCCGAATCATCTGTGCCTGAGCTTGGCCTTACGAAGAGTACTGTCGAGCGTACTGGCGAGCCACGTCGCGCGGTAACGCTTTTCCGGAGTTGCGAGAAGCTGGGTGAGAGCATCTGTTAGCGAATGCTCGTTTAGCCCTCTGTGTAGTTTGCCTTCTACTGCCAACGAGATCGTTCCAGTCTCTTCGGAGACTACTACTACTGCTGCGTCACTTTCTTCGGCGACACCCAACGCTGCTTTGTGACGGGTATGAATCATCGTCCCCAGATGGGTGGTTTCAGACAAAGGCAGTATGCACCCGGCAGCAACAATCCTATTGCCCCTGATCAATACAGCGCCGTCGTGCAGCGGTGCTCCCGGATTGAAGATCGACAGTATAAGCTCTTCGGTCGCAGCCGCATCGAGTTTTGTTCCTGTTGATGCAATGTCTTCGAGAGCATCTTCGCGCTCTATCACGATCAACGCGCCGATCTGTCGCCTTGACATCTCGCAAGCTGCTCTCACTATCACTGGAACTATGGGTGCTGCGTCCTCCTTTTCTAGAAGTGCAAACCTGGTACCCCAGCCGGCGAACTTGCCCATGTTCTCGAGTGCATGCCTGAGCTCCGGATAGAAAAGAATAACAATCGCTACTGGTCCTAAAGGCAAAAAAGATCTCAGAAGGTAATTGAGAGTGCGCAACCCAAGTCGATCAGTGAGGAAGACCAAGAGCAGAAAAATTGCAAGGCCCCACACGATCTTCCAAGCTCGGGTTCTCTTGGAGAGCATGATTAGCCAGTAGATAACCGCCGCGACAAGGAGGATATCTGCTATGGTGGACAACAAAGTAACCCACCCACCACTACCAACCTCCCTTTGTAAAGCGTGTAGGAAGCTCAATTTGCCTTGTCCAGCGGGCTGCGACCGAAGACAGCTCTAGTGTTTCTTAACTCTGGATAGTCACTTAAGTATACCAACCCGACTTGATCAAGGTCAATAAAACGTTCCTTTTAGATGCTCATTGGGCTTGCTTTCTGCTGTTGTTGATCCGAATCTTCACGAACTCTGATCACCACCTTCTGAACTGTACTATGTATTATATATAGGAAAGAGTTTTCTTGCATCCGTAAGTTCTGTCTCTATTGGTGTTCAGAACAGGCAAAGTTTTTCTGACAAAGAAAAACCCGGCATTCGCCGGGCAGCAGACTAACCAAATGTCAGAAAGATCTTCGTCACATCAACCTATGGCTGCTCTAGACCGTGGTAGTTGTATTCTCCCGGCGTTCCACCGATGCTGCACTCTGCATTGGTGCCTATCGGATTTACCGTGTAAGTTCCGCCGGACGGACAGCTCGGTTCCTGCTTAATGTAGTCGGGCGTTAGTTCAGCCATTGTCACGGTGTCACCGTCTGATGCCTTGTTGTCCATAGCCCACTGCTCTTTTGCTGTCTCTATCTGCCGCAAATTCGAGCAGCAGCTTTTCGCCCGCGACGTTTCCCTAGCTCTCATAAAGTTAGGAATCGCGATGGCCAACAGAACTGATATGATCAAGACCACGATCATGATCTCGATCAACGTGAAGCCTCGATTGCGCTTCTTGGGTGTGAATCTTGTCATTGCCTGCGTCTACCTCCTTCGTGATCTATAAAAAACACGCAGTGGGGTTCCGTTGGAGTTCCCATAGAGGTTTTTCCATGCCAGGCTAACAGTTTCACATTGGTTGTCTAATATGACTGGTCAAAGTGCAAGAACAGGCAATAATACGGGTCCGCTATACCACCTTGAAGTAGTTGGCTAGCTTATTTGGAGCATTTATGGGTTGGGTTCAAACGGAGAAAGCGCTGCGGATTATGCCTTTAACAAGTAGCTTTCCATCGCTGCTAGACGCTACTTCTACCACATCGAATCTGCATTCAACGCCTTTGATCTCATGCTCATCCAGATAACACTGAGCCGTGGCTGCTAGTCGAGCTTGTTTAGCAGGGGTAATCGATTCAGCAGGTGTACCGAACGCTTCTGTTCGCTTGCACCTGACCTCAACAAATACTATCTGACCGTTCTCCTCTGCGACGAAATCAATTTCTCCCATCCGCCGCCGGTAATTCGAAGTAAGTATACGATATCCACGCTTGCCAAGCTCAGCCGCTGCCGCGATTTCAGCACTTCGACCTATTCTAGACCTGGAAGTCGACATATTGAGACCCTTTCTCGGACGGGTGCGAATGACTTACGATGATACTCACACACTCCCCATATGTCTATTGCTTCCAAGTGCGTCCGTGTGGCATAGCCTTTGTGCTGTCGGAATCCGTACTGTGGATACTCGCGATCGAGTTCTAGCATAATCCTGTCTCGCGTCACTTTGGCAACAACCGATGCCGCCATTATCGAAGCACTTATTGAATCACCCTTCACAATAGCCCTGGACGGCACTGGCAGACTGTTTACTGGCAAACCATCCACAAGCACAAAATCGCAAGGAACACTGAGATTCTGCAATGCTTCTTGCATCGCTCTGGCCGTGGCACGCAATATATTTATGTCATCTATTATCTCAGGCCCAACTTCTCCGATACCTACTGCCAGAGCTTCCCTGATTATGTGCTCGTATACCGATTCGCGTTGCTTAGGGGTCAGAACTTTGGAGTCTCGCAAGAGCGAACAGTCGAAGTCCTCGGGTAGAATTACTGCCGCAGCCAAAACAGGTCCCGCAATGGGACCTCGTCCAACTTCATCTACACCTGCGATTCGAATGAAACCTCTCGTGCGGGCTTCTCTTTCGTAGTGCCAAGGATCAACGGGCAACTTGTTCTCGGCAAAATCCCGGGTGACTTGCGTCGATGATCACCTTCCTTCAGCGAATCCACCTAATTCGTTGGGGCGGCCAAAATATGAACATTGCCTTGCCAAGAACTCGCTTTCTATCGAGGAGCCCCCAGTATCGAGCATCGTTCGAATCATTCCTGTTATCGCCCAACACCAGCAATTTCCCCTTAGGGATCTTAACATGCGGCACACCATTTTTGGTTACAATCCACCTCGGATCAGTTGCTCTAGGTCCGTAGAGAATCGGGTAGGGCTGATCTGGATCTTCCGCAGTATATGGCTCGGTCAGTGGCTTCCCGTTGATATATACCTTTCCGGGAACAACTCTCACTTTCGCGTTGGGCTCACCGAACGCAGCAGCGACTTCCGATAAACTGACTTCCCGGCCGTCTACCAATACCTTGCTGTCTACCAGTTTTACTTTTCCGTCCCCTCCGGGCTTGGCATATCCCCGCAGCACGCTCTCCAAGTAACTATGGTCGTACTGCGTCTCACCCACTATGACGTACCCGGGCGTTATTCGAACCAAATCCCCAGGGACCCCTATTACACGCTTGATAAAGTCACGTTCCTTCTGTTCGCCTGGCGTAGCCTCGAGTGGTGCCTTGAACACAACTACGTCTCCACGTCTGGGCTCTCGGAATCTATAAACCAGTTTGTTAACCAGAATATGGTCGTGCTCAAGCAGCGTTGGCCGCATAGACGCGGAGGGAATGAAGAACGCCTGGACAAAGAACGGTCTGATGATAAGAAACACCAGACCCATTGCAACAGCCAGGGATTCTGCCATCTCTCCCGCGGATTTGGCAATGGGGTGTTTTTGCTTGAGCAATGCCCATCGCAGCCCCAGCAATACTATGATTGTAGCGATAACGGTTGGAATGCTGAGGTTCGCTAACCTCTCGGTGATACTCATTTGGCGTCTTGGCGTTCCTTTATCTTTGTAGCTTTTCCTACCTTCTCGCGCAGGTAGTACAGCTTAGCCCTACGTACTGCACCTCTGCGCACAACTTCAATCTTGGCTATGCGCGGAGAATGAAGCATGAAAGTGCGCTCTACGCCAATGCCGTGCGATATTTTGCGAACGGTGAATGCTTCGCGCAAGCCTCCGCCTTTCTTCCCAATGACGGTTCCTTCAAAGACCTGTATGCGTTCCTTTCCACCTTCGATGACCCTCGTGTGCACACGCACTGTATCTCCGGGTCCGAATTCAGGAGTGTCGATTCTAAGTTGTTCCGATTCGATAGTGTCAATTATCTGCTGCATACCTGCACCTCTTGTTAGTTAGTAAACTCTTTTGCTCATCGACAAACGAAGCTTCTTCACGTCAACTATTCCTTGCACTATCCGCCGCTTCAGCTTGGAGCTCGGACAAAATGGCCCTGTCTTCATCGGTCAATGGTGCTGTTTCCAATAGATCCGGTCTTCGCTTCAAAGTTCTTTCGAGCGAATTCCTGCGGCGCCACCGCTCTATTTCGGCATGATTGCCGGATAGGAGTACATCAGGAACTTTGTATCCCCTAAAATCGGCTGGGCGAGTATACTGCGCATACTCGAGAAGCCCACTTGTAAACGATTCGGTTTTGGCGGATGTTTCGTCTCCCAACACACCAGGAACTAAGCGAACTACGCTTTCCACTAGCACCAGCGCAGGTAATTCGCCGCCGCTCAATATGTAGTCACCGATTGATATCTCGTCCGTAACCAAGTGCTCGCGAATGCGTTCGTCGACTCCTTCGTAGCGACCGCATATCACAATAAGATAATGCTGGCTTGCCAGCTCTTCAGCCATTTTGTAATTCAGCAATTTCCCCTGCGGCGTCATCAATATGACGCGCGGTCTAGTTGGCATTGATGTTGCTGTCAGCGCTTCGACGGCTCTGAATACCGGCTCGCATTTCATAACCATGCCTGGACCGCCGCCGTATGGCTCATCATCCGTAGACTTATGTTTGTCTGTCGCGTAATCCCGCAGATTTACAGCACGGATCTCTATGATTCCTTTCTCTCGCGCCTTGCCAAGAATGCTTTCACTGCAAACAGCTTCAATTATTTGCGGAAAGGTAGTCAGTATGTCTATGCGCATTTCAAGGCCTATGGCGGCGTGGTTCTCGGTTCGCTACCGACAGAAACCTCTCTTAACCTACTCTGGCAGCATTCCAGGCATAGGTCTAATGGTCATTAGGCGTCTTTCTAGGTCCACTCGGACTATCACTGTCTTCAGTGCGGGAATGCACAATCCCGTCGACGTAACGTATACGTCGTTAGCTCCTCCCTGGAGCACTTCGGTTACGATACCCTGTTCTCGGCCGTCCTCAGTAACAACTCTCAGACCGACTATTTCAAATATGTAGAACTGGTCGGGACCTAGCTCGCGCAGCTCAGCTTCGTCAATGACAATGTTCACATTCCTCAGGCGCTCAGCGTCGTTTCGAGTCTCGACTCCTTCGAATTTCAGCAAAAATCCGGTTCTGTGGAACCGGCTCCTCTGTATACGAAAGGTCTTGCGGCCTTCTGCGAGACTCAGGGTGACCTCTGCGCCAGCTGCAAAACGATCCGGGAAGTCCGTGGTAGGAACTACCTTAACCTCACCACGTATGCCGAAAGGTCCCACAATCCTTCCTGTTACGATCTCGCGTCCGGTTGCGGGCATTGCCCTTCTCTTATTTCGACTATTCTATCGTCTTTTACGACTATTTCACAGTCTGCAATTCTCGAAAAGTCATCACCGACACTGACTTCGACTAAACCTTCAACAATCCCGCGATCGTATTCGGAACCGAGCTCCAACGATTCAACAAGCTCCAGTTCCTTAGCAAGCGCGGCTCGCGTCCTTTCATTCCTACGCTCTACTTGTTTCAGTCGTTCCGCGAAGCGGTCCGCATTGGACTGGTTTGTGTCAGAACGCCGCTTCACACTTTCCATCTCAAACTTAACGCGCCTCGAGGCTTCGTCAAGCTTAGCAAGTGCTTGTTTGATCTCTGCACATCTTTGGCGCTTGAACTCTTCGGTTACGACAACCTTAATCCTGATGGCCCGCTTTATTGTGATCCCCATTGAGCCTACGGCATTATCTTAACGTATACGCTTTTATGCTCCTTGAGCGCCGCAGCCTTTGCAACCGTGCGCAGAGCGTTAGCTACACGTCCATCCTTGCCGATTACCTTGCCGACGTCGTCGGGCGCAACCGTAACTTGATACGTTACTGAGCCGTCCTCCTTGACTTCGTCGACAATCACGGCGTCCGGATTGTCAACCAATGCCCTCACCAGTATTTCTATGAGTTCCTTCACGGCAACCTACCTCTATTATGTGCTGCCTGTTTAGCCTGTATACGTTCGAGTTGGGTGCCTGATGCAGTTCCTCAGCCAGCAGGCTCTTTAGCAGCCGCGTAGTCGCCACCTGCCTCTGCGACAGCTTGGCCATCAGTTGCGGGAGCCGGCTCACTTTCGCTTTTCTTGCGACGAGAAGCTTTCTTCTTTGGCTCTTCAGGAGCTTCAGGCTGCTCTCCACCGGTGCCACCGAGGAGTCCTGCTTTCTTTAGCAGAGCTCTGGCAATATCCGTGGGTTGAGCCCCGTTCTTCAACCAGTACTCCGCACGTTCTATATTGATTTTGACAGCAGGGGGATCCACCGTTGGATCGTATGTCCCGATTGCCTCAATGAACCGACCGTCTCGCGGAGAGCGACTGTCAGCTACCACCACTCGGTAGAACGGTCGTTTTCTTGCCCCCATTCGTCTTAGCCTAATCTTTACCACGCTTCAGCCTCCATAATCACCAATTGGTTTTTTTAGACTTCACCAAGATTCTATTGCATAAAAGGAAACTGAAAACCGCTCGCTCCTCGACGCTTTCCTGAGCGCTCCGCCCCAGTAATTGCCTTCATCATACGCTTCATATCGTTGAATTGGTTTATCAAACGGTTAACTTCCTGCACACTTGTGCCGCTGCCGGCTGCTATGCGACGTCTGCGGCTGGCGTTTAGAATTGAGGGATCGCGCCGTTCCTCAGGTGTCATCGACTGGATTATCGCCACCTGGTGGTCTATCTCTTTTTCGTCAACTTCTATGTTCTTCAATTGCCGCAAAGACTTAAATCCCGGTATCATTGACAGTATCTCTTCCAAGGGACCCATCCTTCGCATTTGCTGCACTTGTGCAAGATAGTCGTTCAAATCAAAAGTATTCTCTCGCAGCTTGCGCTCCATCTCAAGGGCCTGTTCTTTGGTGAACGCTTCCTCAGCCTTCTCGATGAATCCCAGAACATCTCCCATGCCAATTATGCGGGATGCCATTCGGTCAGGATAAAACGGCTCCAGCCCATCCATCTTTTCGGATGTGCCCACGAACTTGATTGGCTTACCTGTTACTGCCCTAACCGACAGCGCCGCGCCGCCGCGAGCATCGCTGTCGAGTTTGGTCAAGATGACCCCATCGATGCCAAGGGACTCGTCGAATTCTTTGGCGACGTTGACTGCGTCTTGACCGGTCATAGCGTCAACGACCAGGAGTACCTCTGTAACATCTATAGACGACCTCAGCTTTTTCAGCTCACCCATCATTTCCTGGTCTATATGCAGACGTCCCGCAACATCGATCAAGACATAGTCGTGGCCATTCGACTTGGCATATGCCAATGCTGCCTTGGCTACGGCAACAACATCTTGCCTTTCTCCTATATCAAAGACGTCCACGCCGATCTGTTCGCCAAGTGTTTTAAGCTGCTTTATAGCAGCTGGACGATATACATCTCCCGCTACAAGAAGTGGTCGCCTCCCCTGTTTCTTAAGCAAATTCGCTAACTTGGCAATGTTGGTAGTCTTACCAGAACCGTGTAGACCGACCACCATTACGACCGTCGGCGGTTTGTTTGCGACCTTAAGTCTGGTATTCTCGCTGCCCAGCAGTTTAATCATCTCTTCTTTAACGATCTTGATTACCTGCTGAACAGGGTTCAAGCCCTTCAGTATATTCTCACCAACGGCGCGGTCTTTAATGGTCTGGACGAAGTCCTTGACCACCTTGTAATTGACGTCAGCCTCGAGAAGTGCGCGTCGAACCTCTCGGAGGGCGTCATTAACGTCTTCCTCCGTCAGCACGCCTCGGCTTCTTAAACGGCCGAAAATGCTCTGCAGTTTTTCGGTTAAACTCTCGAACATATAGAAACACCGAAACAGGGAACGGAAGAGACTGAGGGAAGAGATCGGTTGACCTCTCGCCGCAATCCCTTCAGTTCCCTTTCAACCGATAGTATAGTCCTTCAAAGGCTTGTTGTCAAACAAGATCTCTGAGCTAGCAGTACAGAGCCTACTGCATGTGATGTCCTTCAAAGGCTTGTTGTCAAACAAGATGTGGTGGCTATTAGGGGCTCATGGGTAGTGCCTCCTGTCTGAACTCGTTTCGAACCAGTTTACCAGAACGGATAGTCAGGCTCATTCTGGGGGCGGCAGTTAATCACTCGATTTTTCGGAAGTCTGACAGTTTAGCGTCTATGTATTCGTAGAACTCAACGTTCGTGCATTGACCGTGGTCCAGGTCCATCCGCGCATATGGAAGCGACATCAGGTGCGCAAGGTGGCTTTCAAGAGCACACTGGTCGTGTTTGCGATCGATTTCCAAAAAGTCCCGCAGGGACGAGTCGGGGAGCGACTCTTCCATTCCCACGGGAATTGCGCACATATAGGCTAGGTCGACCGCATCATTCCTGTTCACTCCTAGGTCTGTGCAGCTTGCCTCGATGTAAGTGCTCAGGTCGAAATCCTGGTCGGAGTAAACTGGCACATACTTTTCCAGCGTATCGATTGCATCTGCCAGCCAGCATCCGACAGCTGCGGATAGTCCCCACAGCTTTCCCGCAGCAACTACAGCAGCATCGTCGGATGCGCCGGGTCCCTCTTTGTAACGCACATACATATATTGAACGTTTTCATCGCCCTCGTCGGCGAAAAGGCCAGCACGTTCAAACTCGTCCAGCTCGTGCTCGTGGCCTTGTTTTGCCAGAACGTAGCCGTCAAGACCCAAATCTCGCATAACTCTCTGGTCGACCAGCCGACACTTCCCATAGCCCATATCGATACCGTACCGCTCATTTGCAAGCTTTCTTACCTCTACACTGTCGCGCATACCTCCGAGATACAGACCTCGTAAAATACCCAAGGGCTCGACTTCCAAGTGGCGCAACGTGCCGCATCTCAGCAGAGGCTGGCCATCGGAATTGCACGCGGTCCGTGGTCTATCACCGGCTATAGCACGTTTTGCAAAATCGAATATCTCATCTATAAGCTCTTGCCTATCAGCCTTTACGACTTCCGGGTCAAACCTGAGAGCCTTGGCAATATCATCTACGGTCGTGTTGGGAAACTTTCTGCCGTAGAACAATCCGTGTCCTTCGTGTGCGTGACCTTCGATAGACTGCATTAACACCAGTTGTTCCACGTCGTGGCTGCATCGCAGCGTGACACGGGCGTCAAAGGCGGCGAAGTCTTCTCTAATCAAGCTAGCGGGGGCGACCCCTTCAATGCGTACATCGAATTTGCGCGTGTTTGTGTAACGGTGTTTGTTGTGGGCCATAACAAGTGGATTATAACACCGTAACATATACAAGCACAAACACTGCAGGTTCAAATGCACGTGGCCGGATGACTAAGGTGTGCGTGATGACGGTTGCCTGGTGCCGAGCATAAGAGTCAGCGATATTCTAGCTGAATCTGGTTCTGCGTGGCGTTGATGACTTGCGCCAAGAGGGATTCGTCTGCGGTCTGTTTGACCAAGAGGGTGCTATTGAGTATAATGGCGGTGTCCTGAGAGTAAGTCACTGCGAGGCTCATAGCGTGGGTAAGAAGCCACGGACGGCGCGGCGCAGACGGCCAGCGCGCAAGCGAGAGAGAATTAGCCCCGTCTTGATTACCGACATATTCGGCATTGCAGCTATTGTCGCATGCCTCGTGATGTATTACGCTCTTGCCAATGCTCAGGCGAGTGGTATGGTGGGGCCGTATATCGCCGGTGTGCTCAAGAGCCTCTTTGGGATTGGTGCGTACCTTATTCCCGGACTTCTGGGGCTGCTGGGGGTTGTCGCGATTATCGGTCCATTGGAGATTATCCCACGCAATATTGCCGTGGGAAGTTCTATCCTGTTCTTCGTTGTTATTACGTGGGCTTCTCTTGATGCTTTGCCGATGGGGATACCGGCACAGAAGGTTGGCGGTGGTCACATTGGCAATGCTCTAGCGTATGCTCTGAGCAGACCTTTCGGTTTCACTCCTGCCTACATCGTTCTCGTCGGCGTTGCCGCAGTTGCGCTGCTGATAATTGTCGACAAGCCTTTGGCGGTGGTATTCGAACACGTGCGGTCGCTCTATAGAGAATCGCGGGAAGCAGCCGCGCAGCGGCGAGCAGTATCGACTTGTCGGAGCCAGTCTGGGAAGTCGATCGTTTCAAAACCTGTGGGAGCAGTCGTCGAACCACAGCGTCAGAGGCTAAGTGTTCGTGAACTCCTGCGGCGCAAGCTTGTTCCGCATAAAGAAGCTGAGGAGCGCCCAACTGAGCTACCTAGTCGTCTGGAACCAGTTCCAGTGTCCGGTGAACCACTCCAGTTAGAACTGGATCGCGCGGATAAGGAACCACAAGCGGAGTCTGAGGAGCCCGGTGAGTTCCAACTTCCGCCGATATCGCTGCTTGCCGATCCGCCTCCGCCGCCGCAGCGAGTTGAAAGTGAGCTCCGGGAAAACATAGAAATAATCGAACGGACACTGCGCGAGTTCAAAGTAGACGCTACTGTGGTTGAGATTGCTCATGGGCCTACGGTGGCTAGGTACGAAATACGTCTCGCGCCGGGTATAAGAGTGAATAAGATCGTTGGGCTTGCTGACAACCTGGCAATGCAGCTGGCTGCCATAGATGTCCGGGTAGAAGCGCCTATTCCCGGCAAGTCTGCCATAGGGGTTG
This sequence comes from uncultured bacterium, assembly GCA_938074205.1. Lineage (GTDB taxonomy): Bacteria > Armatimonadota > UBA5829 > UBA5829 > UBA5829 > CALJES01. Next base: position 260,200 of record CALJES010000002.1, read on the forward strand.
AGGTACCAAATAAGAAACGCGGGATCGTAGTTCTCAAAGAAGTCGTAGAAAGTAGAGCCTTTCGAGAAGCGACTTCCAAACTCACATTCGCGCTTGGTAAGGATGTCGCAGGGAGACCAGTTGTTGCGGACCTTGCGAAAATGCCGCATCTCCTGATCGGGGGAGCGACAAATGCGGGCAAGAGTGTGTGTTTGAACAGCTTGATTGCCAGCTTACTTTTCCGGGCTACTCCTGACGAGCTTAAGTTCATAATGATTGACCCAAAGCGGGTCGAGCTCAGCTTGTTTGATGGCATCCCGCACTTGGCGTGTCCAGTTGTCAAGAACGTAAAGCAGGCTGCGGGCATCTTGCGAGCTGCTGTTCAAGAAATGGAAAGGCGCTACGACCTGTTCGCTCGGACCGGCGCTCGAAATATCGACGGTTACAATGAGAAGATTCCTGAAAGCGAGCATCTGCCCTACATCGTGGTTGTGGTGGACGAGTTATGCGATTTAATGATGCAGGCGGCTGCTGAGGTTGAGGGGTCTATAACAAGGCTTGCCCAGCTTGCTAGAGCCACCGGTATTCACCTGGTTATCGCCACCCAAAGGCCGTCCGTGGACGTTATAACCGGTGTTATAAAGGCGAATATCTCGTCCCGGATAGCTTTCGCAGTATCGTCGTGGCACGACAGCAAAACGATACTAGATCACAAGGGTGCCGAGAGACTAGTCGGTCGCGGGGATATGCTGTTCCTGCCGATAGATGCCTCGAAACCTACCCGCTTACAGGGCTGTTATATCTCTGAGAAGGAAATCTCAGCGTTGGTGGATTTCCTGAAGTCACAGCGGAAGCCTACTTACTTCATTCAGCCAATGATGGTCGGCGAAGGTGGCGGGCCCGGCGGCGACGAGGATGTTTTGGCAGACGAATACTACGAACCTTCCGTTCGGTACGTAGTGACTACCGGTTATTGTTCAACTTCTATGCTGCAACGCAAGTTCAAAATTGGTTATACTCGTGCCGCTAGGATAGTGGACTTTATGGAGCAGCAGGGGATCGTGGGCCCGCTGGATGGCGCGGGCACTAAGGGCCGGCAGGTTCTTGTTACCAAGGAAGAATTGGACACAATCTTCGGGGGTCGTTCGGGTCTGCGCACGCGAGCTTGTGAAGGCGATCTCAAGGACGACAGTTCTTCCGCGGCGGCACATGAGGGTGCCGACGACGCGGACCAGCAGGAGGAATAGATATACTAGTGGCAACAGTGTGCGTGATAAGTTTAGGTTGCCCGAAGAACCTCGTGGACGCAGAAGGAGCTTGCGGTGAAATCGTTACCTCTGGCCACAAATTGGTAGACGATCCCTTAGACGCAGACGTTATCCTTATCAACACCTGTGCGTTCATCGAAAGTGCCAGGGAAGAATCAGTCGGAGTCATCGAGAGCGCACTTGCTCAAAAGGAGCAAGGGCGGTGTCGTGGCATCATAGTCACCGGCTGTCTTGCGCAGAGGTACGGAGCTGAACTTGCCGAAGCTGAACCGGCAATTGATGGCGTTGTGGGCATCTATCACGCCGGGATCATTTCTGATGCAATCGAACACGTTCTAAAGGGAAAACGAATCTGCACGGGACTTAGGCGTGGGTGTACATGGATGGAGCATTCTCAGCGCCTGCGCTGTACGCCGCCGTGGACTGCTTACATCAAGATATCCGACGGCTGTGACAACCGCTGTTCCTATTGTGTGATACCTGAGATTCGAGGGTCCTACGTAAGCAGGCCTCCGAATCTGATTCTGGACGAGGCTAAGCGGCTTGCAGACGAAGGAGTCAAGGAGCTCATCCTCGTAGGCCAGGATGTCACGCAATATGGTGCAGACCTGGATTGCCGAACAACGCTGCTTGATCTGCTGGAAGCGCTTAGCAAGATTGAGTCGCTGCAGTGGATAAGGTTGATGTACTGCTACCCCACGAAGATATCAAGAGAACTAATCGCGTTTGTTGCGCAGAACGAGAAGGTAGTCAAATACATAGATGTGCCTTTTCAACACGCCGACGACCGTATCTTGCGTGCGATGAACAGGTGCGGCAGTCGCGCAGAGTATCTGCGTTTGATCGACAAGCTGAGAGAATGGTGTCCTGATATAGCGCTCCGGACATCATTCATAACCGGATTCCCGGGTGAAACTGAGGACGCATTTCGAAATCTTCTCGAGTTTGTTGGCCGAATACAATTTGACAGAGTAGGGGTGTTCGAGTACTCGCCTGAGGAAGGTAGTCCAGCCTACACAATGAAACCGAGAGTTCCAAAGCGAATAGCTCAAAGGCGGCGTCAAATCCTGATGCAGTTGCAGCAGCAGGTATCGCTAGATCGTAACCGGTATTTTCTTGGGAAAAAACTAACCGTACTAGTCGAGCAGCAAGTTGAAGATGGCCTCATCGGGCGCAGCTACAGGGACGCGCCGGAGATCGACGGTGTTGTCTACGTTAACGCTAATGGTAGAAAACCTGGCGAGTTCGTTGAGGTTGAGATAGTCGCAGCGTCGGAATATGACCTGCGCGGAGTTTTGCCAGCAGTGGCGACTGAGTCGAACAGCCGAAAAGAATGTACTTGTAATACGGAGGACTGAATTGACAAGAGCATCAACAGTTGGGCTTGATCAAGATACTATTAGACAAGCAGCAAAAAGATATCTCGCAGACCAGGTGTATTTGTACCTGCTCGGCATTGAGCAACCGGTTAAGCTCAGGCAAATCCTCAAGTCGGTTAGTGTCAAAGAAGCTACGCCGCGTCTGCTGAAGCATGTCATGAGCGAGTCTGAAAGATTTGCAACAGTTGACCGTCGATGGGCGCCCGCTGTGCGATACGGGGACTCGCGGCGGCCATTTGAACGCATACTCGACGAGATAATGTCGGCCGCTGGTGTTCCTCTTGGCATCGAGCCGATAGCTCGCGAGCTTGGGCAAACTTTTGGAAGGCCTGCAGAGGCGTATGTTCAGACCCTGCCTCGCATATTGGCAAACATGGATAAGTACTTCCGATTGCCCAGTGATCGCTATGGGCTGACTAGGTGGTTGACGATTCCGACTTCGGATAACGAAGAGGACGTCATTTTCGACAACTTCTTGTCTGAAGAACAGATTGCGCATTACGTCGATCTTTGCAGGGATGTAAACTGGAATCCAGAATATATGTCCGAAAGTGCAGCGCAAGTAGTAGAAGCCAGCGAAGGTTTTACACCTGTCAAGGTGTTGAGCTTCCTTGCTTGGCGGGCTTTGGGAGAAGACTACGATCCGGGTGAGTTCTACGAAGCCCTATTGGATAACAGCAAGGTCATAGTTCTGTCGGATCAAATTGTGTACTCCTTCTCGGCTGTAAAGACGTTCAAGAAATTACTGGTACAGCTCGCCGAAGAACTTGCGGCGCTTCCCATCGAGCCCGACGAAGAAGCGGAAGGCCCCGTTGAGATAACGGATACGGACAAGGAAGAGATAGTTACTCTCATTCTAGAACGCGGGACCGCATCGGCAGAGGAGCTTCTCGAGGCCGTGCTGGAAGTGAGCCCGGACGAGCCGGCATTTACAGGTACGCTCCAAAACTTGTTCGAAGCCCTAAAAGATGACACTCGAGTCATGTACCTAGGCGATAACAGATGGAGCAAGGTAATCACGTTCCCTGAAGAGGTAAAGGTTATTCCAGAGTCGCTCATCGTTCGATCGGTTGAGCCTTTCGAGACTCCCGAGGGTGAAGTGTATGATCTCATGCTTGACGAAGAGGGATTTGAAGGGGATCTTAAGGTTGCGATATACAACCCGCTTGCCCAAGATGTTACTGATGAGGATCCTGCGCGCACGGATTATCAGCCTAATAGCGACACCCAAAGATGTGTACTAAAGTACCACCACAAGGTAGAAGGGACTTTCCCGCTTTGCCAAATAAACCCCGAGTTCTTCGGTGTTGAACCTGAGATTATTCCTGTCACGCTCATTCAAGACGGCATGCGCAAACAGGTATTCGTAAACAACTCCACTCGACTTATCTATGGATTGAAAGACTTCTACAAGGACATTACCGACGTATCTGGTGCCGTATTCTACATCGAGCGTACGCCCAAGCCTGGCGAGTTCCGATTCCGCTACGAGGGAGAAGTGGATCCTCAGCTAGGTATCGACACTGATCGCAGCTTAGAGCTGCTAGATATCAAGGCCCGGTTCGAGAGCCAGGAGATGCCCGTTCACGACATAGTGGTTGAGATCCTCGAACGCAGACCGGGCGGTATGACCTTCCCGCAGCTAGTGAACGAGGTTAACATCGTGAGACGATGTTCGAGGCTTCTGATAGCTTCCATTCTTAGTTCATATCACTACTTCACGATGCGAGGCAAAACCGGGCGCTGGCAGTACGACGAAAAGAAGCGCTCGCAAGGGTTCAATAAGTCAAAACGAAAGTATATCAAGAAATAATTCCATCTGATCGATAGAGGTTGCACATTGAACAAGCCGAGGTTGCGATTTGCACCAAGCCCGACGGGTTCGCCTCACGTTGGCAACATCCGTACGGCAGTGTTCAACTACTTGTATTGCCGTCATAATGACGGTACGTTCATATTGCGTATAGAAGATACTGACAGAGAACGCTGCACCGAAGGATCTCTGGAAGAGATTATGCTGAGCCTTCGATGGATGGGAATGGATTGGGATGAAGGGCCAGAGGTTGGCGGAGACTACGGTCCTTATTTCCAGTCTCAACGACTTGACATCTACAAGAAGTACGCTGAAGAGTTAATTGAAAGAGGACGTGCCTACCGCTGTTACTGCACCAAGGAACGATTAGAAGAACTCCGCAAGTATCAAGAGTCCAACAAGTTGCCGCTCGGTTACGACCGCCGGTGCAGAGAGCTGGGTTTAGACGAACGGGCACGACTCGAGCGTGAGAATCCGGAACCGGTTATTAGGTTTGCTATGAATATTGAGGGTACCACGGAGTTCGATGACGTAGTGCGTGGCCACCTCGTGTTTGACAATTCTCTGCAGGACGACTTTGTTATCATAAAGTCGGACGGATATCCGACGTACAACTTTGCAAATGTTGTTGATGACCATCTGATGCAGATAACACACGTGATCAGAGGAGAGGAGTTTATCTCTTCAACGCCGAAGCACGTGCAGTTGTACGAAGCCTTTGGGTGGAAAGCTCCTATTTGGGTGTCGGTGCCGCTGATTCTAGACGAACGGCGCAGAAAGCTTTCCAAACGCAGTGATACCCAGACCAGATTTGTTAGCTATATCGAAGACGGCTACTTGCCAGAAGCCATGCTCAACTTTCTTGCCACTATGGGATGGTCGAGCGGTGAGGATAAGAAGATTTACACCCGTGAGGAGCTCATACAGCAGTTTACGTTGGAGGGAATCTCTACCAGTGCAGCAGTTTTCGACTTGGCTCGGTTGAACGATCTCCAAGGTGAACACGTACGGTTACTGAGCGTGGACGATCTGGCGGGTCGACTGATCCCATTCCTTAAAGAGGCGGGGTATATCGGTGATCCGCCAACACCTTCTGATCTTGAGTATCTCAAACGAATAGTCCCGCTGATTCAACCGCGTCTGGTGTTGTTAAAAGATGCACCTGATATGATGCTCTATTTCTATAGAGACGACTTCGACTATGAAGAGAAAGGCGCGCGCAAATACCTTATTAAGGAAAACTCACCGCAGCTGCTCGAAGTTGTCGCCGAAAAACTGGGCTCCCTACACGAGTGGTCTTGTACCACCATCGAACGGGCAGTTCGCGAGGGCGGTATTAGTCTGAATATGGAAGGTGGTCAGGTTATCCATCCGGTGAGGGTTGCTATTACAGGGCGGACCGTTGGGCCTGGTCTCTTCGAACTTATGGATGTAATCGGAAAAGACCGCTGCGTAGCCAGACTCAGACGAGCAGCCGATTGGGCTCGCAGCCGATTGGAAGTCGTTGAATCACAAACGAGCTCATAACGAAACCAACTACCAAGCATCGGAGCCGTAGATGTCGTTCGAGGTTATAGACTGTAACACTGTTTTTGGTCCTTGGCCTCTCGTTCGAGCGGATATGTCTGTTGAGAGGCTTGTCAAGGCTCTCACTAATCACAGTGTATCCAAGGCGTTGACTGTTTGCACGGTCGGAGCGCTGCACAACTACAACGACGGTAATGCGGAGACCCTTCGTGTCTGCGGCGAGCAGACCGTGCTGTTGCCGGTGGCAACAGTCGATCCACGAGGATATTTTGGGCCTGCTGGAGTGATTGCGAAACTGGCTCAGCAGGGATTCAAGATGGTTCGTTTCTTCCCTGTGCTTCAGGGATGGCAGCCGGACCATATAGTGTTCTGCGACATTCTTGACGAGTTGGAATCTGCCAACCTGCCGGCGATGATTCAAGCTCGCGACGTAGGCATTCCCAGTATGGTAGCAAGAAGCTTGGGCAGATGCAAAGTACCGTTTATCTTGGAAAGTGTCAACTTCGAGAACATGACAGAGGCCATTTCCGTCATGCGCAAGCACGAAAACGTACTGGTTGACACGCGTGCTCTAAGGGTTCCTGGTGCGCTTCGGTTCTTGGTGGATCAAATAGGACCGGACAGAGTTGTTTTCGGTTCTGGCTGTTTGAGGAGTTCGTTGGCATCAGCATTGGGATATGTTTTGGATTCCGACATTCCGGATGAGTCGAAAGCCAAGATTCTGTCCGGCAATATCAAGCGATTGATAGGGGAATAGTCGTTCCTTTAGCCACATCACAATAGAAAAAAGCAATTCCGCGGACCATTCTGCAGTTTGGCAGGAGGAGAGTGTGGCGATTTTCGATGTTCACGCAGAGATAGGAACTACTCCGCTCTGGGGAGTACCGTTCACAGAAGCAAATTTGCTTAGGAGCATGCAGAAGTATGGCGTGGAGAAGTGCATAGTCTCTTCCACCATTGCCAACTCTTGCGATTTTCGCAGGGGAAACGCACTGATCGCGCGCGTAGTCAAAGCGAATCGCGCCTTGCTAGGATGTGTGGTTGTAAACGTAAACTATCCAGAGCAATCTCAGCAGGATATGCATGCGTATCTGCCTGACGACTCGTTCGGAGGGATACTCCTAACATCAGGCGTCAGGGGTCGGCACGTTACGCTTGCTGAGGCTGAGGATATACTGAACGCTCACAGGAGGTTTTTGAAGCCTGTATTTGTACACACGCCTAACCAGGCTGCTCTCCTCGCGGCGAATGAGATGGCGAAAGCGTTCAATACGTTGAAATTCGTTCTTCTCTCGATGGGCGGTGACGATTGGCGCATGGCGACTATACTTGCCAGCCGCACTCTGAACCTGGTATTGGAAATATCCGGCAGCTTCAGTCCGGATAAGATCAAATTCGCTGTTGATCACATCGGCTCGCACAGGATAGTATACGGCAGTGGCCTGCCGTATACCGATCCGTCTTCGATAATCGGGCTCGTAGAGGATGCTGATATTTCAGATGTTGACAAACGTAATGTTCTCGAACAGAGTGCCAAGAGGCTTCTGCAGAAATTAAGCAAGGAGGTAAGCTAAAGATAATGGGTGCAGCTCAAGCTATAACAGCAGACAGATTTGAGGAAGAAGTCCTGCACTCGGACGTTCCGGTTCTTGTGGATTTTTGGGCTGAGTGGTGTCCGCCTTGCAAAGCTCTCGGTCCGACAGTAGATGCCATTGCTGAAGAGTATGCAGGCAAAATGAAAGTGTTTAAGCTTGATGTGCAGACGGATGCTGCAGTTGCTAGCAAGTATGGCGTGTCAAGCATACCTGCACTTCTGCTTTTCAAGAACGGTGAGGTAGTGGAGCGGATAATCGGTCTAAAGCCTAAACACGAAATAACCAGCCGCATCGATGCACTTTTGTAGTAGCGTGGGTTCCGGCTTCGACTGATTGGTACAGAGCGCTGGGAGCAAACCTGGCGCTCTTTTTCATAATCTACATCTGGTTAAGCTCCCTGAACAATGACTGTTTCTTGTCGACCCCTAAGCCTACGCAGGTGAACGTCCGAAATAAGTAGTGTAGTTCTCCTCTCGGGAGGTTTGTCTTTCATGGCCTCTTCAAAGAAAGATGGGCGCGAGCAGCTGGATGAATTGCTCGCCCAGCTGCGGGATCGCACGCTGACTGAAGACGAAACAATAGTTGCACAAGCTCAGGGCGATCATGGACAAGGCGTTGTGCTAACCTCCAAGCGAGTGTTGGTTCTGAAAGCTGGAATTACAGCCACAGGCAAAATCGACGGTGTGGTTGTCGGTGAATTCCCGTTCGAGTCAATTGCCTCCGTCAAGGTGCGAAAAGGACCACTCGGCGCTGTCATCCAGATATGCCCCTCAGTACAGGATCTGCTGGCTCAAGGTGATGTGCCTAACAACGTGGTGGTGTTTACAGGTCCCAAGCGCGTGAAGAAGTGCGAGTGGATAGCGGCTCGGATAGAATCTGCTCTGGGTAAGCCTCTGGAGTGTACAGAGGCTCCTGAAGATCAAGAAGCAGGGAAAGTAATCCTGGATTTTGGGGAATCGGGTTCTAGCCCACATGAAGAGGATACAAGTTCGGAGGATCTAACAGCGGTTCAACACGAGCAGGCCGCACAGACATTAGACGAGGTTACAAGCGAGACTAAATCCGCTAGCGATACAGCCCAACTGCAGGATGAAACGGTGCCAAACTGCGAAAGCTCAACTGCTGCAGAAAAGCCGCGATCGAATCGCCGAACGTCCAGATCGCTTGCCGATGAGATATATTCCGAAGTCCTCGAAGCGCGTGCCAACCCATCGCCTGCTGAGAGGCATCAAGAGTATCAATATGCTGAGCCTGAAGATCGATCGCATATTCCATCAGCCGACAGTTCAGATGGCACCCCAGCCGAAACCGCGAAGCCGATTTCGAACCGGCCTGGGCCTCAAGATGCAAAGCCAAATGTTGCGGCTAATCCAAGGTTGCCAAAGCCGGTGAAGAGGCGAGTGCAGCGAGATAAGGCGCTAACATTACTCGCACTTCTCTTCGTGGCGTTAATTGCAGGCATTGCTGCGATTGCGCCGTCTAGGTACGGTGCTGTGGCGCCAACGCAAGCGCCGGCTCAGGAATCTGCGGCTCAAGACGTCCAGTTGCTGCACAAACATCTACAGAAAGTCTCTGAGTATAAACAAAGCGTGTCTGTTTACGTCGCGAAGGCTGTTGAATACCTTCAGACCGTGGAATCCGCGGCAAGAAGTGGTGACAGGTCTGCTTTAGCCGCCCTCGCGGCGCAGCAGAGGCTGGATGCGGTGCTCCAAAGAGTAGAATCCATAGATGCACCGGTTGGTCTAGCGGCAGCCAAAGAGCATATTCTGGCCGGGTTGGCACTTGCTCAAACTGCAATTGTGAAACTTTCCGTTGGTCAGCAATCGTCGCTAGGGGCCGACATACGCGACTGTCTCCGCGAACTTGGCGAAGCTAAAAACAAACTGACTAGGGGCCTAGCTGCAATCGATAACGTTCGCTCAGAAATTGAACATCGCAGCTTAAAAGCCGCCCCAGCTCAAGTCGATTCAGGCGGCTCAACAGAGTTCTCCAAGCGCAAAACGTTACCCGCAAACAATAGTCGCTAACCGACGACGAATGTGATGTAAAGTCCGAGGTACTACATGCCGGCGTCCCCAGATGGCGGCTCGTATTCGTCTGTTGGATGTTCAACCACCTGCGCATCTTTTGCAGGCTGCACGCCGGCAGCCGGTGCGCTTGCGGGGGCGGAATAACTGTGTGTTACAGGAGTGCTTATCTTAACTTTGGGATTCTCCTGGCTCTGCATGCTTGCTGGTCTAGAAACACTCTGGTTTGGTGCATTGTCAGGTCGAGCGAATACTATCCAGTAGGATATCAGGAACACGATAAAAGCCCCCACGACCACAAGAAGCCCTATCTGCTTTTTGGACTTCGTTGCCGCAGCAGCACGTTTTTCTTCCTCCTTTACCGCAGCTCGCTGCTGTCTAACCGCCTCCGCCGCTGCTTGAACGTCCTTCAGCAGATTACCAGTCAGTTCGTCCGAATCGTCGTCTAGGTTTAGCCTTCTGTCATCAGCCATCTCTCAAGATCCTTTAGGCGTAGTATCGGTGGCGACATCTCCAATTTTGACGTTTACATGTTACCTCGGCTTGGCTGCGTGTTCAAGGGAAAACCTCGTGCATCTCTCATACATTTGACGATTACCGACTATAATTTGCTCCAGCTCGAAGGAATCGAATCCAACCAGGCTAACACTTACTTTGATATACCACACTCGGTTGGCAAGGGAGATGGAAAATCGTGAATCGGATTACTCAGATCGCCGCTCAGCTTTACACTGTTAGGGATTTCTGCAAAACGGCTAAGGACCTCGAAGAAAGCCTTCGCAAGCTCAGGAAGATAGGCTACGATGTCGTTCAGATATCTGGGATAGGTCCCATTCCATATTCGGAAATTAAGACTATTCTTGACAATACTGGAATGACTTGCTGCGCGACACACGTACCTTACGAGAGAATGGTAAACGAGACAGAGCAGGTAATTGAAGAACACTATATGATCCAATGCAAGTATGCGGCAATTGGAGGCTTGCCGAGTCAGTATAGAAGCGCTGAGGGATATGTGCGCTTTGCCAAAGAGGCGACAGAAGTTGCTAAGAAGCTTGCCAGGGGCGGCCTGTGTTTTGGCTATCACAACCACAGCTTCGAACTGGAACGATACGGTAAGCGTACTGGTTTGCAGATACTTTACGAGGAATCGGACCCTCAATACTTCAAGGCGGAGATAGACACCTACTGGATTCAGCACGGAGGAGGGGATCCGGCTGCATGGATCGAGAGACTATCGGGGCGCATACCCTTGGTGCACCTAAAGGACATGACTATCCGCAGCGGCCAGCAGATAATGGCGGAAGTGGGCGAGGGCAATCTCAACTGGCCTCGCATAATCGAAACCTGCAAGAAGGCTGGAGTAGAGTGGTATATTGTCGAGCAAGACACTTGCGAACGCGACCCGTTTGAGAGCCTTGCGATATCTCTTCGAAATCTGAAAGCAATGGGTATCAGTTAAGGCTGCGCTGAACAGGTTACCTACAACGCTTGCTGATTTTGCTAATGGGCGTGACGATAATAACTCTGCCGTTTGAGGCTATCCCAGCGCCAGCTCTATTGGTCGAGCAGCTACAAGTGGGTGCCGCCTAAGAACAATATGACGGGACAAAAATTTGTCCTGGCAATATGACAACTTATCCTGAACTGGATTCAGGATGCAGCACAAACTTGCTTCGCACGTCGTAGAGATTTGCTCATGGGACAAAGATTTGCTTGCGGTTTTTCGGATAGAGTTCTTGCAGAAGCGGCAGGTGTTCCGCTGGATGCCCTCCACTTCGATCCTGACGCCATCATAGCGGCGCATGAAGCGATCAAGCCAATAGCGGAAAGGTTGGGGGTCGAACCGCCGCCTCCGCACATTGCGGGCTTCACTTACGCCCACATTGCGGCGCTGGGCGCTGATATTGAGTTTCCTGCTGGTTCAGAGCCCAAACCTCGCACCCTAATTCGTTCGCCCCAAGAGATTGACGGACTACGCGAACCGGACGACTATCTTTCAGCACCTCTTATTCGCCAACGTCTGGCGCTGCTCGAGGAACTCAAGAAGCGTGCACCTAACGCCGCGAACTCTATAGGACACGTGTTCGAAGGTCCAATAACTACGGCGGCACTTATCCTCGGCGAAGCATTCTTTACTTTGCCCTATGATGATCCAAAGCGTGCGCACCGGCTGCTTGATTTCTCTGTGACAAGCGCCCTAAACTACGCTCGAGCGATATGCAAGAGACTTGATATACCGCTTGTCAAAGGTCCCTTAGCTTTTCCCGACGACTTTGCCGGAATATTCCCGCCGGATATTTTTGCCGAATTTGTAGTACCATATTGGGAACGCTTCTACACAGAGCTGCACGAAACAACAAAGCGCAGTGTTCACAGCGAACTGCTACGCCAAGAGCACCTACCTTTACTGGCTGAGCTCAGGATCGATTTCTTTGATCCGGGAATGGATCAGTATCTAACACCTGAGATTCTGAAGGACTGCTGTCCCTGCGCTTTTAGCGCGCCTATTCATCCGTGGGACATACGAGATCTCCCAGAGGATGACCTAGAGGAGCTTTATGTGCGATACTCGCGCTGCAATCCGGCAGTAATTTCGTTCTCTATGGATAGTCTGAACTGGGAATCGAAAATTGCTCGTTTGTTGAAGGTAGCGAGAAAAATGGCTGACTAGCACTCTGTTTCCACTTCGGATCTTTTCGGCGCAAATGTTACGTACGTCCGCGATACTAAATCATGGAACGTTTCCGCGTGTGCGGTAAATCCTGCCGGTATGAACCCCAGCCAAGCAATGGACGAAACAGGGACCAGCAGCTGCCTTACTATTATCTGACCAATCGAGGGTTTCGCTCCGCGTGCGTCAACGAGTACTACTCCTGAATGTCGCATGCCTAGAGTTTTCCCGAATGCGCTCAGGCATATGACAGAGTAGACCAACCATACGCCTGCGAGTATAACTTCCGGCATGCCGCACGAAAAAAACATCGTACCCCAGAAGAGAGCGCTTGCGGTATACCGGAAATCTTCAAACGAAAGCGGCGGAGCAACCTGGTCCAGCACAGGCTGGAAGTACACATAATCCCAACCCAGCCACTTCAGACCCCAGCGGATTACGAAAACGACAACGAAGTCTATCAGCAGCGCCTCGGAACGCGCCGCCACTATAACGAGCCGCTCCGCTGAAGTCATAGCCAAATCTCCCGTTTCCAGTTGGTGCCCGGATTACTCAGTCAAACTCCTTAACTCTGCATGTTTCTGCCGACCCCAATCCTGGCACTGTTTTTACTATATCATCGCCCAAGCCTTGTTCAGGGCTCGTTTTGCGTTGGCTATTATTATCTCAGGTTTCTCGTCGAACGCGGCAACCGGCTTTACCTCGAAGCTCACTGGCTTTATGGTTTTTCCATCAAGATAACCGATCTTGAGGAGTCCCTTCAGGAAAGCTGCCAGCTCTTCAACCCCGTTTTCACCTCCGGGGATCCCAAACCGCGGATGCTCATCGCCATACGCAGGGTGCGTTGGGTCCTTCATTACACAGTTTCCTATGTGCACGTGCACCAGCACATCCTTGGCAGGCTCTAGCATCTGATCGACGGTTTCGCCCAGCAAAGGCAGGTGGCTGAGGTCAAGCATAAGACCGAAGTTCGGATAGTCGTGCCGTATACGTTCAGCAAACTTGACAGCGTCCTTAGTGGGTCCCAAGATAGTATTCTTGCCGTATTCGACCCGGTCGAATGTTTCAAGCGCCACGGTAATATTGCCCTTCGACTTGGCGTAATCACAGATCTCCCGTACAGAATCTTCGAGTAGCTCGAGCCCTCGTGCCCTGCCTTCAAGTCCGGGGTCGCGGCCGCTGAGAAAAGCTATTCCGCACGCACCCAGCTCGATAGCTTCGTCTATCCCCGACTTCACCTGGGCGACTGCTTTCTTGCGGCCTTCCTCGTCAGGATCGTTCAGGTTCAGCTTCTGAGTCAGAAGTGTCGGCTGAGCACCGAATGCGCAGCGCATCCCAGCCTGCTCTATCATCTTAGCTGCAGCCTTTCTGACCTCAGGATCCTTCATCCACGTGACTTCGACAAACGTGAAATACTCGTCTTCACATATTTTAGCCAGGGTCTCGAGTATCGGTCCCTCGCCCTTGATTACTTCGGGGAATGCCATAAAGTGTATCAAACCCACGTCAGCATACTTGTAGATGGATTCGTTCATTGCTGATTCCTCCTATCCCACGAATCTCCAGAAGTTCTCGCCAAACAATGCCGCAACATCGCGCCTTATCTCTTGTTCAGTCGGCAACCAGCCTGTAGCAGCTAGATCGACATACTTGTCCGTGAGAACATCTGCGATTATGCGTCGCGAATGAGCCCACTTGTATATCAGTTGATCTAGCACGCGCGCATCGGAATGCTGCGGCGTCATGCTTAAGCCCAACAATTCTAACCGCATCCTCGTGATTTCGTCTACCAGGCTCGGGTTGTTCAGAAACCACCAGCAGCCGAATACGTGCAGGTTGCGAAACTTTCGCGCGACCACACACAGCTCGTGCTGATTCTCTCGAGAAAGCATTGTAACAAGGAACTTCACATCGGGATAATTTGCGCATAGATACTCCACAACGTCGATATTAGCTTTTCCCACCGAATCTCCCGCCAATCGCAGTGCCGGATTCGTCAACTTCTTGACGCCTATCATCATGGCAAACGGTTTACAAGTTTCTCTAGCTGTGGGTAAGACACACTCGCTTATTAGTTGTCCTCGCGTGGACCCTTCTGGAAAAGCGAAGCTTGGGGGAAGCGATACAGCCATATACACTGCGTTGATTTGATTCAGCCATTCCACTAGAAACCTGCGTACCTCCGACACCGTTTGCGAATTGATATCAAACCCTACGTTGTAGCCCCATTCTTGCAGCTTCGGAACAGCAGTGTGCCACGAGTTAAGCAGGGCATCCAACCGCAGTGCTGCACGGAACCGCTCGTCTTGCTGCCGCGACTTCGACCAATAGCCAAGCTCCGCATCATCGAATGGGTCATTGGTCATGACCACAGTCTTTACTCGAGACAGCTCGAACACCTTATCCACATATTCATCAACTTTTTGCTCGGCGAAGAATCGTCGATATGCTTCCAGATCTCGCTTCGAAACATCAAGACCAAGTTTCTCGAGTGTTGTTAGCACGCCTCGACAAGCTTCACTAACAGGAGATCGTTCAATGAAAAGTGTCCTCCAGACAAGTTCTGCCTGGGCACGCTTCGGCAGCGCCCAGAAGTGTTCATAGCCCATCTCCAAATAGCGCATCGTCTCAGCTATTAAGTAGTGGTAGGTAAGCAAGTCGTCAATACCCCACAGCAACAGACCATCAAATGTATGAGGATAGATGTGAGTGTGTATATCTGTTATTTGGACTTCGTCTACAGCTTTCCAGACTAGATCACGTATGGTGGTGCTGTCTCCAGGTCGAAGTTCAGCCATTTTACCTCCTCTTAAGTTGCAAATCCTCAGCCAACCGGACGATGTACTTGCTCACCCTCTTGGTGTACTCTGCTTGCACGTCTGGGCTTAGTGAATAGAACTTCTCTCTGAACAAGAAACGACCTTGGTCGTCCTTTGCACCTACTATGCCGAAACAGAAATCTGTGAAGAACCGATCCGTGGGAAGAGGCCGGAATGCGTCGCCTTCCTGCGTTCGTCTTTTATCCAAAAGAGCCAAGTATTCGGCTGCCACTTGGTTGCCTGATTCCGCTTCCGACTTCGCGCTTTCAAATGTGTAATCCCACCACTCCCGGAAGAACTGCGGATCCAAGTCGGCCAGCACTTCGGCTAGGATTAGCTGCAACTTGCCTGACACCTTCAACTTCAGTCTTCCGCTGCAAGCACGGGCTATGGTATGATGGGTTTCAGGGCTCTTATCTGACCCTGAGTGGAAGTCGAGGAGTGCGCCGTACTCGGCCGCAATACGAGAGAGTTCTCGAACTCGCTTCTCTAGACCGCTGAGGCCGTCGGGCATTCGGTAGTCAACACGTTTCTCGAAACCTACGTTTGGAGCCACAAAAGCAGTAGAGACTCCCCTCTGTGTCAAGCGTTCCAGGACGTATCTCAGCTCCGCAGGTTCGGTTAGAGCTGGTCCTTCGTCAAGTGAGAACTCGAAGTCGAAAGGTTCTCCATTTTTCAATGAGCGTATGTGATTGTAGAGTTCTACAGCTGCGTCGACTGCCGCATCGTACCTGCGGGGCAGATCGTCTGTTGTGAAGTCAAAGAGAGCGGAGACATCTACGGTGAAGAATGTGAAATACTTTCCGCAGTCAACTAGGTACTTTGCATGCGCCAAGCCAGCTTCGTCGAAGCTCTTGACGGGTATGTGGTCCAGGTCGGCCCCGTACGGCTCGGTGCAGTTGTTTTCTATGTGGCAGACTACTCCAGCCAACCAGAAACCTTCTATGCTGGATCCTGTATGACCGATGTTCACAGCCCCATGCCCGGGAAGATAGGCCGTCTCGCCAATAGGAGGAGCCAAAATAATGCTCTTCGGTGCCAGTTCTCTGAATGCTGAGTTCTGAATAGTTTCCGCAGGTCCACCTACTAGCTTTAGCCCTTCAATGATCCCGGGCCAAACAGTAACGGTCTGCCTGGCGCCTATACCGAGCCGGGGCACGCTTCCGAATGCTCGAGGCGCAAACTGCGGGGCGATATCCGTTACATACCACTTCACTGTTTCCGTGTCCAATGCTATTATTGCAGCCTTGCCGCCCACAAACGTAGCCAACGGCGGAATCGGCGTACTTACACCTCGCGGTGAAACTATTGCGATTACCTTTTGCCCGTCATCCAGGTTCATTATAAAATAGGCCGCATTCTTTTTGAGAACGAGGGAATTGACAGATGCCGGCGAACCTTTGAGTATAGCTTTCAAACAGTTCGCGCACTGCGCAGTGCCGACAGCCAGTCCGCATTCTGCGAGGAAAGGCTCAAGTTTCTCGCACAGAGCTTCAGCAGTTGACGGATCCCACGTGTATGTATCAATCAAGGCGGGGTTTTTTGCGGGGTCAAGGTCTATCCCGTTTATTCTCAATGCTTCCTCCCAGCTACCAGGTTGTTCTCAGGAGAATCGTGCTGAGCTTCCAGTAGTTCTGAAACAGCTCCTGCTGATTCGAATTTTCTCCTATACACTGAACTTGATTCATCACCAGTGCCTAGAGCAGAACATCCAGTACATCAAACGCCTGCGCATTCGCGCTTCAATTGTTCTATCACTTCGGCAACAGGTACGGACCCTTTGTCCCCTTCTGATCGGCTTCTAACGGCAACGGTTCCAGCTTGCAGTTCTCTGTCGCCGACTACCAGCATGTAAGGTATCTTTTGCAATTGTGCCTCACGTATCTTGAAACTCGTCTTCTCATTGCGGTCGTCCACCGTGACACGAAATCCTGACGCGCGCAGCATTTCAGCCACATTGTGTGCATACTCTACGTGTCGGTCCGCAATAGGCAGAATGACGGCCTGTACTGGCGAAAGCCACAGTGGTAGCGCTCCGGCATAATGCTCCAGCAGAACTGCTACAAACCGCTCCATCGAACCCAACAAAGCTCGATGTATCATTATGGGTCTGTGGTGAGCATTGTCCTGCCCCACATAAGTGATATCAAACCTCTCCGGCTCGTTGAAATCCACCTGTATCGTGCTGCACTGCCACTCTCTATCCAACGCGTCTCTTATCTTCACGTCAATTTTAGGACCGTAGAAAGCACCGCCGCCTTCATCGACGTCGTAATCCAGTCTTTCTTCTTCCAAGGATTCTCTGAGTGCACGCGTTGCTTCTTCCCATACGTCATCTGCGCCGACATAATGTTCGGGTTTAGTAGAGAGATACACGTGGTAATCCTGGAAACCGAATCGGCGAAGCACCTTCATTACGAAGCCTATTACTCGCCTCGTCTCCGAGTTGAGCTGATCGCGTGTGCATATTATGTGGGCATCATCCTGGGTAAACCCCCGCACGCGAAGCAGACCATGCAGTACTCCTGAACGCTCGTAGCGATAGACAGTTCCGAGTTCAGCCCATCTAATTGGAAGTTCTTTATAACTGCGCACACGAGTCTTGTAGATCAGCATGTGGAACGGACAGTTCATAGGCTTGATACGATACGGCACGCCGTCAACGATCATGGGATCGTACATGTTCTCTGCAAAAAACTCTTCATGACCACTTACTCGCCACAAGTCCCCGCGCGCGATATGTGGAGTCATCACCAGCTCGTACCCGTTAGCCAGGTGCTCATCGCGCCAGAAATCTTCTATGATCTTCCGCAGTAACGCACCCTTGGGGTGCCAATGAACCAGTCCGGGGCCGGCTTCGTCATGGATTGAGAAAAGATCCAGATCCTTTCCCAATCTACGATGATCGCGCCTCTCGGCTTCTTCGAGCTTCTGCAGATACGCATCCAGCTCCTCTTGGGTTCGGAATGCAGTTCCGTATATTCGCTGGAGCATGGGGTTTTTCTCATTGCCTCGCCAATACGCGCCTGCAATCGATAGCAATTTGAATGCTTTGATTTCACCCGTGTGCTGCAGATGAGGTCCGCGGCAAAGGTCAACGAATCCCCCTTCTTCGTATACCGTTATTGGTTCGCCTTCAGGTA
Organism: uncultured bacterium; assembly: GCA_938074205.1. Taxonomy (GTDB): domain Bacteria; phylum Armatimonadota; class UBA5829; order UBA5829; family UBA5829; genus CALJES01. Next base: position 278,424 of record CALJES010000002.1, read on the forward strand.
TCTCATTTATCAGTTCAAGTTTGTAGGGCTCATCCTTGAATAGTTCGAGCGCTTCCTCTCGAGATATCTCTTTTCTCACAAAGGGGCTGCGCGAATCGACAATCCGGCGCATTTCGGTAGTGATCCGCTCAAGATCTTCGGGCGAGAACGGCTTCTGTACGTCAAAATCATAATAGAAGCCGTCTTCGATCGCCGGACCGATTGCTATCTTGACGCCAGGGAACAAGTTGCGGACGGCGTGAGCCATCACGTGCGCTGTCGAGTGACGTAGGACATCAAGATCAGAGTTCTCCATTACTCACCTGCCGTATCCGTTAGGGTGCGTCGAATGCCACTTCCAGGCTGTTTGGATAATGCTAACCAGTTCGGGAAATCTCGGCTCAAACCGGAGCTCAAGTCGGATCCTTTCTGAGCTCGCTACCAGCACGGCAGGATCACCGGGTCTCCTGGGGGCCGGCACTGCCTTGATGTGTGCGCCGGTGACGCGCTCAGCCGCCTTTATCACCTCCAGCACTGAGTAACCATTGCCGTTACCGAGATTGTATGCGGTTGTCGGCAGCCCTTGCCTGAGCGCATCGAGTGCGAGAATATGTGCTTGTGCAAGGTCGCTGACGTGAATGTAGTCACGTATACAGGTGCCGTCTTTCGTAGGCCAGTCAGTACCATACACCTTCACGTGGTCGCGCTGGCCTAATGCTACCTGCAAAACTAGCGGAATGAGGTGGTGCTCCGGAGTGTGATCTTCTCCTATCTCTCCCGATGGATCCGCACCGGCTGCATTGAAGTATCGCAGTGATACCGAGCGCAAGCCGTAAGCGTGATCGTAATCCTTTAAGACCTCTTCAAGCATCAATTTTGAGCGCCCGTAGGGATTGGTTGGGTTCTTTGGGTGGTCCTCGGGAATCGGCACCGCTATCGGCTCACCAAAGGTTGCAGCGCTTGAAGAAAAAATCATCTGTTTGCATCCGAACTCGAGCATCACGTCGAGCAGTATGAGGCTTGAGGCTACGTTGGTCAAATAGTACTTATGAGGGTCGGCTACGGACTCTGCTACATCCGCCAGCGCTGCAAAGTGCATAACAGCTTCAATATTGTTGTTGGAAAATATGTCCCGCAACAGCTCTCGGTCGCCAATATCACCTACAATAACCCTACTCCCACACGATGCTTCCAAATGGCCAAACGAAAGATTGTCGAGGTTAATAACTTCCTCTCCGCGTTCGACAAGAGCTTTGACTGCGTGGCAGCCTACGTAGCCGAGTCCCCCGGTAACCAGAATCGCCATAAGCTCACCGATTTCAATAATACCGACCGGCAGAGCGATCGCTCCGCCGGCGCGACAAGATCCAAATGCAACAGGCCTAAGCCCGCGTTATTATAGCATTCGCCCGCGCAGAGTAGCAACCGAAGCGAGCAGGCCTGAGACCAACGGTGGTCTTGGAATACAGGCGCGATGCGGTGTCGGCTCGTATGCTAGTCGTAACGAGTTTGATTCAAACCTTCGGCAAAGCTTGCACTAAGTCAGAAGCCACGTGCTTGTCTGAAGAATACGTGGGGCTTATACTCTTAATCAGCACTTTACGTTTAGGTAGGAGGCCCAGCGAGTTGAAGATTGTGGAGAAGGTTTTATCACTTCTTTTTGCACATTGTTTGTTATTGCTTCTAGCTGGTGCTCGTCTCTCAGCGGAACCGGTATGGGACTGGCTTCCCTCGGATGAGGTCGGGATAGAGCTTTACGTGGGAGAAGACTCAGAAATAGTTATTCTGTCTTCGCATACTGATAGATTGCAGGGAAAGGTCGTTATATACACTGGGTCCGCGTGCAACCTGCAGGCTGGGGATGTCTTGGTCTTCACAGCTACAGAGCTTTTCACCGACAAGAAGTTCGAGCACAGGCAGCTGCTCGGCGAAACGATTGAGGCAGGTTTAAAAGTACAAAGGCCTTTTACGATTTCCCTAAGAAATCTTCATTTCGTGCCCGGGTACTACTGGATTACGTGCGACCTGGTGCGAGATGGCCGCTCCCTCGCTGGTGGGCGAGTCGGTTTCGAGGATTTCTACATTCAAAGGCCTGAAGAATCAATGCTTTACACTGTGCTTTCTTTCAGGTTGGGCATGGGCCTTTATATTATAGATCCAACTGGTGGATACGGAACAGGCGGTAGTGCGTCTCTGCTGCACACGTATGATCCGCGAGACCCGACGTACTACACGCATTTCATTCGTGCTTATAAGGGAAGTACGTATAAGCACAGTGAAGGCTTAGAAGCTGGCGTCACGGGTACTGTCTTCGCAGCTTATGCATTCCGTACTGCTGGGGACATCGAGCGCGCTCGTTTTGCTGAGAAGCTTATCAAGAGCAACTGCGATTATATGCTTAGGTATATGCAGTTTCCCGACGGTGGCACGCTTACCATATCCAATGCATACCTGGAAAGCCATCCAGGCGAATATGTGGACCGCTCTACACGAGTGGCTTATAGGGATACGAACCAGGTCGGCGAGTGGATCAGGCCTATAGCGCGAGCGATACTCTACTTCCAAACCGTGCCTGGAGAAGAGGCCTATGCCTACAGACTGTACCGCGCCGCTCGCAGAGCAGCGGATTTCTTGGTTAGAGTTGGTACTGACCAGATAGGCAGCCGCAAGAACGTGCTTCGTCACTTCTATTTGTATGGAATCTTACCTGCGATCGAAAGAAAGTTGTACTACCAGGAAGGTCGCCAGTGTGACGTGTATGTTCCACGGGCGATGGCTGGATTGGCCTATTTCGCTTACGTAATGCATCTCAGGGAGGGCAGGGTTCCTGATGCCTATCTAGCTGTTTTGCGCGAGACCACCGAATGGGCCTTAGAGAAGATGCAGCCTGATACCGGTTGGTTTGATTGGCAGTGCGGTTACGAGGTCGAAGGTGGCTGCCACGCGATCCTGGGCAACCTTTATCTGGCGGAGGCAGCGCAGGGCTATTACTTGCTTTGCAAGGCTAGGCGAGATCAAGAGGGGGCGAAGCTTGCAGCCGAATGTGCTCGGAAAGCACTGCATTTCATCACCGATTATGAACGCGGCGGTGGTGCTCCCCATTTGGAGTTCTGGCTTGGCCCCTACCTCTATTGGCAGTTTACAGAGTACCTCGGTTCTATTGGCGAGGACCCCGCTTTCCGAAACTACATTCTTGAGCAGCACAGGTGGTGGTCCGAACAGCGCGGCTGGCGCGATTTTACAAAGCGTGAGGGCAGGAGTCTAGTCTTCCGAGCGGACAACCTCTCACACTTGACGATGAGCATCACAGCGTACCCGGCCCTTAGGTTGATGGAAGAACTCGGAAAGCCGTTTATGTGGATTGGCAGTCGCTAACTGTCGTTCTCGCCAACTACTCCTTTCACAAGCTCTGCATAAGGCTGTATGGAGGGAAGATTGTTTGAAGAGCGACAATCTTGCCATGGGCTTGCCCAACGCGTGTAGATATTGCACGGTAGCCTGCATAATCATTGAAGTTGTGTGTCATCGCCAATTTTCCTCGCATCCGAAATCCAACGCGTAGTTCCTAAAACCGACGGCTAACGCCGTGCGTAGTGACGCTACGTTATCTCGGTCGCATCCCCAGCCTACTAGACGACCATGGGCGAAGCAATATCTGACTGCAGTCGAAACCGTGCTTTTAGCGTAGCCTCTACCACGGTAATCAGGATGCGTTTCTATACTGAGATCCCACACCTTATCCGACAGCACCTTCACCGCGCACCAAGTCACAGGTTTGCCATCAACAATTTGTCCGAATACCGGTCCACCCCAAACATTTCTCATGTGCCAGGCGGACTCATCTTCGTTAGATACATCGCGAACCTCTCCGAAACTGCAATCTACGAACCCGGAAGGTTCACAAAACAACCTGTACCCGCGGAACCAGAAATTGGCGTCGATGTACTGCCCAAGTCGACGTTCCACCTCGGAACAGAGCTGAACATCCAACGTGCAGTTTTCCATTGCACTGACTATTTCATTAAGCTTCTCAGCCAATTCAGGTTTTACAGCGAACACAGCTCCTCGTGACTTGGACATTGCGTAAATTGCCAGAGACAAGCCATGCGCGAATCGTATCCTTCGCATATCTCGGTGTGCCACAACAACGATGCTAGTGCCATTAAGTTGTTCCGGGGTACAGCAGAGCATGTTCGCATAGTGCTTGTCCAGTGCTTCAACCGAATCCGAGTGTGCCATTGGTGATTGTTACTCTCTTCCCAACATTCGACTGGCCAAGTCCGCCATAGCAAGAAGGTCGTATAGGTTGTGTTTAACAACTTGAACAATCCTGCACAAGTTGCCTGTTTCCATGAACTCCAAGTATGCATCAGGCACTTCAGAAGAAGATATATCATCCTCCCGAAACCGGCCGCATATCATTTGTTCCAGGGTTTGTAACTTACAGTTTGGCAGCTCGTCCCCGTACCGGCGCCTAGCTTCCAAAAGTAAATCCAAATGTATTTTCGGCTCTAGAAAATACACACCGTTAGCAACTGCTCTGCGGCGAATGTAGGGTATATCGAACCAAGTACCGTTGAACGTTACCAGAACACGGGCACCGCGAAGACGGTCTGATGCCGCGGCTATTATCCAGGGTTCCTCAGTGTAGTTGCGCGCGAAGTACTGGCGAAAGATGAATTCTTCAGCACTGCACTCCATTAAACCAATAAGGAACAAAGGAGTATCGGTTAGTCCTGTCGTTTCGATGTCCAGAAATACTGCCTGAGTAGGGTGGACAAGCTCACAAGGTTCTCCGGACTGGGCCAGCAAAGCACGATGCCATCCGAGGCTTTCTTCCAGCATCAAGAACCGGCGGTGGACGTACACTGATTGCACTTCGAACTCGCAGGCAAGAATCTGGATTTCGCAGTAGGGCAGATCCGTCCGCGAGGAAGATAAACGCTGCAATAGCCAATCATCAGGCGATCTTTGCAGTTCCACTGCCGGCTCACCCATATTCTGCATTTCCATCGCGGTTTCGTTTTGGGCTTAGGTGAACATTGTGCAGCAGTCCGCGGTTGAGCGTTTCGATCCGTCTTATGAGTTCCTGGGGCAATGACTTGATCGTGTGTCACTCCTCCTCAAATGGTTCGCCCCTGATCAGACACTCCTCTGCTCTGGCAAGTTGTCTGCCAACGTAAAGGGCGTGGTTGATATCGGATATTGCACAGTCCCTGGCGATCTCATGTTGAATACGTTCAGCTTTCTTGCCCCGGTATTCGGCAAGCTGTGTCCCATCCTGGCTGAGATGACACGCCACTATCTCCTTTGATTCACTATCCACTGAGATAACGAAATAGCCGTTAGGATCGAGATCGACTGAGAAGCCTTTGGATTCCGCAACGCGCCGCGCGAAGTCGTATCTAGCGGGATCTACGCTTATCGAATGGCTTACCACCGTTATCGCTCCAACTTTGATTCCTGCGCTGGACGAGACTATCTCGAGAACCTTCATCAACCCATACACGTTCCTCAGCCACGCATCTAGTGCGTTGTGCGTGCGGTAGATGGCGGTCAACGTGAGCTTATCCTCGAATACACGAAAGAATACACTTACTAGACACGGCGAGCTATCAGCTTCGATGTCTATTGTGTTGTCCCACAATGTGAAGTAGCAGTGTCGGTCCTGTGGGTTCTTGCGCAGTCGTCCGGCGAATAAACTCAACGCATCGATGCCGAAATGTCGCCTAAGCCGATTACCGTACGTATACGCCTGATCAATCAGTATCTCCGAGTCCACCATTTCGGCTTGGTATTTTTTCAGATCGTCGAGAGAAAAACCGTACTCGCTGAGTTCCTCAGCTTCGTCCGGGGCAGGTTGGGTGATGACTACTTTAACGTTCTGAAGTTCCTGGCGGTCGCCTTTGTCTAAGCGGACCAGATGTCCGAATCTGACCAGTCGGAAGACAAGCTCGCGCCACGCTTGCAAAGGTGTTTCCTTGACTATTACGTGCGACCGCGGCTCGCTCGGAAAACGCTTCACTCGTACTTCCGGAAGTGGGACCTCGAGGCGTTCAGTTGTTACGGGCGGAAAAGGAGAGTATGAATGCACAAACCTGTATAGTTTTATGGCTGCATATTGATCATCAGGTTCGCCGAAGACGTGAATGCGCGGTTTTTCCGCAAACATTTCGGGCGTGACTAATGAGTCTATAACGTGGCTAGTGCCTTTGATCCGGGTTATTTTCTCTCCTAGGTAATCCGCTTTTTCCAAGCCTTCTTCGAAAAACGCGATAAGGTCCTGAGATGAGCCGGATCTGTCTCTGCCGAAAACCGCCAAATCTCGAATCTGCGGGTTATACAGCAGATTGCGAAGTAGGTGCGGGATTCCGTTGCCGTATAGGTTGCCCACGACGGCTATCTTTGAAGTTTCAGGGCACAGGTCGATTCCGAGTTCCTGAAGCCTTTGGATAATGTAACTTTGGGTGCTCCAAAGCGTAATAATGCCCAGCCTACCGCGAGGGTTGATGACGGTCAGCTTGTCACCAAAGTGCAGCGGTACGAATTCCAGGGTGCATGCACTCGAATCGTAGGGTTTCGGGGAATGGCAATCGGTAGATCGCTTAGCTATATCACTTCCCTGCATTGACAAATCGCCCTCTAGGTCCGCCGACGTTTTGGAACGCCGTATTGAAGTCGCGGTAAAGCGTCTTGTAATTGGGTATACGGTGCCACTTTTTGATATAATTCTCTGGGAGTTCATCCACTATCTCTACGTCGTTCCAGCCATTAACTAGTGGGTAAGCGTAGTAGGGATATTCCTTGGGAACATCTCTCACATAGACTACTTGAATGGGTGATCGTTCCATACGAGCCAAATAGACGCGATGCATGCCGTCGTTGAGTATTTTCACTACGCTGCCGTCGGCTTCTACTGAGCGTTCTATGACAGGCGGCAGTACATCTATTGGTTCATCGTATCCGCGAAGCCACATGGTCACATATCCGTTCAAATTGAAAAGGTCCACATCCCACTCGCGAAGCGCCCATTTCAAGTTGCGCACCTTGAGTATCTCTTGAACAAGCACATACCTCTGTGCTGGTGATATTTCGTCGGTATGCAGTGTGACGACTTCGATTCGGCAGTCTCTATAGAGCTTTATATTAGGGTCGGTCAGCATTCCCACATTGCGCATATTGTCGATAAGTTCTTCGATCGAATGGTGCTCTATCCGCTCAATGTTCATTCACTATACCTCAGACAGGCTAGTTTTTGTTGTCACTCGGTCCCGGCAGAACAATGGCAGGTGTAGTATCTGGGTGATGTCAAGAACAGTGAATTCGGGAGTCGGTGAATCTGCGTTCAGCAGCCGCACAATGTAATCCTTCTCACGTTCCGGACGCGCAAGAACCCAGATTGTGTGCATCCCAAGTTCGATTGCCGGCAAGATATCGTGTTCATAGGTGTCCCCTATCATAACTGCCTCACTGGCCTCGATATGTAACTCCTCAAGAACTCGATTGAAGTTGAACAAGTCGGGCTTTCTTCTGCCAGTCTCGAAACTGAGCACTACAGCGTCTGACACTTCCAGGATATCAGGAATTGCTCGCTGAACACTGAGGTAGTACGGCGTCCAAATATCGGACACCAACCCTATCTTGAATCCACGTTTTTTAAGAGTAAGTACAGTTTCAACAGACCCTCCAATTTCCTGGGCGGCGTTCGCTTGCGAGTTCCACAGCTCTTCCACAGCACGCGAGGCATCGGTACTAAGAGGACCAAACTTAGCTTCCAGAGCTGCCACGGCATCCACCGGACTGAATAGTGGCTGGGTCATAATTACGGCGGCTACCTCCGAAGGCGTTGTGCAGCCGATTACGCTCGCGATTATTTTGTTCGGTGCCACCGGCGGACCGGTCACCAGTGTGGCGCCTATGTCAAAGACTACGGCTTTCACAGCAACTGTTTTCGATTTGCGTGTTATCACTGGTGTCCCACTCCACAACTTCCACACCTGACTTTTTGAGAAGGTCGATTCCGTCGGACGTGCCTTTGTTGTCGCGCCTTACAACTACCCGCACTATTCCGCACGCCACTATCAACTTTGCGCACGTTATACAGATATCTGCGTTCACGTACAATGTGGCGCCCCCTACTGCCAATCCTCGCTTTGCGCATTGACAGATAGCGTTCTGCTCAGCATGGATACAAATCTTGTACTCCTCCGTGCCGGCTATCTCCTTTAGACACTTGCCTGTATCGCAGCAGTGCTCATGACCACTAGGTACTCCGTTATAGCCGTGGGAGAGTATACGATGATCGTATGTTATAACAGCCCCGACCTTCTTGCGCAGACACGTAGACCTGCGGGCTATTACGTCGACAACGTCCATGTAGACTTCATCAAACGATGGTCTCTTCGCCAACTTTCTCGACCTCTTCTGACAAGCTTACCCTAGTATATCACAGCAGTTTTTCGCAGCAAATTGGCTCGTTTGTTTCCAGTGGGCAAATGCTGACAATGCCATTATCGTGTAAACTAACTGGATTCTACTCGATGGCTAACGATAGGTTGATGGTATATACTAATTAGAGCACTCGGGAAACATCAGGCACCCAGTTGCGTCTAACGACTTAGAGAGAGTGCGAGGCCTGTGAGGCTGTATGGCCATACTTGTACACTTAAGCAATAGAACACTAGTCCTGATTTTGGCCGTATCAGTTGTTGCGACGGCGGTTGCGGCTGCGCCTATGGGCGACCGGGTGACGGATGTCATCGTCGGACGCAACAACAGGGGGCCCTATACGCTATCTTGGACCAACATTGATCTATCAAGCGTCATCGTCGTGGTCAATGGCCTTACCCTGAGGAAAGGCGAACACTACACGATCGACTCCGAGAAAGGTTTGATATCATTCACTTCTCCGGTCAAAGCCGACGCAATAGTCCGTGTCAGTTACAATACAGTTCCCGGAAAGTCTCAGCGGAATACGGGACAGCTCAACGTGCCAATTACGTTGAATGTGTTCCAAAGACAGGATGCAAACCTGCAGGTTACGGGTTTGTACGCTCAGGATGATCCTCGGAATCCTGACGTAGGCAGAGTGCTGGTGGGAATAGGCGGAGAAAAGAAGTGGGGTAGCACAAAGCTTTCGTCTCAGTTTTTTGTTGGTCAGCGCCGAGAAGATGACAGACGAGCTACACAACCAGAATCCGGTGGTCACTCTGCATTCAAGGTGGGTGCTGAAAGCGAATTTGGTTCACTGAAAGTGTTCGGTTCACTTGCCCAAGCAGGTCAAGGCTTTGTAGGGAGCAAGGAAACGGGCATTGCGCCAGGCAATAGAAGGAGTGAGATGTTGGTTACATTCTCGCCGGATTCCAAACTTCAGGCTTCATCGCGTCTTCAGCAAGTGGAAAACCTTACTGCCGGAGGCGGTAAGTCGGTGGTTCAGGAGCACAATGTCGTGGTTAGGCCGAGTCATGAAACCAAAATAGCTCTAAGTCATACTGTCTCGCAAGCTTCAAAGGACAACGCAGAAAAGACCGTACAGTCGACATCGGTGAAGGTGGAGCAGAAGCTCGGTCAGTCAACTGCCGCAACTCTCACAACTACCTCTGCCACCGTTGATGCCAACGGCAGCACCGAAAAGACGCAGTCTCAGCAGCTAACAATATCAAACCAGAAAGCCGCGGCTCAGGTGGTTCTACAGAAGAAGGAATCCGAAGGTCTCGGTGAGAGTACGACGACAGATGTTTCGGTGAGTGCCAAGCCGCTAGCACACACAGAAATAAAGGGTAGGCTGTTTACTACCGAACGGTCGGACACCACTCTATTCCAGCGTGAGGTTTCGCTCGTTTCGAAGCCTCTAGAGTTTGCTAAGCTCGAGGCGGGATTGACGCAGGCTGGTAAAGATCAGCAGGACGACGTAACGAAACAGGTCAAACTCGAGCTTACGCCTTTTACCAATACTAAGCTTACAGCTGGGCTGAAGTACACGGAATTCGGTGCCAACCTGATGACGATAAAGGACTACGCTGCGCAGATGCAGCCGCTCAAGTTTGCAACTGTCACGGCGAGCGTGCGCGAACGCAATGCAAAAGGCAGTGACGCCCCTGATACGACAGCCGTACAGGTGTCTTTAGCACCGCTGCGCTATTTTACTCTGACTGGCAGCTACATTGAAAACCCCGAAGATACTCGAGGGCAAATACAAGCATTCAATGCCGCAAATCTGGGCGTCAAGTTCAAGGTGGGCAGTGTTGACGTGTCCACTGAGTACGGCAGCAAAGAGGAGTACCTGGCAAGTCGCACCGCCGACGAGGCAAAGATCGACCTTCACTTCCCAGCATTTGGCGGTGGCACGCTTACCACAGGTTTCAGGACTTACCGCATTCTGGACGCTTCCGCGCTATCTAGCAACACTTTTTCCCTAGGTTACAGACGCAGCCTCGGATCCAGTTTCAGCTTGTCGCTTGCTGCGTATTACACGCAATACATGAAGGACAGGGCTGTGATGCCGGACAAAACTGAATATAACGTCGAAGCGAGCGTAGGCATCAGGTTCTGAGAGCTTGCTGACGCGGAGGTTCGTGCTATGTCTCAAACTGAGGTCGAGCCCATACAGGACGGGTGCATACACCTTAGGGGTCGCTACAAGCTGCAGCCCTCTCGGCGATCTCCATTTCCGGAGAAGCGATTCTTGCGGTATGAATGTGACAAGGGTCACACGCTAGATTCATCCAAAGACGATGAAATCAAAAAATGTCTCGAACAGCGGGTAGGTTGCTGGAAAGAATCGTAGCCGTGCCACCGTTTCTTCTATTTTTGCCTTCAAAGACCGACGAAATCCGCGCGTGTTGAGTAGTTCGCAAGGAGTTCCGCATTGATGTCGGTGCTGCGCACATCGGTTTGCTTTGTGTTGAACGCGCTGCAGTTGAGCAAGGCCTCTCCCTCTTCTGTACAATACTGAGTTCCCAGCAGGCAGCCTACCACTGAAGAATTTGCGGCGACTCGAGATCCGCTTCCGATAATACTCGCCCTCACAGTAGCCCGTTCCCCAACTGCAGTCTCCGCTCCTATAACCGTTCGCGCGCCTATTACCGCTTCAGGTCCGATTACTGTTCCAGAGCCCAGATACACCGGAGGAACTATTTGAGCAGTTGGGTCTATCTGAACTCTCTCCCCTATCCAAATTCCGGGTTCGACTGCCTCTGCGTTCAACTCGGCCTTTAGCCGACCCTCGAGCACGTCGAAGTGCGCTGCTTTGTAAGAAAGCACAGTTCCGACATCTAACCATCGACAGTCGGCGTGGTAAGCTCTCACCCATTCCGCTTCTTTGATCAGGCGAGGCAGAACATCACGGTCTATATCGCGAGACTCAAATGGAGGAATGCGCTTTATGACGTGTCGGTCGAGAATAGTTATTCCCGTGGATACGCATACGTCTATCGCATCTTTCGCCGAAGGCTTTACCAAGACACGAGCAACCTTGTCATCATTCCCCAGCTCGAAGCACGTGTGCAACGTAGGGTCATCTGAGGCTGAGGTGATTACCGTAGCTGCTGAGGAACGAGAACGATGGAAAGCGATTGCGGGAGTAAGATCCACGTCGGTTATGAGATCCCCGGGAATGACTATGAATGTTTCTTCGAGGATATCTTCTAAAGCCTTCAGCGCGCCTCCTGTACCCAGTGGTTTCCCTTCGGTGCAGTAGCGTATAGATACGCCGAATCTTCTACCGTTGCCTAGGTGATCCGCTACATCAGTCGATTCTCGACAGAGGCTGATGATTATGTCCTCAAATCCCTGGCGCACCAGTAGCCTAACCACGTGCTCAATAACTGGGCACTCGAAAAAAGGGAGCATAAACTTCGAAGTGTTGGAGTTGATAGGATATACGCGCTGTTGAGGACCGCCTGCCAAAATGACTACCTGCATGTTTTATTCACTCCTGACGGAATAATTCTCAGGTTTGATTATTGGCTAGGCACGGGTAGAACTGGAATAACGTTGCACACATCTACGAAAAGTGCTATGCTCTTCTTTCAGGAGGTAAAAGGTCTAAGAGGTGGAAAAGCTGGGTTTTGACACATTGGCGTTGCACGCCGGTCACGAGCTTGACCCTACGGGTTCCAGAGCCGTGCCCATACATCAGACAACTTCGTATGTCTTTCGCGACACGGGGCATGCAGCAAGGCTGTTTGCGCTGGAAGAATCTGGTTATATCTACTCGCGCTTGCATAATCCCACAGTGGACGTGCTCGAGAAACGCATAGCGATTCTCGAGGGCGGGGTGGCAGCCGTTTGCACTGCTTCTGGTCAAGCGGCGGAAACTCTTTGTGCGCTTAATATAGCTCAGGCGGGTGACGAAATCGTTTCATCCTCGTCACTGTACGGAGGGACATACACTCTATTTAATAACTCTTTAAGGCGCCTAGGTATCAATACTATATTTATCGATGCTGCTGATCCGGAAAACTTCCGCAAAGCCATTAGCTCCAGAACGAGATTCTTGTATGCCGAAACGTTGGGAAATCCGAAGCTCGATGTGCTCGATATCCAGGCTGTTGCCGATATCGCTCATGATGCAGGCATACCGCTTGTAGTGGACAATACACTTGCCACACCTTATTTGTGCCGGCCATTCGAGTGGGGTGCGGATATAGTCATTCACTCTCTGACGAAGTTTATAGGCGGACACGGCAATTCGCTAGGAGGCGTTATCGTTGATTCCGGGAAGTTCAATTGGGCTAACGGGAAGTTTCCAGAGCTTGTCGAGCCTGATCCAAGTTACCACGGCTTATCTTACGTCGAGGCTTTTGGCACTGCTGCGTTTGCAGCGAAAGCCCGAGTGATCGCTCTTCGAGACTTGGGTCCGGCTATAAGCCCATTCAACGCGTTCTTGATTCTGCAAGGCATAGAGACTCTTTCGCTGCGAATGGATCGCCACAGTTCAAATGCTATGAAAGTTGCGGAGTTTCTGCAGTCGCATCCTGCCGTTAGCTGGGTGAATTATCCCGGACTGCCAACTCACCCCAGCCATAGCCTCGCCAAGAAATACCTGCCGCGAGGATGCGGCGGTATAATCGGGTTTGGAGTCAAGGGAGGCTACGATGCCGGTGTCAGATTCGTAAACCGCGTAAAACTGCTTTCCCATTTGGCGAACGTCGGTGATGCGCGGTCGCTCGTAATTCACCCTGCGAGCACTACGCATTCGCAGCTTACAACCGAAGAGCGCCTTGCGGCCGGAGTAACCGACGACTTCATTCGCCTGTCGATCGGCCTCGAAGATGTAGACGACATCATTGCCGACATCGATCAAGCCCTGCGCTGAGAGCCGCGACACGTTCGACACGGGACCTGAGTCTTTGGGAGTCATTGGTTTGTGGCTATTGTTGTGATTTCGTATGTCTAGTGTTATCGAACCTGGTTCAGTTGGAATAGTCGAGACCAAGTACTTCACGTTTGCGGAGCCGCCGAATGAGCTTCAGTTAGAGTCTGGCAAGAAGCTCGGGCCTATAACTCTCGCCTACGAGATGTATGGCGAGATGAATGAGGATAAGTCGAATTGCATCCTTATTCTTCACGCATTGTCAGGCGATGCACACGTTGCAGGCAGGCATCACCCGGACGATCGTAAGCCCGGATGGTGGGACAGCATGGTTGGTCCCGGGAAGGCTTTCGACACCACTAAATACTGTGTAATATGCTCAAATGTAATCGGAGGTTGCAAAGGAAGTACCGGTCCGAGCTCGATCGATCCTGCCACGGGGAAACCCTACGGGCTGAGATTCCCGATTGTAACGATCGCCGACATGGTTAACGCACAGAAACACCTTATAGACTACCTGGGGATAAAGCAGCTGCTCTGCGTTGTCGGTGGCAGTATGGGCGGAATGCAGGTTCTACAGTGGGCTGTTTCATATCCTGAGATGGTAAGACTAGCCATTCCTATCGCGACGACAGCTCGCCTTTCAGCTCAGGCGATAGCGTTCAACGCCGTAGGAAGGCACGCTATAATGGCTGACCCCAACTTTGCGGGCGGCGATTACTACGGCAAGCAAATTCCGAGCGCCGGGCTTCGAATAGCGCGGATGATAGGCCACATCACGTATCTAAGCGACAAGTCGATGCACCGCAAGTTTGGCCGGGGGCTCCAAGACAAAACGGCGCCGTCCTACGACTTTGGAACTGAGTTTCAGGTAGAAAGCTATCTCAACTATCAGGGCGACGAGTTTGTGAAGCGCTTCGATGCTAACTCGTACCTTTACATAACCAAGGCAATGGACTACTTTGATCTGTCGCAGCCCAGCGGAGATCTTAAAAAGGAGCTTTCCCGAGTCAAAGCGGCATTTCTTGTGATATCGTTCAGTTCCGACTGGCTTTTCCCGTCGTATATGTCCAAGGAAATCGTGACTGCCCTGCGCCGAAACAACGTAGACGTTACATATACCGAGATTCAATCGGACTACGGGCACGATGCTTTTCTGCTTGAAACAGATACCCTGACAAATCTCATAGTTAATTTCCTTGAGTATGCTGACCAACGAGACAACGGTTTCTAGGACGACTGAGATAGAGAAATACGCTCATATCTTCGAGGAGCGGCCTGAGTTTCGCTACATCGTGGACATGATCAAGCCTGGAAGTCGAGTGCTGGATTTGGGATGCGGTGAGGGGCATTTGCTCAAGATCTTGCAGCTTCAAAAGCGCGCACGCGTACAGGGGATTGAGCTTTCAGACCAGGCGATACAGGAGTGCGTTGCCAAGGGATTGTTTGTGTATCACGGCGATCTCGACGAAGGGCTGGCGGACTTCAACGACCAGAGCGTAGACTACGTTATACTGACAAGCACGATCCAGGTCCTGCATCGGCCCGACTTTCTTATCTTGGAAGCGGCAAGAGTAGGGCGAGAGTGCATCATATCAATTCCCAACTTTGCTTATTGGAAGAACCGCTTTCAACTAATGTTATTGGGGCAGATGCCAAAGACGAAAACGCTGCCCTACGAGTGGTACGATACCCCAAACATTCACCTTACGACCATTCGAGACTTTATTCGGTTTTGTAGGGAGCGGGGTTTAGAAATCCTCGAGAAGGTCTATCTTGTCACTGAACGCAGACCATGCAAGCGTGTGAGGTGCTGTCCTAATCTACTTGCCGATTATGCGATTTTCAGACTTAAGCAGAGCTCTGGTTGACCGAACATGCTACTGTGCTTAGAATAACTAGGTGAGTTTAATACCAGCCTGGTAGATTTAGGAGGTGAAAAAGGTGTCTTGTGACAACCTGAGTGCTAATCTCAAGAAGTGCAACTGCAGCTATCCGGGATGTCCGCGGCACGGCAAGTGCTGTGAGTGTTTACATTATCACCTCTCTATGAATCAGCTGCCGGCATGTTGTTTTCCGGATGACGTAGAGAAGACATACGATCGCTCGTTTGCCAGGTTTATTGCATGTCGTTCCAAATGAGCGAAGAATCGCAAGAGCAAAAGAGAGAGCGCCTGCTTAGGGTAATCGAGATTCTCAAGAGAGAGTACCCGGATGCCAAGTGTACTCTAGACTTTCGAACGTCCCACGAGCTTCTTGTCGCTGCCATACTTGCAGCACAGTGCACCGATGAACGGGTGAACCAGGTAACACCTGGATTATTTGCTAGATACCCATCGGTCGAAGCTTTTGCTAAAGCAGACATATCGGAAC
The DNA here is from genome assembly GCA_938074205.1 of uncultured bacterium. Classification (GTDB taxonomy): domain Bacteria; phylum Armatimonadota; class UBA5829; order UBA5829; family UBA5829; genus CALJES01. Next base: position 294,091 of record CALJES010000002.1, read on the forward strand.
TCGAGGAAATGATCAAGCCGACCGGTTTTTTCCGAAACAAAGCGAAAGCGATCATCGAGTCGGCACAGGTGATCCTCGACCATTACGGCGGGAAAGTACCGGATACTATCGAGGAGTTGACAAAGATTCCTGGCGTTGGCCGGAAGACTGCAAACTTAATAGTGGGGGTTGCGTACGGCAAGCCGGCAGTGATAGTGGATACACATGTTCGGCGCGTGGCAGCTCGTCTAGGATTTACAAAGGAGAAAGATCCAGCAAAGATCGAGGAAGACCTTTGGAATCTGCTTCCGCCTGAAGAAGCGACGCAGTTCAATCACCTTATAGTGGCGCACGGCAGAATGATATGCAAAGCACCGAATCCTGTGTGTCGGGCCTGTGTTATAGCAGAGTTTTGCCCAGAAGGCAGAAATCGATTGGGCGAGCGGTTGGGTGTCTAGGAAAACATACAGTAGACCCTTGTCGTGGGCCCACACACCGGTGCGCTATTGCGTGCTTTCTTCAGGCACGGATGATGCTTTGGGCTTAGGCAGGAAGACGACAACAGCGTAGTTGCCGAAGTATTTTCTAGCTACACGCTGAACATCCTCCGCCGTCACCTTCTCAAATCCGTCCGGTAGTTTGTAAACAGCTTCGCAACCGATACCCACGCTTTCAAACCAGGCAGGCAGGAATGCGCGATCGATTAAGTGCTCCTGCATTTTGGCGAACGTTCCGATTGTGTAACCCTTTGCTCGCTGCAGATCGGCTTCTGATAGGTGTTTTTCCTTCAGTAGTCGAACTTGCTCCAAGACAAGTCGCTTGAGTTCTTCCAGAACAAGAGGACCTCTTACGTTCGGAAGAACTTCCTTATACGGATCTGCGATAACATACGCTACCAAGTGGCTCTGGTATTTCAGCCGTGGATATAGAACTCCCAGATCATATGCCATTCCGCGCTTTTGACGAATCTCTCTGAACATCAAAGACCCTTTACCGCCACCAAGTGCATTCGCAGCTACTGCGAATGCCGGATAGTCCGGCGATGTTAGCGCAGGCGCCAGCCAGCCAACGAGCAGATAAGCGGCGGGTATCTCCGATTCGCGAGCAAGGTATTTACAGCGCTCGAGCTTTTCGTCAGCGATGCCCCGATCGATCGGCAGTTTTCCTGGAGGCACTCCGGCAAAAGCTTTCTCAACGGCGTCGAGTGCTTGCTCGGTCGTCACGTCGCCTGCTATGCTGATCACTGTATTGTTCGGCACGTAATAAGTAGAGTAAAACTTGCGAAGATCTTGCACTGTAGATTTCTGGATTACCCTTTCGAATCCCAAGGTGGGCCTGCGATAACCGCTGTCTTCGTATAGCAAGCTTCTGAGCTGCGCGTATGCCAACTGAAGCACATCGTCGTTTTCTGCACGCAAGTTACGCAGGATTTCCGCGCGAACCTGCTCAACCCACTTTTCTTCAAAAACAGAATCGGTAAGACATTCGCCTATCAGCGCCATTGCACGCTTGAACATTTCGGACGTAGTGACGGCTCTAAGCTCCGTGAAGTCTTCCCTCCAATACGCCGCAATGCTGCCACCTACCTGGTCTGCAACTGCGGCAACTTCTTCCGCGGAACTCTGCCTTGTACCGGCCAAGAGAAGCTGCGCCACAAAGTTTCCAAGTCCGGCGTTTTGGATGCTTTCCTGAGCGGCTCCAGCACGCACAATGGCAACAATCGCAACTAATCCGCTTCCTTTTTCCGGCTTTATGATAACCGTCAATCCATTGTCGAGCACGTGCTTGGTCATCCCGCGTTCAGCTGCCGCCGGCATGCTCGCTAGGCACGTTGTCAGCAGCACCGATACACCGAGGAGCACAATTCGACCAAAAGCCCGCCTCATCGAGTGCTTCCCTCCTTAGGGGTCATTATTAAGATCACTGCGCGCTCTGGGTCGAGATACTTCTGCGCTACTCGGATTATGTCATCGTTCGTTACTGATTGGACGCAGTTGATGTATTTGATGGCAAAAGCCGGTTCGGACACGGCGAAATAGAAGCCTAACGAGTTGGCGATCCCCTCGACAGTCTCGTTTTGGAACGCGTATCGTCCCAGAAGCGACTGCTTCGCAAGGTTCAGGGATGCTTCCGAGATCCCGCGCGTTCGAATATCAGCTATTTTTTCGAGTATGAGGTCACGGACTTTGTCGAGATTAGCCAAGCTTGTCGCAGCAAACACAGTGATCATTCCGCGATCCCTTTGTGTAAGAAAGTCTGCGGACACAGCATCAGCCAGCGCCTGTTTGTTCATGACTTCATCTTCGAGCCAAGACCTGTAACCGTAGCCCAGATAAGATAACAGCACATCTGTGGCGCAGACGTCTTCATAGTCACTGCCGCGCGGTCCCAGGAATCCCAGAGTCAGATACGTATTTTTAAAAGACGATTCAATACGTTTAACAATTCGTTCCTTGGGAGGCTCCAGGTCAGGAAACTGCGGTAGTGGTGGGGTAGTACTAGGCCATCCCTGAAATGCCTTTCCTACCTCCAATAGAGCTTTTTGTGGCTCTATGTCGCCTACTATTACGAGGGCAGTATTGTTCGGCGAATAATGCTGGTGGTAGTAGTTGAGTATGTCCTCGCGGGTTATAGTCTTTATCGACTCACGGGTACCTTGAATTGGAAGAGCGTAAGGATGCGACCTGAAAACCGCCGATGCTACAGCCATTTTGCACATCTCAACAGGATGAGCTTCCAATCTACTAATCTCGTCCAGCAGGACCATGCGTTCGCGTTGAACCTCGTGCTCTGTAAACTGAGCGTTCATTAGGGCGTCGGCAAGAACCTCTAGCGCCTTGGAAAGGTACCGAGAGCTGACGGTAGTATAGAAATGCGCCCAATCCTGAGATGTTCGAGCGTTTAAGACTCCGCCTACGCTTTCCATCTCAAGGTCCATATCGCCAGCTCGGCGCTTGAGGGTGCTGCCGAAGATGAGATGCTCTATGAAATGGGAAACTCCGTTGTTTTTAGGGGTCTCGTTTGCACTTCCTGCCTTGACCCAAACGTCAATAGCAACAAGCTCGCTGGAATGGTCTTCCAGCAAAATAACTGTTAGGCCGTTGCCCATTTTTGTTACTGCCGGCATTCCAAACTGGGCATGGCAAGCGGCACCCAAAAGCGTCGCGAACATAGATCCGATCAGTACTAGTCTTCTCATAACAGTCTTCTTGGAACGCTAGACTTGGCTACCAAATGCGCTACCGCAACCATTATAATTGTTCCGAACAAACATTTCGAGAAACTATGCACGTGATAGAACGCAGGTACATAAGAAACTTCGATTTTGCATTAGCGCTTTCAGCAGCTGCAATCCTTGCTTTCGGGTGCGTGGCTATATACAGCGCGGCGGGCACAAGAGCGGTCCACTATGTCGAAAGGCAGCTGATATATTCGCTTGTGGGGGTCATCGGTGCTGTATTGGCTGCTTCCCTCGACCTCGAGATGTACCAGCGCTATGCCGGCAAGTTATATGGGTGGACAATCATACTGCTAATAATCGTGCTTAGGTTCGGACACCAGTCAAAAGGCGCAATAAGATGGATTGGGATCGGCCCATTCCAGTTTCAGCCGTCAGAGTTAGCCAAAGTTGTAATTATCATTTGCTTGGCTATATTTTTTGCCACGCGTCAGGATGAAATAAATCGGCTTAAGACGGTTGTGTTGTCGCTGCTTTATCTTGCCATTCCGATGCTGCTTATATTCAAACAACCAGACCTCGGTACCAGTCTTACTCTGGTTGCCATATGGGTTGTCATGGCTTTTGTGGCGGGGATAGATGCCAAATATTTACTGGCGGTGGGGTTGTTCGCTGTACTATTAGGCCTCGCAGCTTGGTGTGTTCCGGGAGTGATTAAAGACTATCAGAAGGCTCGGCTTGCCAGCTTCATAAATCCGAGTGCGGACCCCTTGGGTAGCGGCTATCATGTAATTCAATCGCGTATAGCAATTGGCTCTGGTCGATTCTCGGGCAAAGGCTATTTGAAGGGTACTCAACGGAAACTGCGCTTTATACCAGAGCAGCATACCGATTTCATTTTTACCGTAGTTGGTGAAGAGATGGGATTCGTTGGAGCAGTCGGATTAGTTGCGCTGTATTTTACACTCCTATGGAGAGCGCTGAACATAATGGCCGCCGTTGAGGACGTGAGGGGTCGACTCATGTCAGCCGGCATTACAGGGATGTTCTTGTTTCATGTGTTTGTGAACATCGGCATGACCCTGGGAATAATGCCCGTCACGGGTGTGCCTCTTCCTCTTTTCAGCTACGGCGGAAGCAGCTTGGTCAGCGCCTTAATTTCTGTGGGACTACTGGAAGGCATCAGTATGCGGCGGCATAAGATCAGTTTTTGAGCACGAGTCGCCTGCGCGCTAATGAACGCGGTCGCGCAACACGTTGATTAGATTCCATTTAGGAGCCCCTGTCAGAACCTCCGCGCCTCTGTCGGTGACCAGGACATCGTCCTCTATCCTGATTCCTCCCCAGCCTTCAATGTATACACCTGGCTCGACTGTGACGACGTTTCCTGGTTCCAAGATCAGATCACTTGTCATCGAGAGCGCGGGACCATCATGCACTTCGATTCCCAGCTGGTGCCCGAGGCCATGGCCGAAGTTGTCACCGTAGCCCCGCGACGCAATGTAGTTTCTGGCCACCGAATCGATTTCTCGGCCGGATTTGCCGGCTGCTATGGTTTCGATGGCTCTGAGCTGGGCCTCTAGCACAATCTGGTACACCTCAATCTGTTTGCTGTTCGGTTCACCGAGAACTACAGTGCGCGTGATGTCGCAGTTGTATCCACCCACTCGTGCGCCAAAATCGAGCTTAAGCAGTTGGTTGGTTTCTATTCTCGCGTTCGTTGGCTTGGCATGAGGACAAGCAGAATTTACTCCTGCTGCTGCAATGGTCTCGAATGCTTCTCTGTCTGCTCCCAGCTTTCGTATGTGCCAGTCGATCAGGAGGGCAACGTCTTTTTCGGTCATGCCGGGTTCGATTTCAGCAACAACTGCCCCAAACGCATCATCTGCAATCTTAGCCGCTGCACGGATTTGAGCAACTTCGTGTTCATCTTTGATACTTCTAAGCTTTTCGACAACTCCGACAGTGCTGCGGAGGGCGATATTGCTGTCAACCAATCTGCGCAGTGTACGGTAACACGAGAGCGATAGGCGATCCGCTTCAAAGCCTACACGGTTCGGTTTGAGTTCATTTACAAGATCCGAAACTGCTTTGAAGATCGGTAACCCTTTATAATCTCTGATCTCAACTTCCTTGCATTCTTCTCTTGCTTGGATCGAGTATCTGGGATCAACAAGCAGCACGCACTTTTCGGAAGTTACAAGCAGTGCACCCGACGAACCTGAAAACCCTGACAGGTAGAAAACGTTCGGCATGTGCATGCTCAGAAACGCATCCATCCCGCGTTTCTGCATTTCTTCTCTTGCCTTATTCAGCCTTGCGTTATGCATTTCTGAGCAGCTCCACAATCGCGCGTATGCCGAGCAAGTAGCTGTTACTGCCGAATCCCGTTATCTGTCCGCACACAACCGAAGCTGTAACCGATTTTTGGCGGAACTCCTCTCGAGCATAAATGTTGGACAAGTGTACCTCAACAGCTGGCACCGAAACGGCTGCCAGAGCATCGCGGATGGCATAACTGTAATGTGTATACGCACCAGGATTGATGACTATCCCGTCGAATGTGCCTCGCGCCGAATGGATTAGATTAATTATTTCACCTTCACTGTTGCTTTGAGAAATTTCTACATCGATACCCAGTTCCTTGGCTAAAGCTAGGCACTTGGCGTCAATGTCGCTCAGCCTCTCGGTGCCATATATACTTGTCTCTCGTGTGCCTAACAAGTTCAGATTCGGGCCATGTATTATCAGTATTCTCAATTCAACTTTTCCTCCTGGTCAACGCGTGCTGCTTTGAGGTATTCGTGCACAACATCCGTGGGAGCCCCATCGACACGCACTCTCCCGCCATCCAGCCAAACTGCCCGAGTGGCAATATCCTTTACGATGTCTAGATTATGTGTTACTACAACTATTGTCCGGCCGGACCTCTGAAATTCTCGGATACGATTGTAGCACTTCTGTTGGAACGCGGCGTCTCCTACTGCCAATACCTCATCCACGAGTAAAATGTCCGGGTCGGTTTCGATCGCCACTGAAAATCCCAGCCGCAAAAGCATTCCGTTCGAATATGTCTTGGCAGGAGCATCGATGAATTTATCCAACTCAGCAAAAGACACTATCCTATCGAACTTTGCTTGGATTTCCCTTGCGGTTAAGCCCATTATAGCGCCGTTGAAGTAAACATTCTCGCGACCCGTCAGCTCAGGTTCAATTCCGGCGCCGAGATCCAGCAAGGTGGACATCCGCCCATCAACTTCCACCGCGCCTTCCGTCTGACGATACACTCGGCAGATTATCCTAAGAAGGGTGCTCTTGCCTGATCCATTGCGACCGATTATCGCAACAGTCTCACCGTGACCCATTGAGAGAGTCACATCGTCTAGAGCTACGAGTCTTCTCGCAGACGGTCGCCGGAACGAAAGCACCGCAGCCTTGAGCGACGTCTGCCGCTCACACGGAAGCTCGAAGACCTTGGTGACGTTCCTCAGGGTAATTGCCTCGGCCATCACGTCTTTATACTCTCTCAGCAAATATCCATTTCCTTTTGTTAAAGAATGCGTACCCGGCAATAGCAATCAACACACATATTGTGCCAGCGCCTGCGAGAGTGACATAATCTAATGGCATTGCCTCTACTTCTGTCCCTCGCAGCCTCAAGCTGGTGACAGGGAGCATGGTTTTTCGATATGCATCCGTGAGCGCGTTCATCGGCAGCATCAGATACATCTTGTAAATAATCGGTTTGTAGAACTCGGAAATGCTCCACTTCTGAAGCCACGCTCGTATTAGCTCAGCCGGATACATCACAGGGGTTAAATAGAAGAGCACGTTCAGCAGGACCGCCAATATGTACTTTGTGTCCTCGTAGAAAACGTTGAGGCACGATACTGCGCATGCGAGTCCAATTATTAGTAGGCTTTGCAAAACGATCAAGAGGGGGAGCCAAAGCGCCGTTAGCAGTATGCCGCTTCCGTGAAGTATCAGGTGGATGTAAAAGATAATGTAGGCAAAAAAAACTACTAACGCCAGCACAAAATGCACCAGGTTCGACAACACCGCCGACAGCGGCAGGGCTTCTCGAGGAAAATATACCTTTCTAAGAAGGTCACGGTGAGTGATTAATATCTGACTTGAGTCCAGAAGTGCCATCTGGAAGAAAGCCCACGGCAGGTAGGCTGCTAGAAGATATGCAGAGTAATTGGCTATTTCCAGACCCAAAATATACTTGACAACTATTGTGATTGTCGCGACTTGTATCAGCGGGTTGAGTAAGGACCAGAAAAACCCAAGAACGGAATTTTTGTATCTGATTTTCAGGTCGCGCTTGACCAACTGTTTGATGAGTTCGTTGTATCTCAGAAGTTCTTTGATCTCAGCCAGCATTGGCAATTCCGGATATTACCACAGTGGAGTATTGTCGCCTTGAGTATAGGCACGGGTGTAGCAAAAGTCAACGTCGATCGGTAACTTTGCTGTGCTTGGCAGTCATGATCAAGTATTTGATGACTTGTCTTCATTTTCTCAAAGGCTATGCTTGACGGCAAATCAACTGCAGTCTAAAATGAGCAAGTGCGTCTCGAAAGCTTCGAAACATCCCGATATCAGCTAGACATAGAACTCGATGACGGCAAAATCTGCAGAATAGCGCTCAACTGCGCCTATTCCGGGGTCAAGTTTGCTGATTCCGCGTATCGCTACTCCGTGTTTGCCGAATCTGACGGCAGGATTTTCTGTTTGGAAGGGTTGCGTGACGCCGAAGTCCGCGAAGAACCTTGGAGACGGGGTGGGCGTACCGTTACGATCAGGGGGGTACTAGGCGACGACCCTGCGGCGCCGCGAATAAGTGTTCGCCACGTGTTCTATATTCCAGAGGATGAAGATTACCTCGAAGAAAGCATTACTCTGTCCAATCAGTCGCCTGCCGTGATAGTGTTACGGGGGTACAGATTCGGGTTCAGAAAGAAACTGGCAAAGCCGAAGAAATTCGGCGGTCCCGGCGTCGATGTTGAAGACTATCGGTTGATTGCCATCCCCTTCCGTTTGCAGCCCGACGGCAAGAAGCACGACTATCCATTGGACGACATCTACCACGGCCGATACGAGTGTTCCACTTTCCACAATCCCGCGCGTTTGGTTCAAGAAGTGGTCGATGTTGGCAGGGGCAGGTCTGAGGCTTGGGCGTGGACCAATGGCGAAGATGGTCTTTTAATTATCAAGTACAATCCCCATGCGGTGGAGTATTCTATGGTCGAAACCGAACGAGCTGCGGAAACTGGCTCGTCCGGCGAGACCAGGATCGAGGTGTATCTCAACTTTGGTGGTGCCGCACCTTCTCTCTACAACGAGCCCATACAGGCGAGAATTCTCGAGCCCGGAGGCGAGTTCACATTCGGCACGACGCGCTACCAGTTCTATGAGGGACTTTGGAGACAAGGCTCTTATCTTTTCCGTGAGTATATGTCAGCAATGGGGCATGCCGTACCTGAGAACTACGACCCGCCAGTCAATTGGAACGAGCTCTACGATGTCGGCTGGTATCACAACGACCACAATGCCCTGGCGCGGCACTACACTTCACGAACCCTCGAGCGCGAAGCTCAAAAAGCGCGAGATCTAGGCTGTGATTTGCTGTACCTGGATCCTGGGTGGGAAGTTTGTGAGGGCGTTACAGTTTGGGACGAGGAAAGACTCGGTACTCCGAGCGAGTTCATCGCTAGCATACGCGAAAAGTTTGGGCTGAAAGTCGGCTTTAGGACTATAGGAAGAAGCTACGCCGATGCCTGGCAGGGAATGTATCGAATGCGTTTCGATGGCACCATCGGTTTTTATGCTCCTTACGCTTCCAAGCCTTTCTACGAACCCTGCTTTTGCTCGGAGGCCTACCAAGAAGAAAAAGTGCGGCGCATACTGGAGATTGCCCGCGCCGGAATGAGTTTCATTATGTTCGACGAGTTTGATTGGCGCGGACCGTGTTATGATCCGTCCCACGGGCATCCGATTCCCACAACACCGGATATGCACGCGCGGGCGGTGGCTGAGATAGCTCGAAGGGTACGAGAAGAATGTCCAGGGATTACTATCGAATTGCATGATCCCGTCTGGCCGTGGGGCGTCCGATACTTGCCTATCTATTATCTGCACAGCGAGAATGGTGCGTTTCATGAGCTGTGGGCTTTTGAATTCATGTGGAGTCCACTCGAGGATCTGCTCTGCGGAAAAGCGATAAGCCTGTTCTACTACAATCTTGCCTATTCCATACCTCTATACATTCATCTGGATATGGCTAACGACAACGACAACTGTCTTGCCTTCTGGTGGTATGCATCTACCTGTAGGCACATCGGCATCGGAGGGGAAAAAGGAAACAAGACGCGTTTCGAAGCTTACAAGAAAGCGCTGTCTGAATATCTGTCCCTTAAGGATCTGTATGCCCGTGGCACGTTCTACGGACCTGATGAGCTCACACATATCCATGTGCTTCCTGAGGAAGGCCGGTGCGTACTCAACGCGTTTAACCTGACGGATTCATCGATCTCACGGCAGGTCGAGATCAGGCCGCACGACGTCGGCTTGATAGAGGAACTACACGTCGTAGGTGCCGATCACAAAATGATCCGTGGGAAGCTGGTGCTTGACTTACAAATCCCACCTTTCAGCTGTGTACTTGTCAAGATGCTGCCGCGGTAACTCTGCCTAACTCAAGACCAACTTAAGCGCGGCTACTGCCGCAAGGATGATGAGAACCCCTTCGAACGCTTTCTGGGGTATGCGCGGCAAGAGCCACTTACCGGTGTAGACTCCCGTCAAAACCGCCGGGAATAGCATAGCATTCAGAGTCAGCGACTGTACCGTCACTATCGGCGAGCGCGGGTTTGCAACCGTGAGAGCAATATATACCGGCAGCTTGCTGAGGTTTATAATGAAAAAGTACCACGCTATCGTGCCTATGAACTGGTTCTTAGGAAGTCTGTGAGCTGCCAAATAAATCGTCATCACCGGGCCAGCAGCGTTCGAAACCATAGTCGAAAAACCCGCCAAAATGCCCGTCGCGGCGACACCGACGGAAGATGTGGGTGTCAGCTTTTCTCCAAGCTTGCCCTGGAGAAAGTAAACCGCGAGCATCAGTAGAACCAGCCATCCGATCACCTGCCCAAGAATGTCTCGGCTACCATTTGCCTTCGCCGTAATCTGAAGGGCGCCAGCACCTATGACAAGGCCTACTACAACCCATGGAAGTAGTCCAATTAGTTTGTCCCACTGAGCGTGACGGCGGTACCAATTCACCGCAAAAACGTCGCCCATTATGAGTAGGGGAAGCATAATTCCAATCGAAGGTCGACCTCCAAACGCAGCCGCCAAAAGTGGCACAACGGGCGTACCAACGCCTGGAACGCCCGTCTTGGATATGCCAATACAAAATGCTGACATCGCCCCGAGCGCCCACTGCCAAAGTGTGTATCCGAGGAACGTCAACTCTTAAGCTCGCTCCTCGGCCTAAACACTCTTGAATGATGAGGCGATGTCGTCCTGCCTTGCCTTGACTTCCTTCTTTTCAAACCGCGAGGTTGCGCACAGCTCTTTCAGCTTTGCCTCGTAAGCGGCTCCGTCAAGCGGAAGGGTGATCGTAGAATCAGTCCAGGTCGAATAGAGCATGCAGTTGACCAACTCGACAGAGTTGATGCCTTCCTCGCCCGGAGTAATGCGCTCAGTGCCGTCGAGTATGGCGTCCACGAAGTTCTGCGTTACGACCTTGTGACCGGTCTCTTCGCGCCCATATGGGATTTCTATATTCCAAACCGCTGGCTTACCGAAACCGCGGGGGCAGGTTCTCAGGAACTCTAGCATTGGCTCTTCGTTGCGAATGAAACTGATTTTTCCGTCTTCCACTACCAGCTTACCGCGGTCCCCTGCAACTTCGAGTCGGTTAGTCCCAGGAGCTTCACCGGTCGTCGTCACGAATACGCCTGTGGCGCCGTTCGGATACTCCAGGTACGCTGTTACTGCGTCTTCAACCTCGATATCGTGCCACTTACCAAATCCGCAGAACGCTCGGACCTTAGATGGCATTCCGAACCACCACTGGAGCAAATCTAGGTTATGCGGGCATTGATTGAGCAGCACTCCTCCGCCTTCGCCCTTCCAGGTTGCCCGCCAGCCGCCGCTGTCGTAATAGGCTTGAGTTCGGAACCAATCCGTTACTATCCAGTTGATCCTTACAATTTGCCCCAGCTCTCCTGCGTTGATAAGTTGTTTCACTTTCTTGCACAGTGGCTCCGTGCGCATCTGATACATCACGCTGAAGACTTTTCCACTTGCCTTGTAGGCTGCTATCAACCGCTCGCAGTCGGCTTTGTGCACTGAGATGGGCTTTTCGGTCAGCACGTGAAGGCCGTTTTCGAAGGCGTCTATGCCGATGGTTGTGTGGTCATAATGGGGCGTAGCGATTAACACTGCGTCTACTAGCCCTGATCTGATGAGCTCACGGCTGTCCGTAAAAGTTGGAATATCCATCCAGTCCCTGAGCCTATCTGGGTCGATGTCGCATACGGCTGTAAGCTCGCAGCGCTTAACTTCACCGGCTTTGAGATATCTGGCGTGGAAAGATCCCATCCCACCAACACCAATCACACCGATTCGAACCTTGTCTGCCATTTCTTCGTCACCTTCTGAGTGTGTTTGTGTACTTGTTGCAGCTCCGCTATATTTTGAATGTGCCTTCGGCGCCCAGTCGCTTAGCACATGAAAGCGTTTCCACATCTAATGGCACCAGTCCTTCTCGATGGGGCGGCAAAGAATGCTTAACCTACTCAATCCTCCACGGTCTTACACTCTTACAGAGATCCATATATCCTACAAAACACAAAATATGTGGGTAAGAAGGTTTTGGGATTGGCTCTAGATAATTCAATATCGAGGTGTCTGAACATGGTTGCTAGAGATATTATGACAACGGATGTGGTTACGGTAAATACAGATACACCTGTTACCGAGGTTGCCAAATTGATGGCTACTAAAGGCATAAGCGGAGTTCCGGTTTTAGATGATGATGGTTGCCTAGTAGGAATGGTTACAGAAAACGATCTGTTACTCAAATTGGCAAAGTCTAAAAGTCACCCTAGACTTGCGCTGTTCGGGCTATGGGTCGTGCCTGATGAGGCTGTAGAAAATGCGTATAAGGATGCACGAGCTCGATTAGTGGCTGCTGATATAATGAGCAAGGATGTGGTGACATTTACTGAAGACGACGAGATCGGGACTATAGCGGCGACGATGGTAAAGAAAGGAATCAATCGCGTACCAATTATGCGAAATTGCAAGCTGGTCGGGATAGTTTCCAGGGAAGACATACTCCGAGCTATTGCTGAGGAATCAGGTAGCAAGAACTAGAAGATCTTACTGCTCCGGTTGGGTTTCAGTTGTGCTCGCCAACTATACCATGCAGATTCCTGGTTCATATAAGCCAACAGATCTGACCAATGGTAGCTCTTGCTAGCCCCGGCTTTCCTACTCGATTATCTACGTTGTCTACCTGATCTACCGACCTGCACCGCGGATCGAGATTCCATGTTTGTGCGGTCTATCCATTCTGTGGTTTGTGTACCACACAGGAGCCCAACCGCAGCCTGTCTCCTGCCACCTGGCGTGGCCATCAAGGTAGACGTAGATGGTCCCTTCTCCATGGGGAAAGTAAGGCGTCACCAACGGCCCACCTGCATACGCCTCAATCGGTATGTCCGGACCTAATGCATAGCAGCACGCAAAGACTTTCTTTGAGGGAACGCCAGGCCGCCCATACTTAGTTCGATCCTCCGAAAGCACTTCCGTGATAATTCGCCCGATTCCATTGCTGTCGGTGAAACAAGCGTCGGGGTAATCAGATGCCCATTTCACAAGCCCGCCAGAAATGAAGAACCAACTGTTTCGGTATCCGTAAGCGTATTTAGTGCCGTACGGACCGCTCGGGAATGGACATATCCAGATCTCCTTGTTTTTCACGTATGGTGCCAGCTGAATGTACGCGAAACTATTCATGCCGCTGACGCCCCAAGTTTCGACGCCTGGCTTAGCAGGCCAGTCATACTCCCATCTCCAGTCCTTGAACTTCTCCAGAAGTTCAGGGATGATTGTCGGGAATCGGTTGTTGTTGTCGTCCAGGTACATTAGCATTGCTTGGCCGAGCTGTCTACCATGGGCCAAGCACTTGTTGGCAGCGGCGTTTTCTCTCACCTTGAGGAAGACGGGAAAAAGCATCGCTGCGAGGATCGCAATGATGGCGACCACCACGAGCAACTCAATAAGCGTGAAGCCCTTCCGCATCTGCATCCACCCCCTGAGCAATCAGCGCTTTATTGATACTATCATTCTACTAGAATTATGTGTTGTAAGCACCCCATTGTCAAGGGTTTCACGCTAACTTTTTTGTTTATTGTGCCGCCCCTGTTAGAAGACGTCCTAGGAATTCTCTGATTGTAACGGCAAATTGTAGATTCTTGATGTGACTAGCGTCTGTGAGGCCTGTCCATCCGGTGATTAGTGTATCCTACGGGTGCCCAGCCGCAACCTGTTTCACCCCATTTGGCATGGCCATCTAGGTAGACGTAAATGCTTCCATCATTATGGGGGTAGTAAGGGGTTATCACTGGTCCTCCAGGATAGGCTTCAACGGGGATGTCCGGACCTAGGGCATAGCAAAATGCAAAAATCTTCTTTGACGGTGTCCCAGGTCTTCCATACTTTGCCTTGTCCGTTCCCAAAACGTCAGGTATTAGCCGGCCGACTCCGTCAGGTTGTCCGGTGCCATCGTCTTTCTCATGCCAAAAGGGGGTGTCGGGGTACGTAGCTCTATCTTGTCCGTAACCGATCTTGCGCCATATGAAGAACCAGCTATTTCGATAGCCGTAGGCATACTTCGTGCCGTAGGGCCCGCTAGGGCTAGGGCAAATCCATATTTGCTTGTTCTTCGTATACTTTGCCAGCTGGATATAGGCAAACTGGTTTAACGGTCCCACACTCCACTTTTCAACCCCTGGTGCGTAGGGCCAATCATATTCCCAAACTTCGCCTGCAAACTTCTGATACTCTTCGGGTTTGGCATTGCTTGGGAAACGATCGTTATTATCATCCAGGTACATTAGCATAGCCTGGCCAAGCTCTCTTCCGTGAGCGAGACACTGCGACTGAAATGCGTTCTGCCTAACTCTCGTAAATACGGGGAACAGTATAGCTGCCAGGATTGCGATTATAGCAATCACGACTAACAGTTCTATTAGAGTAAACCCCTTTCTCATTGCTGATTCTCCTTAGCATATTGGTAGGATAATTGTATTATATCCCGAAAAAACCTCTGCTGCAATAGGTTTATCGGATGACATTTTACTGTTCCTTAGACGCTCATTTCACTCGCAGCGCTCCCCACTAGTAACTGCACCCGCTCAGGCCAGTTTGTAATAATAGTATCGGTAGTCGGCTTTAGTTTCGCGAGATGCCGATCCTGCTCGGCGATGTCTTACTTTTAGAACGCTGCCGCGCATCCAAAGAACGCGCGTCTCGAAGTGTCATATCCGAACTGCAAGCTGACGCGGTCGCCAAGACTCAGCCGGCAGCCGGCAATCGCGCAGGGTTTAATCTCTCGGGTTTCGCCGCCGTACCACTTCCAGCCGGTAACGTTCGAGATGTCCACGTAGATCGTTTTCTCCACGGACAAGCCAGCGCCGAAGATAAATGTTGCGGATTCCGAACCGATTCCCAGTAGCCCCTGTACGCTGTAGCTGCTCCATCTTGTGACTGTGTAGTAGTCTTCGTGAGGTATCGTAGCTTCTATGATGTCAGTGTCCGGACCGAACGAACCGGAGAACCATAATCCCACACCGTAACCCTTGTTTGATATATACTGCAGACCAAATGAGGTTCTTCGCTCAGCGTCTCCCGGTGCAACTACTACCGCGATATGCGACCGTTGCGTGTCACGGTTGGCAAAACGCTTGTCTGGGTATGAGTAGTCGGTTGCAGATCTGACAGGCGGATAAGACGCAGCTTCCGCCTCATAAGTGTTCGAGATTGAGTTCGCGGGAAGCGCGTGAACTACTGACATGGCATCCGAACCGCCGGCCGGCGTCAGATTGCTGCTAACAACGGTCGTCAGTAGGGTGGTGAAATATTCCCGCGTTCTCTTGGCGGGCAGATAACAATCGCTCCACGTTATCGGACGATACCGCCACCAACGATTGCGCGATATCTTCTCAAGTTCCACCAACCGCCGCATTTCGGTTTCCAGGCGAACCTTATCTTGTCTTAAATTCTCGCCACCCACCAGACCTGATGCCTCGCCCGGAGTCGGTTGATGGAACAAACTTGGAGTAGGTCGCTCTGCGCTGGTATTCTGCGACCGCTTCTCTTCTTTCGAAGGCGAAAGGGTGGTTATTGTTGCAGGTGCGGTTTCGGCTTTGGATCGCTTCGAGTCATAAGTATCCTGGTGTTTTAGTGAGTCTGATGCTATGCGTCTTTCAGCTTCTCGCCGTGCCTCTTGTTCCTTGTGAACTTTTTCTTCGGTAGACTGAGGTCCCTGTGCGACAACAATTCCAAGCAGAGCGGCAGATGTATTGTTCGCCAAGCAGGGTACCGTCGGCACCAGCAAAGCAAGCGCGCTGAATGTTTTTACAATGATTGAGCAGTTACCCATTGCTGACACTCCCTTTCAAGTGCAGAATTGTTACTCACTCTAAATAGACGCAGTTGTCCTGATCTAATTCCTGAACTCGCTTGAGTGTTGAGCTTGTTCGGCTAAGGTTGCTTTGGTTGGGGATTGGAGGAATCGAAGAGGTTAATTATGGAAGAGCCTAAGCCACTACTTGAACTTCGCGCTTCTTCTCATGCGCGTCACGACGTTGGGAGAGAACCTTTTGCAGGAATAAACCTGTGTACGAGCGCTCATTAGCTGCTACTTCTTCTGGAGTGCCAGTGGCGACCACTTCCCCGCCTTGGTCTCCTCCTTCCGGACCCAGGTCGATGATATAGTCGGCAGTCTTTATAACGTCCATGTTATGTTCGATGACGATCACCGTATTGCCGGCATCAACCAGTTTACCCAGAACTTCCAACAGCTTCTTGATATCGTGGAAGTGTAGGCCAGTAGTCGGTTCGTCAAGGATGTAGAGCGTTCGTCCGGTGCTGCGCTTCGCCAATTCCGCCGAAAGCTTCACACGCTGCGCCTCGCCCCCAGAAAGCGTAGTAGCTGGTTGACCAAGCCTGATGTAGTCCAGGCCGACGTCATGTATGGTCTGCAGTTTACGGGTGATCTTCGGGATGTGCTTGAAGAATTCCAGTGCCTGGCTTACGGTCATATCGAGCACGTCCGCAATACTCTTTCCCTTGTACTTAACTTCCAGCGTTTCGCGGTTATAGCGTCTGCCCTTGCATACTTCGCACGGCACGTATACATCCGGCAAGAACTGCATTTCGATCTTTATGATGCCATCGCCTTTGCACGCTTCGCATCTCCCGCCTTTTACGTTGAAGCTAAATCTGCCGGGTTTGTAGCCTCGCATCCGTGCGTCCGGGGTCTGACTGTAGAGCTCACGTATCATATCAAAAACGCCAGTATACGTTGCAGGATTGGAACGCGGGGTCCGTCCTATGGGTGATTGATCTATGTTTATAACTTTGTCGATATGTTCGAGACCAACGATCTCATCGTGTTCACCCCACGCGTGATATGTCCCGTGAAGCTGATACATGAGTCGTGGATACAGAGTCTCCTGAATCAACGTGCTCTTTCCGGAGCCCGACACACCGGTCACACATATGAATACCCCCAAAGGAAAGCGCACTGTGATGTTCTTCAGATTATGTGCACGGGCGCCTCGTATCTCTATGTACTTACCGTTAGAGACTCGTCTAATCGGCGGAACAGGTATCGATAGCTCGCGCTTCAAATACTTGCCGGTCCAAGAATTTGGTGCGTTTTCGATGTCTTCAACTGTTCCCTGAGCTACGATCTCACCGCCGTGTTCACCAGCACCGGGTCCGATATCTATTATGTGGTCTGCAGATCGGATAGTTTCTTCATCATGCTCCACGACTATAATCGTGTTGCCTAAATCGCGGAGCCTGTGGAGAGTATCGATAAGTCGTCTGTTGTCCCGTTGGTGTAGTCCTATCGACGGTTCGTCTAGGATATATAGCACGCCCATCAGACCACTGCCTATTTGAGTAGCAAGCCTAATTCGCTGAGCTTCTCCGCCGGCTAGCGTGGCTGCCATTCGGTCAAGTGTGAGATATTCAAGCCCTACGTCCAATAAGAAGCGCAATCTAGTGCGGATCTCTTTGATGACCTGTTCCGCAATAATCCCTTCTCTTCGGGTCAGTGGCAGGTTTTCGAACCACTCGTAAGCAGCTCTTACCGACATTGCTGAAACTTCGGCGATGTTCAATCCTGCTACGGTTACCGCCAAACTTTCAGGCTTCAGACGCTTGCCGCCACACGAGCGACAGGGTACGTCAGACATATATTGTTCGATCTCTTCGCGAACCAAATCGGATCCGGTTTCGTGGTAGCGTCTGTCCAATAGGTTTATGATTCCTTCATACGACGTTCTCCACGTGCGATGAACAGGCCGGAACCGGCTGCGGTAGCTTACGGTTATGCTTCGGTTTGTGCCATAAAGAAGCGCGTCGAGTTGCTCCGGAGAAAGATCCTTTATGGGTGTGTCGAGCGAAAAGCCATATTCTTGAGCTAGACCTCGCACCAACGCTGCAACCCATTCGTTCTGACCTCGAGCAAACGGCGCTATAGCTCCCTGGTTGATGCTTAGATTTTTGTCGGGGATCACAAGATCTGGGTTTATTCGTTTGTGGAAGCCGAGGCCGTGGCACTCTGGGCATGCACCGTAAGGAGAGTTGAACGAAAAACTGCGAGGTTCTATTTCACCCAGGCTGATCCCGCATTCAGTGCAAGCAAAGTTCTCCGAGAAAACCAGTTCTTCCTGACCAATAACGTCTATGACGACAACACCCTGGCCCTTATTCAGTGCAATTTCCACTGAGTCTGTCAGTCGCTTTTGAATGTCTGGCTTGACGATCAAACGGTCCACGACGATCTCGATTGTGTGCATTTTGTATCGGTCCATTTCGATATCGTCGGTGACCTCGTGTATTTCGCCGTCGACTCGAACGCGAGCAAATCCCTCCTTGCGGACGTCCTCTATTAGTTTCTTGTAGATTCCCTTCTTGCCCCTTACAAGAGGAGCCAAAACCTGGATACGAGTGCCCTCTGGCAGAGTCATTATGGAGTCCACCATTTGCTCCACTGTTTGCTGCGCAATTTCTTTGCCGCACTGAGGACAATGCGGATGTCCTATGCGTGCAAAGAGCAAACGTAGGTAGTCGTATATTTCGGTTACGGTTCCCACGGTGGATCTGGGATTTCGGCTCGTCGATTTCTGGTCGATGGAGACAGCGGGTGAAAGACCAGTGATGTCGTCAACATCCGGCTTGTCCATCTGGCCTAAGAACTGCCTTGCGTAGCTGGAAAGAGACTCTACGTATCTTCTCTGTCCCTCGGCATATATTGTGTCGAAAGCAAGCGAGCTCTTGCCCGAGCCCGAGAGTCCCGTGATAACTACCATCTTGTCTCGGGGTATCTCAACGGTGATATTCTTCAGGTTATGCTGTCTAGCGCCTCGAACGACGATAGTATCTTGTGCCATAGCCAGATAATTGGCAAGTTCAGTTAAGATTGGCACCCAACTACGTAAATCTTGAGCCGAAAGTATTGTACCACCGTATCTGCGGGTGTTCAAGGAGACCAATGAATACTTCTGTCACTCGGTTTTTTTCTAAAGAGCACTGGAGAACGTGCAAAATAAATCTATCCTATATGTTGTTTTGGCCAACCAAAGTGTAGCCCACCATATCTCATGATGTGCTAATGCGTGAGACATCGATGACAAGCTTTCAGTAACCCGTCGACAAAAACTTGCACGCTGTTGGGTAACTGGTTATACTTGTTACGGTCTCCGTTTGCCGGCAGACTGAGCGGGAGCCGACAAACGGTGTGGGTCGTTATACCGTGTTCAACCCATAAATAGATTTAAGGAGGAGCAAAAGTGGCGGATCTACAGGCATTGGCCCAGGCCATAATCAACGGCAAGGCGCCGGAAGCGAAAGCTTTGACCGAAAGTGCGCTCGCAGAAGGAGTCAGCCCTGCGGACATTCTCAATCAAGGCTTAATTGCCGGAATGAACGTAGTCGGCGAGAAGTTCAAGAACAACGAATTTTATGTACCGGAAGTCTTGATAGCAGCTCGTGCTATGAAGACTGCCATGGAAGTATTGAGGCCGCAGCTTGCCAGCAGCGGTGTGCAACCTGTGGGCAAGGTCGCAATCGGCACCGTTCGCGGAGACCTGCACGACATTGGTAAGAACCTGGTTGCTATGATGCTCGAGGGTGCCGGCTTTGAAATAAATGACCTGGGAGTTGATGTAAAGCCTGAGCGGTTTGTGGAGGTGGCCAAAGAAGGGGCGGACATTGTGGCTATGTCCGCGCTTTTAACCACCACAATGCCTGCAATGAAGGATACCATCGATGCGTTGACCGCAGAGGGTGTGCGAGACAGAGTGAAGGTCATGATCGGCGGAGCACCGGTCACGCAGAACTACTGTGATGAGATAGGAGCCGACGGATACGCGCCTGACGCTGCCAGCGCTGTTGACAAAGCAAAGGAATTGCTGAACGTGTAGTCACGCGCATTGGCATTCGATTGTGCAGGTTTTACCGAATTGTTTGTCTAAGGCAGGGTGTAGTAAATGTAAGCCCTGCCTTTCTTGCAATTTTTATCGGGGCGGTAAGCATTGGCTGATCGATACAATGCGGCGACTGGAAATCTGACGTTACGTACTTTTGCTGTACTTTGTGTTGCCATTACCCTCGGCGCATTCGGGCAACTCTTCCTAAAGATGGGGCTCGGGGCGCAGGGCATACCGGCTGGCCACGGTCTTTTCGAAACCGTCGCCAACATAGCCTTGGCGATGTTGAGACCCAAAGTTATGTTGGGACTTGCCTTATACGTCACTAGCACTTTTTTCTGGCTGACCGCTGTAAGTCGGGTGAGGCTCAGTGTCGCATATCCAATGATAAGCCTGAGCTATCCGCTGGTGGTAGTTCTGTCAGCAATGGTCCTTCGTGAGCAAGTCAGATGGGGTTATGCACTAGCTGGGTTGGTATTCATCTGTGCAGGCGTCTCATTCATCGGTTTGGGTTTGGGTCGGATGGCAGACGACGTTGGGAAGGAGTACACCCGCAATTGACGCTGCAAGTTTTCGGGCTCATATGGTTGACGCTGATAGTTCTGAGCTTCGGTCAGATACTCATAAAAATGGGTATTGGGAAACAAAAAATTCCCGTGAGTGCAAATCCTTTTCGCACAGTTTGGAACATCATTAAAGTAATGCTCAGACCTAAAACGGCTGCCGGCTTGGGTATGTACGTGGCCGGTACTTTCATTTGGCTGTCAGTCCTCAGCCGAGTTAACCTCTCTGTGGCGTTTCCTATGTTTAGTATGGGTTATTTTCTAGTGGTGCTACTATCGGCCACGATTTTGCACGAGCGTGTTGACTGGCGTTTCGCGGTGATCGGTTTGATACTGATCTCGATTGGGGTTACCTTCATTGGACAGAGCAGCCCCAAGAATAGCCGAGCATACCGTATTCCGGCCGGCGCCGCAGCAGCATATAATGTGGAACCTGCGGGAGCAAAATAAGAACCTTATTGCCTGTGCTATCCTCACTGCACTGGTGTGCGTGTTCCTGTGGCGGCCGATTTTCAACCGCGAGGCACTACTCCCTGGCGAATATCTTAGCCAGATGTTTCCCTGGAAAGCTGCTGTAAAGGGTCAACGGCAGATTCTTCAATGGAACCCCTTACAGTGGGATGCCGTTGCCCAGTTTTACCCCTGGAGGGTATTCTACGCGCGGTCTATACGCGAGGGCAGAATACCTCTATGGAACCCTCATCAATTCTGCGGAACGCCATTTCTTGCCAATGCGCAGTCGGCCGTGCTGTATCCGCCGAATCTACTGTTTGCGGTGCTTAACCCGATTACTGCGTGGACCGTCTACGCCGCGCTTCACCTTTTTCTTGCAGGACTCTTTACATACTTGCTGCTTCGAGAGCTAGGATGCAGTGTGGGTGCAGGATTAGTAGGGGGTATCTGCTATTCGTTTTGCTCTTTTAATGTTCGATGGTTGGAACTACCTACTTTTGTAGGAGCGGCTGTTTGGCTACCGTTGATTACACTATTGGTTAATCGAGCGGTAGAGCGGAGATCCGTGTCAAGCGCTGTGCTCGCCGGCTTGGCGCAGGCAATGGCTTTTCTTGCTGGGCACTTTCAGATAGCCTTCTATGTACTATTCGCCGGCGTTCTGTGGTGGCTGTGGAAGTTGGGCACTGCGTGCAGATCGGGCGGATTTAAACGAGCAGGGAGATACTCTTTGACTGGGTTCATCGTTTTCGTGCTTGTCACGGTGCTCGTGATGTCGCCACAGGCTCTACCGACAGTAGAGCTAGCTCAGAGCTCGCACCGGGTGCGCGATGTTTCTCCTGAAGGATACGCGCGGTTTATTGCAAATGCAGTCGCGCCATTCCGACTGATAACCGCCTTTGCGCCGGATTTTTACGGCAACCCATCACGCGGAGACTATTTCCTCGGCAGTGCGGCTGACTTTATGGAGTATGGCCTATATGCCGGCATAATACCGCTTTTCCTCGCAGTTGCCGGAGTGTTCTACATAGGATTGAGGCAAGATGTGCTTTTCTTTGCGCTGATTGGAATCATTGCAATGTTGTGCGCAACTGGTACTGTAATCAATTATCCATTCTATTATTCGATACCAGGTTTTAGCGCGCTCGGCGGACCCAATAGGATCTTGCTTTTATATTTCTTTGCTGTTGCAGTATTGGCTGGCTTCGGTACTGATTGGCTATCCGCGCGAGCATCTCATCTAAGCAGTTGGCGGCGAGCAAAATGTCGGTTGGGACTTATTGCCATCTTGGTGTCGATTCTGCTGATAAGTGCTGCGTTTGCAGGAGGTTATTCCTATGCTCAGGAGTTTCTTAAGCGCGTCGGGTTCAACGCATCACCGGATCTGAGCAAGTGGTATTTGCCATTACTTGCGCTGACCGTCGCTTCGATTGGAATCATTCTCGCAAGAACCTTTGACATCGTAGGAAGCAAGCTCTTTCGGGTCGTGGCGGTATTGATCGTGACGGCGGATCTGTTTGCGTTTGGAATCAACTATAACCCAACTAGCGAGCGTATTAAAGTATATCCTGAAACCCGCCTAATTCGCGAACTCAAGCGGCTTACCGCAGACGGCTCACGAATCGCGCCTATTAATCCTTACTGGAATCTGTATCACACGCCTGCCTGCGTCTTGCCGCCGAATGCTGCGATGGTTTACGGCATCAACGACGTTCAGGGCTACGACTCACTCTACACGCGCGTATACAAAGACCTATCATCTGCGGTTCAAGGCACAGATTCCAGTCCCATCGAAAACGGCAACATGGTTTTAATTAAGCGTGTGACAAGAAGACTGCCGCAACTTGCTGACTATGTGTTGACGACCGAAAAGCTTCACAGGCAGCCGCTGCAGGTAGAACTTGTTGGTCGATGGGACAGCGTATACGTTTACAGGATAAAAGGTGATTGGTGCGATGTGTCGAGGTACCAACCGGTAGTTTCATTCTTTTCATTTCGGCTAGGATTGTTTTTAGGATGCTTAGGCGTGGCGTTTGCCTTGGGGACTGTTTCGTGTCACTGGAGGTTGGTGCGCTGGAGAGCAACGTGAACGCGAATAACGATTCTGGTGAACAGCGCTGGGTATTCGGTTGGGCGCTTGCAGCTGTATTCCTTGCATCACTGCCGTACTTGTGGGGATGGTATATCACGCCGCCGGGATACGTTTTTCTGGGCCTTACGCACAACATCGACGACGGAGCGGTCTACCTGTCTTGGATCCGCCAGATAGCCGACGGAAGGCTTACCTATATCAATCTGTTCACCGCTGAGCACGTCCAGGCACATCAGTTCAATGTTCTGTTTCTGGCAATGGGGCTGGTTGCTCGGCTGACGCACATTTCGGTAATCTGGGTGTATCATCTGTTTAGAGCCTTGCTGGGCTTCTTCTTCGTTTTAGTCGCTTGGTTGTTTTCAAAACAGTTTTTCGAGTCGAACCGGGACCGAAAACTCTTCGTCCCACTTCTATGTTTCTCGTCCGGGATCGGATGGCTTTTTCTGGATTACGCCGCGCCCACGGGTCCAGTGGACAACTGGCAGCCCGAAGCGATTACATTTCTAAGTATGTATTTGAACCCATTGTTTCTTTGTAGCCTTATTCTGATGGTACTTGTGTTCCATTTCCTCAATCAAGGTCGGCGCGCAGGCCGTTCGCGACATTATGTATGCGCAGGTTTGTTTTTGCTTTTGCTCGGCAACATACACACATACGATGTTGTTACCGTTGCAGCAGTCTGGATAGTCTACTTGCTTTGTGCAATCGTTATCGACCGCAGAGTTCCAAAGCGCGACATTCTCCTCAGTCTTCTCGCCGGGTTAGTTGCTCTGCCTTCCATTGGGTATCAGTTATACCTGTATAAAATCGACGAGGTTTTCCGTGCGAGGGCAAACTCGCCCGCTCCATCACCTCAAGTTTGTGCATATTTCGCGGGCTACGGACTGGTGTTTGCTTTTGCGTTGTTAGGAGGGTGGGCGCTGATTCGGCGGGCAGACCGGCGAATGATGTTGCCTTTGGTTTGGTCGACGGTGGGCTTCGCTCTGCCGTATTTGCCCATAGCTCAGCAGAGGAAGCTTGTTATGGGATTGCATATCCCACTTTGCATTCTGTGCGTCTACGGGTTAACGCGAGGGCTGGAACGAGTGCCTGAGATAGTGCGCTGGGCAATCGCGTGTACTGTTATCCTTTTTTCGCTAAACAGCAATTTCGCTTTTCTCGCGCGAGATATCGGCCTTCTGAACCAAGGCCGGACAGTCACACATTACTTGCCGTATGCAACGAGAGATGAGATGGCAGCGATGCAGTGGCTGAAACACCACGGTTCGCAGGGCCATATCGTATTTGCGTCGCCGACTTTCTCCCTGTTTACACCAGCTCTTGCGGGCCTAAAAGTCTATTATGGACACTGGAGTGAGACGCCGAATTACGCTTCAAAGCTGCGGGAGTGGATGGCGTTTATAGACGAGTCGACGGATGTCAGAATTCGTTTGAATATACTCAGACGCACAAAGGCTCGCTTCTACGTTTCGGGGCCGCCTGCGGAAGTCAAACCCCAAGAACAACTAGCAGAAACAATGCACCCAGTCTGCAGGTATGGAGATGTCACCATCTACGAACTGTGCTTCGCCAAATAGAAGATAGTTCCTGTGGCTTGATCAAATACAAATATGTCTACCCTACAGTCCTCTACGGAAAATCCCTGTGTCTGCCGATCAGTGTTAAGAACTCGTTGCGGGTGGCGCTGGATTCGTGGAAGCTTCCGAGCACGGCCGACGTGGTCATCAGCGAGTTCTGCTTCTCAACCCCGCGCATCATCATGCATAGGTGCTGGGCCTCTATGACTACACCAACACCCTCGGCGTTCACCGCATCTCTGATGGCGCGGGCTATTTGCTGTGTCAGTCTTTCTTGAATCTGAAGTCTTCGCGCGTAGCAGTCGACCAACCGTGCCAGCTTGCTTACCCCTATAACCTTCCCTCGAGGGATATACCCGATGTGGCAGCGTCCGAAAAACGGGAGCAAATGGTGCTCACACAGACTGTAGACTTCTATATCGCGCACCACGATCATATTGTTTGCATCGAGGTCGAAGACGGCTTGTTTGAGTATCTTACCAGGGTCGGTTTGATACCCCTTAAGAAGAAACTCGTAAGCCTTCGCGACACGCGCTGGGGTGTCTTTCAGTCCTTCTCTGTACGGATCCTCGCCCAGCGCCTCCAGCAGTTCTCTAATCAGTTGCTCTACTCTTTCTCTATTCATGCCAGTCACTCAATCCTCGCGATATTTCGACTGCTGTACAACGAACAAATTGCAGCGCATTTGGCTTTTCGATTCTCACGTCAACTCGCTGAACTCCTTCAACATTCAAGCACAACTGCGCCACCGATTCGGCAAGAGCTTCGAGCAGGCTATACTGTGAACGCTCAACATGCTCGACAATTCTATTTGCAACTTTGCTGTAATCAATTGAATCTTGTAGATCGTCGCTTGCACACGCCCTTCTAAGATCAGCATACAGCACAACACTGATACATAGTTCTCTTGGTAACTGCCGTTCAGTTTCGTCGACGCCAATCGTACAGTGCACTCTTATATCTTCTATGCATATTCTATCCAATACCTCGCCGTTCAACTGATGGACCTCTCAAAATGCTGAGACGGGTTCAGTACAACCAGCCTCGCCAACAAAGTCTCTTACAAAAGACAGTTTCCCGGCACAGTTGCTATTTCCCTTCGCCTATTTAGGCGCTGCCGAGTTATTCTGAGGGAAGCTACCCATATCTTAAGGCATTTGTAGCTTACTTTTAAGTGTATAGGCGGTAAACTTTGGATATAAGAAAATGGAGCTTGCAGAATATTGCACAGCTTCAAGCCGGGAAGTAGGCCAGGCTTCCCGGCTTTTTAATGGCTTCAAAATGGCACTAGCATTGTTTCTTACTCCTGTGTTAACCCCAGGCGAATTTGAGTTGTTCCGTGCCGCCGGCTGTGTGGAATGACTATACGGGGTAACCAACACCGATTGCTGCGTCGGCCCGCGGTTTATTGACACCCAGTTTGGGTGGCGAATATAATACTCAGGTCACATGCGCGCTTATGCCCCTTAGGAGGTTGTGTAAGCGAATTTACCTCGTTTGTCGGCACATTAGCGCTTGTTACCCCGTTGACCCGAGATCTGACTTTCCGGGAGGGAGACGCTGAAGGTCAACGGACGCATTTCATGCCGAATAGTTTTGTAAGTCCATAAGGGAGGATACACAGTGTCAAGATATCAGAGATACTTTATTGGCGTAATTATTCTTACAATCTTCGCCGCCTATATCGTTGCGACACAATCCCTGGTCAGAGGACTCGACATTGCAGGTGGGATACGCGTAGTACTGCAAGCGGCGCCGAAGAATCCTAATGATCCTGAGGAATGGCCTAAGGAACACGACAAGCGCCTCGAAAAAATGAAATCCATCCGCCGCACCATTCAGAACCGCGTAAAGGGTCTGGGTGGTGTTACCGAGCCGCGTGTAGTTATTCAGGGTGAAGATAGACTAGTCGTTGAGTTGCCGGGGGTCAAGGACCCTGACGCGGCTCTGGAGCAGATCAAGTCCACGGCGGCACTTGAGTTCTACTACCTCAGAGATGTTCAGAACGCCAACAATCCGTTGGGTAAATGGCGAATAGAAAGCACCGGCACCGATGAGAGGGGTTACATCTTCATAGGTCCGCGTGGAGAAACCATCGATAGTATCAAGCAGCCCGAAGAAGTGCTGGAGAAAGTGGTCGATGTCAAGAACAATAAGCCAATCCTCACAGGTAAGTACCTTCTCCCCAACGCGAGGGCGAACCTGAATCAAAAAAACCAGGCAGTGGTCAGCATTGAGTTTAACCGCGAAGGCACCGAAATATTCCGCCGATTTACGCGCGCGCACGTAGGCGATTATCTGGCTGTTTTCTTCGACGGCAAATTGCTAACGGCTCCTACCATAAATGAACCGATACCGTCGGGAAAGGCTGAGATTTCCGGTTTCAGAAGCCTGCAGGAAGCGCGCAGGATGGCAGAGTTCCTCAACGCCGGTGCTCTGCCAGTGCCGCTCAAGGTAATAGCCAAGGATGCTGTTGAGCCGACTCTGGGCAAGGAAACGGTTCAGAAGGTCGTAAAAGCTGGCGTAGTGGGCCTGATATTGGTCATGGCTTTTATGCTGGTTTTTTATCGCCTGCCGGGACTCATAGCCGATGTAGCACTGTGCCTCTACGCGATCTACGTGATCGCAGCCTTCATGCTCATAAAGGCTACAATGTCCCTTGCGGGCGTAGCGGCGTTGATTATATCCATCGGAATGGCAGTCGACGCCAACATTCTCATATTCGAGCGCTTGAAGGAAGAACTTCGTTCAGGCAAGACCCTTCGCGCTGCAATCGACGCTGGCTTTACTCGTGCGTTCACGGCAATTTTTGATTCCAACGTGTGTACCGCTATTACCTGCGCCATCCTGATGTGGTACGGTAGCCCCTCAGTGCAAAGCTTTGCCACAACGCTTTTGATCGGTGTAGCGATAAGCATGTTCACTGCCATAACCGTCACGCGCACAATACTGCACTTGCTGGTTGACTGGGAGTGGGCGCAGAATCCTGTGCTCTACGGCTTGGGCGCGCGGTGGTTCGCAACCTCAGGCAAAGTGCTCAACATAGTCGGTCGGCGCAATTGGTTCTTCGCGTTGAGTGGAATACTGATCATACCGGGACTTGTTATTTGGGGCATGTACGGTCTCAACAAGGGCGTTGAGTTCAAATCCGGAACGTCGGTCCAAGTCGGCTTTGTCAAGCCTGTGCGACTGAACGAAGTACTCTCTGCAGTCAGACTGATAACGCCGGGATGTACAGTCCAGTTGGCAGAAGGCAAGACTATGGCATTTATCACGACGGATCTCCAGCGCAAGAGGCTCGGTGAGAGAACATACGAAAGTAAGATCACAGAGCTGAAACGTGTGCTCGACGAGAAGTTCACCATCCGTCGAGATCCTCGGACGGACAAGCCCCTGTTCGCCGAAAGCAGCGTGGAGCCTGTAATTAGCGAGGAGCTGACTAGAAATGCCGTAATCTCCGTCATCTTGGCGTCTATTGCCATAGTCTTGTATCTGAGCAGCCGGTTTGCGATAGGCGGATTTGTGGCGGGACTAAAATTTGGCGTGAGTGCGGTAATAGCACTCATCCACGATTCTGCCTTTATCATAGGCTTATTTGCGCTCTTGGGTAAGGTTCGCGGATGGGAGATAGACAGCTTATTTGTGACTGCAGTCTTGACTGTTATCGGTTTCAGCGTCCACGATACAATTGTCGTCTTCGACCGCATTCGTGAGAACCTCAAGCACAGGTTGCGCGGCGAGAACTTCGAGCAGCTCTGCAACCGAAGCGTATTGGAAACGCTCACGCGTTCGGTCAACACGTCCTTAACTGTAGTTCTCACTCTAGCAGCCTTGATTGCTCTAGGCGGGCCTCTGTTGCGCCAGTTCTATGTCGCGATGCTTGCTGGTATCGTTATTGGAACCTACTCTTCGATCTTCTGCGCTACGCCGCTCCTTGTGATATGGGAGAACCTGGCGACAAGGAAGAGGGAACCCAAGAGGAGGACCTTCGAGGAGAAACCCTTAGTGGCGCGACCAGAAACTGCCCTTGAAGAGGAAACGACAGCAGCGGTGTCGACAGACATTGAATCAACAGAAGAACAAGCAGCGAGAGCAGCAGCTTCAACAGTCACAAAGCCTGCAAAGCCCAAGCGAAAGAGTGGTAAGAAGAGAAGGTTCTAGTTCAACTAAGCTGTTGAAGCTTCGCAGCAGTCGGAAGGTAAGAGCATAAAACTTAAAACTGGAAGCCTGCAGGTTCTCTACGAAACGGGGGAATCTGCGGGCTTCTTGTCTAATTCTGATGTGTAATGTCTGAGGCGGAATGGAACCTGGTCGAGTGCAACGATGCAGTGGCGGTAGAGTTGGCTGCCGAGGCTGGAATACATCCAGTTGTCGCTCGCCTTCTCGTCAACCGAGGCATTACGACTGCTTCCGAAGCACACACTTTCCTCAACCCATCGCTTGAACACCTGCACGACCCGTTTCTGCTGCCAGATTTGGATGCGGCGGTGGATCGGTTGCTCAAAGCCATTCGCAACCGAGAAAAGATATGCGTTCACGGGGATTATGACGTTGACGGAGTAACAGCTACTGCGCTACTGGTAAGAGTTCTACGAGCTTTAGATGCGGACGTAGACTATCACATTCCCAACAGACAGCGCGAGGGCTACGGCTTGAAGCCCGAAGCGATCCTCGCATCGGCACGCAGAGGCTCGAGTGTGGTAGTAAGCTGCGACTGCGGCATTACAGCCTGGGAAGCCGCCGAAGCTGCGCGTTACCGTGGCATAGACTTGGTCATTACCGACCATCACGAACCCGGGGAGAAACTTCCGAGAGCTGCAGCAGTGGTGAATCCTAAACGCAGAGATGCAGCCTATCCGTTTCCAGAACTGGCAGGCGTAGGAGTTGCATTCAAACTGGCTCAGGGCTTGGTCAGGGCGCTGGATTACGACGAAGAGCTGTTTACTCTTCGCTTTACCGACCTGGCAGCGCTTGGAACGGTCAGCGATGTCGTGCCGCTTCTGGGAGAGAACCGCTCAATAGTCAAGCACGGACTGGAGGCTCTTCCCGAGACCAAGAAAATAGGCCTGCGCACGATGATGAAGTGCGTGGGTCTCGAAAACAAACCTCTCACTGCACATTACCTCGCCTTCATACTAGGACCGCGCATAAATGCTGCAGGCAGAATGTACGATGCATCCACTGCGCTGAAACTACTTCTCACTAGGGAAGAGGAGGAGGCATATAACTTGGTGGAACGCATCGAAAATTACAACAATCAGCGCCGAGCCCAGCAGGAAAAAGTATTCAAAGAAGCGGTTCGTCAAGCAGAGCGCAAGTTCGAGGCCGAAATGTCAGTGCTGGTTGTGTCGGGAGAAGGGTGGAATTGCGGGGTAGTCGGAATCGCCGCAGCCAAGATATGTGAGCTATTTAATAGACCTACAATAGTAATCAGTAGGGACGAAAGGCGCAGGATTGGCAGCGGATCAGCACGCAGCATACCGGAGTTCAACCTTATTGATGCACTCCATCGCTGCAGAGATCTGCTAACGAAGTATGGTGGGCATGCGCTAGCGGCGGGTATAACGATAGATCTTTCAAAACTTGATGAGTTCGAACATCGCATAAATGCAGTTGCGTCTGAAGTTCTTCGCGTGGAAGAATTGGTTCCTCGGATAGACATAGAAGCGGAGGTTAGCCCTGCCGAGTTGACAATTGAGCTCGCGCGAACTGTCGAGAGTATGGAGCCTTTCGGTAATGCCAATCCCGAGCCGCTCTTTCTTAGCCAGGGACTCAAGGTTGGGGATCTGCGCCGAGTAGGCGATGGGTCTCATCTCAAGATGCAGCTTGTTGCCCCCCAAATCCCTCTTTTGGATTGCATTGGGTTCGGCTTGGGTGATGTGGCTGATGCGCTGGCGATTGGCGACTTTGTGGATGTGTGCTACAGTATAAGAGTAGATGATTACAGGGATACGGAAAGTATCCAGCTCGTGTTGAAGGGTGTACGGCCCAGCCGGTTACAGCGCCATTGATATGCACCAGGGACTTGACGAATCAGATTTGGATGATCGACATCGAGAAAATCTTGGAAAAAGTCAAAAGCTATGATCCGGATGCGGATCTCGACCTGATTCGCCGGGCGTACGACTTCGCCGTCAAGGCACACGAGAAGCAGAGCCGTCTAACAGGTGAGCCCTACATTACGCATCCTTTCGCCGCTGCTGAAGTACTGGCTGAGCTCGAAATGGATTCGCCCAGCATTGCTGCGGCTTTGTTGCACGACGTCGTCGAGGATCAGAATTATACCATAGAAGATATCAAGTCCACATTCGGCGCTGAAGTCGCGGCGCTTGTGGACGGTGTCACCAAACTCAAACTTAGCGATTTCGAGGTTCCAAAGGATCAGAAGGAAGAGCCCGCCAAGAAGCGACGGGCAGAACTCAGGCGCAGCGCTGAGAACTTGCGAAAGATCATCTTGGCTATGGCGCGCGACCTGCGAGTGATGGTCGTCAAGCTTGCGGACCGCGTGCACAACATGCGCACACTACACGCTCTACCTGAAGACCGCCGCCGAAAAGTTGCTGAAGAAACTCTGCAGATCTATGCACCTCTCGCGCACAGGCTTGGGATATGGCGATTAAAGTGGGAACTTGAGGACCTCGCGTTCAAATACACGAATCCTAAGGCATACGAAGAAATCTCTGAGAAGGTTGCTAAGACGCGAGCTGAACGAGAAGAAGACTTGGCTGAGGCTGTAGAGATGATACGGTCTCACCTGGAGAGGGAGGGAATAGAGGCGTTCATACAAGCTAGGCCAAAGCATCTCTACAGCATTTACCAGAAGATGCTCAAGGAAGGCATAGATTTCTCAGAAATCTACGACCTGTCCGCACTCAGAATCATCGTCAACAGGGTAGGGGACTGCTATCACGCTCTAGGCGTAGTTCACGACCTTTGGATGCCTATTCCTGAGCGATTCTCCGACTACATAGCCAAGCCCAAGCCGAATATGTATCAGTCACTTCATACCAAGGTGATCGGACCCAGGGGCGAACCGCTGGAGGTTCAGATTAGGACATGGGAAATGCATAGGGTTGCAGAGTTCGGCGTCGCTGCCCACTGGCAGTACAAAGAACGGTTGCAGAGCGGCGACGAGTTCGAGAAGAAGCTTTCATGGCTGCGGCAACAGCTTTTCGAATGGCAAGCAGACAGCAGGGACGCGGGGGAGTTCCTGCAAACGGTAGTGGAGGATTTGTTTGCGGATCAGGTTTTCGTATTCACACCGCGCGGCGACGTTATAGACTTGCCTGCCGGTTCCACGCCCATCGATTTCGCTTACCGCATTCACAGCGATGTTGGGAACCACTGCGTGGGAGCCAGAGTAAACGGTAGAATCGTACCGCTGACTTACCAGTTGCAAAACGGCGACATAGTCGAGATAATTACGCGCTCCACCAGTCAGCCCAGTCTAGACTGGTTGACATTTGCCAAAACGGGACACGCCCGAAGCAAGATCAAGGCTTTCTTCCGAAAACAGCACTTCACAGAAAACGTCACCAAGGGCAGGCAAATGCTTGAAGAAGAGCTCGATCGAATCGGTCAGGATAGTCGGGGGCTCGTAAAAGCGGCTGACCTTGAAGCAATAGCTAAAAGCCTTAATTTCCAGACGGAAGAGGATCTATTTGCGGCCATAGGTTATGGTCACATTGCCCCTGCGACTGTGGCTACACGGTTGCGTCCCGACGTTCCCAAGCCTGAACCTGTTCTTGTTGAGCCCCCGAAGGAGCCTGGCAGGCGAAAGCTCGCTGTTACCTTGGACGGCGTGAGAAACCTGATGATAACCCGTGCTAAATGCTGCGCGCCGCTGCCCGGAGAAGCCGTTGTGGGATATGTTAGCCGAGGAAAAGGTGTCGTACTTCATACGGCGGGCTGCCCGAACGTGGAAGCCTACAGGCGCAAAGAACCCGAACGCGTTGTAGAAATTCGGTGGGTGGATGCAGACGGCGAGCGTTTTCCCGCCGACATTAGAATCAAAGCTCTGGACCGTGTCGGGGTGTTGAACAGCATAACCGCGATTCTCTCCGAGCTTCGCAGCAACATATCCGGAGCACACATCAAATCTAAACCTGATAAGACTGCGGACATAGAGATGACTGTTGAGGTGACCGACATTAGCTTGCTCAACGAGATAATCATGCGTTTAGGGGCAATCAGAGATGTGTTGGAAATAGAGAGGGTTTCGGCACGGAAGGCTCGAAGGAGCAGGTAGGATAGATCGTGGAGCTCACAAGGCTTTTATAGATGCGTGCAGTTGTTCAGAGAGTGCGCTCTGCAAGCGTAAGAGTTGCCGATGAAGAAATCGCCCGGACAGGGCGCGGACTAGTAGTTTTGCTGGGCATTGCACAAGACGACGAGGCAGCCGACGTCAACTACATGGCCGAGAAGATTTCCAACCTGCGCATTTTCGAAGACGAGGCAGGAAAAATGAACTTTTCAGTGTTGGATGTCGGTGGCGAGGTGTTGGTGGTGTCGCAGTTTACGCTGCTGGGGGACTGCCGCAAAGGACGGAGACCCAGCTTCGATAAAGCTGCGGATCCAGACAAGGCAGAAAGGTTGTATAATGATTTTGTAGAGATGCTCAAAGCGTGCGGAGTGCCAACGCAAACGGGCAGATTTCAGGCAAAAATGGTCGTTGCGCTGGAAAACGACGGTCCAGTTACCTTCGTTCTCGATACGCGGAGCTAGAGTAATTTGCCGGCCTCGCAGAGGAAGTTATTCGACGGTGAGTATTGATAGAAAAAGAAAATATGTTGAGAGCGCTCAGAC
Organism: uncultured bacterium; assembly: GCA_938074205.1. Lineage (GTDB taxonomy): Bacteria > Armatimonadota > UBA5829 > UBA5829 > UBA5829 > CALJES01. The sequence goes on from CALJES010000002.1 coordinate 327,480, forward strand.
CGCTTTTGAAGAGTGGCTTAGGTGTAGAGGCGGCGATCCTAAAGAGCCCGAGACCGCTTACGAGCGCCAAGAGTTCGGCGACGCCTTGTGTAGTGAGGGTAAGGTTCGAGAAGCCATCATTCAGTACCGCAAGGCGGTGGAGATGGAAGGTGATAATCCCAACTACCACACTCGCCTCGGTGACGCATATGCCTATTCAGAAATGTCGACAAAGGCTGTGGCGGAGTATCGTAAGGCTATTAAGATCAGTCCTCGTAGAGCCGAACCGCATTACAGCCTAGCGGAGATATACAGGCGCTGCGGGAAGTGGACTGCTGCTGTTGCTGAATATAGAAAGGCAACAGAGTACAACGCGATGAATCCATTCTACCGCTACAAGCTGGGCACGGCGCTGTGGCATATAGGCTTGCGAGATGAAGCTGTTATTCAGCTTGAGATGGCGGTTCAGATTGCCCCGACTGACGGCTTTTACCATTTCTGCCTTGGCGATATGTATGCACAGATGGGGCGCCTAGGCGATGCGATAATCGAGATGCAGCAGGCCACCATTTTCAGCCCTCGTGACGCGTATTACAGTTTCCGGTTAGGCCTGTTGTATGCCCACGCCTCGTATTTTACAGATGCTATCGCCGCGCTTAAACGTGCGATTCAACTGAACCCTCAAGAGCGCGTCTATCACGCGGTACTCGCTGACGTGTACCGAGAAATTGGAAACGTCGAGCGTGCTGAAGTGCACCTAGCATATGCACAACAGATGGACCAATTTGATGCCGCAAACCTGGCTGTCCTGAAGAGGCAGGCGGAGGTCTGAACGGTGGCCCTTGAGCTTCGCTGCCTCACGGTCGGTCCGCTCGAGACCAACTGCTACTTGTTGTGGGACTGCGATACGAACTCTGCCGCGATCATAGACCCAGGCGGCGACGCTGAGAGAATCATCGACGAGATTAGATCTATGGATCTTAGAGTCGAGCGCATACTCATAACGCACGGTCACATCGACCACTGCTACTGCGCGGGTGATATCGCTGAGCAGTACAGTACTCCGCTAGTGATGCACCCCGCAGATGTTGAGATGCTCCAGCTTGGGTTGGAGATTGCAGATCAGTTCTACAACATAGCCGAGTATAGGCCCATCAAGCCTTCAGAGTTCGTCTCCGACGAAGATGTGTTGCACATAGGCCACAATCGGGTGAGAGTGCTTCATACACCTGGGCATTCGCCGGGGAGCGTATCGTTTGTTGCAGATGTGGGCATTTTCTGCGGAGATGCAGTTTTTGCGGGTTCGATAGGGCGCACCGATTTCCCTGGGGGTTGCCATGCGCTGTTGATTCAGTCGATCAAGAGCAAGATTCTTTCTTTTCCGGATGAAATCGTGTTGTACCCAGGACACGGTCCCTCTACAACCGTAGGCCGCGAACGCCGGACTAATCCTTACCTCCATTGATTTTTTCCATATCAGCTTGTGCCGAGATCCGCGATTCTTGTCGCCTTCTCGTCTCAATCTCATCCATATGGGAAAGTGCGCTGGAGAACCAGTAGACCGCTTTGATTTATACGCTGGTTCGCGGCAAAACTCACACAATTTCGGATTTGTGGAGTTCGTTAAACGAGGTACACACAATACATTTTTTCAACGCACCAGTAGGCGTATTGTGTTGGTAGATCGACTAGTGGGCGATAAGCACAATGATGGAAGTACTGAGATTAACAATCGTGGCGGAGGGGGTGGGATTCGAACCCACGGTGGCTCATCACCACGACGGTTTTCAAGACCGCTCCGATAAACCGCTCCGGCACCCCTCCGTAGGTGTGTGCGCTGTCGAATTTACGTCTACATTATATGTTCTGGTCAAGTTCGCGGTCAATTATCAGCCTTGCTGAAGACTTCATCTGGCGGACAGAGAAGCTCTTTCGAGAGTTATTGCTATTATTCTCATTTGCTTGTTATCAGGAAGTGTTAGTCCTACAAGCCGACGCTTGGGGTCAACTTGTATAGAGTAGTGATAAAGATAACCTTGCTTGCCGGGGTCATCGCCTTTCGCGGTATGCAAATGTCGAACGGCGCATCCGATTGTCTCCCCAAACCTTGGGCCCGCAGTCCAATCACTCATGTGCACTTCCACGAGTGTTGACCCATCAGCATAGTTAAAACTGAACGTGCCCGAAGCATCTCCGCTGGTTGAAGCACCGAGGACGTGAACAGCCATGTAAAGTCCTTCTTCAAAAGTCACATTCTGCCCGTTACAAGCTAGGGCTTGTTTGGAGCCTGTGCTCTTATCAGGGTATTGAAAACTAATGCGGCCGTCCGGATGAGAATCGAACGTCCATTGGTAGCCGGAAGGATAGACAGACTGTGTTTGTTCGATTCTCGGAGCAAAGTCAGGCGGAATCAGTTCAGCTGGGAAACTGCGTCCTGCGCCATCAAAATTTCCCGTCGACCGGTCGATGTCCCAACTTGAAAGCGTGGTGTCATAATGCGGGCTAAGGTCGAGAAATAAGAGCTTCCCGCCGACCACTTCCACGAAGAACGGAACCATATCGCCGCCGCGTACAAGTGAGGCTGTTGATGTCCATTTGTCGTCGATTTTCAGGTCCCAGACAAGGGCATACCTGCCATCATATTCCGGTGCTTTGACCTTTGTTGATACCATCACAGGCCAGCCGGGTTTGACGTCGACTCCGAGCGGTTGCGTCGGCGAGTCCCACAGCATCAGAGTGCCGTCGAGATGGAACCAGTGGTATCCGATACTCGTGCGATTCTTGTTCCAAGTGACAGCACCCGTGTTGCGAATCACCACCTTTACATCGTACGACTGCCCGGCGGTAAGCTTCTCCGGCAGGTTTGAATCTACCACTCTTACTCCGTAGTCTGATTCGTAGATGCCGACAGTCCTCTTAAGCTGCTGCGAGCCATGTTCGGAGAGCCAGTTCTTGCCGTTATAAATGTCAAATCGAAGTTGATAGCTCCAGGGTTCCCTTGGGTGCCACGCAGGAATAGGCTCACCGTTCGCCAGTGCCAAGTTCAGCGTGAAAACAAACTCAGCGATCTCCCCAGGCTTGCAGTCTTTCGTCAGGAGTTCCCGGATCTGCTTTATTGGGATCTCATCTTCAATTTCCTCAGGGCTGTCGTGCTTATACGTCGCCACCTTGAAGAGTTTACAGCCGAGCTTGGTAATTCCCTTGGGCCACACTTGAGTGCCATCGTTTCGCACGCGGATTCTGACCGGATAGTCGCATTTCGATGCCAGCATAACCGGTGCATCACAGGTCACGTATGTAACTGCCCATTTCTGCGGAGTGCCGACGGTGATTGGAAGTAGCAGCGGCTGGACACCAAGGGCCGACAACCACTTGTTATCTTGCAGTCTGATTACCTCGAACCTGATCTCATAGTTATCTTCAGGCAGCGGTTTGTTCCTGTCTCCAACAGCGGCGATACCTATTTGTACGCGGACAAATTCGCCGGGCATTACGTCTTTTTCCAAAACTCGACGTACCTTGCTCTCAGCCACGAACCGACCTTTCCTGTACCACCTGTAGCCAAGAGCATACCCTTGATTTGCCAGCCACGGCGTTTTTCCGACGTTGCGAATTAGAAGTTCGGCTTGGAATATTTCGCGCTGTGTTACGACATTAGGTACGCTCCAGCGAACGTATTGAACGTCAAGCTCCTTCTCCCCGGCAAACTGCGCGACCTTACTGCGAGTTGCGTCGATATACTTTCGTCCGTATTGACGGCTGGCGCACAAGTCACTGCCCTCGTGTAGTTCGTTCCAGCCGTCAAATACAACCCAGTGCGGAGCGTGTGCCAGAACTTGCTGCCAGTCCTTATCGTACGTTTCGCCTCCCATACGTGAACGAATACGTGGCTCTCGTCCTATTGCAACCGGCGAGTCGTCGAAGCCGGCCCCTACTGACCCGATACGAATGCGGCCACCCTCAAGGCAAATAGGTCCTACCCAACCGGCTCCGTAACTCGAGTAGCCGTCAAAGCACCTAGCCTTGCGCTTGAAGTCTTCTGCAGCAATCCATATCAAGGGGCAACCGAAGTCTTGCTCGAAGCGCTCGTTGCAATACGATACGAAGCTCTCGTCGAAGTCTGAGAAGTACTCGCTTGTATACAGGAAGACTATGCAGCCAGGTTTGCCAGCGTTCGGTTTTGCTGCTGGGACAAGCACACGGTATTCCGGCGGTATTCGATCGAAAAAGTCCTTGATCATGCCGTAAAACGTGCGCTTTACCTCTTCGTCCTTCAAATTAGGTTTGGTGCCGTATGCCAACTGTATCGATGTGGTGTCGAAAAACATTGCCACTCGTGGAAATGGTCTGCCTTCTGCTTCCAGCTCGCGCAGCGCAGTTACCATACAGTCCAAGCCTTTGGCGGACCATGTAGACCTGCAGCCCTTGTCGCCCCAATATATTGGCAGGATTACGTCGATTCCCGCTGAGACTATGTCTGAGAGCTCTTGCTTGTGCCACTCAACACGGTCTGAGCTGAACCACGGACCAGCCCCGCGTATAGGAAAGTCCTGAAGCTGGCCAGATCCGTCCGGAAAGCTGATATGGGCTGTTGGTACGTTTCTTCTAGGGTCTGCTTGGTACCAATAGAAGTAGTGCGTGAAAGTCAATCTCGGAGTCGGATACTTAGCTTCATATACGAAACCCTCTGGCATCGGCAAGTCCATAACGAACATCCAGTTTTTGGACCACTCTGCGCTCTCGATTGTCCCGTTGATCAGCGGCGGTCTGACTAGCGTCTTGGCACAAACGATCTTGTCGGAGTTCGGCACACTGGCACCAAATGAATAGGTGGCGAAAACCATCCTCGACCATTTGGAAGGATTCAGCACATCTTCCTCAGATCGAACTTCAGGCGAGAGGCTAACGAAATCTCCCGGTTTGGCGTCGTAGCGGCGCACGACTACATTGAAACGCATCATGCTACCAAGGGGAGGAGCATTCATGTGCATCAATTGCCACGGAATCGCCATTTCCACGCTAAAACCTTCATCGACGTCATCGCTGTTATTCAATGTGCCCTGAATGGCGGTGCCGTATTTGAACGAGTATACGGTTTGGGGTTCAAACGTACCGGAGTCGGTGCCTTGAGCAAACTGTGCACCGCCGGCAGCTGATACGGACATCGAGAAACAGTTGGGATTAACGCGGTCGCGAGTGTTGTCGTCAGTTTGAATGTAAACAGAGATTAGATCGTCTCCGATTACGTCTGCATTGGGCTTGCTACGTGTACCTCGCACATCGGGCCAGTCTGCTTTGAAGCCTGCGTAGAAGTATAGGTCGTCCCACGTTATGTAGCATTTGATTTGATCTCGAACGGCTTCTTGCCCTACTGCCGGTAATGCGCACAAAAGCATAACCAGGCAAACAACAAGCGGCTTGAATTTCATGTCATCCCAGTCCTTGTTGGGTCTTCTGGCTAGACCACATCCCCGGTATGCGTATGCTTCGCAATGCTCTATAACCTGGCAACGAATCTAGCCATACGTTCCAGAGCTTGGTTTATCTTATCTAAAGAAGTCGCGTACGAACAGCGTATATAGCCTTCACCGCACTTACCGAAAGCGTTTCCTGGAACAACTGCGACCTTCTCCTCAAACAAAAGTTTTTCGCAAAACTCATCCGAACTTAGACCAGTGTGCTTTATAGAAGGAAACACGTAAAATGCGCCTTTAGGCATCAAGCACGGTAGTCCAATGTCATTAAGGCCTTTAACGATCACACGGCGACGCTGATTGTATTGCTCCACCATTTCTTCGCACTCGCGGTTGGCATTTCGGATCGCCTCTATTGCTGCAAACTGCGACATCGTGGGGGCGCACATTATCGTGTATTGGTGAATCTTCATCATGGCCTCGACGACCTCAGTCGGTCCTGCTGCGTATCCAATTCTCCATCCAGTCATCGCGTAAGCTTTGGAGAAACCGTCAAGAAGTATAGTGCGTTCGTAGGCGCCAGGAAGCGTCGGTATGCTTATGTGTTTCCCTTCATAAGTCAGTCGCCCGTATATTTCGTCCGACACGATATAAAGATCATATTCTTGTGCAATGCTAACTATTTCTTCCAGAATCTCACGGGGCGCTACGGCTCCTGTCGGATTTGCAGGGTAACCCAACAAGATTGCTTTTGTGTTGGTTGTTGCTGCGTTTCTTATGTCCTCAGGTTTGACAATGAAACCGTTCTCCACGCACGTGGGAATAGAGACAGGTTTCCCCCCTGCAAAAAGAACGCATGGTTGATAGGATACGAAACAAGGTTCGGGGACAATAACCTCATCTTCGGGGTTGAGTATGGCACGCATTGCAAGGTCCATACCCTCGCTCACTCCCACGGTGATCAAGAGCTGGTTTTCGGGGTTGTAATACAGTCCCTCGCGCTTGTATAGATGTTCAGAGATCGCTCGTCGAAGCTCCAGCATTCCGTAGTTGGACGTGTAGTGCGTGTAACCGCGTTCAAGCGAATATATGCAGGCCTCGCGAACGCACCATGGGGTGTCAAAATCGGGTTCCCCTACGCCCAAGGACAACACGTCTTCCATGGTGCTTACTATGTCGAAGAACCTACGTATCCCCGATGGGGGAGTGGACTGGACTATTCTCGAAACAGGTCTCATATCTTTCCCTTCAGCCACTGTTGACTTAATTCTTTTGGCAATCGCGGACTGCCCTTTGTTCGGATTCACCCTCTTACTGTCCGGCTTCAGGCAGTCCGCGTTTTCCTGGGTAAAAGTTAGTTAAGCCGACTACTAAGGTGTCACAGCAAGTCGGTCGTCTTGTTCCGGTTCTTCGTAGGTTACGCCGTCGTCCTTGTATTTCTTCAAAAGGAAGCTTGATTTTGTTGATAGTACGCCGTCCAGAGTAGCCAATTTCTCTGCAACGAAAAACGCAACCTCCCGCATGTTTTGTCCTTCTACGACAACTCTCAAGTCATAGTCGCCGGACACAAGGTATACGGAGTGAACCTCAGGATATTTGTAGATACGTCTGGCTACGTCGTCGAAACCTACACCTCGCGACGGGCTTACCCTGACATCTATGAATGCGAATACCCTCTCAACACCTGCCCGCTCCCAATCCACAACAGCCTTGTACCGACGAATGATTCCAGCTTCTTCCATGTGTTTTATGGATTTCCGAACTTCTTCTTCTGACTTGCCGATCATCACAGCTATTTGAGCGGGCGAGGTTCGCGCATCGCGTTCTAGAATTCGGATTATCTCGTGGTCTATCATCTTATCATGGCTCCTGCAGGCACGTCTTGATCGGGTTGAAGGAGTATTGCTCTCCCGTCAACATCGGCCGCCAACAGCATTCCATTGGACTCCACACCTCGAATCTTGGCAGGCTGCAGGTTGGCAAGAAGGACAATCTTTTTGCCGATTAGCGATTCAGGTGAATACCACTCAGCTATACCTGCCACTATTTGGCGTTCCTCATCACCGAGGCTTACCATCAGCTTCAGAAGCTTGTCGGCGCCAGGCACCTTTTCTGCCGACCTTATTTCGGCGATTCTGAGATCCATTTTGCTGAAATCATTGTAGCTGATGCGTTCCGACACTTTGGTTACCTCCGTTTGGCCAGTAGGAGCGGTAGACTCCAGTCTGGGGAAGATTGGTTCTGGTCCGAATGTCTGAGTTCCTGGCTTTAACGGCGCTCGATCTTTGGCATTGCTCCATCTCAGCGAGGGGTACTCTTCGTATATGCCCAACTGGCGAGCCATTTCCTTTGCGGTCGCAGGCATAAAGGGCGAGATCAAGATCGCTGCAGCGCGTGCAACAGCCAGCACCGAATACAGCACCCCAGCCAGCTCGTCGCTCTTGTTTTGCTTGGCTAGGTTCCAGGGTTGTCTGTCATTCAAGAACTTGTTGCCGGCCGCAAGCATTTGCCAGATCGCGTCTAGAGCACGAGTGAACTCCAATGAATCACACGCACTTTCAGCCGTGTCTACTGTTTGCACGATCGTGTCGTACAATTCCGGGTCGCAGCACTGCGCCCGCGGGATCTTTCTGCCGAAGTACTTTCCGACCATGCTCAGGCTGCGGTTCAGGAAGTTGCCCAGGTCGTTTGCAAGATCAGAGTTGAACCTGTTCCGGAACGACGTCATCGAGAAATCGCCGTCCGCACCAAACGTGACTTCTCGGCACATAAAATAGCGCACTGCATCCAGACATACATCTCTCTTGGCACCGCTTTCGGCTGCTAGGTCTTCTGCCAACTTGGCCGGCGATATCGCGTTGCCTTTGGATTTGCTTATTTTCTCTCCATCTATAGACCACCACCCATGGCCGAACAAGACTCTCGGTAGTTCCAGTCCTAGAGCCATCAACATAGCAGGCCAGAACGTGCAGTGAAAACGCACGAAGATATCCTTGCCCATAAGCTGGAGGTCGGCGGGCCATATAGACTTGAACTTCTCTTCGTCAGCGAGGTAACCTACTGCGCTGATGTAATTGAGAAGCGCGTCAAACCAAACATATATGACCTTTGACGAATCCCCGGGAACTGGAATACCCCACCCACGGTTCGCTCGCGTTATAGAAACATCCCTAAGTCCCTGCTTTATGAAACTTACGACTTCGTTTTTCCGAAATTCAGGCTGCAGGAACTCTGGGTGCGAATCTATGTGTTCGAGCAATCGATCGGAGTATGCCGACAGTCTGAAGTAGTAGTTCTCCTCTTGCACCCATTCAACTGCTCGACCGCATTCCGGACACTTGCCCTCTACTAGTTCGCTTTCGGCGAAGAATGTTTCGCAAGGCACGCAGTACCAGCCTGCATATTGTCCCTTGTAGATATCCCCTTGGTCGAGAAGACGGTTGAAGACAGCCTCTACAACCCTGACGTGGCGCGGCTCCGTGGTACGTATGAAGTCGTCATACTCGATGCCGAGATTCTGCCATACGCGTTTGAAATCTTCCGCCAGCTTGTCCACGTATTCTTGAGGGTGCATGCCGGCTTCGGCTGCGGCGTTTGCTACTTTGGTAGCGTTTTCATCCGTGCCTGTCAGGAAATAAGTCTTCTCGCCCTTTAATTTATGGTAGCGGGCAACAACGTCGGCAATAATAGTAGTGTATGCGTTTCCTATGTGAGGTATGTCGTTGACGTAGTATATAGGTGTCGTGACGTAAAAGACGCTTTTAGACATCAGGCGTGACAACCTTTCCAACTCAGTAACAACGAGACATGCTACTGATTCGACGGTTTTACTGTCAACGCCCTCGTTTCTGGTTTCCTAAGTCACGCGCAAATTAGTTATTCTTCCGCACCGCATCGGTCATCGCTTCATCGGATGCCGAGAGAGTCTGTTCGATTGCGGCGTCGTCCTGCTAAGGTGAATGAACTACGTATTTTTGGAAACTGGTGAGCAAATTGGGATGCTGGTTCTAAACCTAGTGTGTCTCACGAGGAAGTGGTCTCACCGCCGACAGGAGCTGCAGCTTGTTGCACTGCACCCTGAACAACTTCCTGAACTCGACGAGGCACTACTGTCACCGTCGGAAACTCTACTGGCGAAAGTGGACACAAGCCGTCTAACCCTGCCTGAGCCACACTTTGGACAAGCAGCTTTATCGGCTTGGCTTATCGTTGTCAGGAGCTCAAAGCGATTGTCGCAGGATTCGCAATTGTATTCGTAAATCGGCATATTCAAACACCTTCACTCAGCGTTGTTACCGCCTGTATTAACATCTCGCCATCGTAGCACGTGGCCGCCGTGTCTGAATTTTGGCCTTCGATAACTGCCACCGTTGCGGTGGCCCTTGTCGGATGCCGGTGGTTGGTTGTTGGAATCGATAGCTGAGTTTGCGCTTTGAGAAGTGTTGGTCACATCCTCTTGCTCAGGTCGCGCTTGCATTGTGACCGCCAACTCCTCATCATCCGTCTCGGCAAATTCTTCGTCGTCTGCAGGTTCGTCCTCGTCATAGTCCTCACTTTCGTATTCGTCTTCGCTCTCACTACCGTTCCCGCAGACCAATGGTGCACAGTTGGGTTCGGTCATATTACAGGCGATGCCATGTTTTCTGCACAAACCTTCCAAATCGAGTTGGTCTGCCCTTACGTGAAACTGCAACTCGTCCTCAGTCTCCAGCGTAAGCGTATTGGTTACGAAGTTAACACCCACAACCTTTGCTCTGCCTTTTTCAGTTTGAAGTATCGCGCCAATCGCGGGCAGTCGCTTCTGTGCCTCTCTGTAAAACTCGTGCTCGTACCGCAGGCAGCACATCAGCTTGCCGCATATGCCTGAGAACTTGGCAGGATTCAAAAACAGACTTTGGTCCTTTGCCATCTTCATGGAAATAGGCTCAAAGGATGTTAAAAATGTGGAGCAGCACAGTTGACGGCCACAAGTTCCAAAACCGCCGATGATTTTTGCTTCGTCACGAACGCCAATTTGATGTAGTTGCACCTTCATCTTAAGGGCGCTCGCCAGATCCTTGACCAGCTCTCGAAAATCCACTCGGCCTTCTGCGGAGAACGAGAATGTTATTTGCGAGCCGTCAAACGCCATTTCGGCGTTTATCAATTTCATCGGCAAGCCATGCTCAGCAATCTTGCGCTCGCAGAGCTCAAAGGCTTCTTTTTCACGCTCGCGGTTAGATGCTTCCCGTTCCAGATCTTCGCCTGTAGCGATGCGTGCTATTTTCTTGAGTGGGGCTACCAGTTCGTGTTCAGCAACCTCGCGCGGTTCGACTACAACCTCGCCGAATTCCAACCCGCGCGCAGTTTCCGCTATAACAAAATCACCCTCTCGGAGCTTAAGCTCACCAGGGTCGAAATAGTAGACTTTGCCCACCCTTCTAAAACTTACGCCAACTACGAGGGGCATGTACGCATCCTCTTGGTTCAGAAGGGTATATTAACGATCAATTGGTCTTACTTTAACATTCTAGCACATAGCCGAAAGCATCAGCAAACCGGCATTGCAAACGGGCCGGCCATCTGGTATACTGAAGATGAAACTGATTGGCATTGCTTTGAGAGTGGGTCAAAGCCCACTCTTTTCAGTTTACGACATTGGGGCGGGAGAGCCTACTTGGTATGAATGCTGAATTCCTGGATGCCCTGAGGCAGATCGAAAAGGAAAAGGAGATTCCTCTAGAGGTCTTGTTATCTGCAATAGAGGATGCACTTGCTGCTGCTTACAAGAAAAGGTATCAAGCTTCGGGTAGTGTGCGCGTGCGTGTAAGCTCGACCAAAGGCGGCTTCCACGTCTTTTGTGAGAAGGACGTTGTCGAGAAAGTTCAGAACCCGCATACGGAGATCAGTTTGGAGGAAGCCAGGGCTCACAACCCTGAGGTGGTTATTGGCGACACTATTGAAATAGAGGTTACTCCAGAAGACTTCGGCAGAATTGCCGCGCAGACAGCCAAGCAGGTTGTAGTGCAGAAGATACGAGAGGAAGAGAAAAAGCGGGTTTATGAGGAGTTCAGTGAGCGTATAGGTGAGGTTATGACCGGCGTTGTTCAGCGGCGTGAGCAAAGAAATGTAATTGTGAACTTGGGAAAGGTCGACGCAATCCTTCCGCCCGCTGAGCAAGTGCCTACTGAACCATATAGGTTCAATGACAGGTTGAGAGTTTATCTGTACAAAATCGAGACAACACCTAAAGGCCCTCAGGTTATGGTCTCAAGAACGCATCCTAGTCTCATCCGCAGGCTATTCGAACTTGAAGTACCTGAGATCGCCGAAGGAATTGTAGAGATCAAGTCGGTCGCAAGGGAACCTGGAGCTCGAACTAAGGTGGCAGTGTACTCCCACGACGAAAAAGTAGACGCAATGGGAGCATGCGTCGGTCACCGCGGAACAAGAGTCCAATCGGTGGTGAACGAACTTTACGGAGAAAAGATTGACATAGTTCGCTGGCATGAGAATATAGAGAAATTCATTGCCGAATCTCTTTCGCCGGCCAAAGCATTATCTGTAACTTGTGACGAATCGACTAAAACTGCGCTCGTTGTTATGCCCGATAATCAGCTTTCGCTTGCCATCGGCAAAGCTGGTCAGAATGTTCGGTTGGCTGCTAGGTTGACGGGCTGGCGAATAGATATAAGAAGCGAATCACAGCAAGCAAGAGCGGCAGCTGGAGATGGTGTGGAGATATCAGAACCGGTAGTCTCAGCGTCACCTGATTCGGACTCCTACAATCCCGAAGGAACCGACGCTGCCTGATTAAAGACTGCAGTGGATGTGCTCGTTAGTGAGGGCGTCGAGTGTCTGGCGATAAGAAGGTTCCTATAAGAAGCTGTGTTTCGTGTAGGGTACATTCGGAAAAGAAAAGCCTGATACGAATTGTGAGAAGTCCGGATGGTCAAGTCCGAATGGATCCCACCGGAAAGGCTCCGGGGCGTGGAGCATATCTATGCGGGGCGAAGGAATGCATCGCTCAGGCAATTAAAAAGAATAAGCTGGGTAGGGCTCTCAGATGTGAGGTGCCAGAAAGTCTGAAAACTGAATTAATAAGACTAACCAGTGAGGAAGGGGCTGCTATGGCAACGGGGAATGCGCAATGAAAGCTGAATAAAGTGCACAACTGTGCAGGTTATACTCCGTCGTTTTCCCCGTCCCATCCCTCCTGTTTGCCCGCTGAACGTGTTGGTAGTGTTTCTATTCTTGCCGAAAGTTTGGTAAATGCCTACTTTTAGAGATAATGATTGCGATAGGCTGCCGCATTGGAAAGAGGTTTCGCGAATATGGGTTCGATCAAAGTTTATGAATTGGCTAAAGACCTTGGTATAAGCAACAGCGATTTGATTGCTGTGCTGAGAGACCTTGGTGTATCTGTCTCGGGGGGCTCAGCTGATCTAGATGAATCTACGGCGGAGGCTGTACGGGAGATAATTGCCCAAGACAAAGGTATCATCACCCAGGCAAAAACCATCACTATTCCACAAGTGCTAACTGTGCGAGAACTGGCTGAGGCCATGGGCATGCAGCCAGCCGATATCCAGAAGCGCCTGGTCGAAATGGGCGTTTTGGCGAGCGTCAACCAGCAGATTGGATCCGATGTTGCTGCCAAGGTAGCCGAGAAGTGGGGTTATACCATCAAGGTGGATTCCACCACGTTAGTTCGCGAACCGAAGCCTGTGAAACTCTCTCCGCAGCCCAAAACCAAGCACGCAGGAAAGCTTGTTCCGAGGCCTCCTGTCATTACGGTCATGGGGCACGTTGATCACGGGAAAACCACGCTGTTGGACGCAATCAGGCGTACTAACGTTACGGAGCAGGAGTTCGGCGGCATAACTCAGCACATAGGAGCTTACCAGGTAGATTGGCAGGGTAAGAAAATAACCTTTCTTGACACACCGGGCCACGAGGCATTTACTGCCATGAGGGCGAGAGGCGCCAGCGTGACCGATATCGTGGTTCTCGTTGTTGCCGCCGACGACGCTGTAATGCCTCAAACTGTTGAAGCTATTGACCACGCCAGGGCAGCCGGTGTTCCAATAATCGTCGCCATCAACAAAATCGACAAACCAGATGCCAATATAGAGCGGACGATGCAACAGCTTGCCGAGCACGGGCTTGTGCCAGAGGAATGGGGCGGCGATACGGTAACCGTGAAAATATCTGCCAAGCTCGGACAAGGAATAGACGAGCTTTTGGAAATGATACTTCTTGTTGCTGAGATGCTTGATCTACGGGCGGAAGTGTCGGCGAGCAAGGTTGCCGGAACCGTTATCGAGTCGCGTGTCGACACAGGACGCGGTCCGGTGGCTACGGTCCTAATCGAGCGAGGAACTCTAAAGGTTGGCACCCCGGTTGTTGCCGGACAAGCCTACGGAAAAATCAAGGCCATGTTCGACGATAGGGGCGAGAGACTGAACAAAGCGGGACCCGCCACACCTGTTGAGGTTCTCGGACTTAGCGAGCCACCTCAGGCGGGAGATAGGTTGGAATCCGTTAAGGACGAGAAAGAAGCCCGCGCCATTGCTGAGAAGCGCGCAGAGGAAGAACGTCAGCGGCGCATAGGAGGTGTTAAGAGAATTACATTGCAAGACTTGTCGGCCCAAATCAAGGGCGGCAAGCTAGAGGTTAAGAAACTGCCCATAGTGTTGAAAGCTGACGTTCAAGGCTCTGAGGAGGCGGTGCGACAATCTCTTTCCAAGATTCAGCACCCGGAGGTAACCGTGAACATAATTCACTCCGGTGTGGGCAATATCACGGAATCCGATATCTTGCTCGCCTCAGCATCGAATGCAATAGTTATAGGTTTCAACGTTAAGGTTGATCCACAGGCAGCCAAGACCGCTGAGATGGAGCACGTAGAGATTAGAACTTACAACGTCATATACGAGCTTACCAACGACGTTCGAGCGGCTATGGCTGGCTTGCTTGAGCCGATTTACGAAGAGGAGAAGCTCGGAACAGCAGAAGTTAGAGCGGTGTTTACGGTTCCCAACACCGGTATTGTGGCCGGCTGCTACGTGACTGAGGGGCGTGTTGTCCGGAATGAGTATATCCGGGTGAAGAGAGATGGAAAGATCATTTTCAGCGAAGGCAAGCTTGATTCGCTGAAGCACCTGAAAGACGAGGTCCGGGAAATGGCTCAGGGGTTTGAATGTGGAATATTCAGCCAGGCATTCCAGAATTTCCAGGTCGGCGACATTATCGAAGTCTACACCAAGAGACGTGTAGCTCGAACCATATAGCTACTTGATCGCGTCATTACGAGGTCCGTGGCGATTAGATCTATGCGGTAGGGTGTAGGGCAATGACGGTTGGAACTCTGGTTATAGTGCTTTCCATACCGGGCAGTGATTCTTTGAAGGACAAAAGACAAGTTGTCAGAAGCATCCTTGATACTGCAAGGAGACGCTTTAACGTTTCGGCTGCGGAGATAGACCACTTGGATTCGCACAGGCGCGCGGGAATTGCGTTTGCGTGTGTGAGCAATGATAAGGCTGTCGCAAACAGCGTCCTTGATAGGCTTATAGGGTTTGTTGAATCAAATCCTCTATGCGAGATAGCGGAAGCAGAAATGGAATTTCTATGAGCACGCGGCAAGAGAAGTTAAACGAGCTTCTTCGAGAAGAGGTGAGCTATATATTGAGGCGCGAGTTTAAAGATCCGCGCCTGGGTTTTGTTACTGTAACTGGTGCGGAAATATCGCCGGATATGCGCCACGCTAAGATATTCGTCAGCATTATGGGTTCCGAGGAAGAAAAGCAGCGCAACATGGCCGTACTTAAAAACGCGGAAAGCTTTGCGCGACAGGCACTTGCCAAACGCGTCAAAATGAGGATATTACCGCAGATAGAGTTTAGATTGGATAGTTCCGTCGAGCGGGGTGTGCGGATATTCGAGCTTTTGGAACAGGTGAAACGTGAGGAAGGAAAAAAGGAGGGAGCTTAGGGAATCCTGGGCTCAACTTACGCGAAGCCAGTCATTTATTATTGCTTGTCACCAAAGACCGGACGGTGACGCCCTGGGTAGCGCATTAGCACTTGCTAGCGTGTTGCGGGGAGAGGGGAAGGACGTCGTAGTAGTTTGCGAAGATGGCGTTCCTGATAATTACAAGTTTCTCCCAGAGGCAGATGCCATATTTGTCTCAACAGATCGGCGCGGATTCGATGTAGGGGTTCTTGTTGACTGCGAATCCGTAAAGCGCATCGGGTCAGCCGCAGATGCACTACTTAGTTCTTCCACCACCGCCTGCATTGACCACCATCTACCGAACGGCGAGTTCGGAGACATCAGGATTATTGATCCAGAGGCAAGCGCCACCGCGGAATTGGTCTATGAACTGTTCTCCGCCAACGGTATCAAAATCAATACCATGCTGGCGACGCAATTGATGGCTGGGATTGTGGCCGACACTGGTGCGTTTAGGTTCGCAAACACAAACGCAAGAACGTTCAGGATTGCTTCCAGGCTTGCTGCAGCAGGGGCAAGAGCTTCCGATATTGCCCGAGAGATTTACGAAAGCCATTCTCTGCCTGCTATGCAGCTGTTGGGAAGAGCACTTTGTTCCCTAGCCTTACACCCCTCAGGACGGATCGTATGGGCGCAGGTTACAAAAAACGACCTGGACGAGCTTGGTGCTACTGATGCTGACACCGAGGGCATTGTCAACCTAGTCAGATGGGTCAAAGGTCCGGATGTCGCAATCTTATTCCGAGAGACGAAACCCGGCTCGGTACGAATAAGTCTACGGTCCACTGATGGTTTTGACGTAGAGCGCGTTGCTAGAGTGTTCGGCGGCGGGGGACACAAGGCAGCGGCCGGCTGCACGATACAGGGCTCGCTTGAAAGTGCGCGCGATCGGCTTATTGGAGAAGTCCTTAGATGGATGGAGTCATCAACGTAGACAAACCAAGCGGTCCTACATCCCACGATGTGGTCGACTTCATAAGGCGCATAGTGGGGCAAAAACGCGTTGGCCACGCAGGTACGCTCGATCCCCTTGCATCCGGCGTACTAATTGTATGCCTTGGCAAAGCAACTAGAATAGTCGAGTACCTGATGTCATCCTGGAAGGAGTACCGTGTCAGTATGGTATTGGGCGTAGAGACCGATACGGGGGATGCGGCTGGGCAGGTATTAACTGAACGCGACGCTTCCGTAGTCACGCAAGAGAATTTCGAAAAGGTTGCAACGGCATTCGTGGGCGAAGTTGATCAAGTGCCGCCGTTGTACAGCGCTGTTAAGCACGGGGGTAAAAGACTTTACCAGCTTGCTAGGGAAGGCAAGGTTATTCAACCATCTCCTAGGAAGGTGACCATCTACTCTATTGAGGTAATCTCATTCGATGGGTGTCAGAATGCACAGGAAAAGCCTTGGACGCGGCAGGCGGAAATAATCGTTAGGTGCTCAAGTGGGACATATATACGGTCACTTTGCGTGGATATCGGCAAAAGTTTAGGCTGCGGGGCACACGTGTCTGCGCTCAGACGCACCTGCGTGGGTAAGTTCAAGGTCGAAAACGCTGTAACGCTGAACCAGTTGGAAGCAGCTGTATGCCAAGGCCAACTAGGCGATTACGTGCTGAGCCTCGACCGGGCACTCGAGCTTGCTGAGATGCCAAGTGTGTGCCTGGGCCGAGATGACGTTATTCCAGCATTGAATGGCAGATGTGTAAGCTGCACTTTCAAAGGGCAGGACGGTGCGCTCGTTAGGATTCTCGCTCCGGATGGCTCTCTTATCGGAGTGGGGAGGGCAGTGCGCCGTAACGGTAGCGCTCTCGTGCATCCGGAAAAGGTGTTAAGTCTTAAGTCCTGAAAACCAGCTGTAGTGATGGAAGTCTTTCACGGTCTCGAAAACCTTCCGCAGAGCTTCAAGGGAGGCGCTATCGCCATAGGTTTTTTCGACGGTGTCCATTGGGGTCACCGCGCCATATTTGATCGTTTGCTTGATGTTGCACGGGGTGCCGGGGTAAATGCTGTAGCATTCACTTTTGATAGACACCCGGCAGAATTGTTGGCACCAAAGGCTGCTCCGCCCTACATTACTACCCTGCCTCAGCGCATCGAGCTTATCGGTCAGACAGGTGTGGATCACATCCTAATAGCCGAATTTGACTCGAAGCTGGCCAGGTTAACTCCGCGCGAGTTTCTTCGCGAGATTGTGTCGGGGTGTTTTTCTGCCAGGTACGTGGTGGTAGGTTCAAATTTTCGCTTCGGCAGGGATCGCGAAGGGGATATCCGATATTTGAGTGTTGCTGCTTCTGAATATGGCTTCGAGCTCAGCGTAGTGCCATCGGTGATCATCGAAGGCGCGCCGGTGAGCAGCACTCGCATAAGACTAGTCATCTCAAGGGGCGATGTAGAGCTGGCTTCGAAGCTTCTCAGTCGCTGGTTTGTTTTGCGCGGTACTGTGGTCCCAGGGGATCGCGTCGGCAGGACTATCGGCTTTCCAACTGCCAATATCCAAGCCGAACCTCGTCAGCTTATCCCTGCTCACGGCGTTTATACCATCCAGACGGACATAGGTGGTTCTACTTACAACGGCTTATGCTACGTTGGTAGGCGACCCACATTTCGAAACACACGAGAAGTGGTTGAAGTCCACATAATGGGCTACAGTGGCGATCTTTACGGCTGCGTTCTTGACATTGCTTTTCGGCGACGCCTGCGGGGCGAAATGGTGTTCGAATCTCCTAGCGAGCTGGCTGAACAGATCCGCAGAGATATGCAACGGGCAATGAGCGAACTGAAGTAATACGGTTATGTCGGACCGACAGATCACTTTCTACTCAGCACTTGTTTCTTCTAGGGGTTGGGTTGCGTAACAATCTAGATCCAAACCTGCCGTTTCGCCGCGGCAGAAGCGAAAATAACCTGCAGCGGCTGCCATAGCAGCATTGTCCGTACATAGAACAGGCGATGGAATAACCAGTTCGATTCCTTCCTCGCGTGCCCTTTCGCGCATGGCTGTCTGAAGTCGACTATTAGCTGCCACCCCTCCAGCTAGCAGCACGTGTTTGATACCCTCGCATCCGGCGAACTCAAGCGAATTGGTAACCGCGCGAAACGTGTGTTCCACCAGAACATCTACCACCGCTTCTTGAAAACTGGCGGCTACATCGGCAAGCCGCACATCTTGTCCTGCTGCTTCCAGATAACGTATTACGGCTGTTTTGAGCCCGCTGAAGCTGAAGTTCAGCGAATCGCCCACCTTTCCTCGAGGGAAAGGTACTGCGTTTGGGTTTCCTTCTCGTGCTAACTTGTCGATAATTGGTCCGCCTGGGTAGCCCAAACCCATCGCCCTGGCGCATTTGTCGAAAGCTTCTCCTGCTGCGTCGTCGACCGTTCTACCGAGTATCCGATACACTCCGTGACCTGACATTAGCACCAGGTCTGAGTGCCCGCCCGATACAACAAGGCAAAGGGCTGGAAAACGAATGCCAACTTTCCTGAGCTCGGTGTTGACCTCCGACTTTAGGGAATCAACAAGCCAGTTTGCATAGATATGCGCTTCAAGATGATGAATGGGAACGACGGGAATCGAGCGGCTAAAAGCTAGAGCCTTCGCTGCGGCAACTCCTACAATGAGAGCGCCGATCAATCCGGGTCTATTGATTACAGCTATGCAATCTATGTCGTCCAGGCAAACGCCTGCCTTATCCAGGGCTTCTTGGATAGTAGGCACGATAAGCTCAACGTGTCGACGCGACGCTATTTCCGGCACAACCCCTCCGAACCGCGAGTGAAAGTCAGTCTGCGAGGCTATTACGTTTGATCGGATAAGAAGAGCGGGTTGCGTTTCAGCTATCGAAAGCGTGGCTTCAGGTGTCTCAACAACTGCCGCGCTAGTCTCGTCGCAGCTTGTTTCTATACCGAGGATCAGCACGTCCTTTCCTCTGTAGCAGCAAGCGCCAACTCTTCAGCCAGTTTTTGTTTGACGGCGTTGTATTCGGCCAGAAACCGAGGATCGTCAAGGTTTTCTATCCACATAACTATAGCGTTCTCACGGTTATCCGTGTAATAGCCCCGCCGAATTGCTATCGGCACAAATCCGTATTTCTTGTAAAGCGACTGTGCAGCTATATTTGACTCCCTAACCTCAAGAGTAGCTCTACGAGCACCTCTGCGTTTCGCTTCTTCCAACAGGTTTATGATGAGTTGTTCTGCTATTCGTCGGCGTCGATATGAGGGTGCTACTCCCAAAGTGGTGATGTGTGCTTCGTCCATGACAAGCCACATTCCGGCATATCCAACCACGGAGCATTCAAAAACGGCCACCACATAGTACGCCGAGCGGTTGTTAATTTCGGTCAAATATGCGTGTTCGCTCCAAGGCGCAGAGAAACATTCGCGTTCAATCTCCATCACGCGAACTAAATCCTCCCGCCTCATTCTACGGATTTGCACTAGTGCGGCCATGGCTGTCTTACTTGGTACAATTGGCGTATTGTGAAGTCCTTGCGGGTAGTCTAACACCCCTATTACAGCGGTGTCAACGATTTGTAGGGATGTCTAGAACAATGATCTCCGGTGTGTTGAATTTTGCAACTGCCACTGCTGAGCCGTCTGGGCGAGCCAGTGTAGAACATCCAGAGTGAGGCCGGCCCTTCCAGGCACCAGATGCGATTGGTCCTCGGCATGTGTTTGTGCCGACTACCCACATATTGGTGTGCTTTGCGACACGCTTGATATGCTCCTGAAATTCTTTAGCGTTGTTCCTTAGGTTCTCGACTTCTGCAGCGAAACCGTGCGGCGCCAAAAGTAGCCACGCGCCGTGATCTGCAATCTTTTTAGGGATTTCCAAATTGAAGTTATCAGCACAGATCGTGATTCCGATTCTGCCGAACTCTGTGTCAACAATGCTCAGCTGGGTTGGATCTCCTTCATCGTACAAGTGCTCGGTGAGGAACTTAAGCGTATTGATCTTGCGGTGTTTAAGCACTATGTTCCCCTGCTTATCTATGAGAACTGCTGAGTTATACGTTTTATCGCCGTCGCGTTCAAGGCACCCGGCGCAAATCCACACGTTCAATTCCTTGGCTAGGTTAGCCAGCATATCCGTATACGCGCCAGGAATCGGAAATGCGTCGCGGCGTGCATGCTCGTAAAGCCATCCCCAGTCGGCAGCTTCGGGCAGGCACACCAACTTGGCACCTCGGGCTGCGGCCTTGCGCACAAAAGTCTGTGCGCGCTTCATATTTTCGGCAATGTCTCCGTCGATTATTTCAAACTGGCACATTGCGACTCGGATTAGGGCCGGAGATAACGGTTCCATGACCGTCTGAGTATCGGTGGCCATCCCGTTCAAAGCCATAATCGCACAAGCGCAAATCAACACGTATTTCGCCTCCCTTTTTCTTATGGGTAGAAACTGATTAGCTCTCAAGGAACCAAAGATTGAATAAACTGATTAAACACACCAAACCCTTCCAGTAAATCATCTGCATCAGGTAGGCTCCTGACACCAACCTGTCAGATTCTGCATCGAATCGCGAACTTCTGGAATAACTACTACTCCCAGGCTGCGACCGCTTTTTCATAACAGCTTGAGTCGCAAATTACCGATCATCGATTGGACGATAGGAAGTAACACTCTTAACTGAGCTGCGCGCGCATCAGGTGTTCAATACAGATTCTCCAACCGCCATCTGCTTCCCAACCTAGGACCACCTTAATACACGGTTGCATAGAAGTTCCAGAAATTCCTGCACGGCCCAGCAATTTGCTCTCGACTCGACAGTTCGGCCGGGCGCAGGAGTGTGCACCCTCAGTGTTTAAGCTCACAGGGGTGAAAACATCCGACGGTGGAAGATTTCAAATGGAAGACGTTCTCGAGGTATCGCAGGAAGTAAAACTGGCTTTGAATCGAAATGAACCGGTTGTGGCTTTGGAGTCATCAGCGATCGCACACGGACTTCCGGCCGAAGTGAGGCTCATTACTGCGAAAGCAATGCAGGATGCTGTGCGCGACAGAGGAGCGGTTCCTGCTGTAGTTGGAGTGATTTGCGGCAGGCTCAAGGTCGGTTTGTCCGTTACTGAGATAGAGGATTTGGCTGGTGGCGGAGCTGAAAAGATTACAGTGCGAGACATCCCGCTGGCTATTGCGAGGTCGTGGCACGGCGGGACAACGGTGTCTGCTACAATTAGAATCGCCGTGCCCCTTGGGATAACCGTCGTCTCGACGGGAGGAATCGGCGGAGTTCACTTGGGCGATCCGTACGACGTTTCTGTAGACTTGTGGGAGATGACTCGAACTCCAGCTCTCGTTGTGTGCTCGGGAGTTAAGTCAATTGCTGACGCTCGTGCAACTTTAGAATGGCTGGAAACCCATGGGGTTCCCGTTTATGGCTATCAGACAGATGAGTTAGCGGGCTTCTATCAGCGTTACACAGGGCTTAAAGTTCCGAAGGTAGATTCATCCGAGGATTTAGCAACGATACTCAGGGCAGCCGTTGCCTCAATCGGCAGGCATTCTGCAACCGTATTAAGCGTGCCTGTTCCTGAGCATGCCGAAGTTGCCGTAGCTGAACACGTGGATCAGGCTGTTCGTGAGTCGCAGGAGCTGGGTATTAGAGGTAAGGAGTTGACGCCCTTTCTTCTGAGGCGCGTGGCGGAGCTCACGAACGGCCAGGCAACAAAAGCGAACATTGCTCTTCTTGTGAACAATGCCAGGGTTGGCGCAGAGATTGCTGTGGTGCTGTCACAAGAATCAAGGCGTCGGATGGGGTTCCTGGTATAATAAAGAAGCAAATCTACTACCTAGACGAGACGTTTGGGTGCTATCGACACCAGCGCCTGCGCGGTTGGACTGGATCCAGAGTTTCGAACAAGTATTCAGACGTCCGGTAAGACTACTTCTTCAACAGTTACAGTGGCCTCTTCATCGAATTCAGTTACGAGTTGCTCTATTACTTCCTGAATGTCGCCCTCGGTCAAACGGTATTCGGACTCCGGTGACCACTGTATAGTGACAGTAAACACTTGGGAATCGGTAATTTCAGGATGCATCTTGCCCTCCTCGTCTGGTCAAAGTTGCGATGTGTTTATTCCTTTTCTCGTTTGCTTGAGCTAGTCCTGCTTCAAAAACCAAGCTTACTGAATTATCGGGGTCTGAAGTTCGTGGGTGGGGGTGTTATTCGGTTGCTCGCTCAGCTTCGATCTGGAGAACTCGATCGAAAAGCTTTTTGTCTTCCGGAGTCAGTGCTCTGATTCTTGCTCTCTTGATCACGTCTCCTTGACGAATCCTAAATGCTACGTCCATGCCTCTGATTAGCCGACCGAAAACTGCGTAGTCGTAGTCGAGGTGCCGCCAAGGCTCGAGCAGTATATAGAACTGGCTGGTCGCGCTGTTGGGATCACTCGTTCTTGCCATACCCACTGCACCTTTCGTGTTTATCAAACCACGCAAAACTTCCAGTTTTATCGGCGGAACCTGATTCTTGATGGGTCCGGTTTGGATAAGGCCATTGGGGACAACTCGCGTGAACCGCACGCCGTCGTATTCCTTATTCTGAATGAGCTTTACGATACGCGACGTTGTTACAGGACAGTCTTTTTCAAAAAGCACGAAATCGATCCTTCCGCGAGTGGTGTCGAGCTCAACTACCCGACCAGGTGTCATCGTAGCTTCTGGCAGCTTTTTTATGCGCTCGTCTCTTGTTTGCGGCAGTGGTAGCTCTACGCGTTCATACTTGGTTGGCGTGGCCGATAACCAGTACTGGGCGCCTACGAACCCGCCCAGTAGCACAACCAATGCAATCCAAAGTTTCCACTCGCCTTTTCCAGAATTTCGTATGGACCTCATATTTATTTGTACAATAACAGAATTTCTCAGTCGGTTCAACCTTACTCGGTTTTACGTTGACAACCGCTCATGAGCGATGTTAGAATCCTGGCGGGTACACCCATGGACTTCAGATTTGCTGGCGAGGAAGACAGGGACAAGTTTAACAGGTTTGTGGCAGATTTTGACTGGGGTGATCTGCTGCAGTCGTTCGAGTGGGGAGACCTCAAATCCAGAGGCGGATGGGTGCCCATACGAGTTTACGCAGAGGAATCGGGTACAATAGTTGCAGCAGCCTCTATTCTGAAGCGTCTAATACCTCGTACGTCGCGCTGCATAATGTATGTACCTCGTGGTCCGGTCCTTGACACTAAGAACCCGAACCTTGTGCAACGATTCTGCGGATTTCTTCGAGATATTGCCGCTGAGAATCGAGCTATCCTAATCAAGATCGATCCCCCCGTCCCAATTGAAGATACAACAAGTGAAGCCAATCTGCGCGACGCGGGCTTTAGACCTGTTAGGACTAGCGGATTTGGCGGTACGCAACCAAAATGCGTAATGCAGCTGGACTTGGACAAGTCGCTGGAGGAACTGCTCGCGTCATTCAAGCCGAAGTGGCGGTATAACATTAGGTTGGCTCAAAGAAAAGGCGTAACAGTGCGCTTGGACTGTACAAAGGGCGATCTTCGAATCTTCTACGAGCTACTGGTTGAAACTGCTCGACGTGATGGTTTTTTGGTGCGTGGATTTAACTACTTCGAGGATATGTGGGATTGCTTAGTTCCTGGTGGATACATGCGATTAGCACTGGCTTATTACCAGGGAAAGCCTATAGCAGGCGCGATTGCATACATATTCGGTGACAAGGCTTGGTACGCCTACGGAGCATCAGCTGATCGACACCGAAATGTCATGCCAAATCATCTTGTGCAATGGACGCTGATCAGCTGGGCCAAAGAATCCGGGTGCAAATGGTATGACTTCCGCGGCGTCAGCCCGAGGAATGATGTCAGTTCCCACGACCGCCTCCAAGGACTTAATAGATTCAAAGAAGGTTTCTCGCCTCGCTTTGTCGAGTATATCGGCGAGTATGACATGGTAATTTGTCCGAGATTCTATTGGTTGTGGACATTTGCGCTTCCTCGCATACAGGCCGTGCTCAAGATTCGACGAAGAATCGAAACTGCGTTGGAAGCATGACATTATGTCTGCCACCAAACTATTTCTGAGCTGACGTGAGGCTCTAGACTGGGATGATGAGACCTTCGACGCACGACGTGTGGGTAGAGGTAGACTTAGCAGCCTTGCGTCATAACATCGCTCAACTTCGTAGTTTCTTGGACCCCAGTGTTCGTATTATGGCGGTAGTTAAGTCAAACGCTTATGGACACGGGTACGTGCGCACGGCGGAAACGTTTGTAAATTCGGGGGCTGACGCACTTGCGGTGACACGTATTGAGGAGGCACTGATTCTAAGAGAAGCAGGAATAAACGTTCCCATACTGTTGTTTGCCCCAGTTCAGAAAGAGAACGTCGAGGTAGCTATTCGTGCTGGACTGGATTTGACTGTATGTGACACCGCTGGTGCTGAACTTATATCTGACGTAGCGGTTCGTCTGAGGTTGACAGCGTCTGTTCATGTGAAAATTGACACTGGTATGGGGAGACTTGGCGTAACACCCAATGAAGCGCTAGATTTTTTTAGAAAACTAGCTACTCTTCCTGGCCTCGAGATTGCTGCTGCCTATACTCACTTTGCGTCCGCGGCGGATCGCAACCTCGCGAGTGCCCGGAGGCAACTTCAGCTTTTTCAGAACACTCTCAATGCTCTCCGACATTCAAGTCTCAAATACGGGCTAGCTCACGCAGCAAACAGCGCTTCAATACTTCGACTTCCTGAGTCCCACTTTGACATGGTCAGACCCGGCACGCTCTTGTATGGTCAATATCCATCCCAATTCATTCCCCGCATTTTGGATTTGAAACCTACGTGGAAGCTAAAGGTGCGGGTATGTCAGGTTCGAGAACTTGGCGCTGGGGTCAGCGTTGGGTACGGAGGGGATTATGTAACCAAGCGTAGGACAAAAGCCGCAGTCATACCAGTCGGATACGCTGACGGATTCACGCTGTTACCGGAAGGTCCGCTTTTTAGGCAGAGCTTATGGCGTTTCGTAGCTCAGAAAATGCGGCCGCGTACGTCAGTGTGGGTCAAAGGCAGACAAGCGAAGGTGATCGGCCGTGTTGGAATGCAATTATCCGTTGTCGACGTAACTGAAATACCAGGGGTTGAAGTCGGCGACGAGGTGATAATCCCCGCTCTGCGTATACCTACAAGCAGTTTGATTCCTCGTGTTTATTTGGATTCGTCCGAATGATCGCCGGTTTCGAGAGGGCTTTCAAGCAGCCGAGGGTAGTATTGTCCCAAAGATGCTTGTGCTGCAGCAAGCAGCGGCACCGCCAGGATCATTCCGATCACACCAAAGAACCTTGCCCCCAGCGTAAGCGCAAATAGCATGAGCACTGGATGCAATCCAACGCTTCGTCCAACGATCCGAGGAGTAACAAGTAGATCGAACACCACGAAGTTTTGTATTGCCATAAAGGCAGCGACTGCTATGATGTAGGCCGCACTGTGATTTGAAGCAATCGCAGCGACTGCTCCGGCTGCTATAGTGACCAATGCACCTATATACGGGAGGAAGTACAGTGGACCTGATAGGCTGCCTATTATCAACGCGTAATCCAGACGAACTGCCGTCAACCATATGCACGAAACTGCGCTGTAAACGATAGCAACTGCAACCATTCCACGTATGTAGCGCCCAAAGACTCCGCTGATAACACTGCTGAGCGTTTCCAAGGAGGGGCGGTATCGTTCTGGGGCCAGATGTAAAGCCTTTGCGGTGATATACTTGAAGTCTTTTAGCAGCCATAGCGTGCCCAATGGTATCACAATAACCCATAAGAGCTTGGATACAGCCCCTGCTAGCAAACCTGCTAGAAAAGATAGACTACCGGCGGCTGCAGACTCCAATTGCGACGAAAAGTGCTTCGCAAGACGACTGAGATCTGTTGGAAGATGCAGGCTTTCCAAAAGCGGCCGGCGGCTTGCAAGGGTGTGGTTGATCCAATCAACGGATCTGTTCAGGAATGTGGGCAGATTTTTCGCCAACTGGGTTGCCTGTTCGATAATCTGCGGAACCAGGAGAAATCCTATCGCGACAAAGCCGATTACAAACGTGAGACCCACGGTCGCAACAGCCCAACCTCGCGACAGTCTGTGTCTTTCGAGCCAGTCAACAACAGGGTTCAGCAGGAACGCGAAGATGAATGCTATAGCGAACGGCGGCAAGACGTCCAGTACTGGTTTGAGCAGGATGTCGTATACCAGTAAAGTCACATAAGCACCAGCTGCTGTTGCAACCAGCAGCGCGGCCGCAATAAAGATGCGCGGATATGGGCGTTCGGTCATTATTCAGTTAGAATTTCTCTCAGCTTTCTGAGAGCACGTTGTTGCAGGCGGGATACATGCATTTGGGAAATCCCGAGTCGCTTGGCCACTTCCGTTTGGGACATGTTGCGGAAGAATCGATAATATATAATGGCTTTCTCGCGCGGGTCGAGACGTTCAATTGCGCGCTTGACGTCTCCGTGCGTTTCAATGTTCTCCAGTGAAACGTCAACGCCTCCAACAAATTCTCCCAGGGATAAAGTAGAGTCGTCTTCTTGCTCTAGCGTGCTGTCAAGAGACACCGCTTCATATGCGCTACCGAGTTCCATCGCTTCGATCGTTTCTTCTTCCGTTGCTCCGAGCCTCTCAGCAACTTCCCTAATGGTTGGGGGATGTCCGAGTTTTTGTGTTAGTTCTTCTGCTATTTTTGAAGCCGCTTGGTTGAGTTCTTGCAAACGTCGCGGCACCTTTAGACTCCACGCCTTGTCTCGAAAGTAGCGCCTGATTTCACCAACTATCGTTGGAGTAGCGTAAGTGGAAAACTTGATGCCGCGATCAGGGTCAAAACGATCTATGGCATTGATTAGCCCAATCATACCTACTTGGATAAGATCCTCGATCGGCTCACCTCTGTTGGCAAACTTCCCTGCCAGGTAACTAACGAGGTTTTTGTGAAGTTCAACGAGACGCTCTCGGTATTCAGAGTTTCCTGTCTTCTTGTACTGCCGGAAGAGCTCTTCAGCAACTTCTTGCTCGGACCATCCGTTCGCTTGGTTTGACTCGAGCTTCCATGACCTATCGCTGGCCCACATACTTGACCATCCGCACGAGCGTCCCGTCAGGTTGCGGGATTACCTCTGCTTCGTCTACCAACAGGGTAATTAGCAGCTGGGCCAGGTTTTCTTCCTCCACGTCCCTGCCTGTGCCTTCTCCGCAGTGCCTCGGGCCCGCAGTGTCCAGAATGTCTACTGTGAGTTTGTTCGACGAAATCTCAGTTCGCAAAACGATACGAGCTTCCTGCCTATTGTTCTTATTAGCCCATTCGACTGACAGTGTACAAAGTTCTCCCACTGCCAGCCTAAGATCTTCGATTTGCTCATACGTGAAGTGCATTCTACTAGCTATACCTGACATTGCCAACCGTGCAACTGCCACATATTCAGGCTGGCAGGGAATAGTTAGTTCGACCTGAGCTGGAGCGATATTACTCGACACGTCTATGCTTACTCCTTTTCAGGGGCTTTCTTTGCTTCATCTTCACTGTTGTGCATGTCGAATACCTTATCGAGCCCTGTGATCTCAAAAACTCTTCTGATTCGTGCGCTCGGACATATGAGGAGTAGATTTCCGCCGACTTCCCTTATGCGCTTTAGGCCTCCAATAAGCACACCAAGAGCTGTGCTGTCCAGATACTCTACATTTGTGAGGTCTACAATGAAGCGCTTGACGCCCTTCTCAAGTAGGGCAATCATAGCCTGCTTCAACTGCGGCGCTGTGTAGACGTCGACCTCTCCACCGAGTCTAATTACAGGCAGATTGTCCTCTAGCGTTTGTGTTTCGATCTTAAAATTCACTTCGTGCCACCTCGCCAATCAAGAACCGAGCCTGCACTGAGGAGTCATCTAGTCAAGCAATTAAACCGCATGGCAAATCAGCTACCAATCCTCTTATTATGGCAAGTGGAGTCAGGAACTGCAAGTTTTACGATTCCTCGGTGTTTTCGTCCTTCCTCCTTGCCATGGCTTCCTTTCCAGCTTCAATCGCGCTTTGCACCTTTACCTTTGTGGTCTCAAGTAGCTCCTTGCTCTTCTTAGTCAGCTCTTCGGCGGATTCGGTAAGCTCTTCAACTACTTTGTTTGCCTTTTTCTTTAATTCTTCGGCTGCTCGAGCAATCTCCTCGCGCGTTTCCTGGCCGGACTTGGGTGCGAGCAAGAGGGCTGCAATTGCTCCGATTAGTGCCCCAAGTCCCAAACCTGCCATAAAATGACCGAATACACTTCTATCCTCTTGATTCCTGCCCATTTGGTTTCACCTCCGATTTCATTCTTGACCACATTCATACCGTAGCAAACTTAGACCTGTCGCAGTTCGTCTGAGCTACTCGTTTACTTTGTTTTGCTTCGATCCGGCAGTTTTGAACGCCTTTACTGCTTCCTTCATAGCTTCTCCGAGCAAGATGAGCGTCGACTTCGAAGCACTAAACACTTTCTCTGCGGCACCAGCCACGGTCCTGCCGTCAACAAACCTCTCTACTCCGCTTGCCACGCGTCCTGCAGTATCGACCGTGTTTTGGGTGCTGCGCACGAGTTCGCCAAATCTGTCCAACGTAGACCGAATGTCTGCACTGACAAGCACGGCTTGTCGGCGTATCTCAGTACACGCCTCCGCTATGTTTTGCACAGCGGAGGTTACCCTGCGAATGTATAGTATTAGCCCAATAATTGTAATCACCAAGATCGCACTTAGCAGAATTACCAACACCAGTAGCAGGTTTTCCATTCACTAGTTTCTCCGTTCTTTGGTGCCGCTCGCGTGAATAAGTTTTCAAAGGCAAGTTGTTATTGTCTCTGTCCTACTCACAAAGCAGCGCGAGTATAATTCTCAAAACTTTTCGCGGTCTCTACCCTATTAGCTTATGTGGCTTCTGCTATTATACCGCCTCCGATTACCTCATCACCCTGATATAACACTGCCGACTGCCCGGGAGCAGGAGCAAACTGCGGCTTTTCGAATGTAAGCCTGGCCCAGCCGTTGCGTATCGGCTCGAAGCGTGCATGCACGTCCTGGGTATTATATCTTATCTTCGCCGACACAACAATCGGCTCGGTTGGCGTCTCTCCAGAAACAAAAGTAACCGACTTTAACAGGATGGACTGCTTCCTCGTTTCTTCCAAGCTGCCAAGTATAATCGCGTTTCGATCTGGGTCTATAGAGACGACATACAATCGCCTGCCAGCAGCTACTCTTAATCCTCGGCGCTGACCGACCGTGTAGAATGCTATTCCTTGGTGTTCTCCTATGGTCTTACCGCTGGTGTCTAGTATCGGTCCCGGCTCAACCAGTTCCGGCGCGTTCTTTGCTAGAAACTCCCGATAATCGCCATCTGTTACGAAGCATATGTCTTGGCTCTCGCTTCTTCGCACTGGCAGTTGCAACCTTTCTACTACGGCTCGCGCGTATTCTTTGGTATGATACCCTAAAGGAAACACTACATTTCCTAGCTGATCCTGTCGCAGTCTGTACAGAACGTAGGCCTGATCTTTCGCTTTGTCCACTCCTCGAAGTAGTTTCCACCTACGTGTCCTTTCATCAAATTCAACTCTGGCGTAATGGCCTGTTGCCAATTTTTCCGCTTTCAGTTGACTTTTTACATAATGAAGCAGCATACCAAACTTGATCGATGGGTTGCAAATGACGCAAGGATTAGGTGTTCGTCCTGAGCAGTATTCTTCAATAAAGTTCTCAACAACTATCTGTCGAAACTCCGAACACAAATCAATCTCGTAAAATGGTATCCCAAGGTGAGCCGCTACTTTTGGGGCTTGTTCGAGTTGCGCGGTCGGCCATAGTTTAAGCGTTACGCCGATAACCTGCGCTCCGCTTTCGAGTAGGAGAGCAGCTGCAGCAGAACTATCTGTGCCGCCGCTCATAGCAACAGCTATTACTTGTTGGCTCATTTTCCCTTAGAGTGGTTGGTGTCTTGATCTGTCTGCCTCGTGTTGTTGTTTGCTTCCGGAGCTGTTATTTCAGTTTTATGTGTCGTGTCTAACTCGTATTCCCCTCGTTCGTGTTTCCTTCGAAGGTGCTCAAGACGCTGCTTGAATTTAGCCTCGTGTCCGTGCTCTGTGGGTTCGTAATACGGTTCACTTTTCGTTCCCGGAGGCAGATATTCTTGTTCTACATAGTGATCAGGAAAATCGTGGGGGTAAAGGTAACCTTTGCCGTGGCCTAGCTCTTTAGCGCCTGGATAGTTTGCGTCTCTCAAGTGCATCGGCACCGGAGGCCCCTTTTTCTGCGTAACGTCCGCGTTTGCGCGCGATATAGCCAAGTAGCATGCGTTGCTCTTGGGCGCGCAGGCGAGGTAAATGGTTGCCTGGGCTAGGGGAATCTGAGCTTCGGGCATTCCGACAAACTGTACAGCTTGGGCTGCCGCAGTAGCGACTACTAATGCCATCGGATCGGCGTTACCGACATCTTCTGCTGCTTGAATTATAAGTCTGCGGGCGATAAACTTAGGGTCTTCCCCAGCGGCGAGCATCCTTGCAAGCCAGTAAACCGCTGCGTCTGGGTCTGATCCCCGCATTGATTTTATGTAGGCTGAGATGATATCGTAGTGGCTGTCGCCGTTCTTGTCGTACCGCAGGACTCTGCGCTGCACTGCATCTTCCGCAATTCGAAGCGTTATGCGACGGAGACCCGTTTGCGGATCCGGCGGCGTGGCGTTCGCAGCGATTTCCAGGGCTATTAATGCTCTTCGAGCATCGCCCTGAGCCGTATCGACAATGTGGTCGAGTGCATCTGGCTCCAACTCGATTTTCAAGTTTCCCAGCCCACGTTCTTTGTCGGCGAGCGCTCTATGCACAATAGTGCGGATGTGCTCGTCTGATAGCGGTTTCAGTACATAAATCTGCGAGCGCGAAATCAGAGGGGAGTTCACTTCGAAGTAAGGGTTTTCAGTGGTGGCGCCAATAAGTATAACGGTCCCATCCTCGACGTGTGGCAACAGTGCGTCTTGCTGAGCCTTATTGAAACGGTGTATTTCATCAACGAACAAGATAGTGCGTCGGCCGGTTGCTCTACGGAGCTCTCTTGCCCGTTCAATCGCCTTGCGAATGTCTGGTACACCCGAAGTCACTGCACTAAAATTTTCAAAGCGCGCTTTTGTGTGACGGGCGATGATATGTGCCAATGTGCTCTTGCCGCACCCGGGTGGTCCCCACAATATTATCGAGCTGAGTTCATCCTTTTCAATTGCGCTGCGAAGCAGAGTGCCGGGCCCGACAATATGTTCCTGCCCTAGAAACTCGTCCAGGGTTCTCGGCCGCATTCTCGCTGCCAGCGGCTGCGAACCTGATACTTCTTCTTTAACGGGCTCACTGAATAGATCTGCCATTTCCCTTTGCACCTGTTAGTCCACAGCGCTGGGTCATTCATCCCCCCTTCATTCTATCAGCCGACAAAATCCTCTTCAAGGTTACCAGGCTGTTCGAGTGGCGCAGACGTGGAAGTCAAGGAATGCCCTCGAAGATCACTCTTCGTCTTCAACGATTCGAATGTGAAGTTCTTTTAACTGAGCTTCATCTACAGGCGATGGTGCGTTCGTCATAGGATCGATTCCGCCGGCGGCCTTCGGGAAAGCGATAACCTGCCTAATGGTGTCGTCATCTGTAAGCAAGGTTAGTAGTCGATCTATGCCAGGAGCAATCCCACCGTGCGGTGGTGCCCCGTACTCAAATGCCTCAAGCATATGTCCAAAACGAGATTGTATTTGCTCTTCACTGAGATTGAGCAGCCGAAACACCTTGTCTTGAATATCGCGACGATGAATTCGAATACTCCCGCTTGCCAACTCGTTTCCATTGCAGACAAGATCATACGCTTGCGAGCGCACCATTCCAGGATCGATGTCAAGAAGATGCAGGTCTTCCTCGTAAGGCATTGTGAACGGATGATGTGAGGAATCCCAGCGACTCTCATCCTCGTTCCATTCGAAGAGTGGGAAGTCTGTTATCCAAGCCCAGGCGTGAACGTTCTTGTCGCGCAGTCCCAGTCGGTCGCCCATTTCCAAACGCAGCCCTGCGAGCACTGTAGCTACTGTTTTTGGTTTGTCCGCCACAATCATGATCAGGTCACCGACTGCAGCGCCGGCTCTATCGACAATGGCCTGCATTTCACCTTCTGTCAGGAACTTAGCGCTTGGAGACTTGATGCCGTTGGGAGTAATCGCAATGGTCACGAGTCCCTTTCCGCCTAGCTTCTTTGCGAGAGTGGTCAGATCGTCGATCTGTCCGCGGCTGTATTCAGCACAGCCTTCAGCTTTTATTCCACGTACCTGTTCCGCAGTTCTGAACACTTGGAATTCACAGGTGTTCGCTATGTCTGTTATATCGAATATCTCCATACCAAACCGCAGGTCGGGTTTGTCAGTGCCGTAGCGATCCATTGACTCTTGATACGTCAACCGAGGGAACGGCTTACGGAGGATTTTCTTGTCGGATAGGGTTTCGACTATCTGGATGATCAAAGGCTCTACAACATCGAAAATGTCTTCCTTGCGAACGAACGACATTTCGATGTCAAGCTGGGTGAACTCCGGCTGGCGATCGGCCCGCGGGTCTTCGTCCCTAAAGCATTTGGCGATCTGGAAGTACTTGTCGAGTCCAGCGACCATTAATAACTGTTTTAACTGCTGCGGGCTTTGAGGCAGTGCATAAAAGCAACCCGGATAAAGACGTGAAGGCACTAGGTAGTCGCGCGCTCCTTCAGGCGTGCTCTTGATAAGTATGGGTGTTTCAACCTCTACGAACCCGAGAGAATCCATATAATCCCTCATCATTTTCACGACACGGTGTCGCAGCAACAGCCTCCTCTGCATTTCCGGCCGTCTAAGGTCGAGATAGCGATATTTGAGGCGGATGTTTTCGTCGGTGGAAATTCCATCTTCGATCGGGAACGGAGGCGTCAACGAAGTGTTGAGTACATCGATTCGATTAACACGAACTTCTACTTGACCGGTGTCTATCTTCGGATTCTCTGTGCCAGCTGGGCGCCTCGCCACCTCGCCTGCGATTTCTAACACATACTGGTCTCGCACGGATTCGGCTACCTTGAATGCTTCCGGCTGTTCCTGTGGATCAACTACGGTCTGAACAACTCCTGCGCGGTCCCTGAGATCGATGAATATTAGCCCGCCATGATCGCGGATGCTGTTGACCCACCCCTGCAGTACAATATTCTTTCCAATATCAGACTCGCTGACTTCTCCGCAATACTTTGTTCGTCGTTCCATAACTCCTCCGGCGTTTTATAACCCCACGGATTATCAGATATACGGCTCAGGTGCCTAGGTGTATTTATTCAGCTTTCTTTTGAAGTCTTGTATATATTGTCGTTGACAGATTCGCTAGAGGGACCATTATTTGCTCAGATGTTGCCATATCCCTCAAAACCACTGTGCTCGATGCCGCCTCAGTTTCGCCCAGAATAACTACGAATCTCGCACCCAACCTGTCCGCAAGTTTCATCTGCGATTTCAAACTTCGATTTGTATAGTCTGTGTCTGTGCTTATTCCTGCCATTCTGAGATCTGAAACCAACCTCACAGCCGGTCTGCGCGCTGCTTCCCCTACAACAGCCACAAATACTGCTAAGGATGAGTCAGCGGGTAAGTCTACACCGAGCTTCTCTAACACCGCCATGACTCTTTCCAAGCCAATACCGAAACCTATTGCCG
This sequence comes from uncultured bacterium, assembly GCA_938074205.1. Lineage (GTDB taxonomy): Bacteria > Armatimonadota > UBA5829 > UBA5829 > UBA5829 > CALJES01. Next base: position 361,588 of record CALJES010000002.1, read on the forward strand.
GTGTGGGCGCTCCACCTAGTTCTTCGACCAAGTTATCGTAACGTCCGCCGCCACCTATCGCGTTCTGAGCACCCAGTTCGCCCGATACGAACTCGAAAGCTGTCTTTGTATAGTAGTCAAAACCACGCACAAGCCTAGGATCCAAGTTGTACTGCACACTTAAATCTTGAAGATAAGCCTGGACGCTCTCGAAATGCGCGCGGCATTCCTCGCCGAGATAGTCCAACAACACAGGGGCATTTGCAAGCAATTCCTGACACTCCGGCGATTTGCAGTCGAACATGCGCAAAGGGTTTAGCTCGCAGCGTATTTGACATGTTGGGCAGAGGTTGTCGACCCTGGTCTTTGCGAAGTCAACAAGTGCCTGCCGGTATGCCGGTCTACACTTGGGACACCCTATAGAATTTAGCTTTAGTTGAAGATCGCGGATTCCTATACTGCTATAGAACCGTGCGGCTAACGAAATAACCTCTGCGTCAAGTGCTGGGTCCAAAGATCCTATTGCTTCTACACCGAGCTGCGTATGCTCTCGATATCTTCCAGCCTGAGGCCTTTCATAGCGAAATACTCGAGTTATGTAGTATAGCTTTGCAACAGGCAAACCTGCGCCTAGATTGTGCTCAACATAAGCCCGGATTGCCGGAGCTGTTCCTTCGGGCTTGAGCGTGATACTGCGCCCGCCACGGTCCTCAAAAGTGTACATCTCCTTCGAAACGACGTCAGTTGTCTCGCCAAGATTCCGAGTAAATAACTCTGTGTGTTCAAATGTAGGGGTTCGCAGCTCTCGATAGCCGTAGATGTGGCAAATATCTCTGAACTTACTTTCTACGTATTGCCATTTAGCTGATTCCGATGGTAAGACGTCTCTAGTCCCACGAGGGGCTGAATACTCAGGCATTCTTGACTCCGGATTTTCGTTGGGAAGAAAGAGTGACTCTATGGGCGTTTCAAAGAGGAACGTTCAACGCCCTCGCCTTTCTCACTATTCTATGGTTACCCTCAGGAGTTGTCAAATGCTTGACGCAGTTATCTTCCTGTGTGTCCACGCATGCAAACACCTCTTATACTTCAGCAACAGGAGCGGTGGCTCCCCTTATCTTAGGCGCGGACAGATTTTTGGCGCTGCCTGAAATTTCTTACCAGTACCTTCTCTCACTCAGCTGAGATATTTTTTGTATAGTCCTTGACAAAATATGAGAGCGAGGATGTGGTGCGGTACCTGTGGCGGATTGATCAAAGCAGTTCCCTTTTTGCTTAGGAGGTGATATGTCGCTAGGTGTCTGACTTACTAGCCGCAGCCGCGAGGTTGCGGAGCAGGTGACTTGCGCTCTTGGGCTTCTTTTTTCAAAGGGGATCACAGCAATGCAACGCTCAGGCGCTCGTAATGTGCTTGTCTGCATAGTGTTCAGCCTAATGGTGGCTTCGGGGGCTTTTAGTGCTTGGCTTACTCCGGAGGAGATGTACCTGGATCCGACTACTATCCCCGAGGCTGAATACGCATTCGATTACACCACGCAAAATGAGTATACCTTTCAGAAAGTGGTAGGTTTAAAGATACTACCGCCGCTTAAGGAGGACAGTTTGGAGTACTATTTCGAGCCAGATGTCGACTACAAGGCAGATGTAACCGGCGGACTTGGAACTGTGACCTTTAACAGACCAGGCCCATATTTCGTCCTCGCAATCTATCAGAACGATTCATCACAGCTATTTGACTTCGCCATAGACTTTGAGATATACAACGGACCTCAGAGAGGACCCACGTCGAACTGGCACAAGATCCCAACTCCCAGTCCTGACGTGGTAGTCAGGGATCCAGACCTCAGAAAGGACCCGAAGTTCGGCCCTAAAACCAAGGTGGTAACTGACAAACAGACCTGGCAAGAGGTTACGGATTATCTAAAGACTCTTTCCAATGCGCACGTGGAACTGGGTGGTCACGGATCACCAGCTGCGTTCTACTACAAAGGTTCTCGGGTTCTCTATGACTGCACCAAAGAGACAAACGACTGGCTCGATAGTATTCGGGGCCACGTGAGTAACTTGACATTCATGTCGTGCTCAACCGGTCGTGGCGACGAAGGCAAGGCGTTTCTCCAAAAGGTCGCCAATTACCTCGGCGAGTCTGCCGGCTACACAAACATTGTGGGCTCAAACGGTGAGGACTGGTTCATAAATGGTGATGGTAAGCTCGTAAAGTGTGTCGTACCCGAGCCGTCGGCGACTCTGTTCGCTTTATGGGCGGTGCCGACGATTACACTCATTGCGAGGAAACATTTTCGTCGAAGATAACCTTCGCTTCTCCAGGTCGGTCTTGAGGCTCCTTTTCAACGGATCCAATAGATCTGGGGTGCCGCGATAAGGGTGTGCGGCGCGGCACCCTGCCAGGTGTGAGCTTATTGATGCGACCGTAGTCACATCTGTTTCCAGCTTGCTATAATCTCCTTTGATGGACGAGCATAGCCTCACAGTCCTTGAATTCAACAAGTTAGTCGCGCGGCTTGCGCAGTACGCTGCTTGTAAGCTGGGCCGCGAAAAAGCCTTGCGCACACGCCCTACGAACTGCCTGGAAACAGCAAGACTCAAACAGCGCGAGACTACGGAAGCAAAAACAATCCTCGAGCAAGAAGGCGATATTCCACTAGGCGGAATTGAAGACATCCGGCCCTTTCTGGAGCGTGCTTCCATCGGTGCGACTTTGCAGCCCAGTGAACTTCTTGCGGTGCAGAGCACTCTTGCTGCGGCTCGACGCCTCGGCGGATTCTTATACAGACTAAAAGACAAGTATCCGATTCTTGGTGGGCTGGGTGAACAGATAGAGGCATTCGAGAGCTTAGAAGAAGCAATTTCGAAATCCATCAACCAGTCGGGAGAAGTTGTAGATTCCGCAAGTCCTGATCTTGCTCGCATAAGAAGCGAGCTGCGCAATTTGCATGCCCGTTTGACAGAGCGCCTGAACGCATTTACCCAGTCCAAAGATTATCGCGCAATGATCCAGCAGCCCGTAATCACGATGCGCAACGACCGCTATTGCATACCCATCAAGTCGGAATATCGGGGTGCTTTCCCGGGTATTGTTCACGACACCAGTACATCCGGAGCTACGCTGTTCGTAGAGCCTGCCAGCACGGTAGAGTTGGGCAATCGTCGCAAGGAGATGATCGTTAGGGAACGCGAGGAGGTCGAGAAAGTCCTGTCTGAACTGAGTGCGAAGGTGGGCGCTGAGACTGCTCGAATCCTAAAAACGCTCGATGTGGTCGGTGAAGTCGATTATATAACTGCACGTGCCAGACTCAGCCAGGCTATGGACGCAACTCAGCCGGTTCTCAACGACAAGGGCGAAATACAACTGCTAGCTGCCCGTCACCCCTTTTTGTATGGGGATGTCGTACCAATCGATGTTGATCTTGGCAAGAGGTTTTCAGCGCTGCTTATCACAGGGCCGAATACTGGCGGAAAAACTGTTACACTCAAAACGATCGGTCTTCTTAGTCTTATGGCTGCCAGCGGTTTACACATTCCCGCCGCTTCAGGAAGTGAGGTTGCAGTATATGAAGACGTATTCGCCGACATCGGCGATGAGCAATCTATCGAGCAATCGCTGTCCACTTTTTCTTCGCATATGGCTAACATCGTACGAATTACTCAGGACGCTGGTTCAAACTCCCTTGTATTGTTGGATGAAATAGGGGCAGGTACCGATCCTGCAGAGGGTGCCGCGCTGGCAAAGGCTATACTTGATCACCTGTTGGCGCGTGGAGCCAAAGTGGTTGCCACTACTCACTACGGCGAATTGAAAGAATTTGCCTACTTGCAACGCGAGGTAGAGAATGCATCCGTCGAGTTCGATCCGGTGACCCTTAAACCTACCTACAAGCTGGTTATAGGGGTGCCGGGCTCCAGCAACGCATTTGCTATAGCAGCCAGGCTCGGACTGTCGGATCACATAATTAATGCCGCAAAGGAGAATCTTACCAAGCGGACTGAGACTGCTGACGAATTGATACGTAAGCTTGAGGAAAGCCACCGCGTTGCGGCTGAACAACGTCGACTTGCCGAGATGACTTCTCGCGACGCACATACCCTGAAGAAGATGTACGAAGATCGCTTGGCTAAGCTTGAGGCTGTGCGAGAAAATATCGAAAACAAAGCGCGAGAAAAGGCGGAAGCTATTATAAGCCGATACACAAAGCAATTGGATCGTACGCTGCAGGAGTTAGCAAATCAAGCCAAGGAGTCCAAGCACTCGCAGCGCCTACGGGAAAAAGCCGAACGTTTGATCGCGCGTATGGAAGATGAACTTGTAGAGCCCGTTGAACGAAGACTTCGGAAAGAAGAAATGCTACCTGTTGGAACAGAACTGAAGCAGGGAACTCGAGTGCGTATTGCTGGCGTTGACCGCGATGGAGTGGTCGTAGAACCTCCCGAGAAAGGAAAGGTTGTAGTGCTGGTTGGGTCTATGCGAGTTACCGTGCCCGTAAAGAACCTGCGAAAGCCGCGCACTGAGGAGGAGCTCGAGCCAGAAGTCCAACATCACGATCTTCGTTCTCAGTTAGCTCTCGAAAAGGCACGGACGTTTTCGCCGGAGCTCCACCTGAGGGGACTTCACGTTGAGGCCGGTCTTCTGGCTGTTTCAAAATACCTGGATGATGCAATGACCGTGGGGGCTGATTTCATTCGTATCGTGCACGGTAAGGGCACCGGCCAAATGCGCACTGCTGTTCATAACTATCTCAAATCACATCCGGCAGTCGCATCGTTCCGACTAGCGGACCCTGCCGATGGCGGATCCGGCGTTACGGTAGTAGAAATGAAGAAATAAACTGTTTCAGCTATGCTGAAGCTAGGAGATACAGTACTATGGAACTTGATCGTGAGACTCTGAACAAGCTTGTGCATACAGCGGTCGAGGCTCGAGGCAAAGCCTATGCTCCCTACTCAGGTTTTTCCGTGGGAGCTGCCGCGCTAGGGGGGTCCGAGACCGTGTACTCAGGTTCGAACGTTGAGAACGCTTCCTATGGGCTCACTGTCTGTGCAGAGCGAGTTGCTGTCTTCAATGCAGTTGCGAACGGCGAACGGACTATCAAAGCTGTTGCTGTATGCGCGGATGGCTCGACATCTCCTTGTGGTGCGTGTCTACAGGTAATGGCTGAGTTTGCGCCCAAAGAGGAATCTATGGTGATCATCCTTTGTACTCCTGAAGGCAAGTACACCGAATCGTATCTTTCGGATTTTTTGCCTTGGCCCTTTTCTCTGTAATTAATTCGGACCATTGTGGGTATACTCGGGTTTTGGGGAGGGCATTATGAAAGTCTTGTCGGTTAGAACCACCGAACGCAACCAGTTCATCGACATAACGAATCAAGTCCAGAGATGTGTTGAGGAGGATGGCTTGCGAGACGGTATCGTATGTATATTCGTGCCTCACACAACGGCAGGGATTACCATAAATGAAGACGCCGACCCTGACGTAACTTACGACGTGCAAACCCTCTTGTCTAGCCTTGTTCCGCATCATGGCAGCTACAGACATGCAGAGGGTAATTCCGATTCACACACGAAGTCCAGTATAATCGGCTCTTCGCTAACTGTTATAGTAGAAAACGGACGACTCCAGCTCGGCACTTGGCAAGGCATATACTTCGCAGAGTTTGACGGTCCTCGGAGTCGCCAGTGTTGGGTAAAAACTATCCCTTCACATCACGGTGGCGTCAACAGGAACAGCTGAGTCCTATAGAAAAGGCAGATTGTGGGGGGCGGCCAGTTTAAGGCCTTGGCTTGATACCCTCGACGATACGACGCGGCACCGGCTGCCTGAGAATCTCTTCCTCGAGCACCTCAATACCCACTTTGCGTCCGTTTTCATAGACCGTGGCTATCTTGACTCTTCTAAGGCCTGGTCTGCCGGGGGACAACTCAGCACTCTTTCCCAAGTACATCCGCGCACTGGAAACCCTATGCACGGGCGCCGGAATACGCTCCAGCCTCTCCGATTGGTCTCGGACTACGACAGTAAGCTTCGGTTCTGGGCACACCAGGCTCTTGACTTTGATCTTGTCGCCGATCTGAAGGCGGTTCAGGTTAACGCCGGGATTCAAGGACCACAGGTCGCGCATCGTCAAACCGAAAAGCTTCGCTATCCGACTTGCTGTGTCTCCTTGCCTTACACTATAGACACTTTCTGCTTGACGTATCTCGTCATTCTCAATATCAAATAGATACTTCACTGCTTCTTCGGGGGTTTTCTTGTATATGCTAGGCGCCACTAGCGCGATGTCAACGGTGACCTTTTCCTTGAACTGAGGTTCCTCGCAAAGGTTCTTCGCAAGTCTGCCAAATCTCGCCTTCGCAAGTTCAAGGGTCTCACCTGCCGCTGTACGGCTTGGGAGAGCCACTACAGGTTTTCCGTTACATATTATTGCCCACTTAGGTAGCGCCAACGAAATAGCACTTCGTATTGCATTTTCCGCTCTATGGCGGCTCACAGGCTTGGCGTCACGCGGCGCACGGGCAATCACAACGTCTTCTTTGAATTGTATTTCTCTGGGATCACACCCAGCCTTTGCTTTGAAGTCGCGGAGAAGTTCTTGAGCTTCCTTTTCGCTGGCGACACAGGCTACAGGTTTCCCATTTACGAGAACGAGAGCCTTGTTGTTTCCGATTCGCGCTTGAACATACCATAAAGCTATTATCAAAACGAGCAAACCCAAGGCTATTCTGTAAAACAGGATTTGCTTTCTCATCTTTTCTATAACGGCCTTTTCGTTCATCGTTCTGCTGCCTCCGCTCCGATCGCTGCTTACAAAATTGCATGATATACGCTATGTGAATCGCCGGCGTTCTTGTCAGCGAGTCTCAGAGCGCGCCCCAGTCGTCCGATCAGTTTGCCTGGTTCAACATCATCGCTCGCACAAACGACTCGCGTACCCAGTTTGCTGAGCTCACTCCAATATTGACTGTTCACACCCACGAATGCTATAGGAGTACTTTTGTCCTCGTAAAGCTCGTAGAAATCCAGCGCCGACATGTCCGGGAGCAACGTGTCGACGACAAGTGCATCGGGCTTATGCTCGCGCGCGATAGATAACGCCTGCGCGCCCGTGCGAGCTCGAACTATGGCGCAGCCAAGGGCTTCCAGATTCCACCTTATGGCACGTAGATATTTGTCCTCAGCGCCTACTAGAAGAACCCTTTTTCTCTTTAATGCTGCCAAGTTACGTGCGTCTTCGTGGACTTCCTGACGCCGTCGACGCCAGCGAGCCCAAATCGTTCTCAATGTATTCGACAGGCTACTAGTGTGCCCTTTACTTTGCAAGGTGTTAGGTAATTTCCATCGGGCGATTATGAGTGCTATAGCCACAACAAGCACAAAAACCGCTATCCACCTGATTATCAAGATCAATCTGCCAGGCATCCTAGCCAACCTCCGCAGACAGCATCTCGATTACTTCGCGCGGCGATGCCTCTATTATGTTGCGTCGCAACTGTTCTTTTTCAAGCTGGTTCGGTCTTACAATACGACCAACAGTAGTGTAGAACTTTTTTTTCTTGAGCTGCTCGTTACCGAAATGGGATTTCGCCCATTCGCTGCAGAATCCGATGCCGGCTGTTCTTGCCAGGAATGTGTGTCCCCAGAAGAAATAAGCGCCGTCTAAGAAATCCTGGATGTAAGGTTGCAACTCTGGCGCAGTGAAGTCGTCCACAAACGGCTGCCCGAGCCTATTGAGCTCAGTTCCTATGCACAAAGGCATCCCCGCTTCGCGCGCAGCCTTCACAGCCTTGTCAAGGTTTTCGAGCTTAATCTTTTTCTCTTCTGGATCTTTGATGTTCCAGTTCCGGTCTGGGATGATGTTCATTGCGACCACGCCTTTGGATGCCATTAGATCCAGAAACGCAGGCATGTCGGCTTCACCAGGGTTGGTTCCGTCTAGCCAGGTGGCTGTTGGCAGGGCTTCCATTTCCATAGCCATGTCCACCACGGTTTCCAATGAGGGAAAACTCTCCGGCGTGGGCAGCACGTAACCCACGCCGCCGTATTTCATGAGCTTAGACCTCATTATCTCGTGAAACCGTGGGGTATCCGATACGATAGTCTCGATTTCGGTAACCGGCATTTGCAGGGCGTTCGCCCAAAATGAAACTAGTGCTGCCTGGTTTCCCTTAAAAACCTCCCACGCCTTCGCATCGTAAGCGGCCAGCATGTGTCTCTCAGTTGCGTTACCTGAAGGTGTCAACGGTAAGACGTCCCTGTCATAGTCAATCTGGACGACTCCGAGGTAATTGTTGACTCGTTCCATCACACGAATGTTTCGTTGCCTCGCCATCGTGCGCATTAGTTGCAGCGTGCTAGCTGCCTCAGTGTGCTCTTCGGGGAGTGCGAAACAACCCGCGACCATGAAATACGCTATCCCTGGCTCATTGGGGGAACTCATTACCTTATCGTGATATTCTCGAACGTGTACGCGGGTTTCCAGCGATACTACCCCTCGTTGCTCCAGCGTGTCGCAGGCGGTTAGGAATTCTTCCATGCCGTCCAGCACGTCAAAGTCGACGATTCCTGCCACCGCCAGTCCATACTTGCGAGCTTCCCAGGCTACTCGTGAAGGTGACCAACCATGCGCATTGAATGAAAAGAACGTGTGAATGTGGAGGTTGACTTCGTTCTTTGGAGGCGACAGGACAATCTCCTTCCTGTCGACTTTGTCGATCAGCCAGCTAAGCGCTTGCTCACGAACTGAACGATCGAATGAGTTTAGCTTATTCTCAAGATCCGAAACGGTTGCCATGGTAAGAAGGATAATACAAGTTTATCGCTATAAGTGCAACCGTAACCAGCTTCAGAGCAACGCACGTCCCGCGCATGTGTTTGGTGGTTTGATGGAACGAATGCTCTGGGGTTTGTCATTGCAACGGAAATCAACAGACGACACATCGGCTGCTGCTCTACTTGTCGAACGGTTGACACGACAGACGTCGCGTGCTACATTCTAGCCACCAATGTCCAGCTCGGCAAGAGGAATAATTCTCCTGTTAGCAATATCCGCTTTTTGCTTTGTAACCACATGCTTGGCTCAAACAGTTGTGGAACTGCCGCGAACAGTAATAGAAGCGGATTCCTTACAAACCACAGGGAAGATAATTACCGCTTGCGGTAACGTGGTTGTGCGTAGCGGAGTATTCAAGATCAGTGCCTCAGAGATCTGGTTTGATGCTGAGCTTCAGCGTGGGCGGCTTACGGATGCCACGTTTACGACTTGCGAGAAGGAACGGCCTGACTACCAGCTTAGCACTCGCGAACTGGCTCTTATTTCAAATAGAAGGATTCGTGCTCGTGGTGTTGCTTTATATGTCGGCAGATGGAGACTTATCGGTTTGCCCAGCATCACTTTTACAGTTGGCCGCGGTGCGTCTTCTGATGTATTTCCCAGGCCCAGTTACGATGAGCGTGAAGGCTATGGCATTGCCCAAAGGTTTGCACTCGTAGACACTTCGCGATGGCAAGTTGTAACCGATTTGCGCTTCACTACAAAACGCGGTTTGCTGGCTGAGGGTGAAAGCGTGTGGGGAATTGATGGCGAGCTTGATCCACTGCCTGAGCGACTTCTTACCCATGACTCCATGAAGTTTACCCCTCTCTCGATACCGAAAAGTTTTACTAGGCGCGGCGAGGTTTCAGATCCTTCTGGTGGTTACTGGGCCGCAGCAAAGTGTAGGTTGTTTGCGCGATTTGCTACAGATCAGAGGGCTTTCGACTTGCGAGAAAGACGGTTGTCCGTATCTAGACAACCGGAAATAGGTTTTTTGTACGTGGGCAGGCCTTTGGTTCGCCGGGATGTGCGGGCTGATCCCGACTTGGAACTATACCCATCACTGAAAGTATTTTGGGGGCAGTACAAAGAAAATCCGGGCAGCACAATGCTAACTCGTCGGGTGGGGTTTGAAACAACTGCAGCGATAAACGTTCTGCCACTACCTTCCAACCTTGCAATACAACCTCTACTTGGTTATTCGAAGTGTTTTTACGAGGGCGGTGATGTATACAGTACAGTGCTCTGTGGAATCGACGCAGCAAAGGCCTTCCGCGACGGATCGCTTATCTCCGTGCGATACTTGCATCGCTCTGAGTCAGGCAAGTCGCCGTTCTTGTTTGACAGTGTCCAGGTTCGACACGACTTGCAGGGTGCGTTGCAGACAAGACTAGGGAGCCAGATAGTTGGCTTTGCCGTGGGTTACGATGCCGACAAGCGCGAATTATATGATTGGCAGGCTTTGGTGGGTTACCGCACCGACTGCCTTGGTGTGTGGGCGTCGTGGGATAACTTCCAACGCAGGTTAACAATCGGCGTTGCTCTCATAAACCTATAGTTTTTGCGATGCTTGATTAGTGAGTATTCCCTTCTCTGTGAGAAACTTCTCCAGACTTTGTCTTTTTCCTGGCTGCTCGAGCTATGCTCCATTTGAGACCGACCGGGGTGACCAGAGTTGTCAAAATAACCATTATGATCATTACTGAAAACGTCGATTCTGACACGAGGGGTTCTCCATACAGGCGGAGTCTCGTGCCAATGGATGCGAATATCAAGCCGACCTCGGCGCGCGGAACCATCCCAATACCGATCGACAACCTGTCGAGACCTTTCTCAAGCGCTCCGATTCCACACGCCAGCTTGCCGAGAATCGCCGCCAAAGTGACAACTGCTGCCAAGCCTAGCACTTCCACGTGCGCAAACGATCTTATTTCGACTCTTGATCCCATCACCACGAAAAATACCGGGACTAGAAAGGCTGTGAGTGGTTTAACCAATTCTTCGACGGAGTGTTCTCCTCTCTCGCGGAATGTTCGCCAGTGTACTTCATCCAAGATGAGTCCGGCCGCGAATGCTCCAACAATAGGTGCAAGTCCTATGCATGCTGCCAGATACGCAAAGCTGAAGCAAATGGCGAGTGCTGTAGTTAGGAGCAGGTCGGAGGCGCTGAGTCGAGACGCAATGTGGAATACCTTAGGCGCTATCCATCTTCCGATGATTAGTGCTCCTGACAGGAATAGTAAAGCCTTTAATATGATCAGAACAATCGCCCACGTAGAAAGCGCTTTACCTCCGGTGGAAGCTGCCTGTATAACCCCGCTTACAACTGCAAGAATAATAAGTCCTTGCACATCATCGACGACCGCTGCGCCCAGTATTATTCTCGCCTCGGTGGTTTTAAGCCAACCCAAGTCCATCAACACTCGCGCCGTTACTCCGACGCTGGTCGCACACAGTGTCGCGCCGACGAACAAATGCACGTAAACGCTTTCCTGAGGCATAAATACTGAAGAAACCAGAAACCCCAGCCCAAATGGGCAAACCACGCCGATGGTAGCGACAACCAGTGAGGATGTTCCTACCTGCATCAGTTTGCCCAAGTCTGATTCCAACCCTACTTGGAATAACAGAAGCGTTACACCTATTTCGGACAGTATTCTGACGGTGTCGTCGGTCTTTATGAATTCAAAAGAGTTGATACCTAGGAGATGCAAATTTCCTATTATGATGCCGAAAACCAATTCACCGAGTACCGCCGGCTGGCCCGCTCTAACAACGAGGCTTCCGCCGAGTTTGGCCGCAACCAAGAGGATAACCAAGGCCAGCAAGATTTGGGCAACATCTGTCGCACCCGTTTCACCTGAGGCAGCGAAGGCCAAGGTCGGACACATTATGCAAGCCGCCATTAACGAAAACAAGACTTTTTTCTTGCGCGGGTTGGGCGTCAACATAGCTGATTCAGAAGTTCTGGCATCAGGACGAGTAGTCCTTCCATCTTGGTTGATCTAGTGGGAACCCAGTTTCAATCGCAACCAATCGTACTAAAAAACACGCCTGCAACAGCCGACAAGTTAGTTAGTAGGTATCCTTCAGCCTATTTCCTCACCGTTGGGTCAATAGAGCCCTGTGGCATATTCCCAACTGGGAATGCTGTCGGTCCTGGAAACACTGGTCTATTGGGTACCACCTGCTATAATGTTATGCGTTGTTTGCTAGATGTTTCTTGCTTGGAGGCGGTGAATGCGAAGAAGGTTTGGTCGAGACATTGTCGAGCGATGGTATAAAAACCCGATAATCACACTCGACAACGTTCCATTTCCCTGCAACACGGTGTTTAACGCAGGGGCCACAAAATATGGTGACGAGTACATTCTGCTGATGCGTGTTGAGGATCTTGCTGGTCGGTCTGTGCTGGCTCTTGCGAGAAGTGACGATGGGTACCATTTTGCTGTTGATCCGGAACCTGCGATGGTTCCTGCAAATGAGGAGCCGTTTAGGTCTTATGAAAGGCGTGGTATCGAAGATCCCAGAATAACGAAAATCGACGATACATACTACATAATGTACACTGCCTATTCGCGATTTGGTGCGAGATTAGCGCTGGCGAAGACGACTGATTTCAAAACATTTGAGCGAATCGCGCTTATTTCGGAACCTGAGAACAAAGACGGCTGCTTGTTCCCGAGAAAGATCAATGGTAGATATGCTCGGCTTGACAGGCCGTTTGGGGGCGGCACAGGCAATATATGGATTTCTTATTCCGACGATCTTATCAACTGGGGCAACTCAGAGGTGGTTATGACGACGCGTCCCGGTTATTGGGATGCGGACCGCATCGGAGCTAGTCCGCCGCCAATTGAAACCGAGCACGGTTGGCTTGAGATATATCACGGAGTCAAAAACACATCAGCGGGTCCTCTTTACAGAATGGGTGCAGTCCTCCTCGATCTTGATAATCCGGCAAAGGTGATTTGTAGGAGCTCTGTGCCGATTCTTACTCCTAGGGAGTATTACGAGAGGGTGGGAGACGTCGGAAACGTTGTCTTTTCGTGCGGCGCAGTGCTCGAGGATGACGGTCGGCTAAGAATATACTATGGTGCTGCAGACACGTGCATATGTTTGGGCTTCGCGCACATAGATGAGCTTATTGAGCGCTGCAAATACGGCGACGACGGTGAGGAGGAGGAATAGCAGAAAACGTGTTGGCTTCAAAGCAGTCATCTTCTCCGTGGTTGTTTGACAGGGCTCGGTTGGTGTGCTAAACTGTGAATCGGTCGATGCGCAAAAGCCCGGACGTTTCAGACATAGTCGGGGCTTTTGCATTTTGATTTCGGAGGTGCGTTGAGTTGCCGCTGTTAAAAGAGAAGAAAGCTGAAATAATGTCGCAGTTCAAACAACACGAAAAGGATACGGGTTCTCCGGAGGTACAAATAGCGCTTCTGACGGCCCGTATCAACCAGCTTACCGAGCACCTGAAGGAGCATAAGAAAGACCACCATTCTAGGAGAGGACTCCTTATGATGGTCGGTCAGCGGAGACGGTTATTGAACTATCTAAGCGCGAAAGACATAAACAGGTACCGTGAAGTGGTTGCGAAACTGGGACTGCGGCGATAGGGGAACACAGGCGTATAATGACAGTCAAAAGTGTGGAGATTGATCTTGACGGCAGGACCATATTGCTGGAAACTGGGAGGGTAGCTGGTCAGGCAAATGGAGCGGTGTTTGCAACTTGTAGCGATACGGTGGTCATCGCAACAGCCTGCATGAGTTCGACCCCCCGAGAAGGTATTAATTTCTTTCCCCTGATTTGCGATTACGAAGAAAGGAAATATGCAGTCGGTCGCATACCCGGCGGTTTTGTCAAACGCGGTGGACGTCCCTCCGAAAAAGCAATCCTAACCTCCAGATTAATCGATCGACCGATAAGACCTCTATTCCCGGAAGGCATGCGCAATGATGTTCAAGTCATTGCAATGCCTTTATCTATGGAACCCGATGTGCCAGCAGACACTATTGCTCTGGTGGCTGCCTCAGCTGCTCTCGCTGTCTCCGACATTCCCTGGAACGGTCCAATAGGTGGTGTACGTGTCTGTCGATTTGGAGGAGAGCTGGTTCTAAACCCTGCTCTTGATCAGATTAAAGAGTCCGATATGGAGTTAATTGTAGCCGGAGCAGACGGCAAGACCATGGAAATTGAGCTCGAGGCAGATCAGGTTTCAGAGTCGGACCTTTTGCTCGCCATCGACGTTGCACACTCCGCAATCAACAAGCAGATCGAGGGTATAAGAAAACTTGTCGAAATAGCTGGTAAGCCCAAGGCTGAGGTACCCCTTATCACGGTGGATCTCGACTTCCTGGAGGAGATCGATGCGCAGATAGGTGACAGAATAGACGAAGCGATTCGTAATCCTGGCGAAGCGGGCGGAAAATCGAGTTCAGCTTATCTACTCAAAGAGGAGCTGGCGGTTTCGCTTGCATTGGAGTATCCAGAGCGGCAGTCGGAAATTGACGAAATACTTGAGAAACTGTTCAAGCGACACGTCAGACGCTTGGTGCTTGAAGAAGGCGCCAGACCTGACGGGAGAGCGCAAGACGAAATCCGCCCCGTATCGTGCGCAGTAGGCTTGCTTCCAAGGGTGCACGGGTCAGCGTTATTCGCAAGGGGACAAACACAGGTCCTTACTACTTTGACTCTGGGTTCTTTGGACGAGTCTCAGATCATCGATACCCTTGAAGAAGACGGCCTTAAGCGGTTTATGCACTTTTACAACTTTCCGCCCTTTTCCACCGGCGAGGTAGCGCCGCTCAGAGCTCCTGGCAGACGTGAGGTGGGCCACGGAGCACTGGCTGAAAAGGCTCTTCGGCCGATGATTCCACCTCAGGAAGAGTTTCCATATACGCTTCTTCTTACCTCCGAAGTATTGGAGTCGGCGGGGTCAACATCAATGGCTGCTACCTGCGGCTGTTCGCTGGCTTTAATGGATGCCGGTGTAAAGATCAAAGCTCCCGTGGCAGGTATCTCCATTGGCATGGTGTCAGATGAACACCGGCGCGTTCTTCTTACCGATATTGCCGACTGGGAAGATTTCTACGGCGATATTGACTTTAAAGTCGCGGGCACTCGTCAAGGGGTTACCGCAATCCAGGTGGATACTAAAACGCAAGGATTGGACCGCGAAGTCATTCGCGAAGCGCTCGAAAAAGCGCGTGAGGCCAGATCGAGAATACTTGACATAATGGAAGAGACCATTCCAGAGCCGCGCCCTTCCTTAAGTCCTTATGCTCCTCGGGTATTGGTCATAGAGATTCATCCAGACAGGATCGGTGACGTAATTGGTCCCGGCGGCAAGGTCATCAAGAAAATAGAAGCTGAGACAGGTGCCAAACTCTATGTAGAGCAGGACGGACACGTTTACATCACTGCTTCTGACTTTGAAAGCGCGGAACGTGCAAAGAAGATAGTCGACGACCTGACAAAAGAGGTAAGGGTAGGAGAAGTCTATACTGGGCGTGTTACCCGAGTGGAACCGTTTGGTGCGTTCGTTGAGATACTTCCGGGCCGCGAAGGCTTGGTGCATATATCCCAGCTTGCGAAGGAACGAGTTCACAAGATCGAAGACATATGTAAGGCTGGCGATGAGGTACTGGTCAAAGTTATCGAGATAGGTGAGGATGGTAAGATCCGCCTTACCCGGCGAGGCTTGCTTGAGGATTTGGAAGCTGCAGCGCGCGGATCAGGTAGTGGCAAACACGAGCCCGCGGATAAGAGCCGAGCTGCCGGGGGAAGCAGCATTCCGCGTGATCGAGGAGCCAAGCCGCGAGATCAACACGGACGTGGATTCGAAGACGAGGCTCCCAAGTTCAAGTTCCGTCCTAAGCGGTAGACTTTAGATATATTGCTACAGTGATACTGGGCGCGGTATGAAGCTTGCCATTGCGGGCGGTACCGCGCTCAGATGACACATGCTCCTGTGAGATTCATTAAATGTGGTTTACGGTACTTGTAGCATGACAGCGAAGCCCTCAATAAGCAAAACCATCCTGCCAAACGGTGTACGTGTCTTAAGTGAGTGGGTTCCTTATGTAGACTCCGTTTCCGTAGGCATCTGGGTGAAAGTGGGCTCGTGCGACGAATCTCGAAATCGTCGCGGTATAAGCCATTTCGTCGAACACATGCTCTTCAAGGGCACGCACAATCGCACAGCTCGGCAAATTGCAGACGAAATGGACAGCCTAGGCGGGCACCTCAATGCTTTCACGGACAAGGAGTTTACTTGTTACTACGCAAAGGTCCTCAGCGAGCACAGATTGAAGGCTTTGGACATACTTTCTGACATGGTGCTCAACTCGCTGTTTGACCCATCTGAGATTGAGCGAGAGAGAAACGTTGTAATAGAAGAGATAAAGCGCCATAAGGATACTCCTGAAGAGGCTGTGCACGATTTGATGGTACAGACCCTGTGGCAGCGTCACCCGCTCGGCAATCCCGTGATTGGATCAGCTTCGGTCGTGAAAAAACTCACGCGCGACAACATTGTTGACTACGTAAGCCGTTTCTACACTCCCGATGCGATTGTCATATCTGCTGCCGGTAACGTTGAGCACAAAGAGCTTGTGGATGCAGTGGTGCCGACATTTGGCAGTCTCACGGGCACAAGGCGCAAACGTCCGGCCAAGCCTGCCATTCCATCTGCGCAAGAAAAATACGTCGATCGGGCTACTGAACAAGTCCATTTTTGCTTGGGGACCATGGGTTTCCCGCAGGATTCGAAGGAAAAGTATGCACTTGCGACAATCGATGCTGTCCTCGGCGGCGGCATGAGCTCGAGGCTTTTCCAGGAAATTCGCGAGAATCGTGGGCTTGCGTATTCGATCGGTTCTTATTCGGCGGCTTATAAGGAGGCCGGTTTGTTTGCTGTGTACGGGGGTACTAGCATTCAGAACCTGTCGACAGTGCTAGATCTAATTTACCGTGAATGCGAGAACATCGGCAAGCACAGTGTGACGGATGAAGAGTTACTGCGAGCGAAAAACCAGATTCGCGGAGCTTTGGTGCTTGGTCAGGAAAATATGTCAAACCGCATGGGCCGCCTGGCCAAAAGCGAGCTCTATTTCGGAAGAATCATACGCCTCGAAGAGGTGATATCGAACATCAATAGCGTCACGAAAGATACTGTTGCCGCAGTTGCCTCCGAATTGTTCAACGGTTCCAAGTTTGCCGTAGCTGCAATAGGTCCGTTCAGCAGGAATAGGCAGTTCACGATAATTGGCGGCTAACGGGGAAGGTGAGAAGAATTGATAATCCGAGTAGTGGTTATTGGAGCTAAAGGCCGCATGGGAAGCGAGGTTGTTAAAGCTGTTGCCACGGCGCCTGACATTGAGCTTGTGGGCGCGTGTGATGTTGTTGGCGTCGGTGAGCAGCTAACAGACGCGCCAGGTGTAATTATTGAAAGGGATCTGGAGAAAGTTCTGACCGGTTGTAAGCCGGATGTGATGGTGGATTTTGCCAAGCCGTATAGTCTGGAAAATACACGGCTGGCTATGGAACACGGTGTGGTGCCTATCATAGGCTCAACCGGCCAGACAGCGGAGGAGCTCGCAGAAATAGAGCGGCTGACTGAGCAAACCGGCACTGCGGCTATGGTGATTCCAAATTTCGCTATAGGTGCAGTACTGATGATGAAGTTTGCAGCACAAGCTGCCGCTTATCTGCCCGACGTTGAAATCGTCGAGCTTCACCACGAAAAGAAAATGGATGCGCCGTCCGGCACATCCATAATGACTGCTCAGATGATAAACGCTGCCAGGAATGCTGCAGGCACAAAACCAGCGGTGCCGGTCGGTTCACCTGAAGACCGAGCTCGAGGCGACGAAAAGCACGGAATTCGCATTCACAGTGTTCGGTTGCCTGGTCTCGTGGCTCATCAGGAAGTCATATTCGGAGGCCTCGGGCAGGTGCTGACGATAAGACACGACAGTTTGGATCGCACAAGCTTTATGCCGGGAGTTCTGCTTGCCATTCGGCGAGCTTCACAAGCAAAAGGGCTGACCTACGGGTTAGACAAGTTGCTCTAGGAGGTGGATGGAAAATGAAGTTTAAGGTTGCAGTTGTCGGTGCCGGCGCTGTCGGCGAAGAGATGGTCAGGGTACTACGCCAGCGCAATTTCCCAATGTCAGACTTGATCGTGCTGGCTCGGTCCTCGCGGAAGCAAGTTATAGATGGAGAGGAGATCAATGTCAAGGAAACTACTCCGGATGCGTTTGACGGAGTCGATATAGCCTTTTTTGCTGGCACAGAAGGTGCCAAAGGTGCAAGTCAGATATTCGGCTGGGAAGCCGTCTCGCGGGGCGCCTTTGTGGTCGACAACGGGGATGACTTCCGCATGGATCCGCGAGTACCGCTTGTTGTGCCCGAAGTTAACCCGGATGCTATCCAACCGGAACACCGATTCATTGCTAATCCTAATTGTAGCACCATACAAATGGTACACGCGCTAGCTCCGCTGCACCAAATAGCGCGCCTCAAGCGAATAGTGGTGAGCACGTATCAATCGGTTTCGGGTACCGGCAGTGCTGCAATAAAAGAGCTTCAGCAACAAGTTGAAGACTACGTCGCAGGTAGAGAGTTGCGGTGGGAACAGTATCCTTACCAGATATTTGCGAATCTCATTCCACAGATATCAAGCTTGAAAGACGAATTCCCTGGCTACTACGGCGAAGAGATCAAAATGATCAAAGAGACTAGGAAGATATTCGGCATTCCAGATCTGGCTATATCTGCGACGTGTGTGCGCGTGCCAGTCTTTCGTGGGCATGCTGAGTCAGTCAACGCGGAGTTTCATAACCCGATAACTCCAGAGGAAGCCCGCGAGGCATTGTCGAGCTTTCCAGGTATCCAAGTTCTCGATGATCCAGCTGTAAGCCAGTATCCGATGCCGCTTTTCGCCGCGCACGAGGATCCGACGTTTGTCGGACGAATCCGCCAGGATCCGTGCCATCCCAATACCCTTGATATGTGGATCGTGGCCGACAACATTAGGAAAGGTGCTGCTTTAAACGCCGTCCAAATCGCCGAACTAGTGATCGATAGGGGCTTTGTTCGACCGAAGTAAGTAGAGGCCAAACTGATTCTAAATTCGCCGACGGGCGTAGCGAATGCCTAGAAGAAAAACCGGTAAGAAACTTAGGGTAATACCTCTAGGCGGGGTTCTCGAAATCGGCAAGAACATGACCGCCTACGTCTACGACCACGATATCCTTGTAGTCGATGCGAGACTAATGTTTCCCGAGGAAGAAATGCTCGGGGTGGATATTGTTATACCTGATATCACTTTCCTGTTGGAGAATCGAGACAACGTTCTTGGCATAGTACTTACCCACGGACACGAAGATCACATCGGGGCACTACCCTACGTCTTGAAGTCGCTGGACGTGCCTGTGTTCGGCACTGCTCTTACGCTTGGGTTCGTGGCCAACAAGCTTGACGAGCACGGGCTTCTCGAACATGCGCGCCTGCACGAGATTCGAAGGGGTGGTGGTTTTCAGCTAGGTGATTTTACGCTTGAATTCGTGGGTGTATCGCACTCTGTGCCAGATACCATCGGTTTGATAATAGATACTCCGGTCGGTACAGTTGTCCATTCAAGCGATTTCAAATTTGACCAAACCCCTATTGACGGCCAGCTTACCGATGCTGGTCGCCTTGCACGAGCTGGTGAGAGGGGTGTACTCCTCGCCCTGTGCGACGTGACGAATGTAGAGAAGACGGGGTTTGCTCGCAGCGAGAGTGAGGTCGGCGAGACCCTCGACAGAGTCTTTGAAGAGTCCCCCGGGCGCGTGGTGATTGCTGCTTTTGCGTCCAACATCCATCGTGTCCAGCAGGTTTACAACGTGGCGGCCAGGCACGGCAGGCGCGTTGCAGTCGTCGGTCGCAGTATGCAGGAAAACTGCCGTATAGCTGAGGAGCTAGGTTATCTCAACGTGCCCGATGGAACTCGTTTGCGCCTGGATGAGCTGGACAGTGTGGAACCTGGTAGCACTGTGATCGTTACTACGGGCAGCCAAGGCGAGCCGCTTTCCGCGCTGTCTCGCATAGCGCTGGACGAGCACAAAAAGATCTCCATAGGTCCCGGCGATACTGTGATAATCAGTGCAAATCCAATCCCAGGCAACGAAGACCTTATCCTCCGCACTATCAACCGGTTGTTTAGACAGGGTGCCGAGGTGCTCTACGAGCCTTACGCCAAGGTACACGCTTCAGGCCATGGCAACCAAGAAGACATAAAGCTCATGCTCAACCTATTGAAGCCAAAGTATGTTGTCCCTGTGCACGGTGAACAGCGGCACGTGGCTAAGTTCAGATCTTTGGCTGAATCAGTGGGTGTCTCGCGAGATAGGGTGTTCGAACTTAGTCCTGGTGACGTTTTGGAGATTTCTGAAGAGTCTGCTCAAATAGTTGACAGGGTTTCTGCCGGAAGCGTGATGGTGGACGGCTTGGGTGTTGGAGATGTTGAAGACGTCGTCCTCCGCGATAGGTGGCACTTGGCACAAGACGGAGTTGTAATCATAGTGGTGGGGGTTGCCAAAGACTCGCGTGCTGTGGTGACAGGTCCTGATATATTGACGCGAGGGTTTGCGGGCGAAGATCAGGCAGAGGAGTTGTTAGAAGAAGCGAAGACGGTTGTGCTTTCGAAGCTGGGTGAGTTTGATGAGATGAAATCACTGGAAGAATTCGACGAGATAAAAACAGCCTGCAGGAAAGCAGTTGCGAAACTGATCTATGAGCGAATTCGGCGCCGTCCCGTGATTGTACCCATCGTGTTGGAGGTATAGAGCAACACCACGGATCTGCGTATTTGCCGACCGGCTCGTTTGACACTAATTTGCTAGGTTTCTTCCGTTGTCAAGGTAAGGTGTTTCACCCATAGTCTATCTTTCTCTCGGGTTTAATTGGCGATTTCTTACTTTTGTCTTCTTCACAGTGTGTACCGTTGCGAATTCTCTTACAATATAGGAGCGTCGCATTCTGGGGAAAGGTGATCTTGAGATGAAAGTGGGTATAGTCGGACTACCGGGTTCAGGTAAGACTTCCTTGTTTCAAGCCCTTACTCGGGGTGCTGTGGCAGCGGACACCTTAGCCAGTCGGAGCGGACGCGCAAATGTAGGGGTTGTTCAAGTTCCCGACCGCCGCCTAGACTATCTGGCCGCAAGATACAAACCAAAGAAAGTGACCCACGCGTCAATAGAATTTGTTGACGGCGCAGCACGCATTATCCAGGATGGCAGCCGTGCTCGCTTCGGCTCAGACTTTTTCTCCGACGTTCGCCAAGTAGATGCGCTTGTCGACGTAGTTCGCGGGTTCGAGAGCGCGGCTGGAGAGCCCGCTACTCCTATAAAGGATCTACAAACTATCGCGGACGAGCTTGTAATAGCGGATCTCCAACTGGTCGAGACGAGGATGCAGCGTGTGGAGAAGCAGCTGCACGGTGTAAAGAAAGGTACCGTTACACCGGCTAGTATTGAGATGGCTCTTCTCGAGCGACTGAAGACCGCACTGGAAAACGGTACATCTCTTGCGGAGTTACAGCTGTCTCACGACGATGAACGCATCGTGCGAGGTTACGATCTGCTGACCCTGAAGCCACTTATAGCAGCACTGAATATACCCGAGAAAGAGTTGACGAGCCCTTCTGAACAGACTTTAGGGTTTAGAGAGTACTGTAGCGCTAGCGGGATTCCAGAGCTCGAGATATGTGCTGAGGTCGAGAGGGATATTTCTGAATTTTCGGACGAAGAGGAAATGGAGTTCCTTTCATCGATGGGTATTAGCGAACCAGTTAGAGATCGGCTGATCCGAGAGTGTTACGCTGCTTTGGGACTTATCTCATTCTTTACCATCAGTGAGCCAGAAGTGCGTGCTTGGGCGATAAAGTCAGGCTCGAAAGCAATTGATGCGGCTGGGACTATTCATTCCGATATGGCCCGAGGTTTCATTAGAGCAGAAGTGGCATCATTTGCGGATGTGGAAGCTGCAGGAGGCTGGGAAGAAGCGAAGCAGAAGGGTCTAGTGCATTTGTATGGGAAAGATTACGTTGTGAGGGACGGGGACGTCGTCTACATCAGATTTCACGTATAAGTTGAGATTGCTGGCTGCTGCTTGTGAGTCAGGGTTCTTATCCTCTCGTCTAAGAAGAGGGTTATTTCGCGAGCCAAAAAGCAGGGGCGCTGCTTACGTAGTGTTTTTCTCTACTTTCGCTCTGCTGTGAGTTCACAAAAAGGATTGTAGCACCGCACGGAGTTTGATATAATATGCGTTGTAGCCAGCGTAATACACATTGCGGTGCCATACTTCTGCTGAGTGACAATGAAATTTTGGCGGCAGTGGCCGCAGTTGCTTGACAAATTGCGGAGCGCTGGTTATAATATGGAGGTTCGTGTGTTCCAGGGCACGCGAACCGATAAACGACGACTCGTAAGGGGGCGATCAGCACACCTTATCTCGTAGCTTGGTGTACGAGAACATTGCTAAAGAACTGGTGGAGGAGCGCCCTTCGAGTGTGTCGCGAAGGGCTTTTTTGTCGGTAGTAAATGCTTGTTCTTAGAGGAGTGTAAGGTTGCCTACTATTAGTCAGCTTGTTCGCAAGGGACGAGAGAAGATAAAGAAGAAAACCAAGGCGCCTGCTTTAAGGGGTTGTCCGCAAAAGCGCGGTGTTTGCCTTGTCGTTAGAACGGAGACACCGAAGAAACCTAATTCGGCCCTTAGAAAGGTTGCAAGGGTCAGATTGACCAACGGGATGGAAGTTACTGCCTACATCCCGGGCATCGGTCACAACCTCCAAGAACATTCTGTGGTGCTAGTTCGTGGCGGGAGAGTGAAGGACCTGCCGGGTGTGCGGTACCACATAATCCGTGGCACTTTGGACGCTGCGGGAGTGTCGGATCGGAAGAAGGGCCGATCTAAGTACGGTGCCAAAAAACCAAAGTGAGTTCTCGTATTTGACGCTTGCTTGCCTCTGAGTGCACTGGATACTCGTTGCAAACAGGTGTCGCAAGTTGTTCGGAAGCTATATGGAGGGTTGCGTATGCCCAGGAAAGGACCGGCCAAAAGACGTGAAGTTCAACCTGATCCTGTCTATGGCAACCGGCTTGTTACTAAATTGATAAACCGGGTAATGAAAGACGGCAAGAAAAGCGTCGCCGAGAAGATTGTCTATGGCGCCTTTAAGATACTCGAGGAGAAAACCAAGCGCAAGGGATCCGAAGTCTTCGAAGAGGCGCTGAAGAACGTAATGCCAGTTATTGAAGTTCGTCCCAGACGCGTGGGCGGTGCAACCTATCAAGTGCCGGTCGAAGTAAGACCGGAGCGGAGAATATCCCTGGGCATTCGTTGGATTGTTCTGAATGCGCGCAAGCGCCCAGGTCATACGATGGTCGAGAAGCTTGCCGGTGAACTGCTTGACGCTGCAAACAATACCGGTGCTTCGGTCAAGAAGAAAGAAGATACGCACAGGATGGCTGAAGCGAACAAGGCGTTCGCTCACTACAGATGGTAGGATTCGATTTTTTGTCGTTCTTCAACGCTAGCGACCGGTGATCAAATGCGGTTTGGGGGCGGTCTCCGGTACATCCAGAATGTTGAAGGGGGCATATACGGGAGGGCAAGAGTGTGATCGTGATTGACTGTAGGGGACAAAGCGCTTGTCGCTTGATGCCCTCCGATCATGCTTGCGTTCGAGTTTTGTAATTGATAAAGGTAAAACAAAATGTCACGCGACTATCCGCTTGAAAAAACAAGAAATATAGGGATTGCCGCGCATATCGACGCCGGAAAGACAACGACCACGGAGCGTATTCTGTACTACTCCGGGCGGATTCATCAGATGGGTGAGGTCGATGAGGGCGCGGCTACAATGGATTGGATGCAGCAGGAACAGGAGCGTGGCATTACTATCACCTCGGCCGCAACAACATGCTTTTGGCGCGATTGCCGCATAAATATAATCGACACCCCTGGTCACGTTGATTTCACCGTGGAAGTTGAACGCAGCCTGAGAGTTCTCGATGGAGTCGTCGCTATTTTCTGTGCCGTAGGGGGCGTTCAGCCGCAGTCTGAGACTGTCTGGCGTCAAGCTAATCGTTACAATGTGCCTCGTATTGCCTTTGTCAACAAGATGGACAGGGTGGGGGCCGACTTCCAGAAGGTGGTGGATCGAATAAGGGATAGACTTGGCGCCAATGCAGTCCCCGTTCAACTGCCGATCGGTGCTGAGGAGAATTTTGAAGGCGTAATAGATCTCCTCAGACTAAAGGCAATTCGATGGACGGATGAGCTGGGCAGAGAATACAAGGAGTTCGAAATTCCCGAGGAACTTCGTTCTACGGCACTGGAGATGCGAGAACAGCTCATCGAGAAGGTTGCTGAGATCGACGAGTATCTGATGGAAAAGTATATCGAGGGGCAAAAAATAACCCCCGAAGAGATAAAAGCTGGCATTCGCAAAGGGACTGTAACTAATGGTTTGGTTCCTGTACTGTGCGGTGCCGCGTTCAGAAATAAAGGCATCCAGCCTCTTATGGATGCCATCGTAGATTATCTTCCTTCGCCACTGGACGTTCCCCCTGTTGAGGGTATAAACCCCAGAACAGGCGAAAAGATGACACGCGAGGCCTCAGACAAAGAGCCGTTTACCGCTCTTGCTTTCAAGATCATGAGTGATCCATACGTAGGGAAGCTGACATTCTTTAGGGTCTATAGCGGACACCTTGCGCGCGGGGGCGTAGTGTACAACTCTAACAAGGAAAAGCGGGAGCGAGTCAATCGAATTCTTAGAATGCACGCTAATCACCGAGAGGAAGTTCACCACGTCTTTGCTGGGGATATAGCGGCGGCAGTTGGTTTGGAGCACACTACTACCGGCGATACGCTCTGTGCCGAGCACGACAAGATCATCCTTGAAGCGATGCACTTTCCGGAGCCGGTTATTTCTGTAGCTATTGAGCCGAAAACCAAGGCCGATCAAGATAAGATGTGGACTGCGTTGGAGAGGCTATCGAGTGAGGATCCGACGTTTCGAACTCGAGTAGACGAGGAGACCGGCCAGGTAATTATCTCCGGAATGGGTGAGCTTCACCTCGAGATAATTCTCGATCGTCTCTACCGAGAGTTCAACGTTGAGGCTAACCACGGCAGGCCTCAAGTTGCATACAAGGAGACCATAACAAAGCAAAGCAGAGGCGAAGGGAAATACATAAAGCAAACCGGCGGGCGTGGGCAATATGGCCACTGCATATTGGAGTTGGAACCTATTCCGACCGGGTCGGGTGTGGAGTTCGTTAACAAGGTGAAGGGAGGAGAAATCCCTTCCGAGTTCATCCCGGCGGTCAAAGCAGGTGTTGACGAAGCTCTTCAATCAGGAGTAATAGCAGGGTTTCCTGTGGTAGATGTGCGCGTTACTTTGCTTGGTGGTTCCTACCACGAGGTTGATTCATCGGAGAACGCATTTAAGATGGCAGCCTCGATCGCCGTCCGAGAAGCTGTCGAAAACGGAAACCCGACCCTCAAGGAGCCGATTATGCGCGTTGAGGTCGTCGTGCCTGAAGAATTCGTGGGCGATGTCATATCGGATTTAAACGGTAGGCGCGGAAACATAACTCACATGGAAACCGGTCCTGGAAGGACCCACATTATAGACGCGTTGGTTCCTTTGGCAGAAATGTTCGGGTACGCTACGGCTCTGCGGTCAATGAGTCAGGGTCGCGCGTCATATACGATGGAACCGTCGCATTACGAGATACTGCCTGATAACTTAGCTGAGCAGTTGGTTTTGAAAATGACTGGAAGGCCACTTGTGCGAAAATGAATAATACGCTATCATTTTGGGGTTGTGTGGGCTGGACGTACGAACTGGTCGAAAAAGATCCGACCCGGTTGAAATATCTTGAATTTTGACATTTAACGTTAGGAGGCGACTTGTAGGATGTCTAAGCAGCGTTTTGAGCGGACGAAGCCGCACGTAAACATTGGTACTATAGGTCATGTTGATCATGGCAAGACGACGTTGACGGCAGCGATTACAGC
>CALJES010000003.1 GCA_938074205.1 uncultured bacterium
TACGAATCGTGCTTTTGTTCAGATTCGTGGCTGGACGGATCTGGTGAGGTTCTGATCGATTTGATCAATTTTTGATTGGTAGGTATGGCTGCTGGCTGTGTGCCAGCAGCATTTTTTGTTTTCACTTGGTGGTTATTGGAAAGATTTGCCCAAAATAGGTCTAGGTCATCTGCTACGAAAGCCTGTTGGCTCGTCGGCAAACGGATACAGTAAACCCTATAGGGCTTTCTTACAGATGCGCGATTGGAGGGATCTAGCACGCTATTGACAAGTAACAACCGTATTCTCTCCCTAGCCACAGTGTTCTCTAACTAGGCTGCGTTCTTAAACCAGTTCGCACATTTAGAGTATACACTGGGGTCAGGAGCATATCTTGCCAAGTCCAGATAGCAGTGTTAGAATAACCCAGTAAACATCCTAGCTAACTGAGGGGCAGAAGATAATGTTCGGGTCGTACGACGATATGGTGGAGGAGCTGGAACGTGAAATGCGGCGCGTTTCCGATGATTTGTTGCTTCACGTTTTCAGACTAACTAGCGCGGCAGGTGAAGTCTGGGCGCCTAGAGCCGACGTTTACGAGACAGCTGAAGCTGTTGTTGTCAAAGTATGCATTGCAGGGCTTGAGCCAGGAGAGATAGAGCTCACACTTTCATCTGACAACAGGTTTCTCACTATTCGAGGCGTCCGAACCGAACAGGACGAGGATAAGTCCCACCGCATTCGATACCACCAACTTGAAGTCTATTATGGCCCGTTCGAGAGAGTGATTCAGCTGCCTCAAGATGTCAAATTTGATCGGGATAATCTCACAGCTGTTTACAAGGACGGTTTTCTAAAGGTTGTCTTGCCCAAGCAGGCTGTAGTAACAAGGAAGGTCAAGATCGAGGACTAAATGGATACGAACACGCAAGTCGGCGAAGAGAAATCGGTGACACCGGAAAGCGAAGCGGCTGAAAGAGGAATATCGATACCAGATATCCTCAGCGTTCTGCCGATCAAGGACACTGTGCTGTTCCCCATGGTCGTTATGCCGCTCATCGTTTCGCGTGAGAGCTCGATGAGGCTGGTCGATGATGCGGTAGTCGGTGAAAATCGTATTATCGCATTGACCACGCTGAAAGATCCCTCCGTTGAGCATCCTCAAGTGTCCGATCTCTACGAAGTCGGTGTTGCTGCGGCCATCCACACGATGATGCGCTTGCCTGAACATCAGAGGCTTATTGTTCAGGGGTTGCGGCGGATTCGGATAAAGGAAGTTATCCAAACTGAGCCTTACATCAAGGCAAAGGTAGAGGAACTTCCTGATGTTCAGGACTGGACAGAAAGCGAGAGCATGGAGCTAGAAGCTCTTCGCAGAAATGTCATAACTACATTTCAGAGAGTTGTCGCGCTTACACCAACGCTTCCCGACGAGCTCCAGAACATTGCCAACGTTGTGACCAAGCCCGGCGCATTGGCGGATACCATCGCAATGCATCTGCCTATCCCGATACCTGAAAAGCAGGACCTTTTGGAAACACTGGGAATCAAGGCGCGCCTTAAGAAACTGCTTGCCATCCTTATGCGTGAGGTCGAGGTTCTTGAGCTCGGTAGCAAGATCCAGTCACAGGTTCACTCTGAAATGGGCAAAACCCAGCGCGAGTATTTCTTGCGGGAGCAGCTTAAGGCTATCCAGCGCGAACTTGGTGAGACAGATGAGAGAACTGCGGAAATCGAGGAACTTCGGGCGAAAATAGCTGAGGCAAAGATGCCCGAAGAAGCGGAGAAGGAAGCCCTTCGCGAATTGGACCGATTGAGTCATATGCCGCCTGCAGCGCCCGAGTACACTGTAGCTCGCACGTATATCGACTGGCTAGTCAGCTTGCCGTGGAACACATATACAGAAGATAACCTAGATATACCAACGGTTCGGCGGATATTAGACGAGGACCACTACGGCTTAGAAAAAGTAAAAGAGCGTATTTTGGAGTATCTTGCGGTCAGAAAATTCAAACAAGAAGGGGAGATCAGACATCCTATTCTCTGCTTTGTAGGTCCGCCCGGAGTAGGAAAGACGTCTCTTGGTAAATCAATAGCTCGGGCCCTTGGTCGAAAGTTTGTTCGTATGAGTCTTGGTGGCGTGCGCGACGAAGCTGAGATTCGCGGTCACAGGCGCACATATGTTGGTGCGTTGCCGGGTCAGATAATTCAAGGAATCAAACGTGCTGGTTCACATAACCCGGTCTTTATGCTTGATGAGATTGACAAGGTCGGGGTCGACTTCCGCGGCGATCCGTCGTCCGCTCTCTTGGAAGTCCTGGATCCTGAGCAGAATTCCACATTCCGTGATCACTACCTTGAGGTCACCTTTGACCTTTCAAAGGTCTTGTTTATTACTACGGCAAATGTGTTGGACACCATTCTTCCTCCGCTTCGCGACCGAATGGAGGTGCTGGAACTTGCAGGATATACGGAGGAGGAAAAGGTAGAAATAGCGCGCCGCCATCTGATACCGAAGCAGCTTGATGAGCACGGTTTGAAGAAAGGCGAACATATAACGTTTACCAAACGCGCTGTAATCGAGATAATAAGAGGCTATACCCGCGAAGCAGGGGTGCGCAATCTTGAAAGGCAGATAGCTGCAGTGTGTCGTAAGACAGCAAGAGAGTTCGCAGAAGGCCGCACTCAACCTGTTAGGGTTGACATAAAAAAGGTCCGCGAATACTTGGGGGTACCAAGATACACATTTGAGGAACTCGAGGACAGGACAAACGAGCCTGGCGTTGCTGTTGGTCTAGCTTGGACGCCGGTCGGCGGCGATGTTCTTTTTGTCGAAGCTACTCAGATGCCAGGCGGCAAACAGTTGGTGATAACTGGGCAACTTGGCGAGGTGATGAAAGAGTCTGCTCAGGCCGCTCTCAGTTATGTAAGGGCTCATGCAAAAGAACTCGAGATACCGGAGGATTTCTATTCTAAGTACGACATTCATCTTCACGTACCTGCTGGTGCCATACCAAAGGATGGACCTTCTGCCGGAGTTACTATGGTTACTGCACTTGCTTCTCTGCTCTCCGGGCGCCGAGTAAAGCCGCGCACTGCCATGACGGGAGAGATCACGTTGCGCGGTAAGGTACTCCCTGTGGGTGGAATCAAGGAAAAGATTCTAGCAGCCAGGCGTGCTGGCGTTGAGACAGTTATAATACCGAAGGAAAACCGTAAGGATGTAGAAGAAGACGTACCAGCTGACGTTCGCAAGTCGATGAAGATCGAGTATGTGGATTCGGTGGCTGAAGTGTTAGCACTAGCTCTGGAGCCCAATTCTAAGAAGCCAAGGCGGTCACGAGTTGAAAGTGGCTAGTGCCATACTTTGAAGCTCAAGGTGGGATGTCATACTGCTTGGTGTTACCCCGCAAGGGTCTATCGTTGGATTGTTACTTCGGCGCAGAGCGCGCTTTCTCAAGTAAATCGATTACCTCAGCATCCGTAGTTTGCCTGAAGTCTCTGTACCAGTATCCTACTGCTAAGAAAGGAGTAGGGGTTCGCAGACAGACCAGTTCATCGACATACGGCCGAAGCTCTTCAATTGAGTCGGGAGGTCCGACCGGTACCGCCAATACGACGCGGCTAGCTCCCAGACTCTTGATAGCAATTATGGCTGCCCGGGTGGTATATCCGGTAGCAACTCCGTCGTCCACTAGTATTACGCTGCGATCCTTCACATCAGGTGGCTCATTGGTGCCTCTATAAGCTAGCAAGCGTCTGTTAACTTCTGCAAGTTGCACTTCGGTTTGCCGCCTTATATATTCCTCAGACACACCTAGGAACCTGATTGCCTGCTCATCAAGGATAATGTCGTGGTTTCCCCAACTGGCTATTGCTCCTATCGCAAGTTCCTCCTGTCCTGGTGCCGGTATTTTGCGCGGTACTATTACGTCGAGTTCAAGATTCAGCTTTGTCGCCACCTCGTAACCCACTACAACTCCCCCGCGGGGTATTGCAAGAACGATGGTATCTGTGCCCTTGTAGTGCTCAAGAGCTTGCGCCAAGAGAGCACCTGCTTCATTTCGGTTCTCGAAAGGTTCACAGGTAAAACGCATAGACACTTTGCCAAGTCTAGATCGATTTCGTCATTGCTTACATTAGTTAGCCAAAGGTCTTCTACCTTCCCTCACTGTTTTTCCCTGGTTAGGAAAGGCCTTAATCCAGTTTATACGAGCGCTGTCTACTCTCGAATAGCTTGGCAATCGTATTTCTTCGAACGAAAGGGAGGCTGCAATTTTGTCGGCCAACATCGGTTTGTGGTATACTTCTGGGTGGTAAATAGACCTTAGTTCTGTGTTTTGAGCCGTTAGGTTTCGAGGCTACTTAGGTAAACGAGACAATTTGCTTCCTTGCTTTTGATTTCCATGTTTGAGACCTTGCGTGAGGACTGGCGGGCTGTTTTTCGCAACGACCCAGCAGCGCGAAGCGCGCTCGAGGTACTTACCTATGCTGGTCTACACGCCATATTCTGGCACAGGGTGGCGCATTTCTTATGGCGTCACAATCTGAAGTTTGTCGCGCGCCTTATTTCCCAGATCAACAGGTTCTTCACTGGTATCGAAATTCACCCTGGAGCACGAATTGGTAAGGGATTCTTTATCGACCATGGCATGGGAGTGGTTATAGGTGAGACCGCTGAAATAGGCGAGAATTGTCTCTTGTATCACGGTGTTACCTTAGGCGGCGTAAGCTTGGAGAAGAAAAAACGGCATCCTACACTCGGCAACAACGTTGTTGTGGGTGCAGGCGCAAAGGTTCTGGGTGCTATAACGCTTGGGGACAACGTTAAAGTTGGTGCTAACGCGGTGGTGTTGAAGGACGTGCCTCCCAACTGTGTCGTCGTGGGCAATCCTGGAAGGATTGTGGTACAAGATGGCAAACGGGTTCAGGAAGAGCCGCTCACTCACGGTCGAGATTTGGACCCGGAGGGCGAGATGATGCGGTGTTTAGTTCGGAAGATTGAGGAGTTAGAAGTTCGTCTGCGAAAACTTGAGGAGAAGCGTAATGGCTCTGAATCTGTATAATACTCTGACTCGTCGGAAGGAGTTATTTGAACCTTTAGAGCCAGGGATCGTGCGGATGTATACTTGCGGCCCCACGGTGTATAACTATGCCCACATAGGCAACCTTCGCACATACATATTCTCAGATATTCTCCGCAGAGCCTTGGAATATGAAGGCTACGACGTTCTTCACGTGATGAACGTTACAGACGTTGGTCACCTTACATCGGATGCGGACGAAGGCGAAGACAAAATGGAAAAAGGCGCTCGCGAAGCAGGTAAGGACGTCTGGGAAATAGCCCGCTTTTACGAAGATGCATTTTGGCGCGATCTCGAGCTGCTCAATATCGAAAAGCCTAAAGTCGTATGCCGTGCCACTGAGCACATTCCGGAGATGATAGCACTCATACAGCGTCTGATCGAGCAAGGCTACGCATACGAGACAACGCAGGCGGTCTATTTCGATATCAGCAAGTTTCCTAGATACACTGAATTTACACGGCAGCCGCTAGAGCAGAAGGTAATAGGAGCCCGCGAGGAAGTTCAGGAAGATCCGGACAAAAAGCATCCTGCGGATTTTGCGCTTTGGTTCAAGGCAGTAGGGCGGTTCAAGAACCATATTATGCGCTGGGATTCGCCTTGGGGAGTTGGTTTTCCTGGCTGGCATATTGAGTGCTCTGCGATGGCAATGAAGTACCTGGGTGAAACCCTGGATATACATACTGGTGGTGAGGATCACATCTGGGTACATCACCCAAACGAGATTGCCCAGAGCGAGGCGGCTACGGGGAAACAATTCGTGCGTTTTTGGATGCACGGAGCTTTCCTTGTTGTAGGCAATCTAGACGGAAATGATGAAGACAAGCGCATGGGCAAGTCCGAGGGCAATTTCATCACACTTCAGACTCTGATCGACAAGGGTTACAATCCGTTGGCGTATAGGTATGCGTGCTTGATGGCGCATTATAGACAGAAGCTGCGGTTTACCTGGGACTCTATTGAAGCTGCCGCGGCTGGATACTCGTCGCTTCAGCAGTTTGCTGCTCGAGCACTGCAGATAGGGGGGAATGAGCCGCCTTGGGTCGCCGCATATCGAGATCGATTTCGAGCCGCAATAGAAGACGATCTGAACATGCCCCAAGCCATGGCAACCGTTTCGGAGATGACTAGAGAGGCTGAGACTCGGAGGGAATATGGCGTACTGAACGTGCTCTACGATTTCGACCGAGTGTTGGGACTTAAGCTGCGCGAGTCAGCTGAGGCTGCGACGTCTATCGATCTTTCGATTCAAACGCTTATCAAGGAACGAGAAGAAGCTCGTAAGGCTAGGAATTGGGCACGGGCAGACGAAATCAGAAACCAGCTCGCGGAGCAAGGGATTGTACTGGAGGATACTCCTAGCGGTACACTTTGGAGGCGGACCCGCTAGCTGGGTAACGGGAAGTGAGACGGAAAGTTGCTCGAGTTGCTCTCTTTTTGGCTGCACTTTTATCCGTAGCGGCACTCTGTATTGTTGCAGTGGTTTTGTCCTTCCAGCGAAGCGAGCGCATCTGCAGGGATGTCATAGTCTCTGGTGTCCGCATCGGCGGTCTTTATCGTAAGCAAGCAAAAGACATTATTGATCGTTGGGCGCAGCAGCAGCTGAGAAGGCGCGTGACTCTCGTCGCATTAGATTCTACATGGACAGGTTCCCTGGCCGAACTCCGTTTTAGCGTGCGCACTGATTTGTTGCTTGATCGCGCCTACCGCGTTGGTCGAGAAGGAGGTATTATTAATTGTGCTCTCTGTGTCCTCACTCGCTGGGGTTCAGGTAAAAAAATATCCGCGGTGATGGAATCGGATGAGCTTGCACTTCGTCGCGTTATCAAGTCTTTGTCAAGCAGGATCGACCGTCCTCACAAGGATGCGCGCATCAAAGTAGTTGGCGGGCGGCTTGAGGTTGTACCTGAGGAGTGTGGGATAAGGCTCGATGTCGACAAGTCTATTCAGCTCATTAAGCAAAGAATCGCTTCAGGTTCCACATTGATTTCGCTGCCAGTCTTGATGGACAGGCCTGACGTAACTTCTTCGGACGCTTCCCAAATCACTACTCTGCTTTCCAGCTTCACCACGTCGTTTAACCCTGCAAAGACCGAGCGAACACACAATCTTCGTCTCGCTGCGGCCGCAATCAATGGGATCATTCTGAAGCCCGGAATGGTGTTCTCTGCTAACGATGCTATAGGTCCTCGGCTTCCAATGCGCGGCTTCCGACCAGCACAGATATTTGTGCGTGGTAAGCTTGAGGAAGGTCTCGGCGGCGGCGTATGCCAGGTATCTAGCACTTTATATAACGCTGTTCTGCTTGCGGGTCTTAAAGTCATCGAGCGCAGCCATCACTCACGGCTCGTGCCATACGTCGATCCCGGCCGTGACGCGACTGTTGTTTACGGCTTGCTGGATTTCAAGTTCAGAAACACAAATTCGTGTCCGATAGCCATCATTTCACAGGTCTCGGGAAGCCGCCTCAAAGTTGCCATTTACGGCTCCCCGATAGACAAAAAGACAGTCAAGGTATACACAACCGAGTCGCGCAGGATACCGTCAGGTAATCGAATTGTAGAAGACCCTACGCTTCCTGTTGGCGTGCGCAAGGTTGTGGAAAAGGGGTCAAGTGGGGTGTCAGTGACCGTCTATCGGAAAATCATATTTCCGCATGGTAGAAAGCTTACCGAAGTCGTGTCACGGGACCGCTACTCGCCTCAGGATACTATAATTGCCGTTGGTACGTCGCGGAGTATCCCTGCGCGGGATATGAGTTCAGCCAGGCCGACTCTTCCGAATGTTGCTACTAGTTCTAGTCCTGAGTAAAGCTCTTTGTTGATTTTACTTTATCGCCTAGGTGAAAGAAACACGAAACGCATTATGTCGTCGCACTGTTGACTGTTGACTTGTGGGGGTATATAATACAATTGAAGTGGAGGGCGATTGGCTCAGAGGGAGAGCGCTTCGTTCACACCGAAGAGGTCACTGGTTCGAATCCAGTATCGCCCACCAAGTGCGGGAGTAGTTCAGTGGTAGAGCGTCAGCTTCCCAAGCTGAATGTCGCGGGTTCGAATCCCGTCTCCCGCTCCAAAAGTTAATAGCCTCCGGATTTCTATTTGACTATTCCGGAGGCCGAGAGTTGAGGCGACGTAGCCAAGTGGCTAAGGCAGCGGTCTGCAAAACCGCCATCACCGGTTCGATTCCGGTCGTCGCCTCCATTTTTTAAGGAGAAGCCCGCTGTCGCGGGCGTTTTACTTGTACGGGCTAGCTTCGTTTCCTGCTAGGATCAGCTTTTAATCGTTTTTGGTTAGGGTTATTCGATGCGGAGAGGAATGCTTTAGGCGAAGGACATTTCTTTCTGTGTGCGGCTAAAGCAATAATCATCTGCGTGTTGATCAAGGAGCAAACTTGTGTTGACATACGGCAGGTCGTTGTGTAAACATTAGCGGAGGAGATGGCGCCATGGGCGAGGTAAAGGCTTTCATTTGCGATCCAGCCGAAATCCGCCAGTTCCATTGTGCTTTTGACGCCGACGTGCCAGTATCAGCTGCGGCTTTCAGTTTGGCTATACTTGCCAAGTTTCCCGCTGTGGATTGCTGTGGTAAGCCTATCCAATATGCTTTGATTTCTCCTGATGTCGGAATAATTGGTTCCCATGAGCCCATTGGCAAGGCCATTACCAGTCCAGGTCCTCGTCTATGGCTCGTTCCTGAATTGGTGATATCTGCAGAGGAAATTCGTGATGATAGTACAAACGAGGCAGCCGAACCACCTCCTTCCGAGCAGCCCCGTGCTCGTACTTCAATTCTGGAAGACCGTTGTCTCTTGCACGACGAGGGGCTTAATCTCCCGATCGACATAACTGTAGACTCTGCTGCGCACCGTCAAATAGAAGAGTTTGTAGTTAGCGATAGAAAGAATGAGAGGGCGGGTCTGCTGTTGGGATATGTGACACTTATGGGACGACGCAGAAACATTCATATCTGCGGCGTTTGTCCTGCAACAGTGGCTCGTGGAGATTCTTCGACTGTAATGATGACTTTCGCAGCCTGGGAGAACATGCTGCTGACACGAATAACGCAATATCCTGGCCTGCGAATTCTTGGTTGGTTCCACAGTCATCCGGGAAGAGAAACGGCACTTTCGGAACAAGACCTGTTCCTGCATCAACACTTCTTCCCGCACCCAAATATGGTAACTTGCGTATTCGATCCAGTTCTGGGACGCTCTGAGTTTTTCCATTGGCGTAACGGGGAAGTTGTTCCTTCTAAGGGATATGGAAGAGTCGACACAACACCGGCTGTCGACAACCTGCGTTTTGCGACAAGATCGCACAGGCATTGGCAGGTCAGGGCACTAGCATACGCTGCTGTAATTGGCGTGTTAGGAAGCGGCCTTTATTTTGGATTTGGTGGCAGTAGGAAAAACACTCCGTACCAAACCTCCAATGTTCGGCGCACGCCGCCCCGCGTTGATCGGAAAGTTTCACTCACTTCTCTGCGAACGTCGAAGCCTTCACCCGATCGGGTATACGTACTGGGAAAGCGCGATAACCTTTGGCTGATTTGTAAGCGATTTTACGGGGATGGTTCGCTGGCGTCTGAGTTGGCCAGATATAACGGCATTAGCGATCTCACAAAACTCCAGGTTGGCCAACGGATCAGGATTCCTGAAAAGAGCGTTCTGGTAAGAAAAGTTGCGCATTAGCGGCAACGGGCTTTACACTTCCTAGTTGCAATACTGTGGGTTTAAGCACGATTTGCGGTGCACCTAATGATTCGGATACACAAGACTTCCTGCAACTTCGAGCGTGAGCCGTTAGTTGCGCCTTTTGGGTTCAAGGGCAGATACTTAACAGAGCTTTGGCAGACTGTAGTCTACCTTAGATCGTTTAGCGGGCACGAAGGTTTGGGTCTCGGCACACAAAGCGTTCTGTGGTCCGATGCGAGCGTTTTTGCGGAGTATCCTGAATCTGCCAGCAATGCCTTGATGTTCGCATTGACCGCATTTGCAGTTAAGTCAGCTGATGGTTTATGCTTCTCTAATCCGTTATCGCTCCTTGACAACCTACTGTCCCCGGTAGCTGATTATGGTCGAGCAATAACTGGCCGGAGTGATATCAAACTGACTTTTGTACTCAACTCCCTGGTACCGGTAGACAATGCTGCCTGGCAGTTGTATGCTGGGGAAGACGGTTTAACGTCTTTCGATGATATGATACCAGAGGAGTTCAGATTCGCTTTCTCATACAGAAATACCAAATTGGGTCTGATTCCGCTGGTTAGCTACGGTGTTTCGGTTGCTGAAGTGTCAGATATGGTCCGCCGCGGCGCATTCGTGTTAAAGATCAAGATTGGCAATGACCCAGAGGGCGATGGCGATCCCGATAAGATGCTTGCCTGGGATATCAGCCGCGTATCCTCAATTCACCAGGCGGTGGGTAATTTGGAAACACCTTACACTGACTGCGGTCGTGTTGTCTATTATCTGGATGCTAATGGTCGCTATGACTCGAGAAATCGTCTAGAGCAACTACTGAGTGCTATGGAGCACATTGGAGCGTTGGACCAAGTTGTAATCATTGAAGAGCCGTTTGCCGAAGACGCTGAGATTGATGTCAGAGACTTGCCCGTCAGAATCGCCGCCGATGAGAGTGCACATTCACTACAGGATGTGGAAAGGCGGATCGACTTGGGTTATCGTGCAATTGCGTTGAAACCAGCCGCAAAGACGCTCAGCGAGACGCTGAAAATAGCTGCTTTGGCTGTCAAAAGAGGAGTATCGTGCTTTTGTGCGGACCTGACTGTAAACCCTATTTTGGTGGATTGGAACAAGAATGTGGCTGCAAGGCTAGCTCCTTTGCCTGGTGTCAAAACGGGGGTTCTCGAAATGAACGGTAACCAAAATTACAGAAACTGGGATCTGATGTGCAGCTACCATCCCCAAGCTGGTGCTTCCTGGTTGACGCCCGTGGGTGGGGTTTTTCATTTAGACAGCAGCTTCTATGAGTCGAGCGGAGGAATTCTCAAGCAGAGTGAGCACTACAGGTCGTTGGTTGTTGTTTGATACTGTACACATGCCCGTGATCCAAGTCGTCACAGCAATCGAGGAGGTATAAAACCATGGCGAGACCGCTGAGTAAACTTGCACCTGGTTGGTGGGATTACACCACTATAGACAAGGAAATACTGGACGATGCCGCGAAGCTTACGCCGGAGGATCTGGTTGGTTTGTCGCGGCCTGGTTTCAAGGTTGTCATTTATGACACTCTTGAAGAGTTTTACTGCGCGGAAGCTCTTGAATACATCGAAGCGTGGAAACAAGCAACCCCCGATAACCCCGTCGGTATTTGTGGTCCAATCGGACCTACTGAGCATCTACCTTTGGTAGCCCAGATCATAAATGCCATCAGTTTGAGTCTGAAAGACGCTCACTTTTGGGCAATGGATGAGTGGGTGATAGATGGAAAGGAAGTTTCGGAAGACCATCCGTTATCATTTGCGCGGACTGATCGACGACTTTGCTTCGATCGCATACGTCGGGAGCTTGCGATGCCGGAGTCCAATCTGCATTTTCCCAAAGCTGATACATCTGACTACGTAAAAAGTTGGGAGGGTGTTAGGTGTGCCATAATGCAAGGTGGCCAGGGAGACATCAAGCACTGGGCGTTTAATGATCCCCCAAAGCGCGAAGGTAAATACGTCGACGAACCTCCTGCTCCTGAAGAATACCTGAGATTGGGTACCCGTGTCGTTGACCTGCATCCGGTGACGATAATGCAAAACGCAAGGACCTCGGGCGGTGGCAAGGTTGACCTAGTTCCGAGCCAGGCGGTTACAGTGGGACCACTGGAGACTTGGAAGGCTGAGCGCGTTTCCATCTGGCACGCCGGTAAACACGACAACCCGTTTGGGCAGCGGCTAACAACATTAATGATTTCAAAGGGAGTCGCCGACACTGCTGTGCCCATGTCCCTGTTGGCGTTGCATCCCAATGTTCAGTTCAACTTCTATCGTGGCGGTATCGGTACATGCGAAGTGGAGATGCACTAATCTACTTATTGTTGCGGTAGGGTGCAGGGAATCCGCTCTCGGCGGGTCCCTTGCTATAGCATCTCCGTAGGTGAACTGCAAACAAATTGCTGGTTTGGATGACCCCATTATCCTCGAGAACTGTTTTTTCAGCATGCCGATTTAATTCTATTGCTGCGACAGGCTAAGTTGTTTACAAAAACATTTAAATCGCCCTTGACAAACGCCAAAAGTAACATATAATTCTATTGAATCAATAGAGAGTAATACAACCATCAATGGGGTGGAGCTGGTAGTCTTTAGTCCTATTGTTCTATCACCAAAACAAAAGTAATGAACAGGGATGCCCTCGCGAAGCGCATTCGCTGAACGGACTGCGCGCAGTATTGTTTTCCTCAGTCACTTCCTGGCCCAGCGAGTCTTCGCAATTCTAAATGCATTTTAACTACTCCTGGTCGAATGTTGCTAGGAGCAGGAACCTTATCCTTTTCGCGGAAAGAGAGGAGCGAACTATGGCTTCCACGGGCGTTAGGCTTCTACTGATCGCAGCCGCATTAACCATCGCATCAGTCTACGTCGCAAGCGCAGCAGATATTTACGTGGACGCTTCGGCTACGGGTGCCAATAACGGCTCGTCGTGGGAAGATGCATTCACTACCATACAAGCGGGTATCAGTGCTGCGTTGCCTGGGGACGTGGTATGGGTAAACCGCGGGGTGTATAACGAGAACATAGATTTCTTGGGCAAACCTATAACGGTTACCTCCATCGATCCTTTGAATCCTGCTGTGGTGGCGTCAACTGTCATTGACGGTGGAGGTAACGGCAGCGTCGTTAAGTTTGTGTCAGGAGAGTCTAACGATTCTGTTCTCACAGGTTTTACCATACAAAACGGTACAGGCACGCTAATCGACGGAGTCACGTATGGTGGTGGCATTTATTGCGGCATTGGTTGTTCCCCAACCATTCGCCACAACATAATTATTAACTGCACGGCTGACGTTGGCGGTGCTATATACACGCGGGGTAACACACCTCCGCAAATCACTGATGGACCTTCGGCGTCATATCCCTATGCGGGCAAGGGTGAAGAGATTACTCTTTCAGTGACTGCTCAGGATCTAGATGGCGACATCCTGACATATACGTGGACCCCGCTCGACGGAGGCTCTATACTGGTTCGGGACCATCCGTAACATATACATCTCCAGCGTCGGGGCTTCGCCGCATCCGGGTTACGGTTTCTGATGGTCGAGGAGGCCAGGCTATCGCTGAGTGCACCGTGACTGTTATAGGCGTCAAAATACAGACACCTCTTCCTCAGCTGGTTGTCGGTCAGACGGTGACCATTTCTGCTTTGATAGATCCAGCCATAGAAGATTCAGAGACGTACCCTGTTTCTATAACTTGGAGTTTGATCGAGGGTCCTGCAGAAGGTAGCTTTGACTCGCTAGTTAACGGTCAACCTGACGCAACTTCTATAGACTTTACCCCTACAGCTAGTGGTCCGGGAAGGATCCAGGTGGAATATACGGTTGGTACTGCACGTGCGGTAGATACGGTCGCCATAAACCTTATTCCCGTTGTTGATTTAGTAGAGCCCTCTTACGGCGTGCTAGGCACCACAGTTCAAGCTGTCATCACCGGTAAGAACCTGGCGCGTGTTACTGAAGTGTCGCTTCTTCCAGAAACTGGAGTTACCGGAACTTTGAAACCGGGAAAAACCGAGACGACCTTGCCGGTTGAATTTGTAATCGCTCCCAGTGCAGCACCAGGCAGTCGCGTAATTGTTCTGGGTGTGCCTGAGGGGCAGATAAACACAGGTAAGATGTTCGAACTGCGCACACCGCCTGCAATAACGGCGGATCCGTCATCGCTTAGTCTCTTGACTGGTCAAACCGGAAACATCACTTTCAGTATTCCGGACACTGCGCCCCCTGGTGGTGTTCAGCTGGTTCTGTCCAGTTCGGTTCCCATTGTGGCAACTGTTCCGGGAAGCGCAACTATACCCGAGGGCCAGAGTTCTGTAGTCGTAACTGTTACGGCTGTTTCCTATGGACAGACTGTGATTACCGCCAACGCTGTCGGGTACTATAGGGCTCAGGTGCCAATAACCGTTATTAACCCACCTCTTATCAGCTTCTCTCCGTCAACATTGACCGTAGCAAAGGGGTTAGTCCAAAAATGCACAGTTAGCATATCCAATCCAGCGCCTGACGGCGGTCTAGTCGTGAACCTTTCGGGTGGGGGAGGACTGGTTGATTTTCCTTCTAGCGTGGTAATACAGCCGGCTAAGCAGTCTGGCCAGTTCCAAGTGCGTGCCCTTCAGGAAGGTAGCACCATAATAACTGCGTCGGCGGTTGGATATCCGAGCGCCGATTTGCCCGTCACAGTAGGTCCTGGTCAACTAGTATTGTTCCCGAGTTATCTTCCGATTGCAGCCGGACGCTCGTCCACTCTGCAGCTTATGATCCCAAATGAGGCACCACCCGGCGGACTGGTGGTAGACATTTCAAGCAGCAATACGTCGGTTGTGGCTGTTCCCTCAGCTGTGACAATACCGGAGGGGCAGAAGTCAGCTCAGGTTCCGGTTACCGGCATAATCGCGGGGCAGGCCGTAGTCACGGCGATTTTGGAAGGCTTCACAAGTGCACAAGCAACGGTGAACGTACTTCCCACCTTCAATATCTCCTTCTTGCCAAGTTCTTTGGTTATGCCACCAGGGGTGACCAAATCTACCGACGTCGTAATTTCCGCCGCTGCTCCGGCAGGGGGACTAACGATAACCCTGTCCAATCCTTCACCTGACAAGTTCTCCATGCCAGAAAGCGTCTTCATTCCTGAGGGAATGTACTCTGCGACAGTTGCGGTGACAGGACTTGCCACTACTGACCAGCCGGTGGAAGTAGTTGCTACATGTCCAGGCTTAACTGAGGGCATTCTGCAGGTCACTGTCCAACCGATTCTTGCTTTGTATATGCGTGCGGATGTCAAGGTGGGAGTAGGCTGTCGAACAAGCGGAAGCATTGGACTTACAAGTGGAAGCGCACCTCCGGGCGGTTACACAGTCAATGTGTCTGTGGATGATCCTGAGATCGCATCCGTACCACCACAGGTAACTATTCCTGCTGGCAGTAGCTGGACTTCATTCACGATAGTTGGAAATAAACCTGGGATAACGAATTGCCGTCTCACCCTTCTTGGTTTCGAGGAAGTGGACACTGTCACTGTAGGGACTCCTACTTTCGTGTGGGACAGTGTGATGAGTTTGATGAATTTGGGTCAGACTGACAGTGTTCGTGTGTATACGTATGTTCCTGGTGGTTCTTATGGTTATGGCAACTATGTGTATTCTGACACTTCTCAG
Organism: uncultured bacterium; assembly: GCA_938074205.1. Classification (GTDB taxonomy): domain Bacteria; phylum Armatimonadota; class UBA5829; order UBA5829; family UBA5829; genus CALJES01. The sequence goes on from CALJES010000003.1 coordinate 15,447, forward strand.
AATGTGGATCAGGCTTTAACGATAAGCGTTACTAGCACTAATCCGAGTGTTATAAGTGTACCGAGTGTGATGTTGATTCCTAGTGGTCGTTACTATGCTGACTGGATAACTGTCACGGCGGTAGGTGCTGGTAGTGCTCGTTTGGTAGCTAGTGCTGTTGGTTGGGATATGAAGGAGAGTTCTGAGATCACGGTTACTGGTGTTACTCCGTATATGCGTGCGGATGTGACGGTAGGTGCTGGTTGTCGCACTAGTGGTTCTGTAGGTTTAAGTGTAGGTAGTGCTCCTGTTGGTGGTTATACGTTCTATTTATCTAGTGACGATCCTGGTGTTGCGAGTGTACCTAGTCAGGTAACTATTCCGTATGGCAGCAGTTGGCAATCTTTCACGATAGTTGGTGTAAGTCCTGGTAGTACTAAGATACGTTTGAGTGTTCCTGCTGAATTAGGTGGTTACACAGAGGAGGACACTGTCACTGTAGTGACTCCTACTTTCGCGTGGGACAGTGTGCCTTCACAATTGACAATAGGTGCGGTCGATAACGTTCGTGTGTATACGTATGTTCCTGGTGGTTCTTATGGTTATGGCAACTACGTGTACTCAGACGCATACCAGAATGTGGACCAGGCCGTTATAGTGACTTTAATGAGCCAGAATGCAGGGGTAATTCAAATGCCTGCCACTACATCCATCGGTGCCGGCAGATATTACAGCGACTACGTAAACGTTTCGGCTGTTGGCACGGGAACCAGCACACTTACTGCTAGCGCGTCTGGATTCGCGTATGCGGTGAGCGGTCTCATAACCGTAGTAGGTCCGTGGCTCCGTGCGGATGTCACAGTCGGTGCCGGCTGTCGAACCACGGGATACGTGGGGTTAGTCGGAGGCGTTGCTCCTTCGGGGGGTTACACGGTATATCTCAGCGTCGATAATCCCGATCTTGTGAGTGTTCCTGGCACTGTGACCATACCTAGCGGTTCCTCACAAACTTCATTCAGCATAGAGGGATTGGCAGTCGGCTCGACCTTCACACAAATGTCCGTGTCAGGGTTCATCGATCGAGACCGAACAACAGTGGTCGCACCAACGTTTGAATGGCTCAGTGTTGCCACGTCCTTGAACGTCGGCCAAAGTGATAGTGTATACATTCAGACATACGTACCTGGCGGAACCTACGCGTCGGGCAATGGCGTCTACACGAATACGAATCAAGCCGTGCGTAGTGCGGTCACCATTGCTATCTCGAGCGAGAATCCATCAGTCTTGGTTGCTCCGGAAACGGTGACTATCGCAGCTGGAAACACTTGGTCCGGTTGGTTCAATATGACTGCTGTTGGTCCTGGCACAAGCAAATTGACTGCAAGCGCTGTGGGGTGGAATCCTGCCCAGACTGATCTGATCACGGTCAACCCCGCAGGTGCCAAGGCGCCATTGCTACCTGTATGGTTCGAAGCAGAGCTTCCGCATCTTGAGTATGGTGTTGTCGGCGCTGCCGCATCCGAAAGAGCCGATAATAAATCAGCTTGCTATATTGACGCATTGAGTGCTCAAGGAGGGCCTGTATATTTGATCTTGCCCGCATCAGCACTGATAGGCAGCCAAGGGAAGCTTGAAAGCGACGCTGGTACTCTTGATGGTTGGAACTCTGGGCCTCGAATTGAATACAACGTGATAACGGGAAATAATGCTGGGGCAGGCGGCGCTATAGCAGTTTACAACTCCAGTGTCACGGTTCTCGGAAACATAATCGTAGCCAACTCTGCAACTTCGGATGTCGGCGGCGGAGCAATATACATCGACGGTGCGCTTGCCAACGCTGTCGTGCGCAGCAACACGATCTGCGCCAATACGGCAGTTTCCGGCGTTGGAGGAGGCATATATCTCGCAGCTGGAACGGCTGCCGTGACCAACTGCATCCTCTGGCAGAATACTGACGATTTGTTCGGTTGCTCGACGACCTACTCAAATGTAACTGATATCAACTCCGATCCTGGTACTGGCAACATATCTGCTGATCCGCAGTTCGTCCAGACCTCTGATCCCATGCTCGGCCATTACTTCCATCTCAACTCAGCTTCGCCATGCGTGAACGCGGGTGATCCTAACTATGTTCCTATGCCGGGAGAGACCGATATAGACGGCGAAGCAAGAATTTCCAGCGGCAGGGTGGACATAGGAGCAGACGAACTTCCTGATTTTAGCCCACCTGAAACTACAATAACTGGCGGCCCATCCCAGGGATCGACCGCGTGCAGTTTGCCTGTTAACTTCAGTTGGCAAGGTACAGACGATACGCCGATCGGCATCACTTACTCCTATCGCATTGACAATAGCGACTGGAGCGGATGGTCAGCATCAAACTCTGTGAGCTTTGCTTCTCTGCCAGATGGGCCCCATACGTTCGAGGTCAAAGCGAGAGATGGTTCCGGCAACGAAGACCCAACTCCTGCACGGTGCGACTTCTTGTTGGATACCACTGCGCCTGTCATATCTCAGGTTACTCCAAATGCGGGCAGGACCAGTGCGATAATTACTTGGGTTACTAATGAGGGTGCTACTTCGCAAGTCTTGTACGGACCTACCGATGCTCTGGGCCAAGCTACCTACATCAATTGGGTTTATAAGACAAACCACGCCGTCACTATCACCAACCTGCTGCCGAACACAACCTACTACTATCAAGTTAGATCTCTCGATAAATGCGGTTACGAGAGTACGTCTGAGTTATTCGCGCTGACGACCGCGCTCGACACAACATCCCCGGACACACAAATCACCTCAGGTCCTTCACCGAACTCGATAGTGTGTTCTCTGCCGGTAACATTCACTTTCACTGGAGGCGACGACAGCACGCCTGTTTCGCTACTAACGTATGCCTATCGCGTAGACGGCGGAGCTTGGAGCGACTTCAGCGCGTCTACAACAGCTTCGATTACTGAGTTGACGTCTGGTCCTCACACGTTTGAGGTCAGAGCTAAGGATGTATCAGGTAACGAGGACGACACTCCTGCAGCTAGAAGCTTTGTCGTGATGCTGGATCCTGCAGTAATCTCGAATGTCCAGTCTAATGTTGCTCAGATGCAGTGCACTATAACCTGGACGACCAATGTTCCCTGCACTTCTAAGGTGCTGTATGGTGAAACTGCAAGCTACGGTCTCGAATCGCCTGAATATGGTTCGCTGGTAACTTCTCATAGCGTGGTCATAAATGGTCTTGATCCCGGAAAGACGTATCATTACGCGGTTCGCTCCAAGGATTCGTGCGGCAGGGAGGTTATATCCGGCGATCATACATTCACCACACCTCCGGACACTGGAGAGCCTAACACTTGGTTTACTAGCGGTCCTTCTGAAGGCGGCCTTGTGTGTTCCACATCTCAGCAGTTCTGCTGGAGCGGAAGTGACACGTTAACTCCAACGGACCAACTGACTTACTCCTACAAACTGGACTCTGGTTCGTGGTCTACGCCGACTCCTGAGACTTGTCGAACGTTCACTTCTCTTACCGAAGGCACTCATACGCTGTATGTGCGTGCCCACGACACGTCGGGCAATGTTGATTCGAGTCCCGCGCAGCGCACATTCAGGGTAGACCTATCTACCGGAACTATCTCCAATGTGAATGCTGCTGCGGGTTCAGTTGAGGCTACTGTGGTATGGCGTACCAGCGAGGCGATGGACTCGCAGGTTGAATATGGGACAACTCCTAGCTACGGTTCGGTAACCCCTCCGAATCCTGCGCTTGTGACTGATCACAGTGTAGTTATTACAAATCTCTTACCTGAGACAACTTATCACTATCGTGTGCGCTCCAGAGATGGCTGCGGTAGGGAGGTCGTTTCTGGAAACTACACTTTCACCACGAAAGCAGACAAAACGGCTCCGCAGACGGTGATAACCTCAGGTCCGCCTGCGAATGGCAAAGCTTGTTCGACGGTCGTAGATTTCTGTTGGTCTGGCAACGATGATGCAACCCCAATAGACCAGCTGGTCTACTCGTATAAGATGGATGAAGGTTCATGGAGCGACTGGACTGCTGAGGTGTGCAGGCAATTCACCAATTTATCTGAGGGTTTGCACACATTTATGGTGAAGGCAAAGGACAGTGTAGGCAACGAAGATGCAAGTCCTGCAGTTAGATACTTCTATGTTGATTTGACTTCGCCCACAATATCTGAGGGTAGTGTCACGGCTTCACCAAGGCAGAGTACGTGTATCATCAACTGGCGTACAGGCGAGCCAGCAACTGCGCAGGTGGAATATGGTACTACGCCGGCCTACGGCAAGATATCAGCCGTGGATCCGAACATGCTTTCGGTCCATAAGATTACGATCAGTGGATTGACACCAGAAACGACCTATCACTATCGCGTAAGATCAAGCGACGGCTGTCAAGAAGTCGTATCTGAGGATTACACGTTTACTACAACCGCTGTTCAGCCTCCGAATTTGAGACCTACGCAGCTCAGTTCTCTAGTCACCACGTTTGCACACTCTACCGTGAACATAAAGTGGACTGTTCAGAATGCTGGTCCTGGGGATGCGGAAGGGTCTTGGACGGACAAGCTTTATTTCTCTGAGGACGAATTAATAGACGCCGGTGACACATTACTATGGGAGGGTACTGGCAGTTCACCGCTTGCGGTGCCTTATACATATTCGAAGCAGGTAGACATTCAGATGCCAATGAAGCCCGTCGGCCTTTATTATCTGATTCTGAAGACTGATGCCGATGGCTCGCTTAGTGAGACCAACGAGCTGGACAACGTGTTTGTTCAGCCTATCACGTTCACAGCTGATAAGCCATTAATTGCTGCGCCCGGGGCGTTTAGCGTTCGGTTGGATCCGCAGGTTGCGGCTTATGGTCAGTTTGACTTGTCCAATATTGGCGATCGGGAGCTGACAGGCATATCTGCAGTCGTTGTCGATGCGCCTGCGAACATCAGCTTGATTGTGTCTAATGTGGTGCCTACAATGGCTCCTCTCACCAATCGCAGGATTAGCTACCAACTGACAGCAATTGACGAGTCTGTCTTAACTGCTTCTCCGAAGGTGGTTTTCACGACAAACGAAGGTGCTTCGGCTACAGTGACATTTGACCTGACGGTCAGACCCAGGCAGCCCAAGTTGGTTGCAAATCCTGGCTATTTGGCCGGTCCGATGGTCCGCGGCAAACAGACGTTCTACGAGTGTGAAATAATAAACCAGGGCGGCGTGCCTGCAAACGATCTGCGAGTGCTGATACCTGCTGCCGATTGGTTGAGTTTAGTGACGCCTGCAGATCTTGGTACGTTGGCTCCAGGTGAGAAGAAGACAGTTGGACTTTCGCTAATGCCGCCGGCTGACATGCCATTAGGTGACTACACGAGCAACTTTGTGGTGGTTGGAACAAATGCGAACGTATCAGTTGGTTTCCGCTTTACCTGTGTATCAACGCAGATCGGAGGACTGAAGGTTTACGCGGAGGATGAATTCACTACGTTTGCTGAGGATCATCCCTATGTTTCTGGTGCCAGGGTTGTGCTCAAGGACTACTCGACGGGTGAGTCAAAGTATGAGGGTATTACCGGTCCGGATGGAGTCTGGCTGAACGATAACATTATCGAAGCAAACTACTACCTGGAAGTGTCCGCTGAAAAACACGGCACGTATCGTTCTCCTATCCAGATTGTGGCCGGGCAAACCAAGGAAGTCCACGCGTTTATACCCAGGCAGCTAGTCACCTACAAGTGGACTGTTGAGCCGATTATGATTGAGGATAAGTATCGTGTCGTTCTTGAGGCTACGTTCGAGACTCACGTGCCAGCGCCTGTCGTTACCATAGAGCCTAGAACACAGGTGGTCCCTGTTGTCGAAGGTCAAACAGCTATCAGCTACATCACAGTGACGAATCACGGACTCATATCGGCACACGAAGTAGAAGTTCGGATCAACGATACGGCTAATTGGTATGTCACACCAGCAATTCGCCAGATCGGAGAGCTGCCGGCTATGACGTCTGTACGAGTGCCGATTTACGTCCGAGCAAAATCCGACGGACCCATCACTGAGCTTCCTGACGTAGCCACCTCGACATTATCTGCTGAGGCAGCGCTGGCTGCTGCATCTACCACATCTACTGCTAATCTGAACGAGGGGGGTGGAACGACGGGCGGTGGTCAGCCTAGCTTGTGTGACATCCTAAGCGGTGCAGTGGTGCACATTGTCTACTGTTCAGGTGGTCAGTGGAAGACTGCGGATTTCAGCTTGTCTCCTTTGTTCCTGTTACTCGATCTTTTGGACGGGCTTGGTTGCCTGACCGGTAACATACAGAGCTGCTTGTCATTAGCGTGCAGCTTGGCAAAAGTTGATCCTTGCATCTGTGCGCTTATTGATCCGCTCTCCGCCGGTGGAGCTGTCAACATTGCCCAGTGTCTTGCTTGCCATGGATTTCCTGGAGGCGGTGGCGGAGCAGGTCCTGGCGGAGGAGGTGCCGGCACAGGTGGCGGTGGTGGAGTTTGGTGGGGTCCCGGAAATATTTCCGGCCCGGCGAGCATCGAAGAAGAGGTGCCGTGCGATCCTGCGACCAGACCACAAGGGTTGTTCGGTGTGTTCAACGAGTTTGCTCCTGAGCCTATCAGGACGGTTACTATAACTTCTCCGCCTGATATTGCGAGGTATGGTGGCAAGTTGGTGCGCTATAGGGTTAATCTGCTGCCGTAGAAAGATGAGGGTGACGAGTATGACGATCAAAATCGCGCGTTGCGTGCTTGTGTTGCTAGCAGGAGTGCTGCTTCTAACGTCAGACGCTTTGGGAGTGGAATCCGGGATATGTGCGAAGGTTCGGGTGCGCCTAAGTCAGGACGTAGCTTTGACTAGGGCAGCGTTTAAGGCTACTTTGGAGATTACGAATGCGCCAGAAAACGTAACACTTGAAAAAGTCAAGGTGACGCTTGACATTCGAAACGAGGCAGGCGACGATTCGACAAATTTGTTCGGTATTCGTCCGCCCGAGTTGATTGGGATAACCGACGTCGACGGACAGGGCACGATACCGCCTGGTACAACTGTCCAAGCAGTTTGGATTATCATTCCGACCCGTGATGCAGCTCCGGAAGCTCCCACGCGTTACACCGTCGGTGGAACGCTTTCTTACACGCAGGAAGGCGAGCAGATCAATATGCCTTTATTTCCAGCGCCTATTCTTGTGAAGCCGGATCCGCTCTTGTATTTGGACTATTTTTGGGTGCGCTATGTATATGCGGACGATGCCCGTACGCCGGAGATAGAGCCGTCTGAGCCTTTTCCTCTTGGGTTAATTGTTAGAAATGATGGCAAGGGCATCGCGTACAACATGCGCATAACCAGCTCTCAGCCGGAGATTATCGAGAACGAGAAGGGGCTAGCGATAACTTTCCAGATTATCTCTTCTCAGGTAAACGATCAGGAGGTAAGCCCCTCTCTTACGGTCGATCTAGGTGACATTCAGCTCGGAGGGACCGCGGTGGCTCGTTGGTATATGACGTCCACACTCGCGGGAACGTTTTCGGAGTACAGTGCTACATTCCAACACGTAGACGAGCTTGGCGATCAACGGCTTTCACTGATAGACGAGGTTCGTATTCACGAATTGAATCACTGCGTGCGCATTGACATACCTGAGGACGATAATAAGCCGGACTTCTTGGTGAATGATATTCCTGACGATGATCACCTGCCAGATAGGGTGTACAACTCCAACGGTACAAACGCTGACGTATCGGTTGCAACCAATGCAGTGGTTCACGGCAATCTTGGCTTTGGCAGTTTGTCGGTGCAGCTTACCGCGACTTGTCCCAGCGGATGGGTATACATCGAGTCAGAGGATCCAGGTCAGGAGCTCTACAACTTGGTAAGGGTCGTGCGGGACGATGGCAGGGAGATACTGGTAGGCGATAATGCTTGGACTACCCACCGTACCACTTGTCCAGAGGGTCAGGGATGCATTCGAATCCACAGGGTGCATATATTCGACTACGATAGCACTGGTGTTTACACTCTTTACTACGAGCCGAAGGCAAGCCCCTCCAGCTACTCATTGGACGAGGTTAAAGGTTTGCGAGATGGGGAATGGGTAGAACTCGGCTGCACTGAGGGACTTGTCGTGACAGCTGTCTTTCCGGAAGCGTTCTATGTCGAGCGACCCGACCGAACTGTAGGGATTAGAGTGTCGAAGAAGGGTTCGGTTGTTCCGGGAATGCAGGTAGCGATTACCGGGCAAGTTGCGACTACTCCGTGGCTCGAGCGCTACATATCAGCAACAGCTGTGCAGGTATGCTCTAACGAGCTGGTCACGATAGAGCCGTTAGGTGTTACGACGAAATCTCTTGGTGGGGGAGCGTTTATGTATGACCTGCTTACCGGTGTAGGTCAGCGTGCGACCCAGGCTTACCAATGGATAAAGCAGGGTTCAAATTTTGTGAGGTCTCAGGTTCCTATAGACGTTCCAGGCCTAAACAACATTGGTTTGCTAGTGAGAACTTGGGGTAAGGTTGTCTGGAGCGATCCCGACACGAGCACTTTCTACTTGGACAGCTCGGGCGGTTTCGATGACTATCGATTTCCCGATCCGGCAAACAATCAGCCTCCAGGGGTACGGGTAACGATGCCCTCTTGGGGTATGCCGGTTCCTTCTGTGGGGAGCATCGTGTCTGTGACTGGTATAAGCACATGCTATACAGAAGGAGGCTATGTGTTCCGCAAGCTCAGAGCCCGCAGCGAAGCGGATGTCCAAGTGATAGAGCAATAACGAATCGGATATCTTGACGCCCGGCAGTTCGAGTCCGAAGCGCAGGTGTGTTGGTCAAAGTTTTTTACACGGCAACTTAGTGCCGAGAAATAATTGAGCAGTTAATCAAGGATAAAGGTACAGTCAGATTCAGGATTTTGGTGGAAAGCGTAGTTGTTCATTGCAACTGAAGAAATTGCTAATGCTGCGCTGCACATTCTTGAGAAGCGAGAAACCCTGCCCATCGAAGATCTGATCAAACGAGACAGCTCGCCTGTTAGGATTCGCCTGAGTTGGCAGAAAAGTGGCGGAAAGCATCTGACTTATCATCAGCGTCCTACGCGAACGTTGTGAAGCCGTTAAAAGCAATGGTAGAATCCCTGTAGCATCGCCCCAAGATGTGATTATTGACTAACCAGGTATAGTTCAAAACCGACACAATTCTCTACAAAACCCCTTGACAAAAATTGACTCCTGTTATAAACCGCCATTGCTGGCAGGTTAGACCCCAATAAGTCAACTCATGAGCCGAAAGGAGGTTGTTGCTATGAAAGGGGTCGATCTGAGGTCAGTGATAATTAGTACGGCTATTGCGTTTGCATTGGGTGCGTCCTCGTTCGGAGCCCCCGCACGAGATTTAAGCACAATCACAAACGGTGATCCTGCCTCTCCTATCTAACAGTGGTTTCAACACCGCTTCTTACCTGTAGTGGTCAGCAGTCAAAAGGAATTTCACGACAATGTGGGTTATGGCGACGGGACGTATCCTTGGGGAGGAATTGCGGGCTGGCATGCCGTTAAGGCTGTTGTGACTGACGTCCTCATGGACCCAACCGAAGCGATCACTAGCTTCACGGTGCGCGCATCTGTGACCAACGACCTCTATGACTGGACCACCAAAATGACCGGTACTGACGGCACGAACGATCACGATCAGTCTGCGGGGTATATTGTGGGTCAGAAATCTGAGCATATGCGCAATGTACGCTTGGCTACTTCATTTGCAGACGACGGTCAGCTTGGCAATCTGCCAGACACGCCGCCTTTTGGTCAGGAAGCGAACATCTACGGCATAGATCACGAATGGCTAGGTTGGTTCTGCCACCACTGGGGTGAGCTGCCGCCATTGGGAAACTACTGGGTGCCGGCATGGGAGTTTACAGGTAGTTCCGCAGTGACATGTTCAGGCGGCACACCAGACGTTATCTTGCCCGGTGAAACTCATAGCCGATACATGATGTTTGGCTGTCATCGTCCGATTAGGGCCGGCGAACCGGAGTATGATGCGATAATGCTGTCGTATGTAGAGGGGGTTGAACTCTTCATTAATAGGACTAAGTCGCTCAAGGTTTCCAACTATACTGACCAGTTATCGATCGACTTTGGCGTGCCTTTCCCTGAGTATCCGCCGGTCTACGACAGCGACGTGTCCGTGTTTTATGATCCTGAGCTGAGTACCGTAAAATGGCAGCAGCCTCCGGAGCCAACTGAGCCTCTGAATCTCTTCTATGGTTGGAACGAGCCCTCGGATTGGTGGAACGGGCCAATTGCCGCGGACGACTGGGTGTGCACTACGGATGATCCTGTCACTGGCTTGAAATGGTGGGGTTCGTTTGCTGGTTGAAGAGAGGCTCAACCTCCGCAACTTCCTAATCACTTTCACATTCAGTTTTGGACGGACGTGCCTGCAGGTCCGCTGAATCCGTTCAGCCACCCGGAAGAGGTGGTGCACGAAGTGGTTGCATATGAATATCAGTGCCGATTTGCAGGCTGGGACTACGATCCCAGAACAAATGTTTGGGAGGCATGTTTCGAGTTCGAATACGATTTTGCAGAAAATGAGTACTTTTTCCAGGACGTTGGTTCAGCGGAAGAAAAGATTTATTGGGTAAGCATATCGGCCTGTGAAGGTGGAACTGGTAATCTTTTGTATCCTTGGGGGTGGAAGACCAAACCACGGGATTCGAACTCGCCGGCCCCTGACGATGCGGTTTCGATAACCTCTCCAGTTCAGCCCATCTTGGGCAGCCGCTATGTAAGAGGAAATCCGCTTTACTGGCCCACGCCTGAAAACTCATGGGATTTGGCTTTCGAACTGAAGGCGCGGCCGGTAGTCGAAAATCTCAAATGGGATCAACCGCCGGCGCCAGGCGAAATATCTCACACATTCCGCGGTTGGGATGAGAAATCAGTTTACCGCAGCGATCAGATAGTTGCAGACGACTGGGTATGCCAAGACATTCGACCAGTAAGCTGCATTCGCTGGTGGGGTTCCTACATTGGTTGGGAGGATGTGGTGCCGCCAATCGATGCGCCACCTGTTTTCCACATAGGGATATGGACTCACCAGCACGTGGAAGATAATCCACAATTGTCGGGCCATCCAGGACAACTTATCCATCAATGGTGGATTACTAGGGACCAACTGAACGAGAAGTTTGAGGGGACGGACGTGTACCCAGATTATCCGTCGGAGAGCTGCTTTAGCTATGAGTTCAAGATTCCTCCTGCCGAATGGTTCTACCAGATGCCTGGACCAATAACAACGATATACTGGCTCAGCATCTCTGCGGTTTACGATTGGGGACAGCTACCCCAGCATCCTTGGGGTTGGAAGACTCGGCCGCATATGGCTTGGTATGACGCCATGAAAATCTTCGATCCTACAGCTCCCAATGTTGGTGATTGGTACCACCGGGGCGCACGCATCACAGACCTATTAGGCCAACCGATGGATACATCTTTCCAGTTGGTCGGGGCGTCTTACGGTAGGGAGTATGTGAAGTGGTCTCAGCCTCCACAGGGGTACTACTCACCTGCATTCAACGGCTGGGGAGAGCTCTCGGTGTATGGAAGAGAGCAGATCGTAGCTGACGATTGGGTCTGCTTGAGCACTAAGCCTGTCACGGATATCGAGTGGTGGGGATCGTTTGAAGGTTGGAGCAGCACAGATCTGCCTCCAAGAACGCCGGATGGTTTCCACATAACCGTTTGGACAGATGTTCCACCAAATGGATCTGCCTATAGCCATCCTGGCGAGGTCATATGGCAAGTTTACTGCGACAACTATAGATGCGAGTTTGCCGGTTGGAACGTGGACCCGCGTTATGACAGGGTGCCGGAAGCATGCTTCAGGTTCGAGCAGAAACTAAAGCCGGACCAGTGGTTCTGGCAAGACTCCGTTAGTAGAATTTATTGGATTAGCATTGCAGCTGTTTACCACGACGGTTATCCTCAGGAGTATCTATGGTGTTGGAAGACGCGACCGCGAAAGGACTCGCTCGCACCAGACGACGCAGTGAGAATCTTCGAGCCGACTTCTCCTTGGGTCGGAAGTCGCTACTTGCGCGGCGAGCCGATTGTTTGGCCGCCTGAAACCGATAACTCGTGGGATATGTCTTTTGTGCTAACTACTAAGCCCATATCTCCCGGTAGCCTGGCATTCGAAGAGAAGGTTGATATTCCCGATCACTTCTGGTATCCACAGCCTGAACCACAAAACGAGATGCTAAGCATGCGGGTCAGCGCGGGTCCTAACGAAAACGTGGTGTGGAATACACTCACTCTTCAGGCCTACGGCACCGGAAATGACGCAGCCGATATTGCTTCAGTTGACGTATGGATTGATAACAACGACAATGTTGCAGTTGACCCTGCCGACACATGGATTGGGACCGGGCAATACAATTCAGACGACGGCACGGTTACGATTAGTATAGGAGTTCTGCCTCCTCCTGTCGCGCCGGTAATAATAAACGCTGGCAGCTCAATTAACGTGCTTGTATCCTATACTATGGCAGGCGTTCCAGCTCCTGGCCTCACATATCAATTCGACGTTGTAGGGGCGAGCGGAACGGGCGAAGCGTCAGGCAGTGCGGTTGCTATAAGTGGTTTGCCCATTACTAGTGCGAGAAAAATATCTGCTCCGCGGCCAGTCAGCATAGGACAGGCTAAAATGCTTCAGCTGGGCAGTCTCGTGTTGCTAGAAGGCAAGGTTCTTACTGCTGACTTTACCTCCAGGTTGGGTCTGTTCTACATCGAGGAAGAAGACAGATCTGCAGGGATCGGCGTTGTCATCCCGCTTGCCGAAAGCCCGCTGACCAATGGGCCGGGGGTTGGCAGTCGAGTGGCTGTTCTCGGTCGAATCGTGCTGCTTTATGGTTCTACTCTCCTCGATGGTACAGAGCTAGCTATACAGCCTGAGCAAGTTTTGTTCAGAGAGGGCATGCCAATTCAACCCGTAGGCAAGAACAACAAGTCTTGCGGAGGCGGAAGGTTCGGCAGTCAGCCTGGGGTATTTGACTATGCTTCATCAGAATATGTATTCCCCGTGCCGTCTTATGGACTGAACGACGTTGGTCTATTGGTGCGCCTATGGGGACGCGTGACCTGTTACAACTGGGAGCTTGAACTTCCGTGGGGATTGTCGCAGGTGTTCTGGATCGACGACGGGTCTAACTTGAAGGACGGTCTTAACGTCGCGGCGGAACCTTGCACCGGGGTTGCAGTTTTGATGCCAGCTCCGACTTTTCCGCCGACTGGTTATTGGGGTATTACAGGTATAATGAAGGCGATTCCGAACCCTTATGGCTTACCTGTGAGGCTGCTCGTTCCACGAGGTGAGGCAGACATGACGCATTATCCCGAACTGAAATAGTCACAAAGCCGGAATCAGCTAGTGCGCACTGTTGATTTTCAGTGGGCGGGGTCATACCAGATAGACCTCGCCCTTTGTTATTTCAGAGCAGATCGGTAAAAATCTGATTTCTGAGTACTTGAGTATAGGATGGGTCCACATTGCAGCTACCAAAGTTGGTGTATACCAAACCGGAGCAGTCAGTCGAGTGTAAACTTTTTAGTCCAATACCATGGGATACTTGAATTCTGAACTTTTCCTGTGATATTGCGGGCTGGTGATAGTCATTAAGAAGGGGTGATTCAAGAGCCGCGTTGCGGAAGCAGCACGCATTCTGAATGGATATGCTATAATAGTCGCCTGATCATATCAAATATGGGTCTGATGAAGATTCTATGGCTATTCCAGCTTCAGAAACAGTAGTATTTGGTATCATAGGTGCGGGAACCGTTAGCACTTTGCATGCGTCAGCAATACGCAACTGCTCAGAGGCCAGGCTGGCCGCGGTTGCAGATCTGTGTGAGGAGAGAGCCAGGAAACTGGCTGACGGCGCCTCGACTTATACGAGTTACCATTCACTCCTTGAACGGCCCGACATCGATGTTGTATGCGTATGTGTCCCTAGTGGAATGCATATGTCGGTATGCATGGATGCAGCTCAAGCTGGTAAGCACGTAATCGTTGAAAAGCCACTAGAGGTAACTCTCGAGAAAGCGGATGCGATTATTAATGCTTGCGATGCAGCAGGTGTCAAACTGGGTGTCATATTTCAGCTAAGATTCTTGCCAGATGTGGGCGCAGTGAAAGAAACCGTGAGCAGTGGCACACTTGGCAAGCTTGTAATGGGCGACGCGTATGTTAAATGGCACAGGTCGCAGGATTATTATGATTCGTCCGATTGGCGCGGAACATGGCAAATGGACGGCGGCGGTGTGCTAATGAACCAAGCCATCCACCACGTTGACTTGCTGCAATGGATGATGGGACCCGTCGACAGTGTATTTGGTTACACGGCTACTCTAGTCCGGGAAAGAATAGAAGTGGAGGACACCGCGGTGGCGTGCTTGCGTTTCACGAGCGGTGCTCTGGGGACGATAGAGGCGTGCACTTCTGCTAAGAGTGGGGTTCCGGCAAGACTCGAGATTAGAGGTGAGACTGGAAATATAGTTTTGGAAGATGGTAAGATCGTGTTGTGGGATGTAGATAATGTCTCCCAACCCGCATTTGAGCCGGTGGATATGGGGAGCGGATTTTCAGATCCGAAAGCGATAACCTCTGTTGGTCATCAGGCGCAGATACGTGATATGGTGAGAGCAATCAAAGAAAATAGGCCTCCGGCGGTTGACGGCCACGAAGCAAGAAAAGCTATCGAAATCATTACAGCAATCTACCGTTCTGCTCGCGCCGGTGTACCTGTAAAACTGCCCGTTTGAGAGGGTTTTGACCAACCCAAGCGCGCTTTGGATTGCGGATCACGCAAGCGTTACGAAACAATTGCTTTACCGTTGTTCCGGCGCCTGTAGATCTAAACCACCTGAGATTCGTTCCTACGTCGCTTTATGCTCCCAACAAATAACACCTTGGAATCCCTTTATTCTTGGGACAATAATGCGTCCTGCATAAAGGGGCCTCTTCAAAAGGGAGCGCAAGCTTACCTTGTTTCTCGAACTTCCCTATGCTATACTAACGCGGAAGTCGTAGACACTATTATGCGGAGGACAAGCTATGCGAGTCATCTGTTCAAGGAAGGGTTTGCAAGAGGGCGTTCAAACGGTAGCGCGTGCTGTCAGCTCGCGCACGTCGCTGCCGATACTCGGACATATAATGATGAAAACAGAGGATGACAGACTGCGCTTGGTCGCTTATGACTTGGAGATCGGCTTGGAGCATACTGTTGAGGCTAGTGTTCAAGAGCCGGGGGCATTGACCATACCTGCACGCGTCGTAAGCGATATTATCTCTACATTTCCTGATACAGACGTTCAGTTGTCCACAGAACCGAACGGTATGGTCAACTTAAAGTGCGGAACATCCGATTTTTCTATTCTGGGTTTGCCTCCGGAAGATTTTCCTATGCTTCCCGAAGTCACGGAAGAGGTGAAATTCAAAATAGATAGTAGTGTTCTTCGAGAGGGAATAGCCAAGACTATATTCGCTGTCAGTACAGATGAATCGCGCGTAATTCTAACTGGGATGTTGCTCCAGATAGGCTCCAACCAACTGAAACTTGTTTCTACTGACACTCATAGGTTGTGTGTTTTCGATTGTCCGATCAGCGAGTGTGAGGGCTCAGTGAACGCCATAGTACCAGCTAGAGCGATGCAGGAGGTAACACGGATCGCCAGCGACGGCGGCGAAGTCGACGTGATTATTTCGCCGAGTCAAATTAAGTTCACCTCAGGCGAGACGGTGTTAATTTCTAGGTTAATAGAAGGCCAGTTCCCTAATTTTGAGAAAGTTATACCCACGGAATTCAACAGAAAGCTCATCGTTCCAACCGAACTGTTTGCGCAGGCGATGCGCAGGGTTGAGATTGTGGCGCGCGAAAGCTCTCAGAGAACGAAGTTCACAATCGCAAACGGAACCCTTACTCTCACCGCGGAATCGCCAACCATCGGTCGAGCACACGAAGAGGTAGAAGTTATCAAGGAGGGAGAAGATATCAGGTTAGCCTTCAATGCCAAGTACATTCTTGACGTGTTGGGTGTTGTGGATACAGAAGCTATCGAATTAGAGCTATCCGGCGAAGTAAGTCCTGCACTCATCAGACCGCAAGGCAAAGACAACTATCTTTACCTACTTATGCCTATGCATCTAGACTGATACGCTTGATTTGGATGGCAGTGGTTGCTATACTGCATATTGGTGGTAGTGATAGGAGCGCTGTAAAGGCCGTACTGTTCGCGAGATAAAGGTCTCAAATCGAAACATGACATAAGTGTAAGCAGGTAGCTTCGGCAGTCCCGTCACAGGCCGACAGGACGATGTGTCTTGGTTTGATGGCTGGAAGGTTATCTGTACTCATTAATAACTTACATCCGATTCGTCCTGAGAGGCTGGGGAATGGGGCAGATAGAAGAGCACTACGAACGCGGCCTAGCGCTAAAGAACGAAGGTCGATACGAAGAGGCTCTTGCAGAGTTTAGAGCGATTCTAGCGATTGACGCCGAACACTCCGAAGCCCACAGACAGATCGGATTGATCTACGGGTTTACAGGATTGTTCGAGGAGTCGATAGAGGAGCTCTCTCTAGCTGTGCGCCTCGACGCAAACAATTTGGGTGCGCGAAACGATCTTGCTTTGACGTATTGTATGCTCGGCATGACCGAGCAAGCGAAAGCTGAGTTTGAGTACGTGTTAGCGGTTGATCCTGACAACGAGGTAGCCAAGAAGCATATAGTATACTTCGTCTGAGCGCACCTGCGGCGGATTGTTCACGTATGTCAAAGCGTAAAATGGTTCGGGTCGTTTTCGAGCCCGGCGGGACAGAGCTCCTTGTCCCGGCGGGCACTTTGTTATCTAGGGCTGCCGCAGCGGCGGGTTATGGCATCGAAACACCCTGCGGTGGAATGGGTATCTGTGGAAAGTGCAAGGTGCAAGTGAATGGAGACCCGTCACCTCTCGACTCTAATGAGCGCCGACTTCTAACTGAGCAAGAAATTTCTCAGGGGTTCAGACTAGCTTGCCGCACTAAAGTTAGCTCAGATATAACCGTTCATATCCCTCCAGAAAGCCTTTCGCGCATTCAGAAGATCCTTAGTCAGGGGGTTCTGCGTCTGTGCGAAGCCGATTCCAGAGTTCGGAAAGTCTACTGTGAACTGGATCAGCCCACTTTAAATGACGAAAGAGCTGCTTTTGAAAGGCTTGCGGATTGCCTGGCCCATCGACAGCTTAACTTGCGCCCGAACTTGAATGTCGTACGAACGATTTCGCGAACTCTAAGGGATGCTGGCTACAAGGTAACCGCGGTTATGTACGAAGACAAACTCATTGCCTTGGAACCGGGCGACACCACGTCACATTGTTACGGCATTGCTTATGATCTGGGCAGCACAACCATAGTGGGTTATCTTCTCGATCTTGCTACAGGGCGTGAGCTTGCAGTGTCTGCCCTGATGAACCCGCAGACGGTATATGGGGAAGATCTAGTGTCTCGTATTAGCTTCGCGAGTACACAGGAAAAAGGCGGTGACATTCTGAGAACTGCGGCGGTTGATGCTCTCAGCAGAATAGCTAAAGCGCTTGCTAGGTCTGCCGGGGTTCGACTGGAAAACGTCTACAAGGCAACGGTGGTCGGAAATACTTGCATGACGCATCTGCTACTTGGGATCGACGTAGCTAGCTTGGGCCAATCGCCATATGTACCCGCAGTTTGTGCGGATATCACGACGTCGGCACAAGAACTGGATCTACCGATTTCGCCTGAGGCGCCCGTCGTGATTTTACCGAATGTTGCTGGGTTTGTTGGTTCAGATCTCGTGGCCGTGCTGATTTCGGTGGAATGGGAAAAGGACGGCAGGACGCGGCTTGCAGTGGACATAGGCACAAATGGCGAAATGGCTCTTCTTCACAACGGGAAAACTTACGTATGCTCAGCTGCTGCAGGTCCGGCGTTCGAAGGTGCAGGCATCAGCAGCGGTATGAGAGGCAGCCCAGGCGCAATTGATAGCGTTGTCATCTCAGATGACGTATATATCAGCACTATCGAGAACCGCAGGCCGATAGGAATCTGTGGTTCGGGCTTAGTCGATGCCGTCGCCCAGATGTTGGACGCTGGCATAATCGACGAGTCGGGCCGAATGCTGTCGCCGAACGAAGCATCCAGCTTGCCTGAGGCGATTCGACGGCGTCTAATAGACGGCGAAAGAGGACCGGAGTTTATTCTCGTTGAAAAACGTCATTCAGGAACCGGCAAGCCCATAACGCTTACTCAAACCGATATTAGGCATGTGCAACTTGCAAAAGGCTCCATCAGGGCTGCTATTGCCACCCTTATGCGCACAGCCGAGGTTGATGATGAAGATCTATCTGAAATCTTGCTCGCGGGTGCATTCGGAAACTACATAAGAGTGGAGAGCGCAATACGTATCGGGTTGATTCCTTCTGTAGCGCGCGAGAAGGTGATTTCCATCGGCAATGCGGCTGGAACCGGCGCGCGCTTGGCCTTGTTATGCGAACAGGAAATGCAAACAGCGAGGGAGCTTGCCCGAAAAGCCGAACATCTTGAACTTGCAGTTTCTCCTGACTATCAGATGGAGTTGATGGACCGCATGATGTTTCCCAAAGTTCGCGCGCCGATGCATTAGAGATTGTCTTGGAAGTTGGTGAGGATCTTTGTCGAAAGCTTTGTCGAAGAAGCAGCTGGCACTTCTTCGGTACCAGCTGAGCGCGATATCGATACGTTTTCAAGAAGTTGAGCGGAGGGAGAACAAGTGAGTTATGCGGACAACTCGGGGGTGGAAGCAGCGTTCGATCTGGTTTTGGCTGAGATGCAGAAAGCGATAGAAAAGCTCAACGAGCTGGGCGCCGACGCCTTTAAAAATGGGGATCATGCTACGGCGCGACAGATACTACAAGAAGTAGAGCTGCGCCAAAATCTAATTCCAGAGGTAGTCTTGCTGCGTAGCAGGTGGCTTGACTTGCAGATCACCAAAGGAAGGCATGATCGACGAAAAAGGCGAGGAAGTCAAATCAGCCGGCCGGGGCGAGGTGAGATAACTCCACGGTCGTTCTTTCGCTTTCCAATCTTGAAAGCTCTCGTGGAAGTGGGAGGAAGCAGTGATGCCAGGGACGTCCAAGACAGGGTGTTCGAGATGGTCAAGGACAGCCTGAAACCGGCCGATCTCATGCCGCTTCCCTCATACCCGAACGAGCCACGATGGCGAAACTCGGTCCGATGGGAGCGATTCAAAATGGTCGAAGAAGGACTCCTCAGGAACGATTCTCCACGCGGAACATAGGAAATAACTGAAGCAGGCAGACGCTGGCTTGAGAAAAACAGCAAGGATGAAGGCCAAATAGAAAGCTGAACCCAGCTAGCAGCGAATAGCTACAACATCGGGATAGACAAAATGAAACCAGCTCCAGACAGTCTAAATGTAGAGATTCGATACAGGTCCGGAGCCGGTTGTAGACATAGTGGGAGCGGGGGGAGGATTCGAACCTCCGACCTTCGGGTTATGAGCCCGACGAGCTACCGGACTGCTCCACCCCGCGTCGGCACTATTATTATAACACGCTTATCTGGTTCTGTAAACAAATTTCTGTCCGCGCAGCAATCTTTTCGAGGTAACACCTAGGAGGGGGGATCCGTACGAGTTTCAACGTGCAATCTTGATTCGCCCAAAGCGCAGTTTTCCAGCTCTGATGACTTGTCCGTTCGACGGAGCAATGTTTACTAAAGGATCCGTAATCTTTTGCCCGCCGATTGTCACTGCTCCTTGCTGCACTAGTCTGCGTGCCTCGCTGTTTGACGGCGCCATTCCTGCCTTTACGAGGAGTTTTACGATCCATATTCTTCCGTCTACGAGGTCTTCTGGACCCAACACTATGTCTGGAATTTCTTCTGGAATCTCGCGTTGACTGAATACGCGCTCGAACTCAGCCTGCGCTTCCTTGGCGGCATCCGCAGAGTGGTAGATGGTAACGATTTCCCTCGCAAGACGCTTCTTCACTTCCATAGGATGCAGCCTGCCTGAAGCCAAACCTTCTTCTATTGCGTTGATTTCTTCCAACGGCACATCTGTACACAACTCGAAATAGTCACGCATCAATTCATCCGGAATAGACATCAGCTTGCCGAACATATCCTTCGGATTTTCCGTAACCCCAACATAGTTCCCCAAAGACTTGGACATCTTCTGTACACCGTCCAGGCCGACCAGTATAGGCATAAACAATCCGACTTGCTCTTCTTGTCCAAACTGAGATTGTAGATCTCGGCCAAGGAGAATATTGAACTTCTGATCGAGCCCACCAACTTCAATGTCCGACTCCAAGACCACGGAGTCATATGCTTGGCACATA
This sequence comes from uncultured bacterium, assembly GCA_938074205.1. Lineage (GTDB taxonomy): Bacteria > Armatimonadota > UBA5829 > UBA5829 > UBA5829 > CALJES01. The sequence goes on from CALJES010000003.1 coordinate 35,855, forward strand.
GGATAGAGTATTTCGTGCAGCCCGATAGGCTTGCCCTCGTTAAGGCGGCTCGCAAAGTCGTCACGCTCCAAGACACGTGCCACTGTAAGCTTGCTGGCGATCTTTATCGCGTCTTCGAACGAAAGCTTGCCGAGCCATTCGCTGTTGAAGACGACCTTTGTCTTGGCCGGATCGAGAATAAGACAGTATTGATCGTAGTAGGTTTTTGCGTTACGTCGGATTTCCTCTTCGGATAGTTGAGGTCTGGTTATGCTTCTGCCGCTCGGATCACCAATTGCTGCGGTGAAGTCACCTATGATTATGATGACCTCGTGTCCCAGATCTTGGAACTGCCTCATCTTCCTCAGCACTACGGCGTTGCCAAGGTGAATGTCCGGTGCGGTTGGATCAAGACCCAATTTGACCTTCAGCGGCTTGCCGGTTTCGTTTGACTTCCTCAGCTTTGCCTTAAGTCCTTCTTCGGGTACTATTTCGATTGTTCCACGTTTCAACAGCGCAAATTGTTCGTCCAGTGTCACCTCTTCTTCTCCGCGGAATAGTTACTGAAGCGCTGATATGCTAGCATGTGCGAATGGTGATGGTCAATCCGCGACTAAGGGGTTCAACTGACTTGGTTGGTGCAGATATGACGTTGGCACGTGGAGTAGGAGCACAGACCGAGGTCACAGTCCCTAGCTGCTTTCGAATGAAGCTGTATTGACTGGCTGAGCGGCCGGAAAGTAAAATAATGCTGTATAGTTGAAGAAACAACTTTTCTTGGTTAGCAGACGTTGCGCGAAGTTGGTTCGTGGTAGCCAGGTTATGGTCCACTGAGCCTCGGAGAGCGCGTGGAGGGTGTTATAATATGGCAAACTTGAAGCTGGTAGCAAAGTACCGATCAGATATGAGCAAGAGTCATCTCAAGAAGATTCGTCGCGAGGGATATGTCACCGGCAGCGTTTTCGGGCGTGGCATAGATCCGATACCCATTGAGGTAAACCTCAAAGAGCTCGTAAACCAGATTAAGGCGTCTGAGCATGGTATGATGTCGCTTTTTGATCTTGAGATCGAGGGAGCCCCCAAGGATGGAAATCACACCGTAATCATTAAAGAGTTCTTCCGCGATCCGATTACACGCAAAGTGCTGGATATCCAATTTCAACGCGTCATGCTTACGGAAAAGGTGCACGTAGATGTGCCAGTTGAGCTTGTGGGAGAGTGCGAAGGCGCTAAGAAAGGCGGTATAGTGGAACAACTACTGGACGAACTTGCAGTTCGTGCTCTGCCCGCTAACATTCCTCCGAAAATCGAAGTCGATATCTCGTCGCTGGACATCGGCGATCACATCCGCGTGGCGGATATCAAACCTCCTGAGGGCGTGGAAATCCTTACCGACGGAGAAACTATACTGTGCACGTGCGTGCCGCCTCACGTGAGGCATGAGGAAGCTGTTGCACCAGAAGAGAAGCCTAGTGAGGCCCCCGCGGCAAAAGAGGAGGAAAAGGAGTAGGAAGCTAGCCGCGAGATTCACAACGACAGTTGAGAGTAATGTATTAGCGTAGAGAGCTGCCGAGGATATGTTTCCTAGGCAGCTTTTTTCCATTTTCGGGTTTCCATAGATGTTAGCAGCGAAGAGCGAGCGATTTTGATGGAAACTGTAGCTGCTGCCACTATGGTCTCCAGGAGTCTAATTCTCTGAGCTGTAGCATCTCTCTTGTCAGAAAAGTAGACGTCAAGGACCCCCAGGCAGGTATCATTGTGCACGATCGGAAGCGATATTGCACGTCCGTCATCACGTGCTATCATCCTCCAAGGAACCAGCTCGACGTCTACAAATACATCATCCGCGGTCTGTATCTCTTTTGTGAGAAAAGCGCGGGCCGTATGTCCTGAGTGGAATCCCGGACGTCGCTCCGGGGACTTGACAGGGTATACCGTTCCGAGAGACTCAAGGCAAATATCTGGGCCGGCCATTCCAACAGATTCAAGCGCGTTGCCGGATTCGTCAGCAATGAACAGGCATACTATTTGGGCTCCGGTAATTTCTCGCACTGTGCTGGTCAAGAGATTAAAAAACTCCATTGGAGATGTTGTACCAACCAATGCCCAGGATACTTTGTGTAGAGCTTGACTTTCCATTGCGTATTCTTGAGCCTGCTTGTGAGATGCAGCGTTTTTGAAGGCCGTTTCAACCAGGAAGACGGTCCAGCACGCCACGGAAACCGTATAGCTTGACACCCACCACGCGTCAAACCGGTCAAAAGACATTCCTCTGGCCAACATGGCAAGGCTTAAACCTGCTAAAAGGCGATCGAGCGGCTCATCCCCTTCGCTGGCATCTTTACAACGTTGCCACTGCGCTGCGAGCGCGGCCATGGCCAGCATTCCGGATGCAGTCAGTGCCACCAGGTTTCCGATACCGTATCTTTCAGGGCTTCCGTCAGTTGAATTCAGGAGTACCACCGCGTACCGGATTTGAAATCCTGGAAACGCCATCAACGCAGCAGTTCCTATTGTCCGCTGCAGCCACAGCAGAAGATTGTTAGACGGCTTCCAGGTCTTGTTGATAAGCCTGCTCATTAAAAACGCGGCAGATGCGTATAGAATACCCCAGGAAATTAGCTCCTCGTTAGAGGTCGGTGTTTCTCGAAAGGAATCAACAACGATTTGCAAGGCGGCAGAGATGGCTAGGGCAATAAAACCAACGGATGCGAAGAAATCTCGTGTTGTTCTATTCAATTTCAATACGAAGCTTCCGAATGCATAGGCGCCTGCACCTAGTGCTGCGCAGAAGTAAAATGTGAGGCTTAACACTGCGAGGTTAGTGACGTTCTTGTGTTGGTGCAGAGTAATCCAGGGTTTTAACAACAGCCATACTATGCCCAGGACGCACGACCATGCCAGTAAGCCTGTACCTATTGTTGTGCAGCTCCAGCTGGAGGTTGTCAACCGGCCTAAGAGTGTTTTCGCTGGTAGTATATGTTGACGTGCTGCCAACTGACTAGTGCCTCGTTTAGGGTCTGTCTTTTGGCAAGACGTTGGTGAACCAGAGAACGATCAACTGCTATTTGGCTATTACAATATTTTCGGTATTTGCAGCGCCGCAAATTACGGCTAGAAAATGAACTAGTCGGTAGATATTTTGCCAGTGCGGCGAAGTTATTGACTAACCCCGTCCAACTAAAACAAAAAACAGCCCCACTGGTTTTCCGGGGGCTGTAACATCCTCTAATATGGTTTGGCTGGGTTAAGGTTGTGATTCGACCGGCATCACGGGCAGATCCGCGGATTTGGTAAAGAAGATCTTTCCGTCTTCTACTTCTGCTCGAATCGTATCGCCCGCACTGAACCGACCCAAGAGTATCTCCTCGGCAAGTGGATCTTCTATCAGTCGCTGCACTGCTCGGCGTAGTGGTCGAGCGCCGAACTGCGGATCGTAACCCTCTTGTGCCAGCAGCTCACGAACTTCTTGGGTTACTTCCAGATCCATACCCTGATGCGACAGCTCCTGTCTTACCCGATTGATCATAAGATCTACTATTTGCAGGACTTCTTCTTTGGTTAGCTGATGGAAGACTATAATCTCGTCAACTCTGTTGAGGAACTCGGGTCTAAAGGTTCGTTTCATCTCTTCCATAATCCGGTTCCTCATACTTTCGTAACTGCGCTGAGTTTCGACTGAACTCTTGAGCTCGCGAAATCCGATTCCAGGACCGCTGGTTATAGACTGCGCGCCAATGTTCGATGTCATAATGATAATTGTGTTCTTGAAGTCAACCACTCGCCCCTGGGAGTCTGTCAGTCGGCCGTCTTCCATCACCTGTAGTAGGATGTTGAAGACCTCAGGATGCGCCTTTTCGATCTCGTCCAACAAGATAACGGAATATGGTCTACGGCGTACAGCCTCGGTGAGTTGGCCACCTTCATCGTAGCCTACATATCCAGGAGGTGCGCCCACCAATCTCGAAACGGCGAACCGCTCCATATACTCGGACATATCGATACGTATTAAGGCGTCCTCAGTCTCAAATAGGAACTCTGCCAACGCACGTGCAAGTTCGGTCTTTCCAACTCCGGTCGGACCTAGGAAGATAAAGCTTCCCATAGGTCTCTTTGGATCCTTCATACCAGCGCGTGCTCTCCTAATGGCTTTCGAAACCGCAACGACCGCCTCATGTTGCCCCACCAAACGGCCGTGAAGCACATCTTCCATCTTGAGGAGCTTGGCAGTTTCACCCTCTACCAGTTTAGAAACAGGAATGCCTGTCCAAGAATAGACTATGTGAGCTATTTCGTCCTCGTTGACCACCGTCGGCAGGTTCTTGCGCTCCTCTTCCCAGCGTTCTTCGAGCTCGGCTATGTTATCTAGTAACTCCCTCTCACGAGATCTAAGTTCGAGAGCGCGGTCGTAATTCGAGTTTGCAGGAACAGATTCCAATTCGGCGCGCAGCTTAGCAAGCTCTTGCTTGGCTGCTCGAAGCTCCGCTGGAGGCATCGAAAGTCTCAATCGAACTCGCGATGCAGCTTCGTCTATCAGATCGATCGCTTTATCAGGGAGGGCACGGTCGGTAATGTAGCGCGAAGACAATTGAGCCGCCGAGATCAGCGCCGATTCCTCGATTGTAACCGAGTGGTGCTTTTCATACCGGTCGCGCAGACCTCGGAGAATTTCTATTGTTTCTTCAACCGTGGGTTCCCTTACTTGAATTGGTTGGAATCGCCTTTCGAGTGCTGCATCGCGCTCAATGTACTTGCGATACTCGTCCATTGTAGTAGCGCCGATGCACTGCAGCTCGCCGCGTGCCAGGGCCGGCTTCAAAATGTTGGAGGCGTCTATTGCTCCTTCGGCAGCTCCCGCACCTACCAATGTGTGCAGCTCGTCAATGAAGAGGATCACTTCGCCTGCAGCTTTGCGAACCTCTTCCATTACTCGTTTCATTCGTTCTTCAAACTCGCCTCGGTACTTCGTTCCAGCGACCAATCCGGCCAAATCGAGCGCAACAATCCGCTTATCGCGCAGGGTCTCCGGGGTGTCTCCACTTACGATCCTCTGGGCTAGACCCTCCGCGATAGCAGTCTTGCCGACACCAGGTTCACCTATGAGACACGGGTTGTTCTTCGTGCGGCGAGAGAGTATTTGTATAACACGTTCAATCTCGTTATCACGACCTATACACGGATCCAGCTTATCTTGTCGGGCAAGTTCGGTATAGTCTCTTCCGAACTCGTCCAGGGTGGGGGTTCGAGAGCGGTGGCGCTGAGATGAAGTTGATGGCGCGTCTCCTTCTTGGAGAGCCATTACTTCGCGGCGCGTGCGTTCCAAATCTACGCCAAGCTTTTGCAATACGCGGCCTGCAAGCCCTTCTCCCTCGCGAATCAGTCCAAGCAACAGGTGTTCAGTGCCGATGTAGTTGTTGTTCAGGCTACGTGCTTCGTCGTACGCAAGGTCTATTACTCGTTTGGCCCTTGGTGTAAGTTGCATATCCTGTCCTAAACGGCCGTCGCCTCGTGTCACCTGCCGCTCTATCTCTGAGCGAATTCTGTTCAGGCTTACGCCCATTCTGTCGAGGATTCTTGCCGCCACGCTGTCGGTTTCTCGCACAAGACCCAGAAGCAAGTGTTCAGTGCCCACATAGTTCTCGCCGAGCCTGCCCGCTTCTTCTTGCGCGAAGAACACGACTCTACGCGCGCGCTCCGTAAATCGCTGCCACATACTCTACCCCCCTTTACTATAGGATCCGCCAGCCGCTTTTAGTTTATATACGGCTCTCTTTGACGGAGGGTTCTCTACCCTCAATTCCATTATACAATAAGACGTGTCTCAAATGCTCTTCTCTAAAGCTAATCATGCCAAGCCAATGTCACTCACTGCCAGCCCGTTCTCAAAACCTAACCACTCACACCGACAGCGACGTATAATTTTATTCACATTTTGCTTGTGCCATACTTGAGCCTTGTGCGCATAATGCGAGCTCTCTCAATCTTAGCTGACGCATCATCGCCTGCCACAGTTTGAACTCCCAGAAGGAGCTCGTTGGCCGTCGTGAGATTACAACTAGACATAAGTTCCAGCGAAATTGCTAGTCTCAACTTCGATATCAAGTCAAATGCTTCACAGGTGCTAAGCGACATAGCGCTGGACAACCGTTTTAGAGCTGACTCAGCATCACCCGCGATTTGAGTCTTGGCGGTCTCTAATAGCTTGTTCCTTGCTTTGCGCTCTTGGCACAAAAGGTATTCGGTTACAGAGCGCACTCGCTCCACGATCTCCGTCTCAGGTATTCCGAGAGTTATTTCATTGGACACCTGGTACATATCTGCTGCAGGTCTGCTTGCTTCCCCGAATGCTCCTCTAACTGTTACCGCCAGATCAGATGCTGCACGCAGATGCCGATCAAGCTTACCGGTTTTCGCGAGACCCGCAAGGTGCATCAGAGCAGAGACCCGTAATCCGGTGCCGACGTTAGATACATGCGCAGTAAGGTAACCAAGTTGGGTAGAAAACGCGAAATCGAGTCGACTCGCAAGCACATCGTCAGCCCAGTCTGCCATTTGCCACGCTTCTCGAAGCTTCAAACCGGAGCGTATTACCTGAAGGCGGATATGGTCCTCCTCATTGACCATCATTGAAAAGATTCCAGACGGCTCCAACACGAGGAACCGGTACGAGCCTGCGTATACTTGCTCTGCGCTAGCAAGATGCGCATCCACAAGGAAACTCTTCTGCGTGGAATTGAGTTTTTCTATAGCGTAGGTTTTCAAACCGGGAAGGCGGACTGCAAGTTCTCTACACGCTGATCGGATCTTGCAAGCAACAACGTTGAGCACATCTTCCGAAGCGCGCCAAGGAAACGGGTAGGCCGCAAGATTTCTAGCTAGGCGAGCACGGCTGGAAACGACAACATCCGCGTCTGAATCTACTCCGCGAACCCACTCGGGCAAAAGTGGCAAACCGGATTTCACTCCAGTGGTGTCTTCCCGACGTGACATGTGTGGTTCTGAATATCTGCTATCAGCTTCATCAGGGCGGGATTGAAGTGGTCGTAGCAGTTGGGGCAGCCGGGCCGACCAGCTTCAGTTATCTCGCTGATCACTGCCCCACACACCTTGCATCCTTCTTTTGACCGGTCTGCACATTTTGTTTCTTCTACAGCTTCAAGCACGTTTTTTAAGTCGAGACAGTGACAGGCAAGCACTCGTGAACGCTCGCGCACGCATTCGTTGCAAAGAACAGTATGATCAACCATACCTTCGCGTGCGCGCACGATCAAGACCTCTGCCTTTTTCGTACCGCAAAACTCGCAATTGCGATTTTGCATCGTGCTTTACGCCTTATTTTATGCTATGGCGTGCGTAGCTTTAGCAAATCCGAAGATCTAGCTGCTACCAATCGCCGCTTTCAATGTAGTCCCTGAAGGCTTTTTCGAGTTTCTTGGTGATGGGACCGGGTTTGCCATCGCCGATGCGTCTGTCATCAAGCTTGACCATAGGAACCACCTCAGCAGCAGTGCCTGTCAGGAATGCCTCGTCCGCCGTGTAAAGGTCAAACCGAGTGAAAATCTTCTCAACTACACTGATGCCCATTCCTTCGAGAAGATCCATCGCCGTGCGCCTTGTGATCCCTTCCAAGATTCCCAAATACGCCGGCGGTGTGTATACTACTCCGCCCTTGGCATAGAAGATGTTGTCGCCGGTACATTCGGCGACGTATCCATCTTCGGTAAGCATCAGTCCTTCCCCAGCGCCGACCTGGTTCGCCTCAATTTTCGCCTGAACGTTGCACAGGTATTTGCCCAGAGACTTGATGCGCGGCTCCAACACTTGCGGATTTGCCACCCGCGTCGCCACAGTTACAACATCCAGACCGTTCTCGTACATTGACTTTGGGTACAGTGACAGTTTGTCGGTTGAGATAACCACTGTCGGAGGCGTAGTTATATTCCGCGGATCGAGACCCAAGGCAACGCCGCGCGTTACGGTCACGCGGATGTAGCCGTCCTTGACCTCATTTCGACGTAGCAATTCCTCCACGTTTGCGCAGAATTGCTCTGGTCCATAGGGCATCTCTATCCACAGAGCCTTCAAGGAGTTGTAGAGGCGCTCAATGTGTTCCTTTAGCTTGAAAGCTCGACCATTGTATGCCCTTATTCCCTCAAATGCACCGTCGCCGTACAGAAAGCCGTGGTCATATATGTGCACGTGTGCCTGCTCGCTCGGCACAAACTCGCCATTCAAGAACACCCATTTATCCATACTACGCCCACCACATTTCTCCGGCTTTCTCCGAGATCGTAACCTCCTTGAGGAACGACACAGCCTTCTGGAAGCCCTCGTTGACCGACATCAGACTGTCCTCGTGTTCGATGGAGAGTACGTAGTCATACCCTACCATCTTGAGGTTGCTTACTATATCTTTCCATGTCTGATAGTCGTGTCCGTAACCTACAGTTCTGAAGATCCAGCTGCGATTGATCTCGTCACTATATGGCTTGGTGTCGTTGCATCCGTTGATAGCAGTGTTTAGAGGGTCGATTCTGCAGTCCTTTGCATGAACGTGGAATATGGCGTCGCCGAGTTTTCGAATAGCAGCACACGGGTCCACGCCATTCCAGAAAAGATGACTGGGGTCGAAATTACAACCCAACACTTCTCCGCACGCGTCGCGGAGTTTCAGAAGAGTTTCGACATTGTAGACACAGAATCCGGGATGCATTTCAAATGCAATCTTTACGTTGTGGTCTTTGGCAAACTTCGCTTCCTCTCGCCAGTAAGGGATTACACACTCATTCCACTGCCACTCGAGGATCTCAGCATAGTCTGGAGGCCAAGCGCAAGTTACCCAGTTCGGTTTCGAAGCGTTTGGACCGTCACCGGGGCACCCCGAAAAGTTTATCACCACACCGACCCCTAGCTCACTGGCAAGCTGAACCGTTTTGCGATGAACTTCGTGATGAGCCTTAGCGAATTCGCGATTCGGATGCAGCGGATTGCCATGGCACGACAGTGCGCTGATCGCCAGCCCACGAGACTCGATTGCATTCAATAATTCCTTTTGAGCTGTCTTGTTGCCCAACAGCCGATCCGGGTCACAGTGGGCATTGCCCGGATAATTGCCCGTGCCCAACTCTACCATTTCCACACCGGAATCGACTATGTAGTCCAGGGCTTCCTCCAAGGGTTTTTGCTGAAAGAGCACAGTGAACACACCAATCTTCATGATGATACCCTCCGCCTTTGGTTTTTAATGGAATAACCTTATTGAGAACGGATGTTGTTCGAGACCAGGCGGTATTATAATTCCTTTTTACCGGACGGCGCAACACAGCGGGACGTACCTGCAGGGTGCATTCATCGTTCTAGGAGAAAGTTGTGCGTCACACAGGCTGAATCCGGCTGGAGGAATGGTCTGGTGATAGGAAGCAACTTGGGTGCGGATCACGCGCATGCCACCTTGACAGCAATCACCCAGCAGAATATACTTTCTGCACGGACGTCGGAACCACCTTAAAATCCTGAAGGAGCGGTGGTACATATGACAGAAGCTGAAGAGCATTTTCGACGCGGAGTGGAGGCATTTAAAGCAGGCGATTGCGACAAAGCTATTGAGGAGCTTGAAGTAGCCACCAGACTCGACCAAAACAACTATAAGGCGTTCAATTATCTCGGCGCTGCTTACGCTGCCAAAGGACGCTTCAACACGGCAATAGGTGCTTTCAAACGGGCTGAACAAATTGCGCCCGAGGTAGCCAGTATTCACTACAACATTGCTCAAGCTTATGAAGCCACTGGTATCCCTACCGAAGCTGAGTACGAATACGAAAAGGCTCTTCAGATTGATCCGAACTATACCAAAGCTCGAGAGGCCCTGATTCGACTCAAGAAGCGCCTACGTCACGTGTAGAATTACACATCCTACAATAACAATCCACTGCTAGAATTCTCTGGCTACAACGGAAGACGCCAAGATTTCCAGAGCGCATTTGTAGGGCGATTGTTCGAAGATGTTCAAAGCCCCACGGGCTTGTGCAGCGATTTTTTCAGCAACTTGCTTTGCTTCTGCTACTGCGCCACACTGAACGACAAACTCAGCTATTCGGCGCGCCTGTTCAATAGGGATCCTGTCTTTGCTGAGCAGCTCGCGTGGAAAGTCCTTACGTTTTAAAGCTAGTAGGACTGGCAAGGTAAACTTTCCGTTAGCAAGGTCAGAACCAATTTGTTTTCCGGTTATAGCAGGATCGCCTGCTATGTCAAGAAGGTCGTCAGTAATCTGAAATGCTACACCTAAGCTCTCGCCGTACGCGCGCAGTGCTGATCGCGCAACGTCACTCGCACGTGCCAGGATTGCTCCACTCTCACAGCAGGCGCCCATAAGGGAAGCTGTCTTCCCGCGAATTATGCGCCAATACTCGCTGCGCCACAAGTCTATGTCGTTCTCACATATGGATTGCAGTAATTCGCTTTCGGTCATCGCCACTGCAGCACGCGATAACACAGATATTACTTCGTTACCCGCTATGTCTCCCAATAGACAGAAGGCCTTTGACAGCAGAAAATCTCCTCCTAGCACGCTAATCGTATTTCCCCATACTGCGTTGGCAGTGTGCACGCCTCTTCGAGCAACCGCGGAATCAATAACGTCATCGTGGAGAAGAGATGCTGTGTGTATCAACTCAACAGCTGCCGCCATCCGGATAACCTCTTCGGCTTCTAGGTCGCCGCCGCTGATTCCAGCTGAGAGCAATACCAGGCACGGCCGGATCCGCTTTCCGCCCGCCGCAAATACATAAGAGCTTATTTGACTTGCTATATAAACTGAGGAATTAGTAGCCGAGTCGATCGTTTGTTCGACACGACTTAGAGCATCAGCAATTGGCATAATCCACTTGGGACAAACTACTTCTTTCTTGGTGTTCAATGCACTAGCGTTCATTCACGTTCAAATCCCTTGAAATTCTGTTGGTCCTGTTTTTCTGAACTGACGCATGGCGGAGCGCTCTTAGTTAAGGGCTTGGTTCCTAGATGTACACACACAGCACCACATGCCAGCTTATACCACCTTACATTCTCCAGCCCCTGCGTCTCGAACTGCCGCGCCATCTCCTCAGGTGTTGCGAAGCTTTCGACTGAGCGTGGTAGATAAGTGTAGGCTTGGGGGTCCCCTCGCAGAAAGCGCGCCACCCATGGGCCTGCGACGTTGAAGTAAAGCTTCCAAATTGCGGAAGCCCAAGTGGTACGTATTCCGAATATCTCCAGGCTTATCACACGGCCGCCTGGCTTTACCACTCGGCTAAGTTCAGCAATTGCTCTGCCAAATTCGGCTATATTCCGCAGTCCGAAACCTACTACCGCACAGTCGAAAGAGTCGTCAGCGAATGGGAGATCGCAAGCATCTGCCTTGACAAAATCGATTTGCGATAAACCAGCGCGATCAGCCTTTTGGCGCGCAATCTCGAGCATCGGCTCTGAAAAGTCGATTGCAATTACAGTGCCCGTGGAACCTACAGCCTTAGCCAATTCCAAAGCAAAATCCCCTGTGCCGCAGCAAACATCGAGCGTGCTATTTCCCGGTGAAAGACGCGCCAGTGAGACAGCGAATCGGCGCCACGCTTTGTGTAGGCCTAAACTAAGGACCGAGTTGATCAGATCGTAGCGAGAAGCAATCGATGAGAACAAACTCTCGACATATTGCTCTTCGCTGGGGCAGCACATTCGACGGAGTGCAGGGGCCATTATAGGCGGCTCGTGTGTCATATTCGAAGAAAATTATAGCTCATGTCCACTCGAAGCGTCAACGAAAATGTGCTCAGCTGGGTCTTTGCAAAGCGATTGTGTTGACACTGGTTTGGGGCAGGAGTACACTGTGTAGTGCAACCCCGGAGTCTACCCGCGGTATTTGATTGCCTGACTCCAGGGAACGGAGGTAAGTGTCTGCGATGAAAGTGGTAATCCTTGGTTGTGGACGAGTCGGTTCGACTATTGCAAGCGTGATGTCCCGTGAGGGACACGACGTCACCATAATAGACCAGAACGTAGATTCTTTCAGACGGTTGTCATCGGATTTCTCCGGCAAAACAATCATTGGTAACGGAATCGACGAAGACACTCTACGCCGCGCAGAACTGGACCGTGCTGACGCATTCATAGCAGTGACTAACGGCGACAACCGCAACATCATGTCAGTACAGTTGGCAAAGGTGCGATTCAAGGTTCCCAAGGTTGTCGCCCGGATTTACGATCCCATACGTGCAGCTGCCTACGCTGAGCTGGGCATAGAAACAGTGTGCACTACGTGCGTCGGTGCAGGGCTGATTCGAGACAAAGTCTTGGGCAGGAAATTCAGCACATTCGAAGAGTATCTACGATTGGGCATCACCAACGCTTCTGTGGAGGGCGAGCATGAGCGGCGCTAGCGCGATGTATGTGATCGTAGTAGGTGCGGGAAAGGTCGGGTATTACCTCTCCAAGCAACTTCTGAAGGAAGGGCATGAGGTGCTAGTTATGGAGAAAGACCGCAAGACTGCAGAATCCCTCGCTGAAGAACTAGGCGATATTGTTATGCACGCCGACGGCTGCGAGGTCCGTTCGATGGCGGAGGCCGGGATGGGGCGAGCTAACGTTGTAGTAGCAGTTACGGGCGACGACGAGGACAATTTGGTTATATGCCAAATGGCGAAGCGCAAATTCGGTGTTCCTCGGACTATCGCTCGAGTGAACGACCCAAAGAATGAAGCGCTATTTCAGGAGCTTGGAATCGACCAGACGGTCTCGAGCACCAGGATAATATTCAACCTCATCGAACAGCAGATTGAGACCAGTCAAATAATCCCGCTCGCGGCGCTCAAAAGAGGGGAAATAGAGGTCGTCGAAGCCGATATCACCCCGGATTCGCCAGTAGCCGGGATGCGCATTGGTCAGTTGGAGCTGCCGCCTAACACGCTCATTATATCCGTGATCCGCGATGACCACGCCTTGATTCCTCACGCCGACACGAAACTACGCCCAGGAGACAGCGTGATTGCAATGATAAAGGCAGAGAGGGAGAGAGAGCTGCGAGAAATATTTGCGAGTAGGAAGACATAACCACCACTGACCCCCTGCGGATAGACATCGCGCAGGCCACACTTCCACCTCAAGAGCGTTCCGAAATAGCGCGGTCAACTCTTAGTGGCTGCCAATATCGATGCTCCAAGGGGAGTCCTTTGTACCGCAATCACAGTTGCCTGAACTGACTGTCCTATTCTACCGCCAGCTCCGACGACGACAACCAAGGTATCGTCAGGCAAATGACCAACCCCCTGGTCGATGCCCAATCCTTCCCTGTCGATGACAACTTCAATCTCGTCACCCTGGCGATACTCCATACCCCAAACCTCCATTTTCCCTTCCTTGGACTACAGCAAAGACTTAGCTGAGATGTCATACAAGAGATTAATAGATTAATCCGCGTGTACTATGCTTAGCTCCTTCAGTTTCTGCAGCGCGAACTTGTCTGCTTTCGTCTGCTTGTACCTGCCGTTCCTGCCGGACAGGTGATCGAGATAATGGGAAAACTCGTGGAGAAAAATCGCCAAAATCAGGTGCTCAGGTGATGAGAAAGAAACGGTGACTAGCCTCTGGTACGCAATTTCCTGCCCGTAGGAATTTCTTTTCTTGTAGTACTCAGACGTGCGAAAGCAGACATACAGAGGATAGACGTTCGAACGATTAATCCGAATTCTGATTAGTCGGCCGTCCGGCCGCGCATTCGTATGCCGATAGTAGGTTCCCGATGCGAAACGACGGGAGTTTCTGGGACAATATCTAATCTCCACAGACAAACCATCGATAGGAAACTCTTGGACCGCCATTTGAATCAAAGTTTCGACATGGTAGTTTGTGAAGTTACGGATGTTCATAACGACTCTACCGACAGACGTCCTCTGCTATACGAGTGCGCGCCGGCCACAGCAGCAGTTAGTATACAGCCAAATGAAGCCCAAATCCGCCACCCGAGCGATGCTGAGATTGAGATCGATACGGAGGAAACGGGATCGGACTGATGCAAGAACAAGCTGCAAACCTGTGGCAGCAGTGCTAAGTAGGCAGTGTGTAGCACAGCACAGCGGAAGCCTGTGGGCAGCGAACCGTCAGCTGAGCCCCATCTCACAGCCAACCGACCGGCGGCGACTCCAATTGCTAATACAAACACTAACGCCGCAACCCGTACGACAGGTGGTATCGGCTTGATATCTTTCCCCTTCTTGATGACACCGTACAAATCCGCTTGGGCATAAAACGGCTTTTGTACAGGACCACCGCTAAACCTCGATTCCACACTGCTGAGCAGAGTCGCTCCGTGTGCCATAGTATATGCAAGACCGCAAGCCGCAGGCAGCATTTCCATAATTCGCTGGTTGGAATCCTCAGTTGGTTCAGACTCGTATGCAATGTAACCGAGGAGAGCAAGTCCGATCAAAAGCTGAGCCACAACCACGACCACAAATACGGCTTTTCCACATACCCACCACTTGTCGCGTCGACTGGCCTGACTAATATGTCGAGTTGCCAGAAGGGCGCCAAGCATTGCAAAAGCTATTCCGAAGCCGCATCCATTGACCACAGCGCTTATAGCAGAAGGACGAAAATCAACAGGTGGCGGATTGGAAACCAGTCCACCTACCTCAGGAAGAAGAAAGAAGTCTAGCTTCGCACGCATGATCGGTGCCAAACAGCCCAAGGTGACGCCGTAAATAATTCCACAGCAAAGTCCGCTCACAAGCGCTCTCCCGCGTCCTGCATTTGCCTTATGGGTACCTGCAGCAAATCCACCAATCAGCAGAGCTGCCAGAGGAAGCACGGTCCAGACGGTGAGCGGGAGAGCAATAGAAGCGCTGACTCGGATAACATTGCCGAACGCATCGCGGATCTGCCCGGCACCGATCAAAAGTATGTGATGGAGGGTGTATAGATTGAGGCCGGCTCGCGCGAAGACCTCCGGTCCAACCACCAGGCTACCCTTCGTGCCAACCACACCGAAGCCGTAGCGGGTCTGCAAGTAAGAGGCAACGTACGCTAAGGCGAGCGCAATGAGAGCACCGCCTAATCCGGCAACTAAATAATTGCTACCTGTCGGTATGCGCTTGTGCAGACCTATCAAGTCACTCGCACCTGCACCTCTATGCTTCTGCGAAGCCCGAAGCATTTCCTATATTCTAAGCCGTCAATCCGCAAACCGATGAAGTCCTAAGCGCCTAGCTTTTTGGACAGCATCCACGTATTCCTCGCGAGTTATGCGTCGGTTCAGCTCTGGAAACCTGGAGGCGTGCCACTCAGGACGATATTGGGCCATTATGTTGATGTAGGTATCTTTGCTAATCTCGGCTGCGAGAAATTCCAAGACTTTTTCGGTGCGCGCAACGTTATTGGGCATAACCAGGTGCCGAACCAATAGACCTCTCGTTGCAAGAAGTATGGATCGGCCAGTCTCAGTGTTGAAATTTACAACCTGCAGATCGCCTACCTGCCGGTGCATCTCGCGGACAGCCTCTCGACACCTGTCCCAATAATCGGGAACGCCGGAATACTTTTCCCCAGCCTCGTTGTCGCCGTATTTTATATCCGGCATATATATGTCCACAATACCATCGAGCAGTGTGAGAACATCCACCGACTCATATCCGCCACAATTGTAAACCACGGGCAACTTCAAGCCCATTTCGCGAGCTGTTTTTAGCGCTTCAGCTATGTGAGCGATTTGATGGGTAGGCGTAACAAGATTAATGTTGTGACATCCGCGTTGGGCGAGCTGGAGCATCATGCTAGCCAATTCGTCTGTGGATACAATGGTTCCACGTCGGAGTTGGCTGATGTCGTAGTTTTGACAGAAGACGCATTTCAGATTACAGCCAGCAAAGAAGATCGTACCGGAGCCAAATCGGCCGACCAGCACGGATTCCTCCCCAAAGTGCGAACCATAACTTGAAACGACTGCCTCAGCACCTATGCCGCATGTACCCAACTGTCCCTTGGTCCTATCTACGCCGCATCGACGAGGACACAAAGCACAGCTTTGCATCATCGCATATAGGTGAGACACTCTCTCAGCCCAGATTTCGGACATCGAAGTTCTGAATACCCCAAGAGAACATTTCCCTGAGAGTGTTGTAATCTGTCAGATCAAGGTGAATTGGGCTTACCGAAATATAGCCGTCTGCTATCGCTTTGACGTCGGTACCTTCGTCAAGCTTGTCTACGACAGTGTCTCCTCCCAGCCAGTAATAAGCCCTGCCAGAGGGGTCAAGACGTTTGACAACGTTTCCCGTATATCTTCGCTGTCCTTGCCGCGTGATTCGGACTCCTTTTATCTGGTCAATTGGCAGCGCGGGTACATTGACATTAAGAAGGGTATCAGCTGGTAGCCGTTGTTCTTGTAGGAGCGCTGCAAGCCACGCAGCAAAGCTCGCGGTCGGGGTGTAGTCTACATCTGTCCTGTCCGCAGTCACAGATATCGCAAATGACTGAACTCCCATGATCGCACCTTCCATAGCTGCTGATACCGTTCCGGAATACGTGAGGTCCCAGCCCAAATTCGGTCCGCGGTTGATTCCGGCAACAACGAGATCTATAGGTTCTTCGATCAAGCCAAGCAGCGCTAGGCTCACACAGTCAGAAGGTGTGCCGTTGCTGGCGTACGCGGTGCTCCCATCGCGCAGTCTTACTTCATCTGCTCTTAATGGCTTGTGAAGAGTAATCGAATGACCGCATGCACTTCGCGGCCTGTCAGGCGCGACCACATAAACTTTACCCGATCTCTCAAGAGCGCTTTTGAGTGCGAGAAGGCCTTCAGCGTGTATGCCATCGTCATTTGTAACCAGTATGTTCATAAGTGCTGTAAAGACTCCCTGGCGTAGTGATGTGCCTATCGAATAACAAGAATGAATGTCTTGCCGAAAAGTGCAGCCGGCCTGGAAACCTATGTCGACTTGTTGATCCAAGTATGCCAGTCGTCTCCAATGTCGCCACGCATTCTGTAGCGTTCCATCGACTGGCAGCACGGACACGTGCGTTCATCAGATAAACCGGCGAATGCTTCTAAGATGATCTCTGGAAGAAGGACAATCGCAGCGTCCACCTTTGCCTTTTCCTCTGCCGTCAGCATTCCTTCGAATAGCTCGCCTGCAGTATAAGGACGTTCTGTTACGCCCTCAGCGTAGTTCGACACGTAACATACAGGACAGTAACACATTTCAAGCTCACGGGCAAGGAATACTTCCGGGCAAAGAGTCATACCGACGAGTGTCCCGCCACAAAGTGCCATCTTGCGAATTTCGGCCGCCGTCTCAAGGCGAGGTCCTTCAGTGCAGACGTAGACGTCGCCATCGCGGCAGTGTCCTTGTTTTTCAATCACAGCTCGTTTTAGTTGAGCTGCAATCTCAGGGCAAAATACAGGATTCTGACGGATGAAACCGATGCCAAGCCCTTCGTAGAATGTGCCGGGTCTTCGGCGAGTTTCGTCTATGACGTCGTCTGGGACAACTAGCTCGCCAACAGATATGCTCCGATCTATTGCGCCTGGACCCGACCACGCAATTATTCTCTCCACTCCTAATTCCTTGAGCGCCCAGATGTTGGCACGGTAGTTTACAAACGGTGCCGATACCTCGTAGCCGTGCTCACCGTGGCGGAAGAGCAGTAATATGTCCTGTCTGCTGAAGGCGACGCTATATATGGGGGCGGAGTTGCCGAAAGGCGTCGTCACAGGACCAATCCGATCAGCCTGCTTACCAAGCTTATCTAACCATCTAAATCCTTGGCTTCCTGCAATGATAGCAAGACATGCTTTAGGTTGCATTGTTCATTTCTTACTCGTTGTGTGTTCGTAAGATTTTGTAAAGAGTGTTACGCTGCGCTGCTTTGTAACCAGCCCTTTGTATAACCTCTATAAGCATTCTTTGGTCCATCTTGTAAGAGACGCCTGTTGCGGCTACAACGTTTTCCTCTATCATAGTGCTGCCTATGTCGTTCGCTCCAAAGCGCAGAGCAAGTTCGGCAATTGCGTCTCCTTGCGTGACCCACGACGCTTGTATATTGTCGATGTTGTCCAGATAGATTCTGGATATTGCTAGCGTGCGCAGGTAATCGTGACCGCCTGGACTGTTTCCTCCTAGGGCAGTATTACCAGGCTGATACGTCCAAGGTATAAATGCCGTGAATACTCCCTTTTCGTCTTGCAGGTTGCGAACAAGTGCCAGATGAGCCACACGGTCCGAAAATGACTCTCCCATTCCGAAAACCATTGTGGCTGTTGCTTTCATGCCGAGCTCTGAAGCAGTCCGCATAACCTCCGACCACTCGGCAACCGTGCACTTCCTAGGACTAAACTTCCTCCTCACGGAATCAACTAGTATCTCGGCTCCTCCGCCAGGCAATGAATCGAGCCCGGCGTTCTGTAGCCGTTCAAGCGTTTCACGAATCGACAGACCGGATACCTGGGCTATGTGAACAATCTCAGGAGCGGATAGACTGTGTAAATGCACATCGTAGCTACGTTTTATCTCACTAAACAACGATTCGAAATAAGTTATATCTAAGTCCGGATGCAGACCGCCCTGCATAAGGATCTGCGTGGCACCCAGTTCAACCGCCTCTCGAATCTTATTGAGCATTACATATTTTGGAAGAACGAAGCATTCTGGATGTCCTGGTGGTCTGTAGAAGGCGCAGAATGCGCATCCTGAGATGCACACGTTTGTGTAGTTGATGTTCCTATCGATCACATAGGTTATGATGTCCTCCGGATGCTTAGACTGGCGTATCTGGTCAGCAGCCCACGCCAGCTCGGGCAAAGGAGCATCTTCAAAGAGCGCAAGGGCTTCTTCCGAAGTTATGCGACCGCCTATTGTCGCTTTGCGCAATATCTGTCTGGTGGTGGCTTTCATCTCGTTAGAATCTCTGTTCTTCGACAGGTAAGATCGTCAAGAAGGCCTTGCCGAAGACATTTTTCGCGGAACACTTCCAGACTCAAGAGTTCGCGTTCTCCCAGATCGTACCTGATTGTGCTCGCTAGGTAATCGAGACAAACTTCGTAAGGCAACTCAAGACGAATTGCCTCATCGCGGGCAATACATTCGATTCTGCGCATGCCCTCGTCACGACTATGCTGCAGAATGTCAACCAACTTAGGTGACAAATCTATTCCGGCCCATAGCGCGAAAACTGCAGGCAGCCCAGTGAGTTTCTTCCATTCTTCGCCGATATCCAGAACCCTAAGCCCTACCTTGGGATATAACATCGCGGCGTCGCCAATAAGAAGAAGTGCGTCCGAGGTCTCGAGAGCTTGGGAAGCATTTTCGGGTGGCGTATGTCGAAACTCCGGATGCGCATCATAAACCTCTGCAAGGACTATCTTTAGCATATTCGTGCCAGAGAGGCTACTTGTATCAAGGGCAACGGTTCTTACTTCCTCAATCTCTACCCGAGAAAACATCAAGACGCTCTTGACCGGACCGTCGGAACTGATACAAATGCCCGGACATATATCAAGATGTGGATTCGCCAACACAGCATAACTGGAAACCGGCGCAGCCGCTATCTCCCGCGATGCAAGCATTCTTGCCAACTGTGACGGTGGCGCATAAACCAACTCCCAGTTGTCCGGAAGCCCGCCGTGCTCCAGGTGGTAAACCAAAGGTCTAACGTTTAAGTAAGGCAGGCATCCCAGTTTCATCACGTGTTACCTCGTTGTACAGAGTATCGCGCTCCACAGGCACGGTGCCGGTTTCTGAAATCAAATCGCGTATTTCCTGAGGTGTGAGGTACTCTGGTGTTTTCGCACCGGCACTGTGCGTTATGTGTTCTTCAACGACGGTACCATCGAAATCATCGGCACCAAAGCTCAATGCAATCTGGGCAAGCTTGACACCCAGCATTATCCAGAACGCTTTTATGTGAGGGAAATTGTCGAGTATCAATCGGGATATGGCGAATAGCTTGAGATCATCGGTTGAGCTTTGCCTGCGCAATCCCTGGTTGATATCTGTGTTTTCAATGTGAAACTTCAATGGTATGAAAGCCATGAACCCGTGGGTCTCGTCTTGAAGATCTCTCAGTTTGATCAAGTGTTCAACACGCTCAGCATCGGTTTCAATGTGGCCGTAAAGCATAGTCGCGTTGCTTCGGATACCAAGAGAATGGGCTTCTCGCATCACTTCCAGCCATTTATCCGGCGGAAGCTTGCTAGGACACAGTGCTGAGCGCACTCTAGCTGAAAAGACTTCGGCTCCCCCGCCAGGTATGGAGTCGAGACCTGACTCCCGTAGGATTTTAAGAGCCTCCTTCACAGTCATACGGCCGGCTTCAGCAATGTGAGCAATTTCCACTGCCGTGAACGCCTGCAGGTGAACAGTTGGGAACCTCGATTTGAGCGAGGAAAGCAAATTCGTGTAGTAATCAAACGGCAAATCTGGGTCGCAACCGCCGACTATGTGCAGCTCCGTGAATTTGATTTGGTCGTACATTTGAGCTGCACGGTCCGAGACCTCCGAAATCGACATTCTGATAGCTGTCGGGTCATCGGGAGATTTGTAGAACGCACAGAATCGACACTTGTTCTTGCAGACATTAGTGTAGTTGATGTGCCTGTTGACTATGTAATACGAGCGGCTGCCATTGAGCCTCCACCGAACGATGTTGGCTACGGCTCCGATGGCAGCTAAGTTTTTGGACTGTAAGAGTCGTATGCCGTCGTCAAGGCCGAGCCTCTCGCCGTCCAGCGCGCGCTGTAGTATGTCGCTCACATCGCTGTTTTCTAGCATCCGCTCTATCATCGTGCATATAGATCCAAAGCAACAAACATGAGTACTGCTAGGCTGACCACACCGTTTGCATTGAAAAATGCAGCGTTGACCCGACTCAGATCATTGGCCGACACGATGCTCTGCTCATACAAGAGCGAGAAGGCAGCCAGAGCAACGCCAATATAGTACCAAGCTCCAAGTCCGCACAGAAGTCCAAACGATACCAGGAAAACCGCCGCTCCTATATGTAACAGCCTCGACATCAACAACGCTCTTGCAGGGCCTATTTTTGCTGGCAGCGAGAAAAGACCGTAGCGCCTGTCAAATTCTACGTCTTGCAGCGCGTATATTATGTCAAAGCCTGCCGTCCACAAAATTACAGCTGCGCTCAACACCAAAGATGGAAATCCAATTTCGCCTGTCACCGCGATCCAGGCACCAACCGGTGCGATGCCCAGGGCAAGCCCTAACCACAGATGGGAAAGACTTGTGAAGCGCTTTGAGTATGAATAGCCTATCACTACAGCCAAGGCTACTGGTGATAAGGCAAAGGCGAGCGGGTTCAACAAATAACCCGCGGCGACAAGAACGACAGACCCTCCTACGACAAGTGCCCACGCCGTACCGACCGAAACGAGTCTTTTGGGCAGTGCCCTATTTGCCGTTCTGGGATTCAGCGCGTCATAATACAAGTCGGCAATCCTATTAAAAGCCATTGCGGCAGTTCGCGCCCCAACCATGGCTAGCAATATTAAGGCAAGCGTGCGCCGACTTGGCAGGCCGTTAGCAGCCACCAGTGCAGACGCCAGTGCAAACGGCAGAGCAAAGACAGTGTGCTCAAACTTAATCATCTCTAAGACGGTCAGAAGCTTTTGTAGAGGCTGAACTATTGTTCGCACCATTCCTGAGTCAACCTCACTCCGGCGTCCAACGCACAGAGAATCTTGTCGACAATATAGTCGACGAGATCGTCCACGCTTTTTGGCTTATTGTAGAAAGCGGGTGAAGCAGGAAGCACGACTGCGCCCGCTTCCGCGAGCACGGCTAAGTTTCGAATATGGATAAGGCTAAGCGGCGTTTCACGGAGTACTAGCACTACTTTTCGACGCTCTTTCAAGCAAACGTCGGCTGCTCTAGTGACGAGGTCGTTCGACACGCCGGCAGCTATACGACCTGCCACACCAGCGGAACATGGAACCACTACCGTACCATCGTACTCATGCGAGCCGCTCGCAGGCGGAGCATGTAGGTCGGTATAAGATAATAGTTGAAACTTTAACTGTTCAAGCTGGGGAACTAAGTCCTCAAGGTTTTGTACAGACAGTTCACTCCGCATAATATCCAGTGCGTTGTCGGAGGCTGTCACGTAGACTCGATCGTAAATTTGAGGGAGCACCTGCAGTAGCCGCCGCGCGTATACCATCCCGCTTGCTCCTGTCAGAGCGACAAATAAGCGCTTTTGTTTATCCAATACCCAACTCCTCCCATATTGCATCTACTCGGGCTACAATACGTGGGTCCATCGATATTTGCTCGGGCCATTGGCGTGGATGTCCTTCATCTCGAAGTTTCCTTGTAGCGTCTATCCCCATTTTGGAGCCATGCAGCGGTTGGGGAGACGCGTGATCAAGAGCATCTACCGGACCTTCTACGAATACTACGTCTCTTTTGGGATCCACGTTGCTTCCAATGCGCCACAAAACTTCTGCGGTATTCTGCACATCCACATCTTCATCTAATATCACCAAGATTTTGGTAAACATCATCTGCCCCAACCCCCAAAGGGCATGCATCACCTTTCGAGCCTGCATGGGATAACGCTTCCGGATAGAAACAAAAGCCAGATTATGAAATACTCCTTCTATTGGCAAGTTAATGTCGACTATCTCCGGCAGTTGAGCACGCAGCAAGGGCAGGAAAATCCTTTCCGTTGCCTTTGCTAGGAAACAGTCTTCCATCGGGGGTTTCCCAACAACGGTCGCGGGATAGATCAGATCACGGCGATGTGTTATACACGTAATATGAAAAACAGGATAGTATTCCTTGGGGGAGTAATAACCTGTATGGTCTCCGAACGGACCTTCTAGGCGTCGTTCGTGAGGGTCGACATAACCTTCTAAAACGATCTCAGCATCAGCAGGAACTTCTTGATCAATAGTCTTGCACTTTACTAACCGAACGGGTTCTTTCCGCAAGAAGCCTGCAAAGATCATTTCATCAAAGTCTTCGGGGAGGGGGGCAGTAGCGGCATAGGTAATAGCCGGATCGCCTCCGAGTGCTACGGCCACCTCCATCCTTTGGTTCCGCCGTTCATACTCCGCGTAGTGGCGTGCGCCTACCTTGTGTACATGCCAGTGCATTCCTGTGGTTTGCTCATCATAAACGTGCATCCGGTACATGCCCACGTTTCTGGATCCAGTCTTCGGGTCCTTGGTGAAAACCATTGGAAGCGTAATGAAGCGCCCTCCATCGCCGGGCCAGCACTTGAGTATCGGGAGGAACCCCAAACTTGCTTCGGAACCTTCTTTCACAACCTCCTGACAAGGAGCCGAGCGAACCGTTTTCGGAAATGCCTTGGCCAGCCGTGCCAACTTTGGCAGCGCTTTGAGTTTCTCGAGAAAACTTCCAGGCAGCTCAGCGTTGAGCATCGATTCGATTTCTCGGGCTATGCTGTCGATGTCGTCTACACCGAGAGCCAGCGCCATTCGGCGCATTGTTCCAAATTGGTTCGTGAGTATCGGTACATCTGAGCCGACAACATTTTCAAAGAAAAGAGCCGGACCGCCAGATTTTACTGCCCTGTCTGTGATTTCTGTCACTTCTAGTTCAGGACTAACAGGGTGTCTGATGCGAACAAGTTCGCCTTCATTTTCCAGTTTGGAAATGAAATCTCGCAGGTCAGAGTACGCCATTTGACTAGTAGAATCGTTCGACCAACAATTGGGCACTGTGAAAAACTTCTATGGAACTTCCCCTAGTGGCAAGTCCACCTCGGATCTGCATTATGCAGCCGGGACAATCTGTAGCAACAATATCGGCGCTCGATACCAGTATCGCGTCGAGCTTTCTATCAAGAATGGCAGCGGAAATTGCCGGCTGCTCGAGAGTATAAGTGCCTGCGAAGCCGCAGCACTCGTTCGCATCCGGCATATCAACGAGCGAGAAACCGGAGGCTGCAAGTAGGCCGGTCGAAAGCTCCGACGTTTTTAGAGTGCGCCTCTGGTGGCACGGGCTGTGATAGGCTACTTTCTTGCTCGATTCAACGTCATGGGCGCTGACATAGCTCGGAGCAATATTGCTGATCAGCTGACAAAAATCTACAACTTTACGAGACAACTCAAGAGCGCGTTCATACCAATGAGTATTTTTCAGCAAATTAGGGAAACGATATTTGAGCATAGCTGCGCATGTAGGACAGCCTGTCACCACATAGTCAACCGACAAGCGGCCGAAAACTTGGATAGCATCAACTGCAAGTTTGCGAACTGTGCCGAAATCGCCTAGGTAAAGCGCTGGTGCGCCGCAGCAAGATTGCTCCACCGGAAAAAGCAAAGCTGCCCCCAATCGAGTCACGGTATTTGATATGGCTTCCCCGATTTCTGGGTATACAAAATTGATCAGACATCCAGCATAAAGTGCTACGCGCGGACTGCTTGATTCGTTTTGCGCATCAGGCAATATCTCCCGCAGAAAGCTTTTTGCCAAGCCCGGAAACCGCTTGCCAGCAAGGAGTTCTGATATAACAGGTAGGCTGCGGAAGGTGCCGTCGGACTGAAGAAACGGTGGTTGTAGTGTCCGTGCCAGCTTCGTTGTTCCGCGGAGGACGTGCGGATGCCTAATAAGAGACAAGCCTACTCTTACAGGCATAGCCATCCCGTGCTTTTCTACTACTCGCCGACGAAGTTCTAATATCATCCTCGGCACGTCGATGCCCACCGGGCATACTTCCGCACACGCTCCGCAACCGGAGCACAGAGAGAGTGTGTCTTCAGCGGCTTCCAGTCCTTCGTGATACGCAGTGAGCACTGCGCCGATGCCGCCCATATACGTATTGGAAAACACATGTCCTCCGACTGAGTTGTAAACGGGGCATAAGTTGAGACACGCGCCGCACTTTATGCAATACAGACCCTCGCGTAATTCGGAATCAGCCGCCATTTCCATTCGGCCGTTATCTAAAAATATGATGTGGACTTCAGTCGGTCCATGAACGCCTAGCGTAAGAGTCTTCTCTATATCCGTCGTGCGGCTCGGACCAGTTATAAGCGAAACGTAGGCAGTTTGCTTCTGACCTGTTGCACACCGAGCCAGGAGCTTTAGCGTGCACGCGGCATCGTCTAGCGTCTCAACTAGTTTTTCGTAGCCGACAAGAACGATGTGAACCGGGGGAAGGGTGGTGACAAGTCGGGCGTTTCCTTCGTTGGAAACTATTACCACTGTTCCGCTCTCGGCAATCGCTATGTTCGCGCCAGATATGCCGATGTCTGCGTCTAAAAAGGCCCGGCGAAGTGCTCTGCGAGCTACCTTGACTAGTGTCGGTATGTCAGCAGAGACTGGTTCACCCAAAACGCGTGAGAACAACTCTGCGACTTGTTCGCGGGTCTTATGCATTGCCGGCATCGTGAAGTGAGAAGGCTTTTCACCTGCGAGCTGTATAATCCACTCACCAAGATCAGTCTCAACAACGCTTAGCCCCCGATTTATAAGCTTGTCGTTAAGACAAATTTCCTCCGTCAACATGGACTTAGACTTCACGATTAGGTGGGCATCGTGCTCTTGGGCAATGCGCGCCACTATTTGGGCTGCATCGCTCCCGTCATTTGCCTCGTAGATTGCAGCTCCCACCTCTGCAGCTTCTTCTTTGAATCGTGAGAAAAGCCTGTGCAGGTCGGGCACGCAGCGTTCTTTCACAGCGCGGAGTTGCGCTCGAGCTCGCTCGAAGTCGAAGTTTCGCATGCACTGTTCGCGAGCCAACTTGTACGAGCGCGCAGCTCGGGCTAAAGCTGTTTGGAGGTCAGGGTTCAGCAGGGCATCGTGGACTCTTTTGCGGTGGGACATGCTTTCGGACATTGCGGTCTTCCTTCTAACATTATCTTACCGTCGGCGATACAAGTCAAGCTGACCCATTAGGGTCTGCTGGTAGGTGCACCGCATCGTGATAGCGAGTTAGTGTCCGTGGCGTTGGGCTGGCTTTACAAGTGTTTAACCTATTTACGCAGCTCAAGAGCTTGACCCCTGCCGTACCCAGGGGTATCATGCCCCCAGCAGCGAATAATACAAAGGGGAGTCTTCTGTGCAACGTGCG
The DNA here is from genome assembly GCA_938074205.1 of uncultured bacterium. Taxonomy (GTDB): domain Bacteria; phylum Armatimonadota; class UBA5829; order UBA5829; family UBA5829; genus CALJES01. The sequence continues at coordinate 61,913 of CALJES010000003.1, forward strand.
GCATTGCTGTTTTGTCTAGTCGAAAGTTTGTTTTTCCTGTGTCTTGCACCTGCTAGCAGCGAGACTACGGCACCGGGCAGTGCCAAGGTATCGATCAAGTTCGCTTTCGTTCCTCGGGAAGTACGCGATTATAAGATTGACGCCGTCATCACCGGCAGAGTTTACGAGTCCGCTTCTGAACTAGGTAAACCGGTTGACTTCAAGGCTGCGTTTAATCTAGTAGTCAGACACCGTTACGGTCGACGCGAGGCTGACGGGCTACTACCTGTAGAAATCAGTCTGCTAAAAGGAAACGCTTCAGCAGACGGTAGTACGCTGGAGCTTGCGCCAATGCTCTACCCAAGGTTAACAGTGCTCATTGATCGAGAGTGGCAGATAACAGACATATTCGGCATGCCCAAGGAACGGATGATGGAAACGCTTCCTGGCATAAACTACGCAAACCATATAATCCTTTTCTATATTCCGGGCGCCGACGAGCAACGCAGTCCGGGCGAGAAATGGTCTTATACACTCAAAATACCCGGTCTGAGCGAGAGCTACGAGTTTACTAATCATGTCCTTCGAGAAGAAATAGTTGACGGAATCCGAGCGGTTGTCATTAGGCAAGAGATCGCGCGCAAATTATATTCCATTCAGGAAGATGCGCGCAAGGCGAACTTTAAAGGTGTAGCCGAGAGCGCGTTCGCCGTGAATAATGGACGACTCTTGAAGTCGCACGTAGAGTGCGAAATCAGCGTGCATTCTGCAAACAGTGCAACTCTGAGTAAGAATACGCAAACTAGCCCGGCGCTTTCGCAAGCAACTGTGAAAATTGATATCTCGCCGGTCGAGAGTTCCAATTCGCAATAGGTGTCTCAAAACTGCAATACTTCAATACTATCAAGGCATCCAACATCCAAGCCATACTATCAGTCAAGTGCAGTGGAACTTATCGGTGTCGTCCTAGTATGTGCGCTGCTCATTGCCGTGCTTCACTGGTGGTCCGAAGGCATCATTGAAGCGTCAGAAGGTTTGATTCTAGTGGTCCTTTTCGGAGGTCTCACTGTAGGACTATTCTCTGCGCGCACTGCCTGGGAATTCCTGCTTGCATTTGTTCCACTAAGCGCTACAGGCATTTATCTTCTGTATACCTATCGCACAAGTGGGTTAAAGGCATACCTGAGGCGTCAGTGCGACGAATATGTTCGCGCTATCGCGTTTGATCCCAGAAATACAGGCGCGCGCGAATGCCTTGCCCGGGCACTCTATGAACTCGGCGAACTTGACAGAGCCATAGAAGAAATGCAGGTAGCTGTGGCAATGGGAGCTGGTTTTGAGGCGCAGTACACCTTGGACAGATGGGTGAAGGAACGTCATATGCGTGACGCGACGAAGGCGATCTGCCGTTGGTGTATGGCAGAGAACTCAGTGGGCGAACGTACGTGCTATAAGTGTGGCGCGGAACTGCCGGTGCAAAACTCCCTTCTAAGGTTTCTTATGGGGGGTAGCAAGGCAAGAAGTCGGTATTACCTGATCGTTGTATTGGGTATCAGTGTGCTGTGTGTCTCGGTTATACTGCTTCCGATCAGGTACGCCTTTGTACCGTTCGTGCTGTTCATGCTGACGCTCGTTGGATGGTCGCTTATGGCTTCGGCTAGAGGGTGGTAGTATAGCGGTAACAGTACCGTTTAGTAAATGGATACAAAGGGGTAATGAAGGAACAGACGTTAGAGCCGCTCTTCACTAAAAGTTGCTCACCTCGAACTCAGAAAGGAGGTACGAGGCATTGTCAAGTCAACAACCCGTTAACCCCTCATCACCGAAGGAACCCGTACACATTCGAAGAAATGTCCAAGACTTTGACGATCCTTATATCCCCGATGAGCATCTGCCTGAGGGGACAAAATGCAGTATTTGTGGCAGCGTACGGCACGAGAATCATTGGCATCTACCCTCTGACTATCAGCTGCCAGTGCGCAGAGGGCAGCATAAGAACGAGACTTCAGCACACAAGTACCTGTGCCCGGCGTGCCGTAAGATCCAGGACCACGTTCCCGGCGGCGTTCTTCGACTTACAGGGAGCTTTGTTTTTGACCACGAGGAGGAAGTACTAAACCTAATTCGCAACGAAGCGATTAAAGCTATGGGTCTGAACCCTCTTGAAAGAATAATAAGCCTCGATTTTGACGACGGAGGAATAGAAATAACAACAACAAACGAGAAACTTGCTCAACGTATTGGCAAAGCGCTCCACAAGGCTTACAGCGGAAGCATAGAATATAAATGGTCAGAGGACACAAAGCTGGCTCGCGTTAACTGGCATAGGGAGACATAGGAAACACACGGAGCCTCTTGCGCGTATCAGCAGACGATGGATTCTCTGGGCAAAGCGATCATAGGAGGTGATCCGCAGTGAAGATGTTGGATGTATTGAAGAAGACCTTGGCGTTCGGATTGGGGGCTGCGGCGTTCAGTGTTGAGAAGATCAAACAACTGGCTGACGAGATGGTGTCGCGAGGTGAAATTACTTCTGAGGAGGCTCGAAAATTTGTGGACGAGATGACCAAGAAGGCTGAGGAGGAGAAGCGGACAGTCCAGGAGTGGATTCGTGAGCAAGTGTCCAAGGTGCTGCAGCAAGCTGGAGCGGTTGATGCAGCCCGCGTTGAAGCTCTTGAAAAGCGCGTAGCCGCAGTTGAAGAAAAGCTGGGAGTAACGCGACCAGAAGGCCAATGCGGTGACTTTCAAGGTGACAGCTAGTTGGTTCTCGAGAAGAGCCGGCGACATATACGCCGTTACAGAGAAATAGCAACCATACTGGCGAGGCACGGATGGGGCTGGTTCGTACAACGAATTGGTCTTGCTGAACATCTAGGCAGGCGAATACCCAAGCACCACGTAGAGGCACCCACTCATCTGCGTGAGGTTTTGGAAGAACTGGGGCCTACATTTATCAAACTCGGGCAGATGCTTTCCACCAGGCCCGATATACTTCCTCAATCCTATATAGCCGAACTCGAGAAACTTCAGGACACGGCTCCCACGCTGCCTTTCGAAGAAGTCCGCTCTGTCATCGAGTCGGAGTTCGGAGCCGGCGTTGACGAGATCTATGCGGAGTTCGATACGGTTCCGATTGCGGCAGCATCCCTTGCCCAGGTGCACGGTGCAAAGCTTATCGACGGCACGCCAGTAATAGTCAAGGTGCAGAGGCCGCACATAGAAGAGCAAATCGAGACTGACATTGAGATTATTTACAAGCGGGTACAGTTTGCAGAAAAACACTGGGAGCGTGCAAAAACATACGGATTGACGGAACTTGTTGACGAGTTTGCGAGCATTCTCCGTGAAGAACTGGATTACACCAGAGAAGCAAGAAATACGGACCGGCTTCGAGAGGTGCTATCGAGGCACAAGCGAGTCAAGGTGCCATTAGTCTATTGGAAATACACTACAAAGCGTGTTCTTACCCTGGAGCGGCTCGAAGGTACGAAGATCACAGATGTTGTTCACGAATCTAACCTGAGGCACGATCCAGCTGAACTTGCTGCTAGGCTCGCCTCTCTTTTCGTTGAGCAAGTGTTCGTGGATGGTTTTTTTCACGCAGATCCCCACCCGGGAAACATCCTGGTTACCACAGATGGAACCATCCAACTCGTCGATTGCGGCCAGGTTGGACGAATCGATCCTGAGACGAAAGCCGCGATCGTGAGAATGCTCATAGCATTTGAGCATCAAGACGTGCGCGCGTTTGCGGATGAGATACTGTTCCTTGGTATAGCTGAAAAAGACGTAGACGTCAGACGATTAACGACTGACCTTGATCGGGTGTTGCGTGCATATTACGGGATGCCCGCCCGTGCAGTAAATATGGGTCAGCTGCTGAAACTGGTTCTCAACGTGTCGGCTAAGCACAAGGTCAGACTCCCGGCAAGCTTTGCAGTGCTTGGCAAGGTGCTGGCGACCATTGACGGTATTTGTCGTAGACTAGATCCTAACCTTAACTTTACTGAGATAGCTCAGAGCTATGTGGGCAAAGCTGTTCGCAAGGAACTGGTTTTTGAAGGGTCGACGGCTGAATTGTACAGGGCTTTGGTCGCGATGCGGAGCTTGGTTGTGAGCCTACCTGAACAGGTATCGCGGCTGATGCGGAAGGTAGTTGAGGGACATCTGCGGATAGAGTTCAAACATGAAGGGCTGGGGGAAGTAACCGAAGCGCTAAGAGCTGCTTCAAATCGAATTGCTATAGCCCTAATAGTCGCCGCTATAATAGTCGGTTCATCGCTTATCGTGGCTTCGTCAGGCGGACCTATGCCGGGGTGGTTGGGAATACCTTCATTGGGTATGCTGGGATACTTGCTTGCAAGCATATTCGGAGTGTGGTTAATTGTATCCATCATAAGATCTGCCAAACACAAATAGTTTAGCGCGGAGGAACGAATGTTGACTTGCCGAATGGAAGCGCAGTAAACAATATATAGTGTGATGGGCGGTGGAATGCATACCATGGAAGGGGATGCGGAAAGATGACATTTAGGGATTTGGTTTTAGCCAATCGGAGTTATAGGAGATTTGCTCAAAGCGAGCCCGTGTCTGAGCAAACATTGAGGGATCTTGTGGATCTTGCAAGGCTTACGCCTTCGGCGGCGAATCTACAGCCACTGCGCTACGTCTTATCCTGGACTTCTGATCGCAATGAGCTGATCTTTTCTACTCTCTCGTGGGCTGGATACCTTCCTGACTGGCCGGGTCCGCCTGAAGGGGAGCGCCCAGCGGCGTACATCGTTATACTCAGCGATACTGAAGTCACAAAAAGCGTAGGGTGCGACCACGGTATAGCAGCTCAAACCATTTGCCTAGGCGCCGTGGAGAAAGGATACGGCTGCTGTATGTTCGGTTCGATCGACAGAGATGCCCTGCGGGCGCATCTGGGGATACCTGACAGATACCAAATACTCCTTGTTATAGCGATCGGCAAGCCTATAGAGAAAGTAGTATTGGAAGACATAGGTCCCGACGGCAGCATAAAGTATTATAGAGACGCCCAGCAGGTACACCACGTGCCCAAGAGAAGACTCGAGGACATTATTCTGAACTTATAGCCAAGTGTGTTCCTGCACCCGGTTCTAGGTGATTACCTAAGTCGAATAACAACGAAAATGGCGACGAAATAACAGTGTCTGCAAATATCCCAAATTACCTGCTGAGTTAGACTCGCTGTGGGATTACGCGAGTGGTATGTAAGTCAGCGATATGAATGAAACGCAAATGTTTGGGGACTTTCGGACCGCACGACTGCCTCGCACTGCAATCGAAGCTAATACGATAACCTATTTTCGGACAGCTGGTGGCACTAGACCTGATTTGCGCCTTGTGCAGCTTGGCTATCACCGTATTATCGTAAAGGATTTCAACCGCAGCGACGTGCTGTTCCGTATGATTGTGGGTCCTATCCTCATAAGGCGCGAACTCGGTGCTCTTCGCGTGCTTGATGGTGTTCCCGGTATTCCGAGACTTGTCGGCGAGGTAGACCGCTATGCACTCGCCATGGAGCACATACCTGGCCGGAGCCTCGACCGCGTCGAACCGGGCACTTTGCAGCCAAGGTTTTACGAACGACTGCGAGAAGTAATAGACGCAATGCACGCCCGGGGAATAGCACACTGCGACCTAAGAAGCCGCGGAAACGTGGTTCTCGGTGATGATGGCGAGCCATATATAGTCGACTTTGCTGCTTGCGTGTTTCGCGGCCGCGGATTGAATCCATTCATTCGGTGGGTTTTCGAGCAGTTTGTGTTAGCGGACAGGCATGCGGTGCTTCTGATCAAACAGCGATTATCACCCGAGCTTCTAACGGACGAAGATCGCCGCCAACTCGCGCAGGAGCTCCCGTACGAACGACCCGCAAGGTTCATAGGCGAGAATGTACGTAAGCTCACACGCAAACTGCTTGTGCGCCGCGGTTGCTAGTTTGCGGAGGTGCCGCCCAGGCCTGTATTTCTCGGCACGGCCAGTAGGTCGTGCGGGAGACTATCGACTGCCAGTTCCAATACCCTTGTCGACTAAGTATCTGTAACTTTTCTTCACTGCTTCCAGCATGTCGGTGGCACAGGCGTCGAGCTCCACGATCAGCCACTGTAGGACAGTAGAATCTGCCGCGCCTATTATTGCAGGCATATTGAGCTTTCCTGAACCTACGGCGGTGTGAGTGTGATCTCCCTCAACGAGCATGCCGTCCTTGACGTGGAGCAGAGGTATCCGAGAACCGTGTTTAGACAGTACGGCAATAGGATCCGCCTTTCCATAAGCACACCAATAAACGTCCAGCTCGCTGAACACGTCAGGTGCCTCTTCCAGCAGAATGTCGTATATGTATCTGTCGTCTCCTCGGAGCTTGTCGAATTCCCACCAGTGGTTATGAAATCCGAACGTCATCCCATATGGTTTCAGAAGCTCATATGCTTCCTGGAATTTAGCTGCCGCCGCCTTTATCGAATCGAGCGTATCGAAATCTTTTGGTCCGAAACCTCCTATCACACGTGTATTTCCGAGAGTTGCCTGCTCGTCAGCGATCCGCTTTACCGTCTCGGCATCCGGCACTCCGACGTGTGCGGCACATATCGTTAGTCCCAGATCGGTTGCTACTTTGGCTATTTCTTTCGGATCGTATCCGTGAAGACCTGCTGTTTCGACACCGGCATATCCGATTTCTGCAACAGTTTTCAGGACATTGGGCAGATTGCTGCCGCCGGGATATACGTCTTCCCGTAGAGTGTAGAGCTGCAAAGCTAAAGGTTTTGCCATGGTCGTCTTCTCCTTATCGCAGGGCAGGATTTAATTGACAGGGTCTATTTCGCCGCCGGCCACCGCGATACCTTTGCCGAGTCAAATCTTGGGCAGCGGAATGCCCAGTGGTTGCGATCGGAGAATCATCTGTCGAATTTGCGAGCTGTGGTCAAATGCTTGAGTCTGCAGACTTAACCAGATGTTTTCTGAACCAGTCTGCTGTCAAGCGCGCCACTTCTTCCAGTGCACCAGGTTCTTCGAACAGATGTGTCGCACCCGGAACGATAACGAGCTCCTTTGGACAAGTCATTACCTCAAACGCTTCGCGATTTAAGGGGATTATCAGATAGTCGCAGCCGCCCACAATGAGCAACGTAGGACATTTGACTGAAGTCAAGAAATGAGCGGCCAAGTCAGGTCTCCCACCTCGCGATACGACAGCGCCCACAGTGCTTCCAAGAACTGCGGCTGCCTGAAGGGCAGCTGCTGCGCCTGTCGATGCTCCGAAATAGCCGATCGAAAGACGTGAGGTGTCAGGATTGTTCATCAATAACTCTGTGGCACTTGCTAGTCGCTGTGCAAGCAAATCTATATCGAAGATCTTGTTCCGGTTTTCAGCTTCCTCCGGTTCCAGTAAGTCCATAAGAAGCGTGCCAAATCCTGCCTGCTGCAATATACCAGCGACGAACTGATTTCTCGGGCTGAACCTACTGCTGCCACTGCCGTGGGCGAAAACAATTACCCCACCAGCACCTTCTGGCACAACCAAAATCCCGGGCAAGACTGCCGAACCGGACATAACTTCGATTTCCCTATCGATCTGCATTTTCATCTTTCGCCACCCCAACGTTGACATCACTTCCGTGGGAACCTTTCCCATAACTGGTGAAAGCTAAACGGGTCCGCAGCGCCACATTTTTCTGGGTGGTGTTGCGAAGTGTACGCTCCGGCGAAACGGGGGAGTTTAGCGAACGACTAGCCTGCGAGCAATGGCCGAATTGGGATTCTGAGCCCTGACAATTTGATACTCCTTTGCCGCTTCGGAGTGAAGGCCTAGAGATTCGTATACGACTGCAAGTGCTAGATGTGAACCAGGCATAGCGCGCTTAACGGTTGACATTAGGGATAGTTCCGAAGAGGACAAAACACGAAATGCGCCAGCAGCCGAATTTGACCAGCCGTCGTTTTCGCCAAACCTTGCTCCGACACGCCACAGGTATAATCTGCCGCGCTGAAGTGGTTTATCGAGCTTAAATTGTGTACCGGTAACAGTTGCCTCGTAGACCATGTTGCCGCTCTGGTCGGCGATGACCAGCCTGTACGACTCAGCAAGGTCAGCTCTGGACCAACTGAATACTGGTCGATCCTCAATTACCGTAATTCCAACCGGCCGCAGCAACTTGGGTGCAGTCGGTTCGGGCACAAACCCCGACGGATCCCTCAAGCGCACAGCGTTCAGCGCAACGCTTATGGGCTTCGCAGGCTTAACATTCCCAGTTCTGACCTTTTCGGCAATGAGCCTTGCCACGCGAGCCTCAAGTGGTGTATTGATGGACCGACTGCGAGGGCCAATCAGCACATATCTTCCGTCAGACTTGACTAGTCTGTAATTGCCGTCCCGTAGCAAGACTTCGGTTACATTGGCATATTGACCCTGTTTCGGCTGCGCAGTAACAGCTTGAGCAAATGTCTGCTTGCCGGTTTGAGAGTTTGTCGGACGTGGGGTTTTTGCTGGGGTGGGGGCGTTTCGAGTTTCGATGCGTTTGGCGACTGCGGCGGGCCTGACGTCCACTTTGTCGGAAGGCTCGTTCAAAGTCAGTATAAAGGCAGCAAGGGCTACGGCAGCAGTGCCGGCCGCCACCACAACCTTCCACCACCTTGGCTGATATATAATACCTCGACTAATTATCTTTGGCTCGACGGTTATCGGCCCACGCAAGTGCCCTTGTGCTCGCAGTTCTTGCATCCGTTGTACGTCGCGATAGCACAGGTGACACGAGTTGATATGCGATCTTACGAGGTCGGAATCTGATTTGTCCAAGGCTTCATCCAGGAAAGCTGACAGGGTTTCGTAATCAGGACAATCTTGCAAGGAGGCAATCTGCGCTGCGAGCGAACCTACTGCCGCTTTCGTGAGGCGCAAGTTGTGCAAGCGGTTCTTACACTGCTCACACGTTCGCAAGTGGGCATCGGCCGCCAAAAGCGAAGCGCTATTCAGACGAGCTGATATATATTGTTCCAGTTCTCTATCGTCTAAGCAGCTCATATCAAAAATTCATCCCAACACTTATTTCAAGACGCAGAGAATTCAAGCTTATCGCCCAGGGATTCTATAAGCATGATTGTCTTCTCGAAGATTGATCTTGGTGCTTAAACCCAATGGGTTCTAGCGCGCTGCTAATCGTCATATGTCAATCCGGCCTTCTCTGTTCTTCGCCGGATGCGTCCCCAAGCCTTAAACCGGACACTCGGAACAGCCTTCGTCGGAATGTTTAACTCGTCAGCGATGACAGAATCCGGCAGAGGCAGCTCAGCAATTAAATCAGCCGCCCGTTCAGGCGACATTTCTAGAGCTGCCGCTACTTCTGAAAAGTCTACTACTGAAGCTATAGCCATCACTTGCTCAGGAGACATTCCGAGTATTATTGCTTTGCGTTGCTTGACTGACAGTTGGAGGAACTCATTCCAAAACCAATCCAAAACATGCCTAAACCACGCGGCGTCGATAACCTGATCTTCTACGCCGGCGCCGGGAGAAATTAACCAATCCACAGGCGCTGAAGAATCGGAATCCGGATCGGAAACCGTATCAATGGACAGCGGATCCTCATTTTTTGCTTGCAGTAGCTCCGCGATGCAACCGGTAAGCGTATCCAACTCAACCGGTCCGCCGCAGTAATCTAGAACTGCAGCCGTTAATTCGTAGAGCGGAAGCTCCCGTGGATCGCGCTTTTCGAGGAAGTGCGATCTGAACTTTTCCTGGTTGTCAATAAGCCAACGGCACTTCGCAGTTGCTGAGCGGCTCTCCTGTTCCCACTGAGCGTACCCGCACATTCGCGCACCTGTCTTTTGGCATTGCCATATAGCAAAACCTGAGACACCGGTCTTGCCAGAAAGAGTTTCCATCAGCTCAAGCTTGAGGTTGTACCACTTGGGACGCTTACGCCTTATGCAGTCACAGTACCTGTTGTGCACCGCTTGACGTACAAAAGCTTCCAAGTTGGTTATGCTCGAGGTAGCGGTATCTCCGGAGGCTAGTGTTGCTATCTTACACCATACGGCAGCTACACATTCATCTTCGAAGTCGTCGAGGTCCGTTGTTGGATATCGGGCAACCGCTTTGTGGACAAGTTGCCTAACAATTCGGGCCAGCAGCTCCTCATATGTCCTGTTGTCGGTGCCTGAGCTGCCGAGATACGCTTCCAGAAGTTTCTGCGCGTTCACAAAACAATCCTCACGGTGAGATAGCCGACTACAATGGATTCCCGTAAAGAACGAAGCAAGCCCAGTAAAACGGGTGAGCGTAGCGTTTAGATTCTATCATACTCAGCATCGCGTTTCTGAGCGACTCGACACGCGTTCTGCCTCTACTCAGCTCGCGATAGAATAGACCCATCGCTTCGGCTGCTGCCTCATCGGAAACCTTCCAGGCGCTCCCAATAACAGCTTGTGCCCCGGCAAGAGTAAATAGCTCGGCTGCCCTTGCCGGACCAGACGAGAGTGGGTCGAGCGAACCTATAGTCTCGCAGGCCGAGAGCACCACCAGTTTAACATTCGAAAAGTTGACGCGAGAAAGTTCTTGAATGCCGATAGCGCCATCTGACTTTGAGTCCGGTGCCAGGCGCAATTGAAAGCCTGAAGGATTCGCGTCAATTCGGTGGTGGACGGCTATGTGTAGTACTCCTCCTTGAGCAATGGCGTTAAGAAAGTTTGTGGCTGTTGCTCTTTCCGGTCCTACGAACCATCTGCTGCAGATGTAGCCGTCTTTCACGTTTGTTGCTTCTTTTCGTGCACCTGGCAGGTTTCCTTCGGGATCAGCAAACACCCAGACCCAATCGGTTTTTGGGTCTATGGCGCAACACCTCTCATCACATACAAGATTCAGCATCCCCCTGCCGATGTAACTAACCCTGAATCTGCTGAGCACGAATTGCGGTTTACCGTCTTTTTCCATTGAGATGAGCGCATGCATTGGAATGCCTTGCAACTCAGTCGGGAGGGCAAATATCAGGTGCGATTTATCTTGTATCAAATCGCCGAGCGGTGCTAACAGGAGGGTGTAAAGCTCCTCAAGCGGCTGTTTTATTTCAAGGAAAGGTGGCTCCTGCCAAGTCGTTACAGGCGGCACTGGTATTCCGGCCGCCAGGTTGTCTTCGCAGTTCATAAGCAATCGTCGTAGCCGGTCGACCGCAGCTTCGACTGTGCTACGGCTCGCTGTTATCTGCCGACAAATGGCTGCGGTATTAGTGCATGTGAACGCGTAAAGTGAAGGTCCGGTGACCAGGTACTCTACCAACACGGCTTCGTTCGAAAGTTTGCCACGAAGTCTGACCATGTCAAGAGGGTTGATGGGCAATGCCGTGTACTCGCGTGGGTATTGACTCTCCAGCCACCAACAGGCCTGCGCATACTGTGCCCAGTCGCTGCCAGAGGCTTTATCCACTGCCGCCTCCGTATTTACGATCAAATCATTTAGCGACCCAAGTTCTATTGTCCTCGCCCACTGTGCCACGGCGGGCTCTGAAACCTCATCCACCAGGTCTGACACTACGCGGTCAAACCAGCTATAGTTGCGAGCTTTTGCAAATAAGGCGCTAGCGCGCTCGGCATTACCTGCACGGACGTAGTACCGTGCGAGATCTCTGTAGAGGCTAGCGATGAGCTTTGAACGTTCCGGTCCCCAATCCTGCTCTGAACGTTCTGCTCCGTAGACACCCTCTATGCGTCGGATGGCGTCCTCTAAAGTGGCACAAGCAGCCTCAATCTGTCCTGCCTGTTGTTGAACCTTTGAAAGCGAAAGCGCAGTTTGTGCTCCGGACCAAACGTCGCCTGCTTGATCGATATACCGCTTTATTGCCAGTTTGTAGTCGTCGATCGCCGCATCGTAGTTCTTGTTCTCAGCCAACAGAGCGGCCCTGGATTCCAACACGCCTGCGGCTCCTCTGACATTGCCTGTCTCTTCGACTATCGGTACAAGTTCCGTGAATCCTTCCAACGCATTCGAGACGTCTCCCTGTTTGATGAACGAGTCGACTATATCTCGGACAATCTCTGCCGCCACTTCACCAAGTTTTGCAGCGCGTGCGAGCACAACTGCATTTCTGCGCACCTCTAGAGCTTTATTGAGCTGACCGTCGTATTCCAAACAAGATGCCAAAGCGCGCATGCATCTCAGCTGCTGATCAACCTGTGCTGATTTCTTGAATACTTCGGCTTGGCGGGACCACAGTACTGCCGCCCTTTGGTTTTCTCCAAGAGCTTGATATGCTAATGCTCCTTGTTCAACCACTGCAATGGATCTTGGATCCACAACCTGTGATGGAGATATGCGCTGGAGTAAATTTTGCGACGCCGAATCAGCCTTTGCACCAGCTTCCAAGAGGATGCGCAATCTCTTGCTTCGCGCTGCAGTTTGATTTGCTGATTGGCCGAGCGCCGCGTATGTCTTGTCAAGTTCTTCGTACAGCTTAGCTGTCAACAGAGGATCTCCCTCGCGCTCACATGCACCGTGAGCCTGTCTAAGAACGCTCAGGGCGTCGGAGGGATCACCAAGTGTGCGGCGCACCTCAGCAAGTTTGAACAGCGCACCAATAAGAGGAGTATACGACTTTGCCAGCTCAGAGTAGCTGCGCAGTAATGGAATAGTCTTATTCCGTATGATTTGCACAGCGGTTCCAACATCACCTGCAGCCATTTGAGCTTCCCCAGCCTTCATATAGGCTAGACCCGCCAACTTCAAGCACTCAGCATTCTTGGGGTCTTCTTTGCTAATTTGCTCCCACTGCCGCGCAGCCTCAATGTAGTGCTGAGATGCACCGGAATACCTGCCAGCAGAAGAGTTTAACGTGCCCCAATCTTCATGCGTAAGTGCGAGTATCGATCTGCAACGATATGCTGCAAAAGTCCACGCCGCACGCTCGTAATAGGTCTCTGCGGAACTCAGGCGTTCTAGATCGTAGCAATACACATCACCTAAAAGTTTCATAGTGAGTGCCTGAGATACGTCAAGGGACATTTTGCCGCACAAACTGGACACGTTCCGTAGGGCTTCTGCAACTTCAACACGCGAAGACCCTCGGTAAGCTATGGCAGCTGCAAATTGCGTCTTCAAACGAAACAGGTCGCTGCTATCAGTATCCGACTTTGGCGGCATCTTAACATCTGCGTCACCTCTGTTATTTGTGCTGAAAAAGTCAGCCGCCCAGTCGACAGTCGGATTTGCAAGCGCGCGTGCCACCATACCAATTATGCTGTCAACATTTGGGATATCTGATGGAATGCCAGCTGACTTTGATGCCCAAGTGTAGAAAGCCAAATCTATTGCAAGCTCAAACAATTCTTGAGGGTTGTTTTGAGCGAGTTGTACTGCTCGCTGACTAAGAAGCCGACCGGTAGTAGACTGTCGTAGCATTTGCAGCATTCTAGGCTTGGTCAAGCCGTCTGAATAGGCGGATCCTGTGACATCGAATCCGTAAACAATTACCGCGACGGCAAGCAGGGAGCATATACAGATTGTACGCCGAGAACACATTCGTGTGCATCTCTAGAATTTACAATATTTGCTTTCAAGTTCATTGTAGCATCTTCAAATAAATGTTGAGCCAAATCTCTACCTGTACCAGGAAACTCCTATATTCCAAATGCTTGCATTTATACCGAGGTTAGGTAGTCTCAATCCTGCGTTTGAATTGTGCGAGAAGACATAACCGAGAGTCACCGCCGTATTTGAGCCAGTGGCCAAGTGCAGGGATATCCCCAGATGTTCTGTGAAGTTTATCCTTGTACTGTGAGCGATTAATCTTTTTTCGAAACAGACAACACCAAAACCGACGTCAAAAGCTACAGCGGCACTTCTCCTCACCGCGAGAAACCGTCGATAGCATCCTACAATGAACAATCCGTCGTTTTCAGGGCGCTCCTCTTCCTGTGCCAGAGCAAGTTCAATGGCATATTCTTCGCGCGGAGATACAAAGCTACCGCATCTCAGCTTCAGCAGTCGGAATGCGGTGAGATCAGTGGTTTTCCTAGGTATCCGGTGACTCTCGGCCTCAGCTAGAAACAGCGATAACTCTTGCTTACCTCGCTGGAAATCTTCGAAGCGCAACCGCTCAGCCAGTGCTTGAGTAGACACAGCTAAAATTAGGCTGATCAATATAGACAGAGAATTCCCTTTCAACACCAAATGCCAAATTCTGCAATTATTGCGGCCATACGCCGTAAATATAGTCCGTGCCTATCGTTATGGTCAAGCACATAGACTTAGCCGTGTTGACAAATCATAACTGCGTAGATAATAGTGCTCAACAGAAATCGCGCATTTACAGGTTGACAAGTCTTGTATTCTGAGGTAAAACGTTTATGGAAAGGGTAGTCTGCCCGCTCAAGGGTAATTTTAACAATTGTACTTGCAGATAGGAGATATCATCTTGTACCGCCATTTTCCGCATTTCTTGCTAAATGTAAACGTAGTGGCCGGTAACTTCCAGTGGACGGTGAAAGATGGTAGTGTGCATCTTCTGCAAGTAACTAGTAAAACTAACGCCCAAGAAAGTGAGAAAGGAGGATTCGCATGAGAAAAATACTACTTACTACTGTCTTGCTGGCTTTGCTGTTTACCAGCAGCGCAGGCGCGCAAGGGTGGACCAAATTGGGGACCTGCGGATTCACCGCTAACCCAGCCATTATGCGCGATATCAACCGTATCCGATTCAACAGCATCGCATTTGACGGCAGCGGTAACATATATGCTACCTGCTGCAATGCCAACAATGATGACGTTCCCGGTGGATTAACCATCTTCCAACCGGACGGCACCAAGATTGCAGATGTAGACCTCAATGCGCTGGGTTTCCCTGGGGCAATAACCAAGCTTGTCACGGGTGGTGACGGCGTGGTCTACGGTTTGCAAAACTGGCTGGAGATTAACTGGTCCTATGCTGCGGGTGTAAACCGCATCATTGCGATTCTGCCTAACGGTACTGTCCAGGAGGTTTGGAACTGCGGCGAGAAGAGTGATGCCAACCGCATTGGAGGTCTAACTGTCGGGGCCGATGGCAACCTCTACTGGATCACAAATGGCGCTAACAGCTACTGGAAATATCACTTCTTCTGGCGCTACGACGTGGCTGCGTCGGTTATCGAGGAATCTGGAGCCGCAGGCACCAACACTGGTTGGTCTGAAACCCACAAAATGTTTGGCCTGGAATTTGTCGGCAACTCGCCAAATGGGTATGACTTCGCGGTCATTGCTCCCTACAGCGGGTATAATTGGCACTGTGATCCGATGTCTTGGACAGCGGGGCGAACTCACGACGACGCCACGAACTGCAACCCAGGCTGGGGACGCGACTGGGTTACTGCGACTGCGTATGATCCGGTTAACGACGTGCTGTGGATCGGCGGCAGAGGTACTGGCAGTGGACCATGGAAGTGGAATGCAAGCAACTGGGGTTCCTCGACGCCTCCTGTGTCAAGTTGGAGCGTTGTAGACATCGGAGATGGTAACAAAGCCCTACGAATCAACAAAGGCACCGATTATGATGCCTACTTCCGCATTGACGGCAACCACCCTGTGCTTTCGGCAGCCGCGAGGTTCCGAGTCGAGAACTATTCAGGCAACTATACTAACAATACTATACTTAACCTACGCGGTGTTGAGACGACCGACGGTATTCCCTGGCCCCTTCTTAAGGTAAAGGACGGCTACTTCCGACTGGAGTTCGTAGGGGCAAGCACTGCAGTCTCTATTGCACCCTTAGACGATCAGTGGCACGAGGTGCTCATTATCACCAACGGCAACACCAACCAGGCTGTGTGCTACTGGGACGGCCAGAAGATCTATGAGGGGCAGCCTGACTTTCTGCGCAAGGATACAAGCGGATTCTTCTGCTTTGGTGCCACAACTCGCGAGTCCGGAATCTACACCGGATGTACCGCGACCGTGACCTTCGACTGGGTGCGCTATGCGAACAAAGCCGTGTTGCCCGGTGAGTCTTGGCCAAGTGGTTTAGGTTGGTACCTGGACGGTAGCGGAGACCCGACTCTATTTGCGTCAAGCAATATAATGAGCTACTGGAAGGGTAATGATGGCGAAGGTTTCTTCCCACCAGAGTACTGCTACTCGTGGCATGCAAATGGCAACGACCCGAATACCAGCAGTCAATCTAATGGGGGCCGCTACTGGATCTCAGCGCTGGCGTGCAATCCAGAGACAGGCGAAGCGTGGATGAGCTGGTGTGGAGATGCTAACTATAACTACGACCCGACTGGTGCTGTCTGGACGCGGAAGGCTGTTCCTCTGCCCGGTGGTGTCTCGCCGCTCGGTTACGAGGGTGTTCCTGAACCCGGAGCCCAGACCGTTGCTCTTGGTTTCCACGATGGAAAGGTCTACGCCCTGACGTTCAACTTGACTACTGGAGAGTATTCGGTCTACTACAAAGAACCGAAAGCCCAGGAGATGTCCATCGCAGAGGCCAAACAAGCACCCGTGGGGACATTTGTGAGCACCGGCACCTACAAGCCGGTCACATTCCCTGCGTTCGAAGGGTTCTCCGACTACTTCTACATCGAAGATGAAACGCGTGTTAGTGGCATTAAGGTGATTCCTGCTCCCGGCCAGCCGATTGCAATAGTCGGTCAGAAGGCCCTGGTCGAGGGGCGCACCGGCGTTCTGAACGGGGAAGCAGTGATATTCGCCTCCAAGGTTATGGTTACTGAAACTGAGCTCACCGTTGAACCTCTCGGCATGAACGCGCGATGCGTTGGGGGGCTACCGCTTGGTATCCAACCTGTCACGCTCAGGGGCGGAAGCTCAAACTACCAGTGGCCGGACAATCTCAACACCACCGGTCTGCTCGTTCGCGTTGCCGGCACCTTGCGCGTTGATACGTCTACCTATCCATTTGTCTACAGGATAGACGATGGTTCTGGGTATCCAATCAGGCTGGTATACGATCCCGGCATTCCCGGCAACGATGGTGACATAGTCATAGTCACGGGCGTTGCCGGAGTTGCTTGGGACGGGGCGAATGGTTTCCGCATCCTGCTTCTGAGATCGGCTGACGACGTGCAGATACTGAGTCCTATGTGATACGCGGTTGAACCGATAACTCTTAGGCTGCCCGCATATGACGGCGGGCAGCCTACTTTTTGTACGCTACTTCCTAGATGTAATTTCACTCAACAGAGTTTGCTATAATGAATGCGTTATGGAATGGGTGTGCAGCCGAGCTTTCAGATCAGTGACTATTTTGGTTGTGATTGCTATCGCGTGTGTCCAAGGCTGTGGGAAACGCACTTCACCCATGCGGAACTCGAAGCTCATAGTAGCGGCTGGTATTGCGCCGCTGGCTTATTTCACGCAGCGAATCGGGGGTGGATTGGTGGATGTAGAGCTGCTCGTTCCACCGTCCGCTAATCCCCACACGTATCAGCCTAATCCTCGTCAGATGAAAAAGTTGGCCAAGGCTTCGATCTTGGTTTTAAATGGTTTGGGCGTCGAGTTTTGGGCATCAAATGCGGTCGAAACGGCGCAAAACCCAAATCTCATAACTGTTTACACCTCCGAAGGCCTTCCGCTTATAGGCGCGGATAAAAGTGGGTCGAACGCTAATCCTCACGTATGGCTTGATCCGTTGAACGCAATGCATCAAGTCAGGTTGATCGAAAAGGCTTTAGCAAAGGTAGATCCCAGTCATGCAAACGTTTACCGCCGGAACGCGGCACGCTTGATTTACAAGCTTCGCGAGCTGGATAGCGAAATAAAGGAATCCCTCAAGCACTTGAAATCGAGAGCTTTTGTATCGTCACATCCCGCATGGACCTATTTCGCGAAGCGCTATGGACTTGTAGAAGCGGCAGTCATTGAAAAAAGTCCGGGGCAAGAACCTTCTCCGGCTGAGATTAGACAGATAATCGACATTATCAGGCGGCGTGGCGTCAAGGTTATATTTGTTGAGCCACGGTCCACTTTCAAGAAGGCGGAGACTATTGCAGAAGAAACTGGTGCAAAGTTGATAGTACTCGATCCCCTGGGTTCCCCACCTGGTTATGATTATTTCAAGACAATGCGCAAGAACCTAACCGTTATGTCGGAGGCTATGCGATGAATGACCAGGGGGCGCCAGTGGTCGGGTTGCATAACGTAACGGTCCGACACGGCGGGGTTGTCGTGCTTGAGGACGTAAACCTGGCTGTGAACAGGACCGATTTCGTTGCGATTATTGGGCCCAATGGGGCCGGTAAAACTACGCTGCTGAAGGTCATCCTAGGCTTGGTGGCGCCAAGTTCAGGCGAAGTGCTGGTCTTCGGTAAGCCGCCGAATGAGCTCGGTTCAGAGAGGGCGAAAATCGGCTATGTGCCCCAGATAACTTCTATAGATCTACGGTTTCCCATCAGCGTCTTCGAGGCCGTGCTGATGGGGACATACGGCAGACTGGGTGTCGGCGCAAGACCCACAAAGGCAGAAAGGGAAGCAGCGCACAGGGCTTTGGATAGGGTAGGGGCTGCAGATCTGGCGGGTAAGCCGATTGGTCGTCTTTCGGCGGGGCAGCGTCAGCGGGTGTTTATTGCGAGGGCTCTTGTGGACGATCCCGAACTCTTGCTCCTTGATGAGCCTACCACCGGTGTGGATACCGCAGCCGCAGCTGGTTTCTATACACTCTTGCGGCAGTTGAAGCAGGATGGGCTAACCATTATCCTCGTCTCGCACGACATAGGAGTTGTAGCCTCTTACGTGGACAGCGTAGCGTGCCTAAACCGCTTCCTTTTTGCCCATTGCAGACCTGATGAGATCCAGTGCACCGAGGCCCTTAGGGCGATGTACGGTTGCGACGTGGCGTATCTGCACCATGGAGAGGCGCCACACATCGTTGTTGAAGAGCACAAATGACAGAGTTACTTACCTATGGATATATGCAGCGGGCGCTGCTAGCTGCTGTGTTGATCGGAGGAATATGCTCAGCTATTGGCGTTTACGTGGTGCTCAGAGGACTTTCGTTCATCGGGGCTGGAATCTCGCACGCTTCGTTTGGCGGGGTGGCAATCGGGGTTGCGCTTGGAGTGAATCCGATTGCATCCGCGATAGTATTTTGCCTTTTGGTTGCGTGGGCGATCGGTTTTGTTTCGAGAAAGGGTAGCATCAAAGAGGATACCGCAGTTGGTATCTTCTTTGCCTCGACGATGGCTGTGGGCGTTCTTATTGTAGGACTCATGGAAGGCTACCGCGTTGATCTGATGAGCTACTTGTTCGGAAGCATTATCGCCGTGACTCGGCAGGACTTATTGATGACTTTTGCCGTAACAGCAGCAGTTGCAGTCCTTATTGCAGTGTTTTTCAAAGACCTGCTTTTTGTTGTTTTCGACCCTGAGGCAGCGCAGGTTGCGGGTTTGCCGGTGGAGTGGCTTTACTATTTGCTGCTTTCGATGATGGCACTGGTAATAGTGACTTCCATCAAGGTCGTGGGGATAGTTCTAGTTTCGGCGTTAGTGGTCATTCCTGCCGCAGCTGCACTGCAGCTAACCGAAAGATTCAACAGCGCTGTGTTGATCTCGGTTGCTGTAGGGATTGGCTCGTGCGTATCGGGGCTATTTGTAGCTGATCAGCTGGGAGTTTCCCCCGGTGCAGCTATTGTCCTACTTGAGGCTGGGGTATTCGCTCTCAGTGCTTTGGCCTCGCCGGTCAGACGGCGAAATATGGGTTAGCTCACGCAGCAGACTTTGCTGTTTCCCGCTGTGCCAACACGGCATCTACAACTCTGCAAGCAGCGCGCACAACATCAGGATCGAATTGCTTCCCGGCCTGCGCTATAAGTTCCTGCTTTGCCTCTGCCAGTGTCATCTGACTCCGATAGGTTCTGGGCGAAGTCATGGAATCTAATGACCCTGCCACGTTTACAACGCGAGCCATCAGCGGGATATCTTCGCCCTTCAGCCCTGTTGGGTATCCTGTGCCGTCCCAATTTTCGTGGTGATACAATACAATATCTGCAACCTGGGCAAGCTGAGGGCTCTGTGCGAGGATTGCTGCGCTCACTTTCGGGTGTAGCTTGACAGCCTCCATTTCTTGTTCGTTAAGCGCGTCGTTCTTCGTGAGGATACTGTCCGGTACGGCTATCATTCCTACATCGTGCAGCAGGGCAGCCTTGAATATAAGGGAGATGTCATATGTCGAGAATCCCATCTCGCGAGCGATCGCCACTGCGTACTCTGCTGTCTTTTCGGAATGGCGGATGGTGTTTGGATCTCTGGCTTCGATAGCTGCGATGAGCGGTCTGATCGCAGATATGCTCGAATCCCGCATAAATGCGTCAATTATATTTGCCCGCTTTGGTTTCTCAACGTGTATAACATCGGCATAAGCGACTACCCTGTTTCTTGTACGCTTTGCTTCTCGTAGCGCAGCATCTGCAGCTTCCAATAACTCTTGGCGGGACGTGCCGCACTCGGGGTACGATGCTACTCCTGCACTTATAGTTACGTGGATCTCAACATCACTAAGGTGCTCTTTCGTGCGCACAGACTTCAGCATGATGGAGGTGTTTTCTATCGTCGCACGTATTCGTTCGGCAACCGCGACAGCCTCGGCGGCAGTTGTTTCAGGGCATACTACAACGAACTCCTCGCCGCCATAGCGCGCCACCACGTCAGTAGATCTGAGCGTTTGGTTTAGGGTTGCAGCAACAGACTTCAGAACTATATCTCCCGCATGGTGGCCATGAGTATCGTTTACGAACTTGAAGTGATCAACGTCGAGCATGATTACTGAAAGCTGTCGGTTGTAACGCTCGGCTAAATTTACCTGGTTTTTAAGGTACTCCTGAAGATATCCGTGGTTGTAGAGACCGGTTAGTTCGTCCCTATGAGCACGTAACGCTATGGTATGCTGGCGCATATACGCAAGTCCTACTACTCCGGCAATTAAGCATACGATCATAAGTAGCAGCGTAGTTTGCCGAACGATGGTCAGGTTTTCAACCAAAGCTGTCCTAGAACGCACATCGATCAACACGCCAACTAATCGATCCCTTATGTCCCT
The DNA here is from genome assembly GCA_938074205.1 of uncultured bacterium. Classification (GTDB taxonomy): domain Bacteria; phylum Armatimonadota; class UBA5829; order UBA5829; family UBA5829; genus CALJES01. Next base: position 82,929 of record CALJES010000003.1, read on the forward strand.
GACTGGCAGACATGAATACAGCAGCGAACCTTCCACAGATTTCTCCACGATTCGGTCGCGAGGCAGCTCTGCTGTGCGAAATATGCGCTCCAGGGACGGTGCCCAGTTCTGCCTAGGTCCCAACCATCCCAAGCCCACCGACCGTCCACTTTTGGTGTATACTGCCAGCCTATGAGTGATACTGGGAGCCAATTCTTCTAACACGCTGTTGTCGAGAAGTCTCGCGACCAGCAACATACCTCTTGGCGAACCGCTATGGTCGCTTTTCAGAACTGAGTATGCTGAGCACACGTATAGTCTGCCGCCCAGTAGAACTAGCCCAGCCTTTTCCTTTCCGGCCAGACAAGATTCAATAAGCCCATATTCCACAATATCGTGTGCAATTTGCTGAGTGACGCCTTTATAGAAGATGATCCTGCCGTCCGCTGCCTGGAATAGAACTATATCGTATCCAAAAGTATCGCCTGCAAGACCGTTTGTCATATTTGTTTCTAGCCAGGCTCGGTCTGTTCCCTGCACCTGTTCATACGTGTCATCCCAGTGGGCGTAGTCGCGGCACGTTATTGAGTCTCTTCGGATGGCTCTTGCCAGACGCTCCTGCAGAGTATTAAGATCGAACCCAGCGAGCTTGCGTTCGTAAGACTCCGCATTTTTCGTATATACGGCTTGAACGCTGTAGAAGTAAACCAGAAACGGCAGAGCCATAAGAAGCGGAGCCAAGCTGCAGATGCTAATGCGTCTGCGAGGTACGTTAAGTATGCAGTAGGAACCTAATAATTTAAGAAAATGTCTTATGGCTTTCCACACGAACATTAATTTCCACATAAGCTAGCACTTTTCACATAGTTCTACAACTCTGGCAAAATGACTACTACTCTGCCTCTCAGGCGTAGCCAAATTACGCTCCGCCTAGCTTGACTATGCATCCGACGTCGATCCATTCAGGATTTTGGGGCCTTTACTGGGTTATGCGGCACTTTACGCCTTTGCCCCAATAGAGTAGACGGACACACTACTATTTGCCAGTTGAAAGCGTTGTGCTAAAGGTTATGCTGAGCTCTGCTCTACCTCCCCTAGAGTTGGGAATCCCGAAAGTTGCGAGGATAGAAGCACCGGAACCAACATCGCAGCTAATCCCTAAGCGCAGATAGTTGTCCATTCCCGGCAAATAGTCAATCGCAAACCACCAGTGGTCGGTGATGTCCATTTCGATTCCTGCCATTATTCCGTGAGCATAGGAACCTCGAATTACTCCCAGGTGTGTTCTCATGTTGCCGACCTGTTTTGAAGCCACTGCGTAAGACGTTGGAGTGCATCCCCGACGTAGGTCCATTAAGCCGACAGACAAACTGGGTTGTCTGTTATTCTCATCTATCAACCGTGCTTTGACGTTAAAATATGTCTCGATCGTGTCATCGGTCTCGTATCGGTCTATTCCGAACTCCAGGCGTTCACCGATACCAAACTGCGTGAGAATTCCCGAAACCGACTCCGTTGTGAGCAGCCTAGGGTAACCGCAGTTAGTTACTTCCAGCAGAAGCGAACCGGAGCCAACAGTTTCCGCGGTGGGAATACGGTTGAGGGAAGTCGGATAACCGCAACACGCGGTTATTGCACAAACAGTGATACCTACAGATAGTGGTGCCGTTCTCGCAAAGTACCTTTCCAACTTATTTCGCATCCTTCCTCTCACTTCAGCAAGATCCTTTGCTAGTATTCCATATATTATATTTGTCTGCCAATACAATGAAAAGAGCTGCTACCACTTCAGGATCGAATTGAGTTCCTGCGCAGCGCCGGAGCTCGGCCAACGCAGATTTGTAGTCCATCGCGGGCCGCCAGGGTACATTACTGGTAAGTATGTCGAATGCTTCGGCCACCGCTATGATTCTGGAACCGAGGGGTATATTTATCCCGGAAAGTCCTGTGGGGTAGCCTTTGCCGTCAAATCTTTCGTGGTGGTGTTTGATAAGCTTTGCAGCAAGTTGCAGTTTCTCTATTCTCTCCAGCATTCCAATTGACAGCTCTGAGTAGCGTCTAAAGATTTCCAAGTCTTCGTCGGTCAGTCTGCCGAGTCTGTTGAGTATTCTGCGGGAGATGGCTATCTTGCCAATGTCGTGTAGAGCAGCTGCGTATTTGAGGTCTGTCAATTCATCGGGTGCAAGGCCAACTACTCTGCCAATTGCTAGTGCATATTTGGTAACTCTCTCACTGTGTGCTCCTGCTGTCTGATCGCACTGCCTGGCTGCCGCTGCTAAAGCACTGGTCGTCTTCCGGTATGCGTCTTGTAGGCGCGCGCGATCCCCACGCTCGACATCCATCCCTATCCTCCTTGATATCTTTAAGTGCTACAGTAGGAGTTTCTGGCGCCAGCCAAAATCTGATGAGCCTCAGGTGGGGCAACGGTTCGCGTATAGAGAACGAAGGCATCTTGCACTATCCGTCCGAAAATCGGCGGTTCGTACCCCTGAAATGCTCACTTAGATCTTCGGCATCCGGCGTCTCGCTCTGCAGGGCTATGGCTCGGCTTTCCAACTGTTGTCCGAGCAGAGCACCGCTGCCGACCTGTGAGAAAACCGACACCACTCTCGCCTTCGGGGCCGGCATTTGCAGGTTGTTAATAAGGCGTGCCAAGTTTCTTGCTTGGCGCTCTACTGTCACGGACGTGGCGGGATAAAGCGGCAATCACGGGGATATAAGTTGCAGGGTTTCCTAACCGGTAACAAACTATCGGCGTGCCTCTACCGGGATCCGCGCTTGCCAGTTTATGCGTCTACCATTCAGCGAGCTGTGCTCCGATGCTGCAGCGATCAAGACTTCGATGGCTCGCTGCTCAAGACCGCGCCCTGGTCCAGTGTGGATAATGATTCCAGTGGCGTTGATTCTCAGGCGCAAGGACATTTGCGTTTTGTGAAGCAGAATCTTTTAGTCTGATTCGAGTATTGCGCTGGGATCACGTTCAGACGTTCCCTGCGCTATAGCGTAGCGATCCCGCTGCAGAGCTTTCCTTGTGCGCTTGGCACTACTGAGCTTCCGGAGTATCGCGACAACAGAGAGTTCGCCCGGTTATCTTTAATCAGCTCATCAACCGAAGGAAGCTTGCGGTATTCATTTGGCTTCGAATCTCGTGTCACACAAGGTATAAGCTATTCCAACTCAGCAACCAAATGGGGTATGGGCATATTTGAACGTTCGTTGAAACAACCTGATACGGCAGGTCTTAGTAGAAGCGATCTATGCGTGCGGCTATCGCTTGCTCATAGAAACAAGTTCGTGAGCACATAAGACTTAAGTGTGACGTTCTGAGCAATTTGCTTTACAATCTGCGAAAACATGGTATAATCGCCATTTGACTGTGCCTCGCACCGGTAATACAAAGGTAGTGTGTGGTAGCAGCGATGTATGTCGCCGTTTATGCTCTCAGTTTTGCGGTGCAGAACATTGCCGAAGTATTTTAGAGGAAAGGAGGAAAAGAAGATATGAGACTGTTGTACACAGCGTGCCTTGTCGCGCTTACGGTGAGTGCAGCCCTTGCAGCTGGCTACAGTGCCGGCGGATTTGAGCCGCCAACGTTCGCACTTGGACCTCTTAACGGCCAGGACGGGTGGAGCGCAGGCACTTCAGGCAGCGGCGCAGTTGAGCCTTGGGTTGTGGTCTGGCCTGATCCTGTATATGGCGAGCAGGCTATTCGATTGGCGGTCAGCGGCACACAGGGCAGCGCTTCGTGGATGGAGCATGCTATTCCTGAGGTCCAGGTGAGCTATCTCAAGAAGGTGACCGTAAGTTACGACATCTTCAGACTCAACCCGGATACCGACCAGAACCTCTGGTGGTGGTGGGATGCCGGTGAACCAACCTACGGTTTGCAGTGGGATCTCAACGGCACTTTCCCGCACGGCTGGAATCCGGGCGCAGGTAGTGCGCCGACCGTTTTCGGTGCTTACGCCAACCTTAAGATGGTCTGGGACTTCACCACGATGAAAGCGTATTCGTGGTATAACGGCGTGCTTGTCGACAATGGCATACCGATCACCAACATCACGAAGCTCAGCGGCTGGACCATCTATTTCAGCCATGACGCCGATTCAGGACCGGTTGGCGACGTTGCTTGGATCGACAATTTCGTCATCGATGTCGAGGTCATTCCGGAGCCTGGAAGCCTGGTAGCTCTTGCTACGGGGTTGATCGGATTCATCGGTTTGGCAAGACGCAGAAGATAAAAACTCGAGGTTTCGAGCCAACATGAACCGGTCGGCAGCTAGAACTCACTGCCGGCCGGTTTTTGTGCTTAGAGTGAAAAATCGGACCTACAGATAGCCGCCGACCAAGCCTAGATTGTTACGTATCAGTGTATCCAGGCAGTCGTCTTGCCTGATGTTGGCTTCTACATTGCGGTTTATCGTGTTGTTTTCGATGATCGTTCGATCTGCGCAGTAAAGCTCTATGCCTATCCGGTTGTCCTCAATGCGGTTTGCCCGGATCACGTGGTCGTGCGGACGCTGTTCCTCAGTGCCTCGTTCCTCCTCCGGCAGCGCTCTTATGCCGTGGTCGCGGTCTGCCCCTATATAAATCCCTTTGCCGTTGCGGATGAACGTGTTTTGTTCGATTGTCCAGTTGAAGCTCGTAACGGATTCCGGGTAGGCCTTCACGAAATCTCCCGGTTTCCTAGTCCAAAGCAGTATGCCGTGGCCATTGGAATGGAACTCGTTGCCGCGAACGACCATACCATGTCCGTTCTCGACGGCAATCCCTGCTTGCCGGTTGTGAACCATTCTGTTGTTTTCGATCACGCAGTCCCAAGAAAACCCTAGCCAGAATCCGTAGTTACACCTGTCGGCGCGATTGTTGCGGAACACGTTCCCTCTTGAAAAGGTGGCTTCGAATGCTATGTTTGGCGAGAGCGAGCCGTCGTTTTCTTCGAAGAGGTTGTCGTTACAGGGCACCTTTTCCATTCGCGGCGACAGACCCGCCAAGAAGAATCCGTCGCCGCCAAGTCTCGCGAAGTTTCGGCGGAACACGTTCCGGCAGGAGTTGTGCACGATCAGGAAACCGGTCGCGTCGGCGCCCATGTGGCCCAGTTGATGGATTCCCAAATCATTGCTACGTTTATTCCACCGGCAGCAGTAATCTGCGTAGTTATCCTCGAATATGCTGTCGCTGGTCTCAAAAAGGTGTATGCCGAATCCGCTCGAGTAGCTTGCGTTGTTGTAGCGAACCTGGAGCCGGCTGCAGTAATACGTCAGTAGACCGTTCATCTGATGCTGGACATCGTTGTCCTCGATAAGGCTGTCGGTAACATTCCAAAGCAGCACTGCTCCGCCGTAAGCTTGCTCTGCGGGAAGCCAGATATCAAGAAATATGGTGTTAGCCTCTACCTCGGCAGTAGATCTGACTTCATTCTTGGTAATGCGAAGGTTCTTAGAATCTTGGCAATAAATGCCGTGGTAGTAATCACGGATCCTAGCTCCTTTGATGGTAACGCCTGAGCGACCGACACAAGTTATTCCTCGCCCCTCTTGATTCGATCCGACGAGCACAGCACCATTGCAGTCTAGCGTTATATTGTCCGCATCAATTACAATGCCGTTCGGCAAGTGGTAAACCCCCGGCGCTAGGGTAGTATCCTCTCGGATGGTCATTCCGTTTTCTGGCACTCTCAGTTCAGTCATTTCAAACTCCTACTTACTATTCTGGGAGAGCACTGTCTCAACAAACTCGCTTTCCATCGACAACTCTCCCAAACTGGACACCGCGAATCTGTTGGTTCTAGTAAACCAATAAATATCGTCTGGGTACTGGGTCATATCCACTGTAAACTCGCGAGCTTCTGGTCCCAGCGTGGCGACCGGAAACCACGGGCGGTCGTTCAAGCAGTCGCTTCCCACGCGGCGGTAGATACGGTATCCGATTATGCGGTCGAGATACTGTTGTTCTCTGATAACCTCAGGAGCATCCCACGTCACACGAACCTTATTTTCTCCTAATTCTTCGGCTTTCACAGACTTGGGAGCAAGGGGACTGCTCACCGATCCATAAGGCGTTTTTAGAACTATCGTGAAATCGTCTTTTTGCCCCCGGAACCAGGCGACATTGAAGTCGTAGATCTCAAGCCAGAAGTAGCTGGGCCGATTGTCCTTGGTGATTTTGACCAACATGTCGCCGCGCTGCCCGACCACGTTGATATTGCCGAACGGGTTCGGCTGCCTATAAAACCCGTTGAGGGTGCGAACTTCCTTTACCGGCCTATTCGGCAGCCTGAGTATTCCGTTGGCGTCGGTCACGCCGACAATGACAGGATCCTTCGACAGAGGTCGGTCGAAATTGCCGTCCTCTATGACGGGGTAATACTTGACTCCCTGGTCCTCTCCAGGCTGAGCGTTCTTATCTACTTCGCATCCTCGTTGGTAGATCTCCACTTTAGCTCCAGGGACTCCTATTCCGTTGACGTCGACAATTCTGAGGTAGTTGTTTCTCGGAATAGCGAAGTAGTAATCCCCAAAGTGTCCGCGCGGCTTGTCCCAAGTCATATTGAGATAACCTGCGTCAACTTCACCATACAAGTGCGGACCATGCCAGTGCATCATCTGAACCGGATGGTTTTGAAAGTGCGTTACTTTTTCTCTTGTGTCTGGCCATAGGTGATCGTCATCTCCTCCGTAGTCGAGAACGTACCAATCGGTCAATCCAAGCTGATGACCCAGTTCATGTGGCAGCGACCACTCTGTGGAGTTTCGCCATTCCTTGGTCGGAGGTTCCCACTTCTTGTTGCGGTCTTGATCATCGATCCAGTTCCAACCGCCTTGATCGTAGCGGATACCGTCCGGAGCAATGAGGCTCGCGATAGCCTTCTCTACGTCGTCCGCGTACACTATTCGGTCAAGTCTCACTCGTGCTTTGATTCCGTCTGGAGATGACGGAAACTTGCTCGCCTCGAAGAGCTTGTTCATGATATCCAGATGCCAGCGGTAGTAATCTTCGAAGCAAAACGTGCCGTATGCAGTGCGGTTTTGGTGCCACGCGGCGACACGTCCTTTTGAAACTACATATGTGAACGTAAATGCCCAGAGGGGATCTGTGGCGGTGTCGTTAATGGTTGCGATCTGAGGTTGGTCTGTCTTGACGGAGAAAGTCGTCGTGTGAAAGCCTTCCTGCCACTTCCACTTCAGCGGGAAAGAAACCTCTTCCATCTCTTTAAGGGATTTCTCGTAAGTTCCAGACTTGATTTCCTTGCCGTCTATGAGCCACGTATATTTGAACGGCTTGGCTACCGCGAAACCGACGTTCTTTACGTGCGCGGTGAGAGTTACCTCCTCTCCCGGTTTGTACTTCAGCTTGAGGTTTTTGACTGCATCCTCAGGTCGCATCGCGGTTTCTTCGCCTAGGTCGAGTATGGGACCGCCTCTGAGTATTGGTCTTCCCCATTGATCGTAGTCTACACGCCCGTGCAGCCCAGCAAGCTTCGGGTTGATTTCTATGAATGTTACCGTCAGATCAGGCAGATTGGGGTGCTTATCCCAGTCATCGCCTCTCTGGACTTCGAATCGCTTAACTTTACTCCTGGGATAGACGACATACTTAGGAGTTCCAACATCGGTTAAGTTTTTCCAGACTACGAGCTCGACGCCTTCATCCCTAACGTAGCAGTTTTGAATGATGCTACCGTCTTTTAGTTCGAGCGTATCCGCAGACGCCGCAACTGAGAATGAGAGTTGAAACGCCGTTAGCAGAGCTAAGAAGAATCGCATTGGTGCCTCCTACTACTTGCCTGTCGAAATCTACGAACGAATATGGTTTTACCAAGAGCGTCTCTTTTTCCTACGTTTGAATCCGTCGGATGAAAACTGCCGATCCTGAAACCAGGACCGGCAGTGCAACACATCCAAACACCTAGTATGATCACAAGTCTTCGGAATTGTTAGTCTGTAGCCGAGATCGGCGCAAACGTCATTTTTCCGGGTATCCACTCTGTGATACGCGAAACGTGCCCGTCGCCGTAGACTACGTTGACACCCTTGTTATGGGGGCCAGGAAGTCTTAGCCAAAAGGGAGCTCGCACTGGGCCATAGGTCTTTCCGTTTTTGTCTGTCCAAGACTTGTCGTATACCTCTCCGTCGCCTTGATCGTCGTTGGTGAGATCCCAGTCGCCGTAGTCCAGAGCTCCTTTATTTGCTGGAGAAACCTCGAATGCAAGTATGAAAGTCGGTCCTGACACAAACGTTATGTGTCCCTGGGTAGGCTCAGGGCTTGAATAATCAGTACTGGTAACTGCTCTCCAATTCAAGGCGTATGACGGTGTCTTCTCCATCGTGAGCTCTTTGCAAATAAAAATGTCACGCTCTTCCCCCACGTAGGTCCAGATTCTTCCCGTCCACGCCTTGGGATCGGGTCTTTTCTCGCTTGCCAGCCAAGTGTAGTAGTAACCAGCTGGAGGCATATAACCCGACCAATCACTTGCGTATTCCTTGAGTGCTTTGCCGATCTGACGTATATTGGAGAGGCAATCGGCTGCGCGGCCTGCGGCGCGAACCCGGGCGAACACCGGAAAGAGTATCGCGGCCAATATACCGATTATAGCAACAACGACCAGAAGCTCAATCAGCGTAAAACCGAACTTCTTTTTAGCCATACCAAAATATCCCCCTCGAAAAGCATGTGAAGCTGAAAAAGCAAACAGTGAAAAGATGCTTGCAGGTATTTTGACGTCTTCAGTGAAGCACCTTGTTCCCCCGCGATTTCCGCGTCAAGGCCGTCACCATGGTGCCACAATTGACCTTACTTGTCAACTACTCCCGCGCGGCGTAGAATCTAGAACGTGTGAATGTTAGGAGGTGTCTGATGAACAGGTTAATCAGGGCAGCGTTACTAGCAACGCTAGTTCTTGAGGCGATACTATCTTACTCGCCTGCCACGTCGGACGGCATTGGCAAGAAAACGGTCAACGTCATCGTTATCATTTACGATCCGGTTCTCAAGACCCGTGGCAACCAGAAGCTCACTCAGTATATGAAATGGAATGACCCGCGCAAGCTGACGCAGACAATGATTGAGGACGTCAAGAAAGCTAGCGGTGGCTACGTGAACTACAGGATCGTGGATACAATCGAGTACGACGGTTTTCCCACAAAGCGCACGGGTTACACATACGACGAAAAGACTTTTCTGGAAGTGTGGGAGAAAGACCGCAGCAAAGCAATTCCTGGGATGACTAGTTTCAAACGCATGTTTAGGCAGTTCAATTTGACAGAGCGAATCAAGAAAGAAAACATATCGGAAATCTGGTTGTGGGGCGCTCCTTACTTCGATTGGGATGAGTTTCACTGGAAGACACCAGGTGACAAAATCCCTTATCAGACGGACAACCCGTGGTTTTACCGTCCTTACGACATACCTGACGTAGGAAGAACAATCTGGATAATGGGCTGGAATTACGAGCGCGGCGAAGGAGAAATGCTCGAAAGCTACTGCCACAGGATCGAGAGCGTGCTTTCCCTCACGGTTGGTAAGGGCATCTGGGATCACAAACGCAATGGCGACAACATCTGGAATCGATTCACCAGAGTAGACAAGGACTTTCCTGGCGAGTCCGAGGTGGGCAGTGTCCACTATGCGCCGAACTCGGAAAGTGACTATGATTGGGACAACATGCGCGAAGTGTGGACCTATGCGGACGACTGGCTCAACTATCCCAACCTTCCGCGCAAGAAAAAACTGCTTAACGCCAAGACGGGTGGGTGGGGAAGCAGCGAGACAGCACCTGCAATTGTCAATCACCATATTTGGTGGATGACTCGCATTCCCAAGGCGCCGGGCGTCACCGACGGATTCTACAACAACTGGTGGGAGTATATCGTAAACTACGACGAGGCGATAAAGAAACTTCCGCCGCCGGGTGCGACTTTTCAGAAAGCCAAGATAGCCATGTATGCGGAGGATTAGGATATGAACACGCTTAAGAGCATTCTTACGCTGGGGTACGTGTGCGCGGTGATCGGCTTGGCGTCGGCTGACTCAGATATAGCTAGACCCAACTACTCGAAGGACCTGACGGTTTGGCCCAACGCTGTTAGTAAGGCAAACTCGGATCAATGGATTGCCGAAAACCACGGCAAGATCAGAAAGATGAACCCCCGGGTTCTAGTCCTCAACTTTGCAAACGGTTTCAGTCAGGAGAAGGCCAGCCAGATGGCTGATCAGCTTTGTCGTGCTCTGACCGAAGGTACTCGCTATCACGGTTACAAGAACAAGAATGCTCCGCCGTTTATTGAGTGGAAAGTGTTAAAGATAGTCGATCTTCGTGATCCTGAACCCTATCCTGAGACACCCGACGGTAACTCGACTAAGTATCCCCGAGTGCACAATTGGAAACAGGGTATCAATTTCGTCTACTCCGAACTGTACACAGACAAGTTCGCGCAGTACTACGGCATAAAGGATCCCGACAATCCGAGGAGATACTTAAAGCTGCACGAGCTGGTGGACAGAGGTATTATTCACGAACTTTGGTTCTTTGCGTACCAACGCAATGCAGGTGCACCGTTCGAATGTACCGAACTGAAGCCCGTTTACGATGAAAACTTCAGGAAAGTGAAAGGAGAGTACCGCCACGCAGGCAATGGCGGTGATCCTAACGAGCCCTGGCACGGCCGAAGCCTGCGGATCAGCTTTATCAATGCAGAGCGCGGTATCGGATGCAATGTAGAAAGCCTCAGCCACGCGATGGAAGGCATGGCACACGTCCGAGTGATTCCGTACTTCACCAGGTATTTCTACGAGTACGCGGGCATGGATCTCGACAAGCGGTACGGTCTGCCGTTTAGCTCATTCTACGCTCTATGGGGTGAGGGCAAAGGTATTCAGTATCCGGATCCCCACACAGCAATAATCAAGGACGGCGAGAAGGAATACAAAATTGAGAATTATGTCTGCACAGGCGGCAACGTGCATTTCACCCCAAATGGCCGCCACCACTATGATCTGGCAAGCCCGTTTGCCGTGATGTCAACAATAGAGCACTATCGCTTGTTTGATGGTCCCGACGGTAAAGATTTAGCTGAACCGTGGACCGTAGACAAGTTCCAGCAATATAGAAACCTCGCTCCCGACTGCATGGGTGCGTGGCTAGTCTATTGGCGCCAGAATATGCCTGGGCTGGACAATAAATGCAAAGATGATCAGGGCAAACCGATGAAGAACTGGTGGCCATTCCTCTTCTACTAGCTTTGGGCGTCCATTACGTTTCAGCTTACGCTGCAAAAGAAAAGCCCCGCGCTCTGAGCGCGGGGCTTTCATCTTAGTTCATTTGGCTCTTGGCCTACCAGGGAACGACTGAGTAGGGCAAGATCAGCGGAACCTTCTCGCCGGTGCCAGCTGGGTCGTTGACCATAAGTCTGAGAACCATGCCGTAACCACCCGTGATGTTGTTCACCTTCATCAGGATGTGGTTCCAGCCAGGGTTCAAGACATACAGGTCGCCGCCCATCCAGTCGACGTTCGGTATCTTGTCCTGATCTCTGCCCACACCGCGCCATACGTTGTTTTCGTAAATCGCGGTGCCGTTCCAGTAGACCTTGTAACCGTCATCCGTGCCGATCCACAGCTCCAGACCGTCGCCGCTCTCGCCGGTATAGGTCCTGTCAGCCCAGACCCACACACTGGCGTAGATGCAAGTCTGGTTCTGGCCAGAGGGCTTCCACGTCGGTTTGTTGAGGTCGATTATCGCTTCCCAAGGCTTGATGGTCCATACGAACCACTGAGCACCGTTGGGGCCGACGTCTCCAGGCTTGGGCTGGATGTTTGCTTCGCCGCCCTGCGTGGCAAGGAAATCGTTGTTCAGATTGGCCTGCTGCCAGTCGTATTCGTTGCCACCAGGATTCGGGACTGAATATCCACCGTGCATCAGCCAGCTTCGGATGTAACCGTCAAACGGCCACTCGAAGATCTTGCCGCCGCCGGCCAGCGCACCACTCACGGTGACAAATGCGCCAATCTCAGGCGCCGGACCGCTACGCTTGACCTGGATATCAACCTGGTTCGGCGCACCTATGTTGTCACTGATCATGAACTGATCCGGGACCATGTCGGTGACCTTGCCCCAGGTCTTCACGCGAATTCCCCAAGGATTCTTCGTCTCGACACAAGCCTTGTTGTTCATAGCTTGCGGGGCGAATTCGATACCGAGGAATGCCCAGGTCTGGACCTCCGTTGCTTGCACGTAGCGCTCACCAGTCACAGGGTCAGTTTCGATCGTGCCCTTCACGTAATCCCACTCTCCAGGCCACGCTACGGGTTGATCGTACTCAACCCTGATACCGCTGGCGTTTGAATCTTGGAGCCAGAACGTGTTCGGGAAGATCTTGCTGTTGCCGAATTCGCTCGCGCCGGAGACCGACACCACGCTGAAGAGTTCCACGGGAGATCCGTCAGGAAGCTGCTTCGCGGCGGCTATGCTGATTGGTGGCGTTCCCGGATTCGTGTTGTGGACAACAAACTCATAGGCCGAGTAGTTACCCTGCCACCACTGCGAGAACGCCATGCAGTGGAACCGTATTCCGCGAGCCCTCTGAGGCGCTGCAAATCCGATGGCATCCAAGAAGTGACCGTATCCCATATCGAATCCGCCACCACCTTTGGGGCAGGTGTAAACATTTGTCCATGTCGCGCTGCCAGACGGATTCGGATCGTCACTGGTAAAGTCTATTTGATAGATGCCCGGCCGTGCTGTCTCCCAGTAGATGGTCAATCCAGTTATGTCCTGGACGGAACCAAGATCGATGATGTAATAGTGGTCTGCACCGGTTCCGCCCTCAGTCGACCACCTAGACCACATGTCATTGTCCACAGCGCCGCTTGCCGGTTCGTTGCCGGTCTGACTGCTGACATATACTGTTGATCCTGGTGCGATGTTTTGCCCGGCTGCCTCGGTTATCTGAAGATCCAGTTTCTGGGGCTCTGCACCCATCACTAGAACCTTGTCGGCGCACGGCTTGTAAGCGTAGCGCCACGCAGCCACGTAGTAATCACCTGGCGGCACAGCGACGCTGTAGCGTCCAGCTCCATCCGTCAACGCATAGTACTGAGCATCTGCCGTGGCGTAAGGGCCTCTACCCTTCTTCTTGACCGCTACTACGCACTGTGGCAATGGATTGCCGTCAGGACCGGTCACAACACCGGAGAGTTCTTCGCCGCCGGCTACCCAGTCTTGGTATGGGAAGTACGCTGGATCATCGGGTAGTCGACTCCACGTCAAGGAAGGAGCATTCACGTTGGCTTTCCACCATGGTTCATAGGTCAAGTATTGACCATTTTGCCTGCCGGCACCAACGTAGATATCTCCCGTAGCTGGATCGATGCATCCGCCATGTCGGCTCATTGCAACAGGCAGGGTACCCAGCAGGGTCACGCTCCTACTCACAGGGTCGAATACCTGGATCCCATCATAGTCACTGCCATCAGCCTTTTGTCCGCCGATGATGTATAGCTTACCATTGTAAACACCAACAGCAGCTCGCTCCACACCGACAAGCAAGTTTGCTATTGGACCCGGCCCTGTTCCTCCAGGTGGTGATGACCAGACCCCGGTTGCACAGTCGTACTCGTAAATACCGGTCTGGCAAGCGACCCCTCCTTGGTTGCCGCCCGCTAGGTACAGTTTGCCGTTGATGACGGCTCCAACGTGGCTTATCATAGCTACCGGCATATCGGGAAGCTCAGTCCACGTGTCAGACTGAATGTTGTACTTGGCGAATGACTTGTTATCTGGTCCCCAGAATCCGCCTCCTGCACAGAACACCCAGGCCTGAGTGGGGCTCTCTTCCCATAGGGCAGCAACGCCCAAGTACTGAGCCTTGTAACCCCCGTCGCTGAAACCCGGGAATTTTCCGACCCTGGTCCACTTGTTGGCCGCAGGATCATAAACGAAGAAATACCCGTCCCACTCAGGGTAACCGGCGTGAATCCAGATCTCCTTCTTTCCATCACCGTTGCGATCATAGGCGAACATCTGGCATGTGCCTGGGTAGGTTCCCTCGGATTCGCCTACTATTCCGTCCCCGTTGTTGTCGATTCCGGCGGGTGATTGCGGATCATCGCTCCACTTCGAGGACGACCAGGTGTTGGTAAGGGGATCGTAGATACTGTAGCCCGATTGGCGGTTGTTATAGTAGGTTTTTCCGCTGACTGGGTTGGTTACCGTGGTCGCATAGCCACCAGCCCAGTGCACTTTGCCATCGGCAAAGATGGCTTGTGCATTGAATCTCGGATGCGGATCAGGCGGTAGATACACTGCTGCAGCGCTCGCCAACGCGAGTCCTGCAAGCAGCGCCATTGCCAGCAGTAAAATGCTGAATTTCCTATCCAATTAGCATTCCTCCTTTCTTTGTGCTAGCACCATTGGTAGGTTGGTAGGTTAGGCCCCGGACCACGCACAGCCCGCCTCTGTGCCGTCCGTCCGCCGCTCCCCGTTAATTATCGGTGTTTCCGGCCACTACCTGCAGTCTGTTTTGCTCTTGGGATAGCGGCGCTAGACCTGTAGATACTACTTGGTGCCACTAATTCGCATGATTGCCGCCGCAGAGGTCTTTTGTCAACTGGTAAAATTGCTGGGTCTTTGATTTGATGTGGTCGTGGGTCCCGACATTTGAGAAAAGAAAAGCCTCACTATGGGTGCGTGAGGCTTATTCGTCAACCACAATTCAATATAATAAAACCGTTTTATGGACTATACGGATACTCGATCGGCGAATAGTACGGCAGTGCTAACGGGTTCGCGCCGTTGTCCCGCATTAACCGTACTCCAAAACCATAACCTCCGTAGATGTTGTTGACCTTAATCAGGATATGGTTCCATCCTGGCTGCAAGGAATACAGGTCGCCTTCCCAAGACATGGCGGGGTACCTGTCCCACGCTTCAACTGGCGGAACCCCTCTCCAAATGTTGTTCTCGCCGATTGGATTTCCATTGACCCAGATCTTGTAGCCGTCGTCTGAGCCCACCCAGATTTCAAGCCCGTCATTCGTGCCGTCATACACCCTGTCAGCCAGCACCCAAGTGCTCGCATAAGCACATATCATGGCTTTACCAGTCGGTACCCATGGGACGGGCGGATTATTTAGCCCAAATACGTAAGATTCCCACGGCTTTCGGCTGTATCCGAACCATACTCCGCCATTCGGACCTATATCTCCAAACTTGGGCGATATGTTTGCTTCACCGCCGTGCGAGGCCAGAAAGTCCGTCTGCAAGTTCAATCCTTGCCACACGTGCCATTTGGCAGAGAAATCGTTTGGATCTCCCATTCCCTGCCCGGGAAGTGGATCGTCCACGCAGTAACCGCCGTTCATCAGCCATTGGCGTATGAAACCATCAACGTTGTCCTTTTGTTCGTAAATAGCAAGCGGCCCAGGTTTCAGCGCACCTTCCACCACTACAAATGCACCGGGCGGGGGCAGAGGCTCCTCTTTGACAACTTTTACCTGCTGAGCTGAACCGTCACTTAAGAGGTAACCATCAGGCTCGTATCCAACAACTTTTCCGGCAGTCTTGACTACCAGTCCCCAAGGCAAATCAGTTTCTGACATTGATTTGATGCTCATGCTATACGGGGCGGGGATAGTACCAAGATCGGCGAAGTAGCCGACGCTTGTCGCCTGGATGTATCGCTCGCCGGTTGCCGAATCTGTTTGTACTGTCCCTGACACCTGATCTAGCTCTCCAGGCCAGCAGTAATGGCCAGGCGCTTCTACGCGGATACCACACGAGCGGTCTTCTTCCTCGAGCCAAAAGGTATCCCTGAAGAGACTGCTTTCTCCGCCGTTGTAGACTCCCGATACCGACACCCACTTTACTAGCTCAACCGGGGTGTTATCCGGTAACTGCTTGACCTCCGAAATTCTCGAATATGCGTGTCCAGGTTCGGTACCGTGTATCTGGAATTCCCAGCACGAATATACCGGATAAGGTCCGAATTTGGTTACGTGGAAGCGGATAGCACGAGCGGTGATAGGTGGGTCGAATCGGAAAGGGTCAGCGTGCATTGCGTAGCCGAAGTACCAACCGCCGTTTGATCCTGTGGTCGAGTAGATAACCGTCCACGCAGGCTCTCCCCACGGGCTTGGGTCATCAGAAGTGATTTCTATCGAATAATCGGACGGATACGCGTTTTCCCAGAAGATAGTGATTCCGGTTATAGTTCTTTCAGTACCGAAGTCGATGATCCACGACTGGTCCTGTTGACTATCCGGCAGGGGGTTAGTCGTGGTCCATCGTGTACTGAAATTGCCGTCCGCTCCTTGTTCTTTGCCCATTTGCCCCCCGGGATCTTCGCTTGTAGCATACAAAGCAGCATATGAGGGAGCAATGTTAGCATTTGCCTTGGTGTCAAGCACGAGGTCTTGAACTCTTACGTCCGCCGACTGAACTGTGACTGGCACATCTGGTGTCGGAAGATACCCATAGCGCCAGGCAGCAATGTAGTATGTACCGGGATCGACCTTGAATTCATAGGCCCCTGCTGAATCGGTTGTTTTGTAGAAGAGAGGATCTGCGACAGCGTGCCGCGAAGCTTTGATACCGACCACCGCGCCCTTTATGGGTTTACCCGACTCGTCCTTGACAACGCCGCGCACAAACCGAGGTTTCGGAACCGTGTATATTCGAAAACTCTTAACATCCACGAAGTCCTGGCCTTTGCCGTAAGTATCCTTCCCGTAGAATCGGCACCTGTGGACCTTCGCCGGGTTGAAGCTCCCACTTTCCGTGTAGGGCCAGAGGGTGGGTTCAGTCAACGGGAACGCTTTGTATGTCCAATTTGGATACCACGATTCACCTGTCGGACCGTAGAATACTCCGTAGTCGCGAAAGCCCTTGTAGGTTATATTGTTGTCATCATAGGTGTAAAGCCGAAAGTAAATGGGTGCTTCTGCATACGGCCTCGTGTTGGTAGCTGGGTCTTGATAATAGCGACACTTGACACTGAGATAATAGATGACCGATGGAACTGTCAGATTTAAGGCACCAATGCCTGCCTTCACAAAATCTATGCAGGGACCGTAATACCAGCTTCCTGCACCGCCGCCGGCAACAATATTAAGCCGTGCCCAACCGTCTGGTTCCTCGGGCGGGGCGGCAGGTTGAAACGTCAGGACGCTGCCATACAGGGGATATATTGCATCGCCCTGACCAGTATTGATCTGGCGATCCATAGGTATGTCCACGATTACGCCTGCAAAAGCGGGTAGGATGGCGATCGCATGTGCGAGACAAAATGAGAAAGCGGCAAGTCTAACTGGGAACATATCGTTTCTCCCTCCCGCAAGTCAGCCCATTTGCGCAAAACGATTCGAGGACTGTATCTGGATTGTTTCACATTGCATTGACGCTGTCAACTGGTAATGCTGTTTAGCCTTTGGCAACACAAAAATGGGCCTGCCGCAGGCAGGCCCACAAAGTTCTCATAGTTCGACTTCAGGCAGGCTACATTCGCCTGCGAACGAAAGCGCCAAATCCGCCCAAACCAGCTACCAATGCAAGTATAGAGCTCGGCTCAGGAACGTAGGTGATTCGGAAATCGTCGATTGAAATCTTGTTCGGTGAGAACATCGGATCCCAGTAGACTACATCGAAGCGGAACTTGTACACGTTCGCCGGATCCAACGGAACTCCCCCATAAAGATCTTCAGGAGCATCCACCGACTTCGTTCTGGTTGTCCAGCCTTCGCCGATTCTTGCCTCAAAGAAATAACCGGCGCGTGCTACGAAGTTCCAGGACTTATCCGGGTTCTGCGTGCCTGAGTATACGCGCAGCCAAAGCCCTATCGGTCCAGTCGGCGGTTCGTCCGATCCGGTGTAGTCGATGCGCCAGGTCAACGTAATGTCTCCACCGGTTATATTGATGGGCTCCGTGTAGCCACTGTAGTACAGGTCAAGCATCAGGTAACCAGTGGTGCCGGTCGGGGTATTGGCTGACACAGCCGTCCCGCCGTAATCAAGATATGGCGCACTTAGTGGAGCTCGCGTGGACCACCCTTCTAACGATGAGCAGTCGTTGTAGTAGCCGTTCAGAGCGAACGACGCGGTGCCCAGCGCAAGAAGTGCCAGACACACAAAAAGCGTTCTCATTTTTTATATTCCTCCTTCCTCTTGCCTCTGCATTGAGGTCATTTTTCGATGCGGAGAGCGCTTCGAACATTCGCAATATATCACTGGCTCAGGAGAGGGTCAACTAGCAAAATTACCAGTATCTTGTATCCAGAGTAGCTGATCTTTATCCTGATTCTTTCAAATAGACCAAACTCCTACCAAAACCAACCTGGTGCTATCACCTTCTACCTGCTTTCCGGGTAGCTGTTGAAGTCGCAGATGTACTTCCACCAGTTGTTCTGCTTGCCGTCTGCATTTACGCCGGGTCTGCGCGGGATGTGTTTCAACCACCAAAGATGGTGCAGCCTCATGTCACCGTTGCCCCACTCGGAGCAGTTTACCCATCGCTTGATGCCGATGAGGTTCGGCCAGTTGTAAAGCCAATCGTCACAGTAGCTCCACACGTAGGTTGTGTTGCCCCAGTCGTAGTCGGATTGGCTGTTGGGTGCATAGTGGCACGTACCAAGGGCAGCCTCTCCGGCTTTGATCTTGTCGTACATCCTGAATCGGTCCCAATTGTTTGTAATAGGCCATGTAGGGAACCACCACTGCGGCGGTCGATAGACCCTGCTCATTATGCATTCGGCCCTGTGGCAGAAATCCTCGAGCATGCAGCCTACTTCGCGCTCATAGTTGAACCCCATAATCGCGAAGTTGCGCTTTGCTGAGGGCACGTAATATGTGCCGCCGTTAATGAAATAAGGTGAGGGGCCTGCCATTGCCGCCTCCCAGAACGCGCATCCAAACGGAGGACCAAACATAAACACTTCATCGATTTCCCCTGCTGCAACCTTGGCTGCTATTCCGAAGTCGTTGATTATTCTGTAGTAATCTGCCGTCCCAGAATGCCAATTGCAGCCACCGCCGCAGGAGCGCCACATATCGTAGAACTCCTGCGCTGTGTACTGGAAGCCGTCGGTGAAATGGGCTAAATAATTCACCTCGTGCCATTCGGCGATATGATACTGTGCCCAACACGCGCTCATTTCCTTGAGATCGTTGATGTATGTAATTGTGTGTGACCACGGATCATTCCAACCCAACGCCTCATGCAGTTTCTTACCTACCGATGGGACAATTGGATCAAAGTTAATCACCATGACCTTGAATATTTTCAGGGAGTAGTTGGTGAAGTCTACAGTAGAGCGCAGCCTAACGAGCCGGTGGATACGTCCACCATATGAGTAGAGGCTACTTATGCCCTCAGCGACGATATTATGACCTACCTGACATTCTGGGCGCATCACCTCTTCAATTTCGGAAAGGTCTACCCTAATGCCCGGCGTGGCGCTTCCGTCGTCTATCGACGATCCGTCGCTGACATATATATAACTTCCATTGGCAGACTTGCCGGTCACTTTGCCACAAACTTTGACCAGCAATCCAACGTTGTTAGCACCGCTTCCCCCGTGGACGCCTTGCTGAAGCCCAAGTGGACCCCCACCGAGAGCCTGCAGGTTCATAGCAACAGGTTTGACTTTACCAGAGCCCGTGACCTGGTAACCGGCTGTAGCTTGGACGTACCTCTCTCCGGTTTCAGAGTCGGTCGCCATCGTTCCTGTGAGTGAGACCTTTTGATTTACGAAAGGTTGCGGCCCGATACACCTCACTTGAATCCCGCAGGGTGTGCCGTCAGATTGCTGGATGTAGAAACGTGGTGGATCAATATTCAGGAATACTGCACTAACGGTTCCGCGCAGCGTTACTTCTGCCCCATCGTCGAGCGATTTTGCTTCCGATATCGAGACGGCAACCGGAATAGGATGGCTGGTCAGAACGATGTTGTCTATCTCCCATATATCGTTGTTGCCGTCAGGCCCCGCGAGGTATATTTCGAGAAGATCGGCCTTATTGCTTGTATAAGCGAAGAACCAACCAGGCTGTGGATACTGGACCCCGTCGAATGAAACGCTTACGAATTCCTTTGTGGCGTAGTTGAGCCGCCATACTACCGTATGCCAACCTGTATCCGTCCACGCCGGGCCTCCGGGGGCCCAGCCGTTACTTGTCCCGTACTTTGCATAAGCTTGAGAGGCGGGCCCAGCGCCTCCGTCGTAGTGCATATTGCCTATGGCCGGATAGCCGGTCGAGCTGTCCAAAACCCTGAAGCGGAAGGTAGTCGGATATTTGAGAGATCCATTGGTTACGTTTCGAACGTCGTACTGGATGGTCAGCACCTTATTATCCGCAACCAAATCTGCGACGCTTTTTCTCAGAGTGATATAATTGCCGTTCAAGTTGTCTACTCGCACGCATTTGCTTCCGGGAAGTGATGGTCCGTTGCCCGAGTAGATCTCGCCCCTTCCTGTCCCACTGACTTTCGTCCAGCCCTGCTGACCAGCGAGCGTTCCTATCGAATAGGTTTCAAAGTCTTCGACATAAATGGCTGATCGTGCCGGCAGGCACAGACAAATTAACATTAACAACGCCAAGCACATCGCCATTTCTGAAAACACCGCAAATCTTTGCACTGAAGTAATAACCTCCAAATATAGTGGGGATTACCCAAAATGCAGAATAGCTTATAAAGCGACCTTAGTCAACGACTGGGTTAATTTGTCGGATGTTCCAGCGTTTATCAGGAAGCTGCGTTGACAGACAACTATGCCGCGGATATACTGCGAAAAGCGGCACGCGTCTTGTAAGAAGACTCTCCGCTCACCCGCGTCCGGAGGATTGAACTCATGCTGAATAATCGTCACCAGAATGTTTTCGTAATAGCACTCGTCGTCGCGCTTGCTGCTTTAAGTTTGTGTTCACACGCCGCGACTTGGCATATGAAGCAGCGCGATATGTCTCGTACTGGTAGGGCGTCGTTCACAATGCCTGCGAGTCGTTTGAACGATAAGTTTTTTGATGTTTTCCTCTGGCAGAAACCGACACCTGGTTCGCCAAATGAGGGGAACCTTTCCAGTACTCAAATGACTTTCTTCGACAGGGTAGGACCGGGAGGCGCGGATATTGTCGTGGGTGGTTACCACTGGCCAAAGGGTGTGCAAGGTATGAACCGATGGACCGGAAAAAGATTATGGTATGGATTGCCCGCAGGGGGAGAAACCATCGGTACTATTGCTCCTGCGTTCTCTAACGATGGGTCTACAATCTATGTTGTTAACGACGCAACGAGTAGCACTACCTACCCAAACGGCCATCCTCTGATGGCGTTTTCTACTACCGTCGGCCCCTCGGTGTTCCGCCACAACGGTCTAGACCCCAATCCGTGGCAGCTTTCGATGGGTTCTCCCACGATTGCTCCGGACGGCCGAATATTCCTACACGCATGGGTCGACAGACCGTACGCGGGGACCGATAACGGCAGTGCGATTTTTACAACTTGGTTTGCCGAAACACGTGCTGATTGTGGTCTGGCAGAGCCAGCCCTATATAACGACAATGGTTTGCTTCGAGTGGTTATCGGCGGTCGCAATGGCTGGGTGTACTGTTATGATGGAGATACTGGCGAGCATATATGGTCGCTTTATGCTGCGACCATAGACGCCCCCGCAACTATTGATCCGACAAATGGCAACATATACATACCTGCCGGGTCGGACAATATATACGTAGTAGGTCTGAGCAAAGACGGAGTGCCGCTTTGGTCTAATGCGGCTATGCTCGTCCACAGTTATATCCCGGGCGTGACAAATCCACAGAGGGCGCAGTGCGGCGGATGTTTGAGCCACGACGGCAGCACGTTCTATTTCCAAACGGTGAGTCAGCACGGCGACGGACGGTTGTACGCCATAAACACGGCCGACGGATCAGTAAAGTGGTCATATGCGACTGGCAGCAAGGGCTGGGAGCTAACAGGTTCGTGTCCCATAGTTACGCAAGACGGCGTGATTATAGTCGGCAATAACGACGGGGGTGTGTACTATGCGATTAAGGATACTGGCAGCGCTCCGCAGCTTGTCGATACTCTCGCAGTCGCGTATGACGGAAACGCTCGCTCAAGTGCTTCCCTTTCTCCAGAGGGATTGCTATACCTGCCGCTTCGCACTACATGGACAACATCAAACGGCGACGGTGAGGCTCCGACATTCCGCACGGAGAATCTCTTTTGCTGCATCGATCTGCGAGAGGGAGCGAGCGTTAAATTGGCTCCTCCGCCGTGGCAAGCCGGCATTGCACTAAACCACGCAGTCAAGATCACTTGGCAGCCGGTCGCTGATCCCACAGGTGCATTCCACCACTATGCTGTCTACCGATCTACAGCACCATTTAACTCCGTAGAAGGCAGAACTCCTTTAGCTATAGTAGCTGGCCTTACGACGACTGAGTTTATTGATACCACCGCTCAGAACGGCATGCGCTACTACTACGCAGTCACTACCGTTACGATAACCGGCAACGAAGAGAAAACGATTTCCAGCATTGGGCCCTATACGCCGCGCGACGAGACCGACTTGCATGTTGTCTGCATCAGCCGCACACCGCGCTACCCCAGATATGCTGCTCAATATACCTACTACAATATAACGGAACCATCCGGCTTCGGTCCTTACTGGTTTAGCGCATCGACTTCGCTTGGAATGGGACAAACGGCCACAACTAAGCGCTGGCCTGATATTGGCGAAACAGTAACTTACATAGCCACCGTCCGCAATCGTGGCACCAATACCTGGTCCGGAACACTTACTGCCGTTTGGAGCGTTGATGGCGGTAGCACTTACTACCAATCCAAGTGGGTAAATCTCTCGCCTGGCGATACCACCACCTACACTTTAACACGAATTTGGGACGGGCAGTCGCACGAGATAGCCTTCAGACTACAAGTAGCTGATGCACGAACCTCAAACAATACTCTCAGTATTAACACCAAATCGGTTGCGTTCTTGACTTATGCTGACATCACGAAGATTGAGCAATTCAGAGAGAATACAAGCCTGTCGTATCCCCAGGCGAAGACTGATGACTTGTTCGATTGGCTCAACAGACATATGGCTCGGTTCAACGAGCTTTTTGCCGCAGCGGGGTGTCAAAAGAGAGTACACTACGACGTGCTGCAGGCGCTGAACGACTACGATCCAGACCCGGCAGTCGAAACGATTAACTTTGCCATATTTCCTTTCCGTTATCGCAAGGGGGAAGGGGATCCGCGGCTTTCGGGTTATTACAATGCAGCCGACGACATAGATTATGGCTTGCTTCACGAAATGGGTCACCAGCTTGGCATGATCGATATCTACCAATTCGACGTTCCTCCGAGCGCAAATCAGGTGTCCAGTCAGGGCTACTCTGCTGTCCCGTGCCTAATGCACGGCTGCAGCCCAGTGATATCGGAGTTCCACGCGCTTGCAATGAACCACTGGCTTGACAAAGCGCACGGATACTACGGCCAGTTCATGTACAATCTGCCGGCTGAGATTCGGATGCGGCTGTTGTCTTCCACTGGACAGCCTCTGCGCGGTGCGGTTGTCAAGATGTATCAGTACTGCGAGCGCTCAGGCCTGGGCAAATTAATCACGCCGCAGATAAAAGCTCAAGGGGTGACAGATGACAATGGCATTTTTGTTCTACCTAATGTTCCGATTAATCAGAACTTAGTGCCCCCAGTGTATACAGGCGACACGCTCAGACCGAACCCGTTTGGTTACGTCGCGGTAGTCGGAACCAATGGCGTCTTGCATTTCAGAGTCGAGTATCAAAACGCGGTTGACTACTGCTGGCTTGACATCACCGAGGCTGTGGTGCGCTATTTCAAGGGCGACACCGAGGTTGCCACTTTTGATCGGACGTTGAACCTTGGCGGACCCGTTCAGCATTATCCGCCCGATGATTTAGCTGAACTGAATGCAGTCGACTGGTATGCTTGGGCCGAAGGGTCTGACCCGGAACATACATATGTGACAGATGATACCTCAAGAAAGATTGCCGGGCTGGGCTCGGTCAAATTCGTGACGAATGGTGGGTTCGACACTTGCCTAGGTTACCCTCGAACCCTGAACGCACAGTGGGACTTGCGCACCGCCACAGCGCTGCAGATAAGTTTCTATGCGGTGAACAACACTCCCGGCTTCCAAAATGGAAGTCCTTGGATAAGGCTGAAGGACGCGAACGGGAACTACTTCCAGTACCAATACTATATGAATGGCTATCCGTATGACCTATTAAATGCTGCTCGCAACCGCTGGCAATCGTACACAATCCCGCTTTGGACCAGCGCGCCAGGCAATGGTTGGAAGCAGACTGTGTTCGGCAGTCCTGACCCCGCTCACATCACCAGTATAGAAATACATGCTGATACGTGGGATTACGGATTCAACTTGTGGGTAGATGGAGTTCGATTCGTGTTCCCATCGGCGCCAGTGGTCGATTTGCCTGCTGTGAAGGCTACAGCGGACGAAGTTCGCGCTGAGCTAAGAGACGTGTGTGTTTCGGCAGTGTGGCCCGATTACTTCTACGTCCAGACGCCCGAGCGCACTGCGGGCATTCGGGTAGACAAACCCGCTCATGTACTAACGGAAGGAGATCGCTGCAGCGTCTACGGGATACTGCGCACGTCTGACAATGGCGAACGTTTCATAGACGCCTCGTGGGTAGAATCGACGGGCAAATGCGCGATGTAGCAGCCTGCGTCGATTTATACGGGGCAGTAGTGCAACGTGGAGTTTCTAACCTTTCAGTGCACCGGCGGTCAACCCCTCAGTTATATGGCGCTGAAAGATAAGGTATACAACTAGGGTGGGGAGCATCACCATCACGAGTCCAGCAAAGAGCGCTCCCCAGTCGGTCTCGTAATGCTGCACCATAAGTAGGTTTGCTATTCCTAGCGGCAAAGTGCGCAAGTTCTCCGAAGCAATAATGACAAGCGCCAGAGGGTATTCGTTCCAGATCCCGAAGAAATTGAAAATACCTGCGGCTATAAGTCCCGGCTTTGCAAGCGGAAGCATAATTCTAAGGAACACGCTGTACTCGGAACAGCCGTCAATCAACCCTGCCTCAGCAAGCTCGCTCGGAAGCTGTCGGAAAAACCCTGTGAGGACGAAAATAGTAAATGAGAGCGAGTAAGCGACGTAGGCAGTTATCAGCCCGAGGTAGTTGTCCCACATACCGAGACGGCGAAGAAGCAAGAAGAGGGGTACTATTCCCAAGAACACTGGAAACATCATCCCGCTTGTGAAGCTTGCGTGGATAAGCCCTCTGCCGGGAAAAACCAGCTTTGCCAACGCATAGGCTGCCATAGATCCTATTAGCAGGATGAAGAACATAGACACGGCGGTGACGAATACACTGTTCAGAAAGTATCTCCCGATACCTGCCTTCGTCCAGGCGTTGGCGAAGTTAACGAATTGCGGATTAACTGGGATGCCCCACGGGTTCTCGAATAGATCCCGGGAGCTCTTCAGCGATGCTAGCAGCAGCCAGATCATCGGGTAGGCAACTATCACGGAGTACAAGAGGAGGATCCCATGAGTCAATGCACTTGTTGCCTTGCACATGCGTAAATACGTTCGCATCTTTACAACTCAACAGTCTCGCGTCTCATCAGCCTTCCGGCAACCAGCGAGACTCCAAGGATTAGTGCGAACACGACAACTCCCAGCGCTGTGGCGTATCCGAAGTTGCTCTGAACGAACGCTTGCCGGTAAAGGTAAGTCAGCAGGGTTTCAGTGTGGTAATTGGGGCCGCCCTCCGTCATAACCCACACTAGACCAAAGATGTTGAGGGTGTGAATGATCAGATAGATCACTGCGAGCTTTAGAATTTCCCAAACCAGCGGTATGGTCACGTGACGGAACGACTGCCACGAGCTAGCGCCGTCCAAGGCTGACGCCTCGTAGAAATACGTCGGGATACTCTTTATGCCTGCAAGGAGCAGAACGATGTAGAAACCAAGCGAGTACCAAATGCTAGTGATGATCACACATAAGAGCGCATATCTCGGCTCGCCGAGCCAGCCTGTTGCCAACCTTCCCAAACCGATGCTCTTGAGCAGCGAGTTTAAGATTCCAAATGTCGGGTGGTAGACAAACGACCAGAGCGCTGCCACTGCTACGATCGAGATAACGTTCGGAAATAAGAAAACGCCGCGGTAGACTTCGGCGGCACGTATGTGGCCAGCCAGCACACTTGCAAAGAAGAGAGACAAGGGGATTACAATCAGAAATGAGACAATTAGAAACATCAGATTGTGAGATAGGCACTGCCAGAAAACCGGGTCACCCGTAAAGAGTTTTCGGAAGTTCTCGATGCCGACGAACTGCTTGGCTATGGATACGCCGCGCCAGCGAAAGAGTGCAACGTAAAACGCCTGCAGCATCGGCACCACGAAGAACATGCCGTACAAAGCTAGAGCAGGTGCCAAAAAGACAACGGCAGCTTTCAGCTTGTGGTGCTTGTTCAAGGTCATATGAACACTTCGAGCGAAAACTCAGTGTTTCGGTATTGAGGGATCGTTTCTGGTTTCCTCAGCGGCTCTTTCCATTCGTTCGCAGCACTCCTCCGGAGAGATTTCTCCGGCAAGCAAAGCCGCAACTGCGGCTTCTATTTCCTTGTTCATCGCCTTGTACCAATCGGAGAACTCAGCATCCCATGTCGCCTTGGCGCTACGAAGATAGCGGGCAGGCAGCACCAAGTCGGGTGGAAGCTTCACCCGATCGCTTCCCTTTATGGACATAAGCGTCTGTTTCTCTTGCACAAACCTCTTCGCCATCTTTAGAGATGTCATAAACCGAAAGAAATCTGCGCCGATGTCCGGGTGCTTCGCCTCTTTCGGTACAATCCACGTTTCCGCGCTTGCTTGAGTAATGGACGGGTCGCCTTTGCCATTAGCCAGCACCGGTGGGTTGAAGTAAGCCATCCTGAATCCCGGTGGGATCTGTTTTTGCATTTCGGACCGAAGCCACGTGCCGCACGGAATCATAGCGGCCCTACCAAGTACGAACTCCATTTG
The DNA here is from genome assembly GCA_938074205.1 of uncultured bacterium. GTDB lineage: Bacteria > Armatimonadota > UBA5829 > UBA5829 > UBA5829 > CALJES01. Next base: position 109,961 of record CALJES010000003.1, read on the forward strand.
GGCACCTGTGTGGTCCATTCCCATGGCGCCTTTTTGGAAGTAGCCCTTGTCGCGAAGCTCGGCCATCATTCTTGCAGCCTTCAGAAACGCAGGACTCTTCCATGCTCCCGGTTCGAGTTTCTGAGCAGCTTCAAAAGCTTCCAGTCCACCAGCGCTTATTGCCCAGGGTATTAGAAACCCTCGAATCATATAGGCTGGATATTTGCCTTGGTAGGTTATAGGGGCTATACCCGTCTTCTTAATCTGCTCACAGAGCTTGAGAAGCTCTTCGTAGGTTTTTGGAGGCTTCCACCCATGTTTTTCGAACAGGTTAACGTTGTACCACCAGCCAAAAACGTTGTTGTTGAAAGGCAGGATGTAATAGTGACCTCTATACTTGCCTTTTTCCAGGAGATCCGGCAGGAATGTATCCTTCCACTTGAGATTTTGGTCGTAGGCTTTTTGGTTGAGGTATTTGTCCATCTCCATGACTTTCCCGTCATACACCAGTGCCCAACTGTCCATTCCCCAACCAGGCCAGCATAGATCTGGAACATCGCCTGCCACGAAGCGCGTACGCAGTTGCTCCCATATTCTGGGATTGCCCCAGACCTTGATCTTGACATTGGGATGTAGCTTTTCGTACTCGCGTGCTGCCTTTTCGAAGAAATCTAAACCGTATCCCCCTTGAAAGACCGCAACTTCGATTTCTATTTTGTCTGAGTTTACTGCACTAGGTTTTTTCTTAGCACATCCCGATAACGCAAAAATGCAGATTACCGCCATTACAGCGCATCCAATCGGTCTCATCTTGTGCGTTCAACCGTCCTCTTTGTATACGTAAAGTGCCAACTAACTTTTACATGAGCCGAAGCCTAAATCCTTCGAAACATATCCTCAGTAAAATTTAGCGTGATATCTAATCTGAATGAAGCAGGATAACAGCCTAGCTTCTGGTGAAAATTAGCTGTGTTGCGAAAGTAGCAAACAGGAGTCAATTCGCGTGCGCGCTATATTACTGGGAGTGTTTGGAGCGATGAGTATGACTATACCTTTACAAACAGCAACAGCAAGTTCCGCAGTGAAGGCGGTGCAACTTCTGACTGAGTACCTTTCAAATCCCCTGGGAATCGATAACCACGCACCGCGCTTTTCTTGGCAAATAGCGTCCGATAGGCGTGGCATCAAGCAAACTGCCTACCAGATCCAAGTAGCTTCCGATAGCTCTTTATTGGAATCAGGTAAACCTGACATGTGGGACACCGGCAAAGTCAACTCTTCCGTCCAGACGGCCGTGCCATACCATGGTAAACCTCTGTCGAGTAGACAGGTTTACTATTGGCGCGTGAAAGTGTGGGACGAAAAGGGCATCCCGGGAGATTTCAGCCAGACGGCAAGCTTTGAGATGGCATTCCTTAGTCCCGGCGACTGGAAAGCGAAATGGATAGGTCTCGAGGAAGGCATAGATGCCGCTCCGTTGTTTAGAAAAGAGTTCGAGTTGACAAAGCCGGTTAAAAGAGCAAGGGTATACGTAACCGGCCTGGGCTACTATGAGCTGCGGCTGAATGGGAAGAGGGTGGGGGATCGAGTACTTGATCCACCCTATACGAATTTCCACAAAAGGGTGTACTACAGTGTCTACGACGTCACGCGGCTTTTGAGGAAAGGGCACAACTGCGTGGCTGCTATGGTCGGCAAGGGTTGGTGGCAGAAGGGTCCTCGGCTACTTGTGCAACTAGAAGTCACACATACAGATGGAACTTCCTCGCTACTGGTCACAGACGAGAGTTGGCGCTGGTCACTCGGGCCAATAATTGAGAACTCACTGTACAACGGAGAGACCTACGATGCACGCTTGGAGCAGGAGGGCTGGGACAAGCCTGGTTTCGATGACAGTGACTGGAAGTCGGTTGCGCTCTTAGAAATGCCCGGGGTAGAACTCTCCGCGCAAACGATCCAGCCCATCAAGGTCGTCCAAACACTGCAGCCTAAGTCGGCAAGTGAGCCCAGGCCGGGAGTCTGGGTGTTCGATTTTGGGCAGAACTTCTCCGGCTGGTGCAGGTTGAAGGTGTCAGCTCCGGAAGGAACATCGGTAACTCTCAAACACGCCGAAGTTTTGTATCCAGACGGTACAGTTAACCAGGAAAACCTGCGGACAGCTCGATCGACAGATACTTACATTGCCAAAGGACAAGGAGAAGAAACCTACGAGCCACGGTTCACCTATCACGGGTTTCGGTATGTGCAGTTGGAAGGTTTTCCTGGCAGACCTACCCTGGATACTCTGCGCGGGTGTGTTGTACACACGGCGATAGAACCTCGGGGGGAGTTCCTTTGTTCCAACAAATTGATCAATCAAATTCAGAACGCGTGCGTGTGGGGTGAACGTACCAATTTCCACGCTGTGCCCACTGACTGCCCACAGCGCGACGAGAGACAAGGCTGGATGGGGGATGCTCAGGTCTCAGCTTATGCCATGCTATATAACTTCAACATGGCGCCTGCGTATTCAAAGTTTCTTCGTGACATTCAGGACGCCCAGGGCAAAGACGGTAGCATCCCGGACACTGTTCCGCACGTTTGGGGGACCAATCCGGGAGATCCGATGTGGTCGGCGGCTTATCCTGTAATCTTGTGGCTGACTTACCTGCATACCGGCGACAAAACTCTTCTAGAAGAACACTACGAAGGGGTCAAGCTATATGTTGACTCGCTGCGTAAGGAAGTTGGAGAGGAATACATTCTCACACGCAACAACTACGGCGACTGGATTGCTATTGTAGAGACCCCCAGAGATTTGGTCTCAACGGGCGCTTTCATCTGGGTTGCGGACATACTCGCGTTCATTGCTGGCCAACTGGGCAAATCGAATGACGCCCAGTTATACCTAGACGTCAAGAAGAAAGCAGCCGACGCATTTAACAGGCAGTTTTTCGATCCAGCCACATCAAACTACGGAAACGGCAGCCAGTCATCTAATGCCATTCCGCTGGCACTTGGAATTGTGCCGGAAGAACACAAGCAGGCAGTTCTGGATAACATCGTCAAGGATATACAGTCGCGGGGTGGTCATCTGAGCACTGGATTTGTTGGGACGCCGTTCCTTATGAAAGCGCTCACCGAAAATGGTTTTGCGGATGTTGCTTATACCATTGCAACACGTGAAGACTACCCAGGTTGGGGTTATATGATCAAGATGGGCGCTACGACTATCTGGGAGCTTTGGAAGTACGAGGTCGGGCCACAGATGAACTCGCACAACCATCCGGCATTGGGATTTGTCAGCGGTTGGTTTTATGAGGCGCTGGCAGGTCTCACACCGAGTGCTGGTGCTCCTGGTTGGGAACGCGCTAGAGTCAAGCCTTATGTTGTAGGCGATCTCAAGTGGGCAAGGGCTCGAGTCCAGACTGTGCGTGGCCTGTTTGTTTCCGATTGGAAAAGAACACAAGGCGGGATAGTTCTTTCGGTTACTGTGCCGGCAAATGCTAACGCGGAAGTCTTCGTGCCAAAGATGGGCAAGGCTGATTGTCAAATTAGTGAAGGAGAGCGAACGGTCTGGCGAGATAACACGTTTTTCCCAGCGGAAGGTATAACTGCAGGCTCAGACGAGGGACAGTGGATCAGGTTCGAAGTCGGCTCTGGCGATTACAAGTTCACTTTGAGGTAGGATAACTCAGCTCTTACTCCACAACAGGTTCGTCGGATTCAAGCAGGCCGTCTCTGAACCGCAGGATCCGGCGTGCGTATCTGGCTATGTCTAGTTCGTGGGTTACTACGACGACCGTCTTTCCTTCCTCGTTTAGCTTGCGAAAGATCGACATAATTTCTCTTCCAGTGGCGGTATCGAGATTACCGGTGGGCTCATCTCCTAGAATGATGGGCGGATCGTTAACCAAAGCCCGTGCGATGGCTACTCTTTGCTGCTCGCCGCCTGAAAGCTGCATCGGCGTATGGTGAAGCCTGTGTCCAAGCCCTACGGCTTCCAGTGCTTCGCGGGCGGCACGTCTGTTTCTCCGGCGATACCCGTACATCATCGGCAGCAACGTGTTTGCTAGAGCGCTCATTCGCGGTAGAAGGTTAAAGCTTTGAAAGACGAAGCCTAGCTTGGCATTCCTGATTTCTGCGCGTGCCGCATCGCTCAGACGACTCACATCTCTGCCATCAAGTATGTATCTTCCGCCTGTGGGTCGATCCAAACATCCGATAATGTTCATCAACGTCGACTTACCGGATCCGGACGGTCCCATTATCGCCACAAATTCACCGGGCTCTATAGAGAACGTAACGCCGCGTAGAGCCGGAATATCTACCGTTCCGATTCTATAGGTCTTCTTCAGATCGTAAACTTCTATTAGCGCCATTTCTATTTCTTCACTATCCGTATCTGAGAGCTTCTATGGGATCAACCATGGCGGCGCGAACTGCTGGGTATAGTCCAAATATGACCCCGACCATTGCAGCAACGCCGAATGACACCACTACTGCCTGGACAGAAACTACAGTTCGCCACTTGGCGTAGTCCGCAATCGCGTGAGCTCCACCGATTCCACCGAATATGCCTATCATGCCTCCAACGCACGTTATTACCAGAGCTTCTAGCATAAATTGGCGGATTATGTCCCACCGCGTAGCACCAACGCATCGACGAATCCCTATCTCTCTGGTGCGCTGGCTTACAGTTGCAAGCATAATGTTCATAATCCCGATGCCGCCAACCAAAAGGGATATACTCGCAATTGCAGCCATAACAATGTTGAAAATACGCTGTGTCTCTTGGCTTTGGCGCAGTAGTTCGGCAGGGATAATGATCTCGTAGTCTCGGATGCCCCGATGTGCTCTATTCAACACTGACCTAATGACAGAGGCGGCAGGCACTGTCGCAGCCTCATTTTCAACCTGTATGATTATCTCGCTTATCGGTGTCTTCTCGCGCGCCTGTCTACTTCGCATCCGTTGATACATTTCACGGAGAGTTTGCATGGTTGCAGGAACTGCTTGCTGTGTGAAAATTTGAAAATCAGTCATGGATATAGTGATGGGAATGTACACGTCGGAGTTTAGGTCACGAAGAGCTGCAAACGCTTTCGCAGCACCGATTTCTTTTGCCTGCATTTGACCAACGACTCGGAATTTCCGCATCCCTATCTTTATGGTCTTGCCAATCGGGTTGTCGAAGCCGAAAAGTTCACGCTTCGCTGCAGCGCCCAAAACACACACCGGCTTGTTCTCAGATATGTCGACCCACCGTAAGAACCGGCCGCGCTCGACAATGGAGCGAGTCACCTGTTCATAGCCAGGTATGGTGCCAACCACCTTCACAGACACAGGCCTCTCCTCAACTTTGACGTCTGCGAATACTTCACGTAAGGGAACAGCCTTTCTTGCAAATGTCATGACATTGCGCAGGTCCTCGGCATCCCCGTATTTCAAACCGTAGGGCGACCTCTCCTGAGCCTTTTCCAGGAGTTCTCCAGCGATTACGGCACGCCGAACGTGCACAACATCTATGCCCATTTGTTTAATTTGTTCCAGTGTTTCCTGCTTTGCACCCTCACCGATTGATACCATAGTTATGACAGCGGCAACCCCAAAAATCACGCCCAGCATAGTCAGGGCGGAGCGGAGTTTGTGAGACCACAGTTCCGAAAGTCCTGTGCGTATTGCGTCAATAATCCCCATGCTTACTTTCCAGCGGGAACTGGAATGGGTGCTGAACTTTTCTCACGAGATTTTTCGGCGCCTGGAGCAGCGCTGCCCGCTTCTTGCTGTTCTAAGGGCCTTGTAGGATCACGCAAAGCAACCAATTCGCCTTTTCTGAGTCCGCGGATTATACAGACGAAGTTGTCGTTATAGGCGCCGGTCTTAACGGGTGTTCTCCGCCAGTTCTTGCCGTCCTTTACGAACACATAGGTTTGGCCATTCCGCTCAATAACAGCCTCGATCGGCACGTAGAGGGCCTTTTCGATGCGACGAACAATAAATTCCACGTCGGCAGTCATGCCAGGCTTGAGATTCTTTGGGTCTGATTCTTTGATTTGGATGGTGACGTCAAAGTTCTTTTTGCCGGGCGTGGCTCCGCCTTCCCAGGGATCTTGTTCAGTAGCGAGGCTCGATATGTCAGTTACGAACCCGTGGTATGTCCTATTTCTGACCGCTTCAAGGCGTATAAGAGTGGGCATTCCAATGTAAAGCTTGGGAGCGTCGCTTTCCCCCACCGCTACTTCGACCTGCATGCTGCGTAGATCCGGCAAGCTGACAAGGGTCATCCTCCGCCACGGAGTGTCGCCCTCTTTGACCTTTCTTCGTCCTTCGGGGGTGTAGATCTTGCTCAGCACCACCATCCCTGCGGCAGGTGCAGTCAGTACCGCTCTCTTCAGGTGTCTTTGCGCTTCTTCCAATTCAAGACGAGCCATCTGAAGCGCAAATTCTTTGGTCCGGACATCAGCCCGTTTCTGACTTTCTTTTGATTCGGCGTCTTTCTGCTGCAGTGTGAGATCCATCCGTCCCTTTTCGACCTGTAGTTCTTTCGCTCGGAGATTGATCTCCGCCTGTTCGGCTTCGGTTCTGGGAATAAGTTTGTCGTTGGCAAGTTTGACCTTAGCGTCGCGCTGTTCGCGGGCTGCGTCTCTTTCGGCTTCGTTGAACTGCAAAGTCTTCTCTGCTTGCGCTATACGGGTTTTGTTCTCCTCGATGAGGATCTCAAGTTCTGCTTTTGCGCGACGCACTTCGGCTTCTGCATTCGAAACAGCTAGTTCTCGTTCACGCACTCTGCGTAGCAACTCGGTTGTATCGAACTCGACAAGCTTATCACCAGGCTTTACGATTGTCCCTTCGGGAGCCAAATATATGATCTTAGCCTCGATATCGGAACTCACAGACACAGAGCGTTCGGCTTTTAACGAGCCTAGGTCGTGAAAACTTATAGTGAAGGGACCTTCTTTGACCGCCGCAGTCGGAACGTATACCTCTGTCTTCTTCGGCGCAAAGTATTGTTTATATATGGGGATGCCCCAACGATATCCGGCGTATACGATCAGACAAGTGACGAGCACCCGTGTGCCCCAGATTTGGAGTTGTCTCAGCATTATTTGAACATTGCCCCCAGGTCTTCGCCCATCGCGTTCTTCAGGTTCAGGATAGCGATATACAAGCCCGTCTTTGCGGACAAGATGTTTGCTTCTGTTTGTGTCAGAGCTGCCTGTGCATCGAGAACGTCGCGGTTTGTTCCGCTTGCTTCTTCCATCATTCTGTTTGCAAGGTCGAGGTTTTCTCTTGCGGTTTTCAGGTTGTTGGTGTAAATCTCCAGTGAGGTCTTCTCAGACTGGTAAGTTCTGTAAGCTCTACCAACCTCCTCAGCAATCGATTCGAGCTGATAATGGCTAAGCCGCTTGAGAATTTCGAGATTCCTTTCGACTGTCTGCTGTTCCTCGAGGAGCGCGCGCTTGTCCAGGGCTACCCTATACTCTAGTCCGGCGATCAACGTCCCGGTTTCAATAGCTGAACCTGAAATCAACCCCTCGCCAGTGCTTACTGAATTAAATTGTGCCACAGCGTTCAACTCAGGTCTGAGTTGGTCTTTGGCAATTGCCAGAAGTCGCTGTTGTTCTTCTATTTGCAGGTCAGACACAATTAACTCAGGACGGTTCTTCAGTGCCCTGTCTAAGGCTTCATCGAGACTTGGAATCTCAGGAAGGACTTCAGGAACGGTGTCGACCAGTTCGGGCACTTCACCGACTCCGACACCTATTGCCAACATCAAGGATTCAAGAGCGCTCTTGGCGGCTTGCTGCTGGATCTGGAGCTGGTTCTTTACGTCTGCTACGCGCAGTTCCGCGCGAGTCGCCTCGATGCCTGCAGCGTAACCGGCTTCGGCTTTTCGCCTGGCTGCATCTGCGACTCGCTGGGCAATTTCCACTGCTTTCTCCTGGACTTTGACCTGCTCGCGAGCGTTCACTGCTCGAAGGTACGCGCTTACCACTCTCAGAGTGGTATCTTGTCTCGCTTGGTAAAGTTGTCTGTCACGGATCACAACCTGATTTCTTGCCGAAACCCACCGATTGTACCGGTCGCTCAAATTGCCTTTGCCTCTTAGCAGTGGCTGTTTAAGAGATAATGCGATTGAATTCTGCCGGCTGCCCACGGCGAATGGCGATAGGTCTACCCTTGCCAGTGTACCGAAAAGGCTGGTATATCCGAAACTTCCAAATATGCGGCTCGAGAGTTGGTTGTCGCCGGGATATCGTTCTAGTGATGCTTCGGTGCCGAAATCGAGAGTAGTCTTCATCCCGGCTATCCTTAGGGTTGAGAGAGCCGTCAGGTAACTTGCTTCTGCTTCTTTGAGGCGGGGGTGGTTTTTGAGAGCTAGTGATACGGCTTCGGAAATGGTGAGTTTGCTAGGGATTGTCTGTTGTGCGTAAACCTGAGGTCCGATTAAAATCGAGACGACTAACACACTTAACGACGCTGCGTGCACAGCGAGCAACTGCCAAATGCTTGAAGAAACTATCATCGTAACCCTTGCGTTCCTGCTCGTATATAGACGCTATCATACAAGGTCTCGGTTACATCCAATTAGGCAGATTCGAGCAGGGTTCAAGGAAAACCTTCCTACTAACTGGGCTTCGGTTATCGCGGATCCTGCGAATAACTGCCCTAGAGTGTATGGATGTCCGCCAGCAAATTTGTAGCAGGTTGAACAACCAATCGAAACGACACTAGTTTTTAAACTACGCGTACGGGTTTAGCAGTCTTTAGTAGACAAATAGTCCCTTCGACCTATTGACCTTTGCCACTAAATTGCCCATAATACGAATGAATGGGAATGGGCTGAGTATAGAGATAGACTAGGGGTGATAAATGTGAGCAGGCTGCGGAATGGTTTTACGCTCATTGAGCTTTTAGTTGTGATTGCGATCATCGCCATACTCGCAGCTATTTTATTCCCTGTGTATTCTTCGACCAAGGCAAAGGCGCTTCAGAGCTCATGCTCGTCGAACATAAAGCAGATAGTCATGGCCCTCATCCGCTACGCAGACGATTGGAACGGCACGCTACCTGGGCTGAATGCTTTTGGTGACCTTGTTGATGCCAGCAATACGAAGCCTAACAGAGGGCCATTGTGGCAGTATGTCAAATCCACGGAAGTCTTCAAGTGTCCTGCCCAGATTTGGAAGAGAAATCCGACCAATAGCCTCTCCCCACACAAGTTCAACTACACGTATACTATAAACGGCTACATGACCATTGCAGAGCGTAACCGAGGACTTGCGGACTATGTCGGTGAGAAGGTCAGCAAGTCTAGAAATCCGTCCAGGACTATTCTTCTAGTTGACGAGAATTGTGATGAAACGAAGAATGAAGGCCAATACGTAGTCAATGACGCACTCTTCATATGGGAGGACCGCACTGGCGACCGGCATCCGGGCGCAGAACACGTGACTACAATTAACGGGGTGCGCTATCTCTGCAGTGGGAGTGCGACAGTCGGATACCTAGATGGACACAATGGTATTGTGCCAGGACTCATAAAATGGCAGAGCCCCGAGGGAAAGGCCCTTTTCTACAAGTAGGCGCTGATTGAGTTTTTCTACGAACCCCTGCGAAAAATGAAAAATGGTAGCGGAGGTCGGGCTCGAACCGACGACGCCCCGGGTATGAGCCGGGTCCTCTAACCAGCTGAGGTACTCCGCCACCTATTTAAATAATACCAGAACCGAGCGAGTTGCGTCAATTACAATCGCGGGATGCGGCACTGTTTCTTTACGTTTTCGGCGTCTTCTTCGTGGTGGAATACAGGAAGGTAATCGCGCCATACTTCGTTCTGAACACCCGCAATAAACTTTGTTAGGCTAATGAATGGGACGTAAGTCGGCTTTCGCGGCTTTTGACGAAGGTGGAACCCAGCTTCCTCGAGAGTCTTGTCTCCCTTGAGATTGTTACATTTCTTGCAGCAGCAGACCAAGTTTTCCCACGTTGTCGGACCGCCTAACCTTTTTGGGACTACGTGGTCTACTGTTAGGTCAGGTCCAACGTAGCCGCAGTACTGACAGGTGTAGTTGTCTCTAGCAAGTATGCTACGCCGCGACAAACGAAGTTGAGGCCGTGGCCGCTTGACGTGGTTTCTCAGCCTGATCACCGATGGCGATCGAAACGTTTTAGAAACAGTATGGACAACCACAGAGTCTTCATGTAGGACGTCGACTTTGCCAAGGAAGACGAGATTAAGCGCCCGCCTGAGCGTGCATATGTTCAGCGGTTCATAGTCGCTATTCAAGACCAGAACTTCGTTGGCCACTTGGCTACTGTTCCCCTTCTGACAAAAAAACCCACTACGACACGCGTGTCGTAGTGGGTCACGCTGCTAGCTTCACATGGAATAGATGTTGTCGGACACATGCACCGTCTTCCAGCATCCGCAGACTTCGTGCGAGAGCGCCAGCGTGATAGTACAAGCGATATTTCGGATAAGTCAAAGCCAAATCAAACATGTTCTCTAGCCCTGTGCACAAAGGGGCAATACGCTAGTTCTATTGTAGCAGTCGAATCTGTCTGTGTCAACACAGACTTGTGTGGGATAATTGAAAGGGGCCCGGGTTGGGTAGTACAATATAGGTGAGCGAGTCGGGTGACCGCCCCGAGAAATCGGGGAGGAAAGTCCGGGCTCCGTAGGGCAAGGTGGTTGCTAGCGGCAACGGTCGTGAGACACGGAAAGTGCCACAGAAAAGAAAACCCTGTGGTGCGGCAGCCAAATCTGGTTCCGCCGGACTGCAGGAAAGCTGAAACGGTGGTGTAAGAGACCACCAGCTCCGTCGTGAGGCGGAGGCTTGGCAAACCCCACCTGGAGCAAGGCTGAATAGGGGAGGGTTGAAGCTGCCCGCTGACCTCCCGGGTAAGCCGCTTAGAACCGCGCGGCGACGCGCGTGTCTAGATAGATGGTCACTCTCGACAGAACCCGGCTTACAGACTCGCTCACCGTCTTGGTTTCTTCTTGCGTAAAGCTACCACAGTTGTCTTTTCTTCGAACACTTGCTTGCTTCGCCTTTTCATCCTTTTATCAAAGTCTGCGGTTCCCACTTGGGTGGCAGGTATATTTCCCAAGTAGGTCGAAAATTCCAACTAGCAAACCCACAATAGAAGCATTGCGGATCGCTAACAAACACAAACACAACGATATGGAGGTTGTTTGCACTTGGAGAAGTTGAGAATCGGTGTTATTGGTGTATGTGGACGCGGCACGCTGGCAGAGAACTGGAAAGATAACGAGCGGGCAGAAGTGGTTGCCGGTATGGACATAAAGGAGGAGCATCTTGCGGACTTCCGCGCAAGGATGGTTGAGCACGTTTTTGTTACGTTGAACTACCGAGAGCTTCTGGATCGCAAGGATGTCGATGCCGTCGCCATTATGTCTCCCGACTATATGCACGAAGAGCACGCCGTTGCAGCTCTCGACGCGGGGAAGCATGTATACCTAGAGAAGCCAATGGCGATTACCATAGAAGGCTGCGACCGCATAATTGAAGCACAGCGTCGGTCGCAGAAGAAATTGATGATAGGATTCAACATGCGATGTCACAACATGTGGCGCACAATGAAAGATATTGTTGATAGCGGAACGATAGGGGAGATTAAAGCTGTTTGGGTGCGTCACTTTGTGGGAAGGGGTGGTTATTTCTATTACCACGATTGGCACGGCAGACGCGCCAATGTTACATCGCTGCTGCTTCAGAAAGGCTCACACGATATTGATCAGATACACTGGATAACAGGTCGATATACAAAACGTGTTGCTGCGTTCGGCGGATTGGACTTCTACGGCGGAAACAAACCGAACGACCTGCATTGTCCCGACTGTGAAGAAAGGAGAACTTGTACTGAAGCCTCGTTTGTTCGGTTGACGCAGTGTGCTAAACGTAGCGAGATAGATGTTGAGGACAACAATGTTATGATTATGGAACTTGAGGGCGGCATCAAAGCTGCTTATCTACAGTGTCATTTCACCCCCGACTATCACAGGAACTATGTATTCATCGGCACAGAAGGAAGAATGGAAAACTCTGAGCCTGATGGTGTGGTTTGGGTGAAAACTCGTCGATCGAACTCCTGGAAGGAGCTTTCAGATCGCACATATGTTATCAAAAAGGCGGCAGGAACACACGGCGGATGCGACCCCGTAATCTGCGAGGAGTTTCTCGATTACGTCTTGGAAGACAAAAAACCGGTTGCTACTCCGATCGACGGTCGTATGGCTGTAGCTGTTGGGGTATGTGGAGCCCAGTCGATGCGTTCGGGCGGAGTGCCCATTGATATTCCACCGCTACCGAGTTGCGCTGTCGGTTACGACTAACCGCGCGTTCTAGGAGTCAGCCGAGTGAAAAAATTTAACCTGCCAAAGAAAATGCGAGCTGTTGTAACGTACGGCCCGGGAGATTATAGGTTGGAGGAGCTTCCAGTTCCGAGTCCGAAAGCTGGGGAAGTGCTCATAAAGGTCGATCACGCAGGTGTATGCGCTAGTGACGCCAAGTGCTTCTATGGTGCCAAGCACTTCTGGGGAGACGAAACACGTGACGGCTACTGCCAGCCTCCGATCACCGCCGGTCACGAATTTGCAGGACTGGTGGTTGCGTTAGGTGATGGAGCGGAGGAGAAGCACGGTGTGCGGGTTGGAGACATGGTAGTCGCTGAGCAGATAATTCCGTGTGGGCGCTGCCGGTACTGCATAACCGGCAGGTACTGGATGTGTCTACTTCACGACATATTCGGATTTCGTCAGTCAGTTCCGGGGTCATGGGCTGAGTTTATGATACTGCCTGCTGCTTCCAGAATCTACAAACTCCCGGACGGCATGAGCGGCCGAGAGGCAGCAGTTATAGAGCCGCTGGCATGCTCTATACATGCCGTGCAGAGAGCAGAGATACAACTTGGGGATGTCGTAGTTGTAGCTGGTGCTGGGACGTTGGGCTTGGGGATGTTGGCAGCCGCTAAACTGCGCGGTCCTTCTCTCTTGATTTCTATTGATCCGAGGGAATATCGGCTGCGTGCTGCAGAGAAGATGGGGGCGGATCTTGTGCTGAATCCTCGCAAGGAAGATGTTGTGTCAAAAGTCAGGGAACTGACTGGCGGCTGTGGATGCGACGTATACATAGACGCCACAGGATATGCCGATTCGGTGCTTCCCGGCTTGCTCATGCTTCGGAAGCTGGGCACTTTTGTCGAGTACGGCGTGTTTGCTGAGCCTGCCACGATAGACTGGACCATTATCGGCGACATGAAGGAGCTAAACATACACGGTGCCCACTTAGCGCCATACACGTTTCCGCTTGCGATAGATTATATCCACCGCGGGGTAATCGATGTATCTAATATCGTTACCCACGAACTGCCTCTGGAAAAATACCCAGAAGCTCTCAAGATGGTTCACGAGGCTAAGGAATCCATCAAGGTTCTGCTCCGACCATAATGGCTTCGAACTAGCCTGGACTACTAGCTTGTACCGGGTTTCTGCTCAGAGGAATCGAAGCCATAGACAACTCGCCTGTCCTGTTTGTGAAGCTGCATTTGCTTTGCGAGCGGATAATAGGTGGTTTCCGTGGCCTAGGCCCCAAAAAAGTTGTAGTAAGGGATCCCGAATGTCATTCCTATGATTCCCCACATACAACCCATAGTCAGCTCGCCGACAATCATACCGAAAAAGAAAGGAAGTGCAGAGCGATAAACGCGCAATCCCCCATAGCGCAGTATATTCACTTTAATCAACCATGCAATTAGAAGCGGCATCCATACTAGATGAGCTTGGTAAGTGCCCGATATTACGTAGCCGATCGGGTGGAAAGGGAAGCTAATTATCCGCATTCTTGTTATGCCCAGCGCGACACAAAAGAGGAACCCAGCAATCACGGCAATACTTGCGGGTATGTTGGGCGATGCTATGTCGGATCCGCGTATCCACCAATTATGCATCAGTTTTGTTATAGTCCAACCCCATGCTGCACCATAGTTCCACTTCTTTTCCAAGCCGTATTGGTATGCCAAGTGCAGGTACGCCCATAGAGTTGAGATCGACCCGACAACAGTGGCGGCTATCATAGCCCAGAACATCTTTTTCTGGCTGGATTGGGTTGCGGAAGCTAGCTTCATTGCTTCTAAACCAATCGGCATGGGGTGTGCTCGATAGGCTCCGTGAACTGCATGCAAGTAACCCATTCCGAGTATATCGCCGTTGGACATACGGCCTACGCCAAGGGTAGAGGTAATTAAGTAATCCGGCGTAAACGGCATGTCGTGTACAGGAGGACCTAGTTCTGCCCTTATTCGGGTTATAACTATCGCCAGCATGAAGTACAGGAAAAACGCTCCGAGCGCGAATGTCGGTGACATGCCTATAGCCTTCATAAAAGCGGACAATAAAACAATGCCTGCCAGCGCGCCGAAAGCAGCTCCACGGTAAGAAATTGGTTCCTGGGAATCGTTTGATGAGTGTGTACCAATCGCCCGCATCCACACATCCTTCAGATATCCGCGACTTGCCCAGATCAGCATTAAGAAGAGTGCAATGGCGCCGCCTGCCTCCTGGTGTCTGATGTATGGATCGTCAAATCCGACCTCCATCCCCATAATACACGCGAAAAGCTTTTGCACCTTCCAAGTAAGGTAGAAGAACCAAACGGAGAAGCACAGGTCTGTTGGTAGCAGATAGCCGATGCCGATTACAAATGGATAGAAGGTATACGGCAGCCAGCCGATAGCGCTCCACGGCTTTGCAGTTACGTTTTGCATTAGGTTGTGGTCTCGTTCGGTCAAGTTTAACTGAGGAATCGCAGGCCAATAGACTGACAGACCGTTGATTAGCTCAATGCCGAAACAGACGCTGAAGCCTATCCAGAACAGCCTGTTTCGCCAAATCTGTGCGGTCGGTTCGGTCATCGCAAGTGGGAGTTGCACAATTGGAAAGGTTAACCGTTCATGTTCCAGCCAATGCTTGCGGATCAGCGTGTTTAAGCACATCATGGTCCATACGAGGACTACAAAGAATCCGCACCAGGCTGTGCCCGGCACAATCCAGGCAGGCCAGTGTTGGTTGACGTAGAGGCTCGAATCCCCTTCATACAGCGGTTTGATCACTTCCGGATTGGATACGTGAAGCCATCTCGGCAGATGAGGAAGAAAGGTGTCGTTCCAAGCAGGATTGGTCGATACAGCGCGATATGGGTAGCTCATGAAAGCTATTACCGTGGGCATCATATCATGGCCTGCTAGTGCTGCTGCTATTGTGGTCATGCTGTAGACGACCAACATCTCAGCAGTTGTAAACACAATTCGACCTCGCACTCGCTTAAGCGCGGAGTTGATAAGCACCAGCAGGCTGAGGATGAACACAGTGTTGGCAAAAAGAGCGATTACTGTAGGATAAGGTCCATTATTCACCTTTTCCATTGTAATGACCCAGTAGTTATCCAGGGGGATCAGCAATAGGCCGATCAAAAACGCACGAGGCCTTATTTCGGATGGATTGGGGATGTTGGTGTTTCGCAGAGAAATTCTGTCGTCTTTACTCTGCTTTAGCAAACCGCTGCTCACTACTTACTCCTGCACTGAATAGCTCGTTGTCAAATGTGATATTCAAGTTGAAACCAATGATGTATTCTAACCGTTAGGCGTGTGCACAGGGGTTACCTTCTTCAGGTCTCCGGTAGCACTTGTAAAACACAGTTACTGCCGCAGTGCGCCTACGGAAAATGATATATAGTACCAGCATGGAAACTCCTGAGCGCCTTGCTTCGTTTTGCCGCCTTGAACTCGGAGTGCAGCCTAAGCCTCCCTGGTAAGCTAGCAGGTATTCGTTGTCGACATTTATAATAAAAGTTAATGGCGCTATGACATCTAAAAACAACAATGAGTCCGATCTGTACGAATCGCGGTCGGCAAAAGAAGAAGAGCTCCCGATCGGCATTGCGCGTCTGCGTGAGGAGTGGCGCGCTGCCGGTTTGATTCAGCCGCTGTCGGAGTCTGAGGACGAGGAACTGCCTGTCGTATTCTCGGAAGTAGAAGGAGGAATAGGCGTCGGCGACTACACTCTTACCCTGGACGAAGTTCACAACCGTCTTCCTCTGTCCGACGAAGCCATCGACCGTCTGATAGCCTCAGGAGAATTAGATTCCGTGCTTGTGAAGTCGGCGGATGGCACAGTGCATCGGATGGTAAGTGAATCATCTTTCAAGAGATTCCTTGAGGATTCATCAATAGATCCAGGCGCAATGGCGCGTGCTGCCAAAGCGTTAGCGGACAGGTCTTTAGTAGAAGCAATAGAAAGCCTGAGTGCGGCAGTTGAGGATTTGAGGAACAATCAGGCGAAAGTCCTCCAGCAGATGAAGGATATTCTTCTACTGGAGGTACGCAATCTGAAGGAGCAGGATCGGGACCTGGCTTCTTTCGTTTATGAGTTGGCGGAGGAGATTCGCCGGATACTTCCCAGGAAGCGCAAATAGCCCCACTGGGAGCAACTTCCTAGGTGTGATAATCTTAGCTTTGTCACGCTAAGAAAGAGAGTGATCCGCATGGAGCAGTATAGGAGTCACTTTGGAAGACTCCGTTGTTAACATTGTTAGTATTTGCAGGCATAGGGCCTGTTTTGCTTGTCACAAGTGCACTATTTGCGAGGGTCTGGATCAAAAGCAAGTAGTAAGGAGTCGCTAAAGTGCTGAAGGTCGGTTTAATTGGATGTGGCGGGATGGGCACAAATCTCGCCCGACATTGTCACTCTTTGCCTAACTCGAAGATCACAGCTGTTCACGATATGAAAACCGAGGCACTTGAACGTGCAGCAGCCGAGTTTGACGCTCAAGCCTACACCTCTTTTAGGAAACTCATAGGCTCAGACTTAGATGCAATGATAGTAGCTACCCCCAATGATTCCCATGCTCCTATAGCGATTGCTGCTGCAAATGCGGGCAAGCACGTTTTCTGCGAGAAACCTATGGCGCTGCGTGTTTCTGACTGCCGTGCAATGATCGAGGCGGCCGAGAAAGCTGGTGTGAAGCTTATGGTTGGACACGTGTTGCGCTTGATACCTGTATTTTGGAATACGAAGCACATCATAGATTCCGGCATTTTGGGCAAACCGTTCGCAATAACCGTCACGCGACTTGGCGGCCTAGACACTTTGGCAACCGGTTGGCGCGCTACGATAAAACACTCCGGGGGCTATTTGTACGAAATAAACGTTCACGAACTTGACTACATGCGCTTTGTGATGGGGGAACCTGAGACCGTTTTTGCAAGCATGGGGCATTTTACCGCGTCGCCTGTGGAGTTTGAAGATGTTGCCTTCGTGCAAATCAGATATGCCAATGGCAGCATCGGCACCTTGCACTGCGGCGGATCTTCCAGCATCAAGAAGTATGAAATGATGATCCAGTGTACCGAGGGCACAATTACTAATGGAGGCTTTGCGGGACCCATTCGGTATGCTAGATTCGGCGAGGAGCCCACGGTAATCCAGGCTTCAGAGATAACAAAAGAGGATCCCTACCGCGAAGAGATAAGATGCTGGGTGGACGCAATAACAAACAATGCCTCTCTACCGTTTGATGGCTACGATGGCATGGCAGCAGTTCAAACTGCTGCTGCAGCATACCGTTCTGCTCGTCTAAATAGAGTGGTCAGGTGCAAATCTTAACAGCGCTGAGCTTTCGCCTGTCCACCCAGGTTGGAGCTGCGGTGAATCGGTCTTGACGTTCTGGTACTGTCTTTACCAGCGTTCGCGGCGGCCGCCGAACCCACCTTTACCCTGGCTACGCCGCTCCGTTCGCTGCCGGGCTTCGTTTACGGTTATTGTTCGCCCGCCGACGTCCATACCGTTAGTCGCTTCTATAGCGGCAGCTACGTTCTCTTCGGGGATGTCCACGAATCCGAAGCCCTTGCTGTGAATCAGGCGGATATCTTCGATGGGCCCAAATGGCTCGAAGATTATGCGGATTTCCTCCTCTGTGCTGTTGTACGGCAGATTCCCGACGTACAGTGATTTCACGGCCATTTCGCTCGCCTCTCTTTTGCAGGGATTCCTCTCCCTCGTAATGTTCACCAACGGGGGTCTCATCGAACGTAGCTCGATCACTGGCTGGAGAGGCTCTTGAAGCTCATGCCCAGAGATCCCGTACGTCGAGACACCAACGTTGATTGATACGCCTGCAGTATATATCAAATCTGTGCTCACTGCAACAGCTTCGAGGCAACCGTCAGTTATAGCTTGCGTATCTTGATGTTCTTATACCAAACCTTACCCCCGTGAGCCTGCAATCCTATGTGTCCTTCACGAGGCATGTCCTTGTAAGCAGTTGCAAACTTGTTCCGCGTACCATCTAGGTTCTTGTGGGGTTCTGTATACTTATCGAGGTTCATGGCGATTACTTGTTTGCCGTTCATTGTTATCTTTATATATGGTCCTCTACATCGAATCACGACTGTGTTCCACTGCAAAGCCGGTTTCATCGCATTCTCACTGGGTTCTAGAACGTCATAGATAGCGCCACAGTCGTGCTTGCCTGGCCGCTTCTTACCTGCGCTGTCCAGCACCTGCATCTCTATTCCTGTCTGAACAGGGTCCGAAAGTTTGTCCCATCTAAAAAAGATTCCGCTGTTCGTGCCGTGATCCACCATAAAATCAATTTTGAGCTCAAAATCGCCGAAACGTTCTTTTGTGTAGAGATATCCGCCACCTTGTTTGTTGTAATGTATGGCACCGTTATCGATAACCCAGCCCTTGGTGTTGGCTTCTGTGCAGCCCCAACCATTAAGCGTGCGACCGTCAAACAGGAGCTGCCAGCCGTCCGAGGCTTCTTTAGGTGTCAGCGCATTGTCGGATTGGCACGCGCCGATGTCTTGCGACGCTGAGTATGCTCTCCATCCTGCAGCCGTGATTTCCAGAAGAATTACGCAAATCACAGTCAACATTCGAGCCGTTCTCACAAGTTCAACCTCCCTGCATAAATGAGAGTCCCTGTATCGACTGTGCCTTGAAATCGTCCACAGTCGATACTAGTATATTGTATTGTTGCCAATATTTATGATCCAGCTTCATTCCTAAGTAAACCGGAAAATTCCCCACTTTTGAAGAGGTGCGCAAATGGCTTACCCAATGAACCGAATGAGGAGACTCCGCAGATCTGACGCCCTTCGGCGTATGGTTCGGGAAAATGCTGTCAGCGTTGACAATTTGATATACCCGCTGTTTGTCGTTCACGGTATTGATGTCAAGGTGGAAATCCCCAGTATGCCGGGAGTGTATCACTTTTCCACAGATACTCTGTGCGTGGAAGCTAAGCAGATCGCGAAACTAGGCATACCTGCAGTTCTCCTTTTCGGGATACCGGCTGCTAAGGACGAGAAGGGCTCGGAAGCTTACGATCCGGACGGCATTGTGCAGCGCGCGGTGCGGGCTTTAAAGAACACAGTGCCCGAACTTGTGATCGTCACCGACGTGTGTCTGTGCGAATACACTTCGCACGGCCACTGTGGTATTGTCAAGAATGGAGAAGTGGTGAATGATGAGACGTTAGACCTTATTGCGCGAACCGCTCTTTCCCACGCGGAGGCAGGCGCAGATATTGTTGCCCCATCAGATATGATGGACGGCAGAGTCGGTGTGATCCGCGACGTCTTGGATGAAAATGGATTCACTGATGTGGCAATAATGTCCTATGCTGCCAAGTTTGCTTCCGGCTTCTACGGACCATTTCGGGATGCAGCCAACTGCGCGCCCAAATTTGGCGACCGCTCGACGTATCAAATGGATCCAGCTAACCGCCGTGAGGCTGCCAGAGAAATTGCGCTCGACGTGGACGAAGGCGCTGACATAATAATGGTGAAACCTGCGCTTGCCTACCTGGACATTATCAGTGATGCACGTGCTTCTGTCGACGTTCCAATTGCGGCGTACAACGTTTCTGGCGAGTACAGCATGGTGAAATTAGCTGCCTTGCGAGGCCTTATGGAAGAAAAGCAAGTCGTAACTGAGATTCTCACCTCCATCCGCCGAGCTGGCGCCGACCTAATCATAACTTACCACGCTAAGGATTTCGCGTTGTGGCAGCGCAAATGACCATTGTCACGTTGTCCTGACAGTATGGGGCGGCAGAGCCGTCAATAGGTGCCGAACTCACGCCAGGCTTCGAGCATAACTCGTACATTCTCGAGAGGTACGTCGGGACCAATCTCGCCGTGACCGATTAAACCTCCGCCATAACTGCCGAGACAGTCGACTACCTCCTTAACGTGGTTTCGGATTTCCTCCTTGGTTCCTCGAGGGAGAATACGCTGGCGATCCAGGTCACTACGAAAGGCTACTTTCCCTCCAAATTCTCTAGCGATGGACCGTATGTCCATAACGGTGTGCTGCACGTTGAGCACGTCCACGCCGACCTCTACAAGGTCGTGAAGTATCTCCCAAGTGAATCCATCCGTGTGGAAATGGATGTGCTTACCGGCGGCTTTTCCTGGTTCGAACATCTTTCGATACGCCGGTTTGAAGAATTTGCGCCAAGTGTTAGGGCTAATTATAAGTGCAACCTGCGTACCCCAATCGTCGCCGTAGCTCATTCCGTCTATATCAGTTTGTGCCGCAAGCTTAGCATTTTCAACTGCCCATTCCACGAGCGCGTCGCGGAGCGTATAGGCTTCTGTGGCATCCATCGCGAGATCGTACATAAGAGTCTCGTATCCCCTCAGCCACTGCATGCGTTCGAATATGTTTGTTCCAAAACCCAACACATAGTGTTCGTGCCCTTCAGGCGCCGAAAGTCTTCGCTGGATATTGTCTAAGTGCTGTTGAGCTAATATAGGAGGCAGCTTATAGCTGGGCCAGTTGCTCCAATCCTCAAGCGGGTGTCCGACACAGATGCCTAGAATGCCTTCGTGATCATTTTCCCAAACGCAGCCCCATTCATCCGTGTGCCTACCCTTACGATATGGACCTGGCAGTGATTCCTTGTCAGGAATTGCGGGCCTTGTGCCAAAATCATCCGGAAACTCCTCCAGCAGTTTGACCAAGCGTTCACCATGCGCGTAGTATGCGGCAGGCAACACGCCGTGAAATACGGGTACACGATCTGGGCCTGCAAATTCTATTGCTCTTTGCACCCTTTCTCTACTCGTCATCTGATGCAATCCTCCGGAAACAGATACACAGCTAGGCTGTTTTCAAGTGAGTTCCTCGCTTCACTATTTTATTCCTGCCTTGTGCAGGCTTGCACGGATCTCTTGTGATACTGCACAGAAGATAATGCACAGAAAGAGAAAATAAAAGCCCCAGCCCTCGCGGGCTGGGGAGGAGAAAAGAGGGTGGGAAGGTTTGCTACTTTTAATACGACTTTCGAAGCTCGAATGTTCCGGCTTTGCTGAAAAAACGGAAATAAAACTTGCTTTCAGTGCGCACTTCGAACCGGGTAAGAGCTACCACTGATGACAGTGATTTGCGTGATATGTTAGAATCGTGAGCGTGAAAGTAGCTGTCGTAATCCCGGCAAGAATGGCGTCGACTCGTTTTCCTGGCAAGCCTTTGGTGGACATATGCGGCAAGCCGATGATTCAATGGGTCTACGAGAGGTCTTCTCAAGCCAAAGGCGTGTCCACAGTCGTGGTAGCTACGTGTGATACCGAAATAGCGGAGGTTGTTCGGCACTTTGGTGGCGAAGCGGTGATGACGTCAGATCGATGCCGGTCCGGAACTGACCGAGTGGCAGAAGCTGCCATAAGTCTCGATTCGGATATTGTTATAAACGTACAAGGGGATGAGCCCTTCATAGAACCGTCGTATATTGAGAAGTCGGTTGAGCCGCTCCTCACCGGCGAAGATATGATGACGAGCTTGATGTTTCGGATCACCGAAGCGCAGGCTGAGGACCCAAACCTGGTAAAGGTCGTGGTTTCGCTCGACCGTCACGCTCTGTATTTTTCACGAGCACCGATTCCGCACATGCGCAACAAGGCTTCTGCAAAACTATACGGGCATATCGGACTGTATGCTTACAGGAAAGATTTCCTGTTGGAATTCGCCTCTTGGGAACCTACGCCTTTGGAGATTACCGAGTCCCTTGAGCAACTTCGTGTCCTGGAACACGGCGGCCGTATCAAAATGATTGAGGTCCACAGCAAGCCACTAGGAGTTGATACTCCTTCAGATCTGGAACAAGCCAGAAGGCAGGCTGCAAAATTTTGCAGATAGGCAAATCACGCTTTTGCTAAGGAGACATTAAAACCCATGGCAATAGCTAGAGCAGGAAAAGTCGAGTTTGGCGAGGGCAAACCGCTGGCTCTGATAGCAGGTCCGTGCGTGATTGAGTCGCGGGATTTGTGCCTGGAGGTCGGTAGTGCAGTTTCGCAGATTGCTGAGCAGTATGGTATCCCTTACATATTTAAGTCTTCATTCGACAAGGCAAACAGAACGTCGGTGCAGTCCTTTCGAGGTCCTGGTCTCGATAAGGGGTTGGAAATCCTTGCTGAACTCAAGTCAAGGTTGCAGGTGCCTGTGCTAACAGATATTCACGAGGTGTGGCAAGTCAAACCCGCAAGTGAGGTGGTTGACATCCTTCAAATACCCGCCTTTCTTTGTCGTCAAACGGACCTGATCGTTGCGGCTGCTAAAACCGGTAGGTGCGTGAATATCAAGAAGGGTCAATTCCAGGCTCCTTGGGATATGAGAAACTCTGTTGAAAAGGCACGCAGTACCGGTAATGACAACGTGTGCGTGACGGAACGGGGAGTGTCGTTTGGTTATAACACATTAGTGGTCGATATGACTAGTTTGCCAATACTGCGCTCGTTGGGATGCGTAGTAGTTTTCGATGCAACGCATTCCGTCCAGAGGCCAGGAGGACTCGGACAATGTTCAGGCGGAGCCCGGGAGTTTATACCACATTTGGTACGGGCAGCGGTTGCAGTGGGAATTGATGCGTTGTTTATGGAAGTTCATCCGCAGCCTGATAAGGCTCTCTGCGACGCGGCAAGTATGCTCAGCCTGGCGGAATTGCCTAATGTATTGGCTGATGCGATTGCCATTCGCAAAGCGCTTGTGAGCAGTAGTGTAGGACAGAAGTCGTCGCTGCAAGAAGATTGAAGGCAATTGAAAGCTTGGCGGCTAATCACTATCAGGCAGATACAAAACTAAATAATTAGGTAAGGAGTATGGTAGTGGCTATGACCAAAATCATAGTGGGCATAATAGGAGTCGGCGGTATCTCGTACGGTCATATTAGGAATTTCCTAGCGTCACCTGATGCTGAGATCGTGGGTTTGGTCGACGTAGACCCCCAACGCCTTGAAAAAGCTGTTGAGAAAGTTCCTGAGTTACAGGGCGTACCCACTTACAGCGACTACAAGGACATGATAAGCCGCGACGATATCGACGCCGTGCAAATCAACACTCCCCATACGCTACATTATCAACAGATAATGGACTCCCTGGATGCTGGTTTGCACGTGCTGACTGAGAAGCCAATGGTCTGCAGTACTAAGCACGCCCGCGACATCATCAAAAAACGCGACGAGAAAGGCAAGGTCGTAATGATTTCCTACCAGCGCCATTTTCAGCCGCAGTACCGCTATATGAAGCGAGCTATCGAAAACGGCGAGATTGGTGATGTTACGTACTTATCTGCACTGCAGTGCCAGGGGTGGAAAAAGGGAACGGCAGGCACATGGCGCCAAATCCCGGAGCTTTCTGGTGGTGGACAACTCAATGACTCGGGAAGTCACTTGTTGGACATGGTTCTGTGGTTAACTGGTTTGACTGCCGAAAGCGTGTTTGCTTACATAGACAACTGCGGCACGCCGGTTGATATAAATTCAGCACTCTCTCTTAAGTTCACAAATGGTGCACAGGGAACCGTCAGCGTAGTCGGCGACTCGGCGTGCCGCTGGTACGAGGATTTTACCATATGGGGTACCAAAGGCGTGCTTTTCTACCGCAACGGTAAGCTTATTCACTGCAATGAAGCCGGGGAGATGATTGAACCGACTGATCTGCCTCCGGGAGGTAATCACGACCAAGGTTTTTGCGATGCTATTCTCGGTCGAGATAAGAACTGGGTGCCTGCAGAATGTGGCCTCAGGGTAATAGAACTTACAGAGGCTGCTTGGAAGTCGGCGCAGACAGGTAAACCGTGCGAAGTTGCCAACCTCTAGTTGATTTTGGACGGAAAAGGTTTCTTTGAATGTAACCAGTGTAACCTGCTGAATGGGTGTCGTATGTCTGCTGCGACAGGTTTCGTCTTAGGAGATCAGTGATGCCAGTGAGAGTTGGATTCGTTGGGGCAGGTGGGATAGCAAATGCACATATGAATGCCCTCCAGGTCATCGAGGACGTGCAGATTACTTGCGTATGCGATGTAAATAGGGAGAGAGCTGAATCAGCAGCAGCCCGATTCGTTGCAAAGGCGTATACAGACTATCGCGAAATGCTGGAATCTGAGAAACTTGACGCCCTTTACGTTTGCGTGCCTCCATACGCTCACGAAGAGCAGGAATTGCTTGCTGCTCAGAAGGGTATTCACCTATTTGTCGAGAAGCCCGTGGCACTAACGTTGGAGAAAGCGCGACAGATAAACAAGGCAATTGACGAAAGCGGGATCGTGGCAGCTGTCGGATACCACTGGAGGTATCAGTCGAACACCGATCGTGCGCGGGAGATCTTGGCGGCTCGGCAAATCGGCATGGTATTGGGTTATTGGATGGGCGGATTTCCGGGAGTTTATTGGTGGCGACGGATTGAACGATCCGGCGGACAGATGGTTGAACAGACAACCCACATATTCGATTTGGCGCGGTATCTTTGCGGCGATATAGTTGAGGTCTACGCTGCTTACGCGAATAGGGATTCGAATGACATCCCTGATTTCAACATTTATGACGTTGGGACAGCTACAGTGAAATTTGCTAGCGGAGCAGTTGGTTCGATGTCCAATACGTGTCTGCTCGGCGTTCCGTATACTGTCGGACTGCACGTTGTGGCACGAGATCTGGTTGTGGAGATTCACGGAGATCTCAAGGTTATTCAGCCCGGATATACTCAAGTATTTACAGGCGGCGTAAACGCTATGCATGAGGAGAACCGTGCTTTCATTAGAGCCATAAAAACCGGCGACCGCAGCGGCATTAGGTCGACATACAAAGATGCTGTTAAGACCTTGGCAGTTACGCTCGCTTGCAACGAATCTGCCACTATTGGCAAACCAGTTGCGGTATCGGAGTGCTAAGCACTGTACGTTCCGCCTAAACGTAGTTGATTCCGGTTCCGATGGGAATGGCTGAAAACGAAAAGCGACTGGTTGCCATTGTTCAAGGTAGAGTTCAGGGTGTCGGCTTCCGATACTTCGTGCTCGACAGGGCTCGAGAACTGCATCTAAAGGGGATAGTTCGCAACCTGCGTAACGGCGACGTGGAAGTGATTGCGGAGGGGCCACAGGGTAGTTTAGAAGCGCTGCTAGCAGTGCTCAAAGTTGGACCTCCTGCCGCACGCGTAGACAATGTTCACGCTGCTTGGCTTCCTGCTAGTGGGGAATACTCTACATTCTCCATAGCTGCCACTCGGTAGTCCAACTTCTTCAGCCTGGAGTCTTGCGGCTCAACTGCAAATCTTCAAAAATTTTAGCGCAACCCCGAAACAATTTACCGAGCTAAGTAGTCTATATGTTTGGCAACCGCACAAAGGCAGCTAATTGCTTAACTAGATAAACTATTGCTATTCGCAAACAAATGCCACACAAAGCACAGCCATCGTCCGAACATGTTCTTCAGTGTGCAGAGAATGTGATGGAGACTTTGCACCTTATGGTGCGCATAGTTGGCCGCGAGGTACGAAGGGAATATCCACCGTCTCTGCCAGAACACCAGTTCCGGACGCTCATAGTAATCAGACATCAAGATCGAGCCTCGCTGTCAAGCGTTGCGGAACACTTGGGTACAAGTCTTCCGGCAGTTTCCAAAGTTGTCGATCAGCTTGTGGATCTTGGATATGTCCGTCGCGAAACGGCACCTGAAGACCGCCGCAAGTCGATTCTGTCGCTGACTGATGCTGGTGAAGCAGTTGTTGAGATAGCCAAATCCCAGATGCACAGCAAGCTGGCGGAGAGGCTTTCACATCTCACCGGTTATGAGTGCGCAGTGTTAGACTTGGCAATGAATATTTTGCGATCGGCGTTGGTAAGCAAGTCACGTGTAGAACGTGTAGAACCGGACAGTCAAGAGGACGGAAAATGACCAGAGAGATTAGAGTAGTTGTATTCCTGCTTTTAACTTTTTGCTTGGCTGCACAGTGCTCAGAAGTTGAGCAAAGCAAACCCCCCAAGCCGTGGTCACTTGACGACTGTATAAAGGCGGCTCTTGAGAACCAGGTTGATTTGCAGATTGCTCTAAACCAGGTTGTCCGCGCGCGGGCTCAATACTCGAAAGCACGCAGCAGTTATTTTCCGCAGGTAAGGGTGGAAAATATCGCATTCACCGGTGGAAACACGGAAGGTGTTCTCAATCAGACGACTACTGGTACCGCTGTGTCTGTCCAGCAAAACCTGTTCGACGGAGGATTAAGGGAAGCTAGCATAGCAATTGCCAGCAACAATCTAAGAGCAAGCGAGGCTCAGCGAAAGCGCTTTGAGCAGACCGTGGTGTACAATGTCACTCGTGCTTACTTTGAACTCTTGCGTGCGAAGCGTCTGGCTGAGGTGGCCCAGAAGAATGTCGAGTATAACAAGGCACTGTTTAACCAGGTGCAGGATATGGTCGACAAGGGAGAGGCGGCGGCCGTCGACCTATTGCCAGTCAAGGCACAGTTGGCAAACGCTAAACTGAATCTGCTGTCGGCCAAGAATCAGGTGCGAACGGCAGCTATCGAGCTCCAGAATCAAATTGGGTTTGCACCTCGAGCGGATTTCGAGGTGGCTGAGCCTGCGGAGCCCATTGATTTCCAGTTGCAGTCTCTGGATTCATACGTGTCGCTGGCCCTTCGAGCACGGACAGACATTCAGCAGAGCATCGCAGTTTTACACGCAGCGTGCGCTCAGCGTACTTCCGCAAGAATTGTGCTATACCCCAGACCTTTTGTCACGGCCGAATACCAGCGTCGGGTGTCGGGCGGCTACACGAACAGTGCCTCGCAGATAATCGGGGGTTTTGTTTTAGATTTGTTCGACGGCGGTGCGAACCGGGCAGCTTACCGAGAAGCCGAGGCAGTGTTTAACAACGCGCAACTTGAGGCTGCACAGATCGAAAGAGATATTAGAGCTGAGGTAGAGGAGGCTTATCTCAACCTGACCAGCGCAAGGGAGCGGCTTACAGCAAGCGCTGTTAGTCTTGAGGCTGCTGTCGAAAACTATGAGGCGCAGAAAGAAAGATACGCGCAGGGTTCGGGTACTACGCTCGATATGTTGAATGCAGAGGTGCAACTTGTTACAGCTCAGGCCGGTCAGGTCGAGGCTCAATACGATTACTATGTGGCGATAGCGCAGATAAAGTACGCGACAGGCACGATCTGGGGAGGGACAAAATGAGAACTGACAAGACGCGGTTGCGCAAATACGCGGCAATTGCGGTTGTCTTGGTGATAATAGCTGCGGCGGTTGGGTTAGCCAAGAGAAACGGAGGCGCAAAGCCTATCATCCGCACGGACGTCGTAAGACGCGGTACAGTGACGGTTAGCGTTTCTGCCAACGGCGTTCTGCAGCCTTTGACAACCGTTGAAGTAAGGTCGAACGTGGGAGGTCAGGTTGTAGAACTGACCGTGGAAGAAGGCGACTACGTGAGAGCTGGTCAGCTGATTGCTCGCATTGACCCTTCGGATTCAATAACGCAACTTAGGCAGGCTCAAGCAGATCTCGCAAGTGCGCGTGCCCAAGTTGAACAAGCAATGCAAGGCTCCAGCATGCAGGTACTTCAGACGTCAGCAAGCATTGAGAGTGCTGAGCACGCGCTTGCCGTAAGTAAACAGCGCCTTGCTCAAGCAGAGCAGGAGGCGAGGATACAGCCCAGACTTACTGCCGAGGCGATTAAACAGGCACGAAGCGTGCTTGAGGCAGCTAAAGCGAACTACGAGCAGGTGAAGGCCGCGTTAGTGCCGCAAAAAATAGCTGTTGCAAAAGCAGCTTATGATCAAGCTCGAGCTGCATTTGAACAAGCTGAAAAAGAGCTGAAACGTAAGAAGGCCCTTCTCGAACGAGGATTCGTTGCTCAGAGCCAGGTGGATGCGGCGGAGGAGCAGTTTGCTGTTGCCAAAGCGCAATTAGCCAGCACCCAAAGCAAACTCGACACCGTTAGGCAGGAAGCTGAGCAGGATGTCAGATCAGCCGAAGCAAAGGTTGATCAAGCGAAGGCTGCCTACGAGGCGGCACTCGCAAATCAGTTCCAAGATACCATAAAGCAGCAAGAGCTAGAGGCGGCACGGACAGCTGTCAGACAGGCAATGGCAGCGCTAAAGGCGGCGAAGGCTAACTCATATCAGAACAAGATCAAGAGGGAAGATATTCTCCGCGCACGGGCTCAACTGGCTCGAGCTGAGGCTGCTGTAAAGAATGCGAAGACCCAACTTGGATACTGCACCATAACTGCGCCGCGCAGCGGAGTGATTGTCAAAAAATATGTTGAGGAAGGTTCCATCGTCACCGCAGGACGTTCGGCATTCGGCGGTGGTACAGGTGCAGGTATTACAATTGCGGAAATCGCTGATGTTAGTCGAATGCGGGTGCTTGTTGACGTTGATGAAACCGACATAGCTCGTATTCGACTGGGTCAAGACGTAGATGTTACGTGTGATGCATTCCCTGGGGAACGGTTTAAAGGGAAGGTGATCAAGATTGCTCCGCAGGCTGCGGTTGAGCAGAACGTTACCACGATACCGGTCACAGTGGAGCTCGAACGTGCTGACCGCAGGCTGAAGCCAGAGATGAATGCAACCTGTGAATTCATTATTATGCGTAAGAGCAACGTATTGTATGTGCCGAATGAAGCGATCAAGGAGACCGATCGAGGTACATTTGTAACAGTCTTGAAGAATGGAGACCAGGTCGAGCGCCGAGTGCGAACCGGTGCGGTTGGCACCGACTACACGGAGATTCTAGGTGGATTAACTGAGGGTGAGAAAGTTGTTACAGCAGTTATTGAGCCGGTGACTCCTGCAACCGCTGGTCAGACGAGTCCAGTACCGGGTGGAGGTCGAGGCATGCGCGGCGGTCCTCTGAGGCCGTTCTAGCTTGCAGTGACGCTCGATTAGAAATGAACAATGCAATGATACAAGTGAAAAATGTTCACAAGGTGTATTATCTTGGAAGTGTGTCTGTCCACGCCCTCAAAGGGGTGTCACTCGAGGTCGAGCGAGGCGAGTTCGTCGCGATTATGGGACCTTCCGGTTCCGGCAAATCGACGTTTATGAACATCTTGGGATGCTTAGACAAGCCAACCGAGGGATCTTATGTGTTGGATGGCAAGGAAGTTGCCGGGTTGGATGACGACGAACTCGCTGCCATTCGAAATCGCAAGATTGGATTTGTGTTCCAAACATTCAACTTAATCCCGCGTCGACCGGCATTGCGCCAAGTTATGTTGCCGCTGATATATGATCCTGATGCGACGGATATAGAGCAGAGAGCAAGGACTGCATTACAGAGAGTCGGAATGACACACAGGATGTACCACCGGCCCAATGAGCTCTCCGGCGGTCAACAACAGCGCGTGGCGATCGCCCGCGCATTGATTAACAATCCCTCGCTTATACTCGGAGATGAGCCCACGGGCAATCTTGACTCTCACTCCAGCGAAGAGATAATGGCCATCTTTCAGGATTTGCATGCGGAAGGCAAGACCATCGTAATTGTGACGCACGAGGAAGACATTGCAAAACACGCGGAGCGGATAGTGCGCTTCCGCGACGGTCATATTGTATCCGATGAGCCGGTCAAAGATCGTCGGTTCGCGCGCGAGGTACTACCAACCTTGCCGATGGAGGAAGACGAGTGAATCTTCGAGAGAGCATAGCAGTAGCACTCGAGGGACTTGCTGCTAACAAGATGCGTTCGGCGCTTACTATGCTCGGCGTTATTATTGGCGTTGCGGCAGTCATAACGATGCTTGCAATAGCGCAAGGTGCCCGCGAGCGGATGATGGCTCAGATTCAGCAGATGGGAACAAATCTGCTCACTGTTTTCTCAGGACAGACGCGGCGGGGCGCAGTATTGGGCGGTTTCGGCAGCCTCGAGTCTCTTACACTCGATGATGCAGAAGCGATCCTAGAAAAGTGTCTGTCAGCGGCCAAAGTTGCTGCAGAGACGCGCGGTATGGCCCAAGTCAAATATCGAAATCGCAACACGAATTGCACTATAACCGGCGTTACAGAAGATTATGCGGACGTCCGCAATTTCAAAATCTGGCAGGGTGTCTTCATAAAGGAAAGCGACGTTAAGTCGGCTCGCAAGGTTGCAGTAATAGGACCAACCACAGCTCAGAATCTGTTTGGAAGCATGTCTCCCGTCGGCAAGGATATAAGCATTCGCGGTATGAGGTTCAAGATAATCGGCGTTACGGTGCCTAAGGGAGCAACGGGATTTATGGATCCAGACGACCAGATCTTCGTCCCAATCACAACAGCGATGCGCCGGCTATTCGGCTTACAGTATGTGCGCAACATAAGCGTTCAAGCGAAGAGCATGGCTCTCATGAATCAGGCATATAATGAGGTGGCTGAACTTCTCCGGAAGCGCCACCGGATCCCTGAGGGTGGAGACGACGACTTCATCATACGCAACCAGGCAGAGATCATTGGAATGGCTAGCGAAACATCTCGGGTGTTTACGCTGTTGCTGGCCAGCATAGCAAGCGTGTCGTTGCTCGTCGGCGGAATCGGTATCATGAACATCATGCTTGTTTCGGTCACCGAGAGAACTCGCGAGATTGGCATACGTATGGCCGTGGGCGCGCGTCGTCGAGATATTCAGTGGCAGTTTCTTGTGGAAGCACTGGTACTGTCGTTAACCGGCGGTTTTATCGGCATCGTGTTGGGCATTATTCTCTCAGAAGTGATAGGTAACGTATCCCAGTGGAACCCGACGGTTTCATTTGGTGCGATTGCCTTGTCTTTCGGATTTGCGGCAATAGTAGGTGCATTCTTCGGTTACTACCCGGCAAGGATGGCTTCACAGCTTAGCCCCATCGACGCGTTAAGGTACGAGTAACGTGGTAGTTGCACTGCAGTTAGCACATTGTGTTGTCTGCTGTAATCTCGTTGTCGAATAGAATGCGTGAGTTCTCCATATGTTTCGTTGGTGCGCCTGCTGTCTAAGTTCTGATAGGTTCGTCGTTAGCCTCGCGAGCTGGTACACTCAATAGGATGGGTGCAACGTTATGGCGGTGGCCTCTATGTAGCGTTCTCCGTGTTCATTTGTTTTGAGCACGCCCCGCACGTCAATCCGATCTCCGACAGCTCTCCCGTGGTTCGACTGTTCAACTCGTATCCCGCCTGTGCGCTGTTCCGATTGGGCGTAAAAGAACTGATCGAAGCCTGCGGATACAACTACGTTCGGCAAAACAACAGTTGTTCCATCTGCCAGTTGCTTGACTTCGTGGAGTGGGAATGCACGTTCTCTCGATGAGATTGCAATAAGAGGAAAGGTGCCATTAATAGAGTCTTCAATATAATCACGCTCGTAGAATCGTAGTCCGGTACCGCCGTGGCCCTGGCCGGTCAGTATGTCAATATCACCGTCCTTGTTCCAGTCTATAGCCTCAGCTCCGGAAATCATTTGAACTGTGTACGGCCGAACAAGTACTACACCAGCCGTATCATTGAAGACGGGTTCTCCCGCACCAGCGCCTACGTTTCGGTAGAGTCTGATGCTGTTCTCGAATTCTGCAGCGATAAAGTCTTTCTTTCCGTCACCGTCCCAGTCGACAAAAGAACCACAGTTAGGCCTACTCGAGTAGGTGATCACATTACCGTTGCGATCCGTAATCCACTTGGGGTAGTCGAGAAGTGGCTGGGAATCTGTGCCAACGTTGCGGTAAAACAGAAATCCCGATTCCCAGGACCTATCGGTGCTTCTAGGGGGCCAGTTGTAGTTTTCCGAATAGTTGCCTTGTCCGCAAATGGCGTGAATGACATCCTTTCTTCCATCGCTGTCCCAATCACAGACCATCACGCTTGACCTTGCGGTTCCATCGATAGGTAGTAGCGCTGTCCGACTTTGGTTCCACGCGTGCAGCCTGATTCCAGGAGATAGGATCGGGTTAGAGTCTGAACCTACATTCAAATAGAGAAAAATCCAGCCTCTTCCGTCTGCAACTACTAAATCTTTCCGGCCGTCATTGTTCCAGTCGCATATGTCCGTGCGGGCATAGCCGTCACGAACTCGCCGCTCCTCCTCTCCCAAGGCCTTGATGTAATCGTCGCCGGCCTTCAATCGCACACCATCCTCAAAGAGCGGGAAAAGCTGATTCGTCGTGTTGCGATAGAACCACACAAAACCATCAGTATCGCTCGCGATAAGATCCGTTCGTCCGTCGTTGTCCCAGTCGACTGCCCTGACTCCGTTTTGCCTGTTAACATTAATTCTTTGAAATCCCTCAGTGTATGGGCAACCGGACCAGGCATCCGCAATCTGAAATTTTGGGGAAGTTGGCGTACCGACGTTCCTGTATAGCCGGCCGTAAACTCTGGGATCCCAGCCCCAGTGAGAGCGCTCCCAATATCGCCCTACCGCAAAGTCCAACAATCCGTCACCGTCAAAGTCTGCAACTTTGATTCCAGCTCCTAGATCCATGTATCCACCTTCATAGAACGCAATTATGCGTCCTTCTGCAAGTAGTGGCGAGGTGCGAGTGCCGAGATTTTCGAAAAGATAGATGCGCCCATCTTCCATTCCGACAAAAAGGTCCAGGTCTCCGTCGGAGTCAATATCTGCACAGTCCATTCGGGGTGACCACAGTTGGATTGGAGATCCGTTTGCCCGAAGGTATTCCCCGTCGGCTAGATTAATATTCCGTAGGCTATTCGAACTCCCTACGTTGCGATAAAATGTCACTATGCCGTCCTGGCCCGCCAGGATATCTTTCCGTCCGTCGCCGTCCCAATCAACAATGGTGACAGTGCTGTTTATGTAGTGACCAGACTGGGTGACAATGGGACCTCTGTCGACAAACGTCAGCGGACCGCCTTTGGTTGTTACGTTTTCATAGCGGACCACCTTTCCGGAGTAATTGTTGCTGGCGATGACGAAATGGATAAACAAATCCTGGTCGCCGTCTTCATCCCAATCATTCGCTTCTACTGACAACCAGCTTCTATTGTTCACGTTTTCCTTCGGCAGCTCCCACAAAGTTCCGCCGTTCGTCAAACGACCTCGTTCTACGTATCGGTTCTGACCGATGTTTTCCCAAACGTAAATATAGGGTTCAGTACCTCCTTTGAGCAAATCGAGGTCGCCGTCGCCGTCGATGTCTGCAAAGGTATCGTATCTATTCGCTGCGATCTCTCGCCTTGAGTAGCGTAGACAGAACCAATCACCATCACCGACCAGTCCAGGATAGCGCATAGGTTTTCCCAGACCTGATTCAGTTGTGTCGAAGTATATTGCGTAAATGCTGTAGCTGTCGTTTGGTATTACGAAGCTTAAGGTCACTGTATCAATGGGGTAATACTTATCAATTCTCCACGGCAGCAAAAAGCGTTCGTAGCCATCGCGTGATGAATCGAAAACTCTTGGTTGGCCCTCACTCGAGTAAGCCACAACCTCGATAGTGGAGTCGTCAACTTGCCCTGGGATACCTAGCGAACGCAAAATGCCTTGAAGGTTCAAATCTACACGAGCAGGAGAGTTGACCCTGC
The DNA here is from genome assembly GCA_938074205.1 of uncultured bacterium. GTDB lineage: Bacteria > Armatimonadota > UBA5829 > UBA5829 > UBA5829 > CALJES01. Next base: position 143,787 of record CALJES010000003.1, read on the forward strand.
CAGTCCTGATTGGATCTACTTCCAGCAGGACGCGGCAGCGCATAGGAGAGACCCATGGAAGCAATACTCCTTCTTGCCCCAATGCGGGAAATGTGGGTAGGGCAGCAGTGAACACCAGCGTAAGCGTGATTGCCGAGGTTGCAAAGCTACTCAATCTCAGTTTCACTAGCTTCCAGACTGCTTTCAGAAACGCACGCTCGACGCCAGGCTTCATGGATTTACTACCTCCGTATATATGTAGAACCGCCGCTGTTCCACTAAGCCATAGCGCATCTGCTGCGGCGCGACAAGCTGCTTGGCAAAGAACACTCTGCAACTGCCGTCCTCTCTCACGATCACGCTGTCAACGTGTACCTGCGCAGTTGGGTCATATGCGTTCCAGTTTAGATCACTTCCAGCAGGAGGGTACGGGTGAAGTTGCACCTCGCCAGGTTGTTTTGTCCACGTTGTGCAGTCTGTGCTAGTCGCTCTGAGAATGTGAAAGAAAGGAGGAGAGGAAGACTGTCCTTGATACCAGAGTTCATATTTGCCATTCCTATAAATGACCACAGGATTTCTGGCGCTCAGCTCATCGAGCGAGCCGGGAGGTCCCGTGTCAATCGCGAGCCCCTGCTTTGTCCAATGAATCCCATCGGCGCTTGACGCGCTGAATATCCGCCAGGTTTGCCCATCGTAGCCTTCGTACCACATACGATAAGTATTGCCTATCTTGATTACAAATGGCTGTGCCACACCCTTGCAGTCAAGCGAGTTCGATTCGCCTAGTCCGAGAACCGAACCCTCTCCTGCCGCGCCGCGAATTTTGGTCCACCTGACCCCGTCATCTGAGGTTGCGTAACCTATCCTGAAGTTTATTTTGTTGCTTTTTCCGGAGGGCAGATACTCATTGTCTGAGTTCCATCCTGTGTACCACATCTTGTAGGATTCCCCGTCTCGAATAACGCACCCTCCGAACACCCAGACGGAATCGAAAACTTGGGATAGCTCTTCTGGGTTCAAGACAGCACCTTCAGGGAATTGAGTGGAGTACAGAACAGGCTCGTAATCATCTTGTCGCCGTATCCACGTAACACCGTCATTGGATTCAGCGATCCCTATTTGCCAAAGATCCCAAACGCTTTCGTTGCTCTGAGCTGCCGCAGAGCCAGTGTAGAACATTCGATATCGCCCGAGTGACGCGTCATATATGACGAAAGGATAAAAAACGTTGTATGCCTCCCAGCATGTCCAAGGAACCATAGGCGAGAGAACAAGTGACGCAACGCAGCTCTGTGTAGACTCGCCGTGCAAGTTATCTAAGTAGATATGACTCTTTGTGAACAGTGTTCCTTGGTTCCACTGGCCGATCGCGATAGTGCTGATTGACGCACCGGACTTGTACAAGCGTCCTTGAACTACATGCGAGCCATCAACCCACACATCTGCTGTCGATGACAGTAGGTCGATGCCAATCCGAATGTGATACCATCTGAGATTGATAACATCATCTACAATCACATACTGTGTGGCAGGATAGACAAGAACTTTGAACTGCCGATGGGCAAAGTAGAATCGCGTCAATTCTTCTCCGTTTTCGTTGAAGAGTTTTATGTAGCCAAGGTTTGTACCTACTGGGGCGGCGCCGTCTGTATCGGCAGCAGCATCGAATTCAATAACGTGAATACCGCTTTCCGTTTGGACACTCCGTATTGCGTCTCCTGTGCCCCAGTTCTTATAGTCAGCTTGGGCTGCTTTGCCTGATTTTGCAAAAGCACTCTGGACACGAACCGCGTTTTGCACACCGCTCCAGCCACCTTGGCCAGCTAGGCTTCCTTCGACATATGTGTCAAAGTCGTCGGACAACCAGACATCAGCGCTGGTTGGAAGTGGAAGCACAGCGAGGAATACGCAGGAGATGCAAATTGCCAGCCTAGAATTCATTGGGTTATTACTCCCACAATGATGTGTGGCACAAATGATTATACCAAGCACAGCTTACCACACAAGAACCAAACCGACAACTGGTAATCCTGCCAGTCTATTGGCCGGCAAGCTGCTTGCGCACGCGGGCGTGGAAGCTGTCGAGAGTCTCTCCTTCGCTGATGTGGGTCATTCCATATCGCTTGCATTTATCAACGAAAGCATCAAGCTTGGATGCGAGTTCAGCCTCTCGCCCTTTGAACTCATTTCGGAGAATGGGTTGCATGAGCTTCACGTAATCAAGGGATAGACGTGCTTGCTGTACCCTACCTAGAAAGTCCGGCGAATCAGCAGCAGCTTCTGCTTTATCGAAGAGCATGTCAGCTTTGGATAAGACTTCCGGAGAGAGAAATGCGTCGGTGGGCGCTGACCATATCTTGACATGGATGTTTTCCTTGGAGACTTTGTCGAGCAGCATCTGCACGTACTCCCAAATATATTTTCCAGCCGAGCCGTAGTAGTCATCGCAAAAACTCTTCATTATTGCGTCGGCGTCGACATCAGGATTCCACGAGAGCTTGCACAGCAAGTACGCTCGCAAGCACGCCAATTCTCCTCCTCCACCTGGTGGGTAACTGCCTTCCCAGAAAACACCTTTAACTCCCATTCTCTTGTAAAGCCGTGCAGACGCTGCTAGTTGTCGGAAGTCCGGGAATGGGTTCAAATAGTGTGCGAAACTCGTATTATAGTGCCATATATAGAGTTGATCAGTAATCTTTGCCCAGCCTTGTAGGTTTTCCAGAAATGCTTTGTTCTCGGGAGCATCGCAGGATTCATATGGATGTGCTTCGCAACAGAAGATCGGACACAACCGAACTCGCACATTATGCCTCGGCTTAGTGATCCTGGGCGGTTTTTCCGTCCACTGGTATGCAAGAGTGTCTATTAGTTTGTCCGGATAATGCTTCTCGACTTCCTCAGCAATCGCGTTGCAGAACCTAAGCACTAGTCCTGCAGGGCTGCCTTCTTCCTCATCGATTGATCTGCAACGCTCACACTGACAGTTGTTGTACCAGTCGTTTTGGGAAACGGAATAGAGTTTTGCTTCCGGATGCTCGCTAATCCAATCGAGAACCGTTTGAGTTGCTATTTTCAGAACGTCTGGATTTGACAAACAAAGCTGAGTATGCTCACGTATGCGCTTCCCGTTGACCATAGAGAAGTACTCCGGATGTGTGTCCCAGTACTTCTCCACTGGTACCAGGCTTGCAAACGTGTGAACGAATGGATAATAAGCAATCCCTCCTCCTCGAGCCGAATCCAGGCCTGCATTGGCACTGTTTATCTTTTGTTTCGCCGCGTACTCCTTGTTCATCGCCTCGCGGATGAAAACATCGCGATACTCGAAGGCAGGCTTTTGGGCTATGTCTGTGTCAGGGACAAGGATGTCTGGACTGCGCGGTACCTTTTCCACAGTCTGACTGAGCCACCGGCAGCCCAATACATCTTCCAGGAAAGTGTATACGCCGTACATAGTACCGCGCATGCGACCACCGACAATGACAAGCCGACTGCCGACAGTTCGGATAACAAATGCTTCATTTTGCACGAACTCGTCCGGTATGCTGATGCCCAGAGACCGAAATGCCTCGCTGTCGCCTACGATGATCGCTTTCGCGGGTGGGTTAGGGGAGTCCGGAGCGTACGGGATCACCGCACCTGAGATTTGCTGAATATAACGTTTAAGTTCTGCGGCCGCGAAGTGCTCGGATGGACTTGCACTATGCGAAAGGACTATGCAATAGTCGGTTTTGCCGTTTCGAACTAGCTGTATGCCAGCATATGCTGATTCGGCTGAGAGCAGACTGACCAATGATACTGCCAAGATTACCTTCATTCCCAACTCCTCCTAAAAACTGCTCAATGCGCAACTGGTACAAAGAATTGGCGCACCCGGCGCGATTCGAACGCGCGGCCTTCTGCTCCGGAGGCAGACGCTCTATCCCCTGAGCTACGGGTGCGCACACTGCGATTATATCACTCAACGTATCCTTGTCAAGCGTCGGCTGCACGATAACGCTCCATCAGAACCTTAGCTGTCGACAAGTCTGGTGCGTTATCGATAACCGTGATGCCGGTCTTGATTGAGTTCGGCACTCGGTTCCGACCAATCCAGCCCAGCACGGCTACGCGCCTTGGTGCTGCAGCTTCATAAACTTCCCCTAGGTCCTGAAGCTCGGGTTGTCCGAAGTTTATGCCAGTGATACCGTCCGTTGAAAGAACCTCAGACAGTATCTGGTGTCCTCTTCCACAGTAATGTATCCACCCACCTCCAAATTCCGAGAATATCCTCTCGTTGTAAGGCTTGCAGAATTCTTTGTAGAGATCGCTAGATAGGTTGATTCCGCTGTCGTCGCATATTCTCACTGCTCCGCGCACTATCATTTGCGAATGGTAACTAAAATCACCGCTCTCGCGAAGAAGTTCCTTTTGTGCTCTCGTATACCGGACATAGGTATTCGTTACTAAGTTTAGGAGTCGGTGAACTCGTTCCGGGTTGTCGTACAGCTCCGTGTAGATCTTATGACCCATAATAAGGTGCGCGTTGTCAAAAGGACCTTGTGTGTCGGAAAGGTATATATGCACCCATTTACTCAACTTTTCATACTGGGAGAGGGTTTCAATGTAGAATCGCTGCGTCTCGAACACTTTTTCGCCAAGTCCACTGTTAATGCTTACTGTCCCTGATTCCAGGACTTTGTCGAGCGCAGCGTCATCCAAGTGCTCAACCCACGGCATGGCATTCTCTTCCGTTAGATGAACTCGGCAGCCGAACATCGAAGCGATTGCACCCACCCCGTAGTTGGCTCGCACTGTGAACACTCGATCGTCGCGAACGTTGGCACCGACCCAAACCGGCGCCAGCTCGGCGAGGAGCATCTTGGCTTTATCGTGAAAGATTTCTTTATAGGTAAATGACGGCCAATCGGATGCGGGACAGTTTATTGTCAGCGGCAGATGCTCAACAAGTTCATAAGCTACTGCTCGCCGCGTGAGATCCTCCGACGTCTTTTGGTGCTCGGGATCAATAGCTTTTTCCAGTTTTTCGAGATACTCACTCAGCACGGCCATACGTTCCACCTGGCGACAAACGCGTCGAGGCCACTGATACTAGGCAGAATCATGCGCTCACGGTGTTTATGACTCCGGCGCCTAAGAGCCCATTATGTATTCGATTAGCGTTCCCGTTGGCACACCAGTGGCACCTTTTCTGGCGATTTCGGTATCTTTGTCTATGGAAGCTGAGCTTAGATCAATGTGTGCCCAAGGAGTCTCGCCGACAAAGCTTTCTATGAAGAGAGCCCCAATTATCGCCCCACCGGCATGTCCGGCGCTGTTCTTCAAGTCAGCTATGTCACTCTTTAGACGTTTCTTATACCCCTTATACAGCGGCAGTTGCCACAACTTTTCCCCGCACAGTTCACCGGCTGCTATCAACCGGTTTGCCAACTCTTGGTTATTCGAGAAAACTCCCGATATTTCATCTCCCAATGCGGTTACGCACGCCCCGGTTAGAGTAGCGCAGTCTATGATTTCGTCAACCCCCTGCTTAACAGCATAAGCTACCGCATCCGCAAGTATGAGGCGACCTTCCGCGTCCGTATTCGTTACTTCGACTGTCTTAGCAGACAGGGATTTGAACACGTCTCCCGGGTGAATCGCTTGGTTTCCTATAACGTTTTCTGTCGCTGGGATTATACCGAAGACGATCTTACGCGGTCTGAGCTTGCCAATAGCACGCATTACTGCCAGGACCGCTGCTGCACCCGACATATCGTCTTTCATACAACTCATCGCAGAGTGGCTTTTGAGCGAGTAACCACCGGAATCGAACGTGATTCCCTTGCCTATGAGTGCGAGTTTTTTGAGCTTTTCCCGCCTGGGTCTATTTTCACTAACTTGATCTGTTGGTAAGTATCTAAGTTCGATAAAGTACGGGTCTCTAGCGGCGCCTCGCGCCACTGCGCTCAGCAAGCCCATCCCTGCGTTCTCTATACCCCGCCTGTCTAGTATGTTGCATTCAAGGCCTAGTTCCTCGGCGATCTGCCTTGCTGCTTCGGCCAAATACGATGGAGTGACAATGTTTGAAGGTTCATTGACTAGGTCGCGCGCATAACAAATCGCTTCACCAACGATCTCGCCGCGAGATATACCGATGCGAATATCATCCAACTTCTCGCTCGATACTTCAACTATACGAAAAACCTCGATTGGGTTCGGCTTAACATCTTCTGTTTTCAGTCGGTTGAACTCATAGCACCCGAGAATCGTGCCCAGCGTCACACGTCGCGCGGACTCTGCTGCCGAGAGTCCGCCTGATCCGGCACCGTGAAGTATACTGGCTACAGTACGCGCACGGAGCTTGACGCATTCGCGAGCGGCTGCGCCGGCTGCCCGCATGACAGTTGAGGCGTCAAGATCCTTCTTTTCGCCTAATCCCACGACAATAACCCGAGAAGTAGGAATCTTACCAAATGTATGCAACACCAGTGTTTCCCCTAAGCGGCCCAGAAAACTTTCCTCGGCTATCGTTCTGGCTATTACTCCATCGAGGGCTTTGTCTACCACTTCTGTAGCGCCACCGGGTATCTTTGCGTCCTGGAAAAGATTCACGACTAGAGCGTCGCATTCTTGGTCAATAATAGACCCACAAATCGCTTCGAACCGCATTTTTGTCCCTCAGATAACGATCTACAAAACTGCGCCAGCTCCTGGAGGATGCTGGCGCAGCGGGAAGACATGGTTTGGACGTGGTACTAGCTTCTTTGACTGTCAGTCCTGTTTCCGTCACCACGCAGGCGACGATCCCTGCCCGGTCCTCTTCTTCCGAAGTTTGGGTTCTCTTCGCGCAGCTGGTGAAACACGGCGTGCATGTCCTCACGGTACTGATCGCGGAACTGCGGATCCAAACTGAACATAGCCCTCATTCGATCTGCTAGTAGCGCTCGTCGAACCTCAGGTGCAAGGCTCATTTCTGCAGCTATTTCCGCCGCCAGTGCCCGCCGCCGCTCCTCCGGTGTCATTTTAGCTAACTGAAGTGCTCTTTCCTTCGCATCCTTGCTGAGCGCCGAGACTGCCTCGGTGGCAGGGGCGGCACTTTGTTCTTGTGTAGGTTCAGAGGCGAGTACGACGTACACTGAAACCCAACTGTAGCCTTCAGGAAGCTTAACGGACGACGTGTCAGGAGCAGCGGGCAAGTCTTTAGCTAGCACAGCACAGGTTTTCGTTGCCGGATCTTCCACTGCAAGCCCAACCAGCGGCAAAGATGCAATTGCAACCATTGCCGATTTAATCTGTTCGAGCTTTACGGGTTCATCCGAAGGCTTGGCAAATTGCAGTTTCTTCCACACTAGGTTCTTCAACTTAGCAATAGCGTCTAATACTTGGCTAAGTTCTGTGTCTTTCAGGCTGAGAGTTATAGAACCCTGCACCTTTGGGTCAAGGACGATGGGGACACCTGTTTGCTTAGAAAGGTCTGATATGAAATCTTTGATAGACACGTCTTTGGCGTCAATCGTAACCTTCTGTTGTTCAGTAGCGGCTGCCACGGTAGCAATGAGAAATGTGCAAATTAAGCAGAAAAGTATTTTCGCGTTCTCCATAGCTCCTCCCCGTTACATAACAGCAGTCTCCTTTGCTCTACTGGGAATCATATCCATATAGACGATTCCAGTCAACACTGGTTACGGTCTGCAGGACCTTCGGGAATTGCACAAAGCATATTTCCCTTATAGTCGACGCTGTCGGGAAGAAAGGATTTTCTCGGCTTCTCGATACTTTACCACGGTGCGCCGCGCAATGTTAAAACCCCGCTTGCGAAGGATGTCGGCTATCTGCTGATCGCTTAGTGGGTTGGAAGGGTCCTCGGATTTTATCAGTTCTATGATCATATCCTTCACCGAGGTCGAACTGTCGAAGAAAAAGTCGAACGAAACGACCTCTTCGCTTGGTAGCTGGACATACTTACCTACCGTTGCGCGGCTGACTGTCGACTCGTGTATACCCAAATACTTTGCCAACTTAGTTCGGGTGAGAGGTCTTAGGAATGCTCTCGAACCTGTTTCTATGTAGCCCTGCTGGTATTCCACTATTGCTTTGGTGATTTGTCGCAGGGTCCTTCGCCTCTCGTTAATATACTTGATGAAGAGTTCGGCCCGTTCTACAAATTCTGTGACATGTTTTCTATCTTCTTTGCTGTATCCGTTTGCCCTTCCATTTTTCAACTCTTCATACATGGCGCGATACTTCGGGCTTATTCTGAGGAAGTACTGTTCATAACCCACAACCTCTATCTCATAACCGGCTTCCGTCTTTCGAACTATCACATCCGGTTTGATTGTTCCGCTCTGCCGAGCTGAATCACTGGTAAAAGGAGATCGGAACGCATTACCAGGGTAGGGATTGAGCTGCTTTCTTATGAAATCGATAGCTTCGAGTACTTGCTGAACTGGGACTTTGAGCCTCCGCGCGATGCGGCCGGTTCTTCCTGTTAGCATATCTTGCCAAAAGTGGTCTACTATGGCTGATGCCACGTGGTTGCCCCGGTCCTCTTCAGAAAGTCGAGCTAGTTGGATCCTCAGGCATTCCTGCAGGTTGCGAGCTCCTACTCCGGGCGGATCAAAGGTTTGTATAACCGAAAGTACGGCTTCTGCCTCTTCAACTGAGCTATCGCACTCGAGCGCAATCTCTTCAACGGAACACTCCAGATAACCTGATTCACCAATGTTCGCGATGATATACTCTCCAATCGGCCATTTGTCTTCGGGTAACGATGCACGCATCATCGAGTTCAGGTGTTCTCGGAGGGTTACCTGTTCACCTATGTTTGAGATGAAATCGGTTTCCTCGTCCGAGTCATAAGCGAACTCTGCCGGCTGTTCCAGTTCATAGATCGATAGGTCCACGTCGTCTGCGCTGACAAGTTGTTTGCGGAAGGGACAATCTATACAGAGTGTCTTGGGCTGTTCACAGTTGTCGCAGAGGTCTTCCTCCGGCACTTCCAATGCCGGATTCTCAGCCAATTCTTGTTCAATTGCTTGCTGCAACTCCATTGAGGTTAGTTGCAATATGCTGTTAGCCATTATCAGCTTGGGGTCAATTTTCTGACTTAGCGTCTGCTTTAGACCTTGCTCGAGTTGCACTTCTCACCTCACCTGCCTCGACGAACGTAGCCTATTCTATTCAAAGAACGGTCCGCTTGGAGGGCTTCTCGGAAATTTACGGAGAGGGACGACTTGTTCATCGCGTCGCGTTTACCCCCGTTCGATTTAGTAACCTCTTATATTCGCACGATGAGTCAGCCGCGCTGAGCACGCTTCACGCAGTCTTCAACCATCCAAGCCCTACGCTTTCTTGGTCGTGAAGTACTTGCGGCGTAAAAGCTCGGATGCCGTGTCTTTGTCTTCTGGTTTCAGTCGACCCTCGATTACTTCGCACTCCAAGAATGCCTTCAGTGCGCCGACCTCAGGACCAGGTCCTATTCCGAGTAAAGCCATAATCTCGTCACCGTTCAGAGGGCTTGCAAACTGCTTGCCCTGCATTTGTTCCTGGACCTTGGCGATGCGTTCCCTTAGCTCTCGGAGGTTAACAGTTACTGTATCCGGGTTTGCGGCGGCCTTGTCTGCCTCGGTCAATTTGATTGCTTCTTCCAAAAGATCGCCAAGATCGCGTACCAGTCGACGGACAGCCGCGTCAGACCACTGATTGTGATATTCCCCAACTCGCAGATGCATTAATATGAGAAATGCAACATTGTTGATCAAAGAGTTGGGAAAACGCAGGCGCTGAAGAAGATTGCGAGCCATTTCAGCTCCCACAGTTTGGTGTCCGTAGAAGTGCACGTTGCCTTGTTCGTCCACCGTGCGAGTCTGCACTTTCCCGATGTCGTGGAGAAGGGCAGCAAGTCGCAGCAGAAGGCCATCTTTGGGAGGAATAGCTTCAACTGTTTTCAGCGTGTGGGTCCACACGTCGTGTACGTGATATACGTTCTGTGTTACACCGCGCGTCGCAGCAAGTTCTGGAGCGAACTGTTGAAGTAGACCGGATTCCAGCAGTGTTTCCAATCCCCATGCTGCGTTATTTGACATAAGTATTTTGACAAACTCATCCCGTACGCGTTCTGGACTTACAATTTCAAGGCGATGTGCCATCGACTGCATCGCGGCAAATGTCTCAGGGTGAATGGCAAATCTAAGCCTCGCTGCGAATCGGACTGCTCGCAGCATTCGCAACGGGTCTTCCTCGAAAGTTTTACGAGGATCGCGCGGCGTGCGAATTACGCGGTTTGCAATATCAGCAAAAGCCTTCCCAGTGAAGTCTATCACTTCCCCTGTGTGCAGATTCTCTAGTAAAGTATTGATGGTAAAGTCTCTGCGCATAACGTCGTCAAGCAGGGTGCCTGGTTGGGTGTGGGGTTTTCGGCTTGTTGGTTCGTAGCGTTCTTTTCGGGCAGTCGCTAGTTCAACCTGCGTGTCGGCGATAGTGACCATAGCGGTTCCGAACCGAGGATACTTAACAGGTTTGTGACTGCATATGCCTTTGTCGAAGAGAAAATCAGCTAACCTGAGCGCGTTTCCCTCGACGACTATGTCCACGTCTTCGCCGTTTGGTTCCTGAAGTTCGGCGTGCTGGTTGTGCAAATTTCCTGCGAGGTATTTGTCACGCACCACGCCGCCGACTAGGTATAATTTACCTTCGTAGGGCGTATTCCTGGTCGCTTCCCTAAGAATTTTCAGAGCGTGTTCCATTGCTAAGTTGCTCTATAGCGGAACGAATAGTGTTTTCTAGTTCCTGCTGCTGTTGAAGTAGTGTTATGTCTGCCCGAGTCCGCTCCAGAACAGCCCGCACCATATCCGTCTGCCTTCGCAGGCCTTGAGTCACTGCGTCGGGGTAATCGAAAGTAATCAGCGCGTAATACGCTTCGTCCATTATGTTCAAAATGCGCTCACTTCGATCGAGATTTCCATGCCGAAGCAAGTCAAGAACGCGGCGACGGCACTCGCCGATTGCCTCTGCTAAACCGTTAAGATATGCTGGGGGTTCGACGCCGAGTTCGTCATGCCGGGGCAACGACTGCTCACTGATGATTGCGTAGGTCAACTCGGCTTCTGCGTATTCCTTTTGCGCGTCTTGCACATACCCTGCGTAGTAGATTTCCGGGTGTGTCTTGAGCAGCTCTCGCATCTGATCGTTTCTGGTTCGGGCTTCTGCCATCAGTTGGCGAGCTGTGTCATACTCCTCACGATGACTAGCTCTAACGGAATTTGCTGAGAAACGAATCACTTCGCGCGCCAGGCGCAGCGCTTCTTCGCGAGCTTGGTTTGTGGCGTCGAGAAGAGTGCGAATCTGTTCTGCTATTTCGGTTATGCTTGCCAATGTGCCTATTCTCCTTTCAAAGCTGCATAGTGCCTTGAGACGGGTTAAATACCGTGCAGTTATTATCGCTGAGTTTATACTAGTTGTGCCAGTTAGCACAACGGCGGCCCGCACTGGGGCCGCCGCCGATATTTCGAAAGGTTGTATGCGGCTATCTTTTGGCCTCTTCTAAGCGGTTGAGAAGATCAGCCACCGTGTTAATCTTCTCCAGCTCAAAGTGAGCGTCAATGCACTCGTGAATATCGATTGCCTTCATTTTCTCAAACCGCTTCTTTTCCTCAGTTGAAAGCTCACAAGGTATATCATTGAGGATGCCTTCCTCCCACTCTTCTTGCTTGACAAACTGTTCGCCAAGCTTCTTACATCTGGAGCAACGGTACTTGATGTAGACAAAACTGGGACCGACCAAGCGCAGGTAGTAACCGGTCTGAACTACATCCTTTGCATAGATGCGCTGGCCGCAGTTGCAGCGTATTATAGACCTCGCGCTCAATGTACACCTCCGTGCGCCGGATGGCTCACTCGCCTGTTTCCGTGGCGATTACTGCGAAGAGCAGAGGGTTGGGTTGTTTCCCTAATTGAATTATATCACCACGAAGCACTCTTGCCAAGTGAGGCAAGCTCAATCCGTTTCCCTGACTCAGCGCTCTTTATGGCTCCAAATACCATGGCCAAACTTCGTATGTTGTCTGTACACACAGTTTCGGGAATAGTACCCGACCTTACGCATTCCACAAAATCTTTGATCAGACCAGCGTGGCCGCCGGACTTTTCATCAGGCAGTATTGGCACTTCGATGGCTTCGAGCTGCGATGTGAATCCTCCAGATTCTGAGACTCTTTGCGCCTCAAATCGATCCGCTCCGTCCCATATTACGGATCCACGTTCACAGATACAGCGCCAATAGCTTTCCCAAGTCGTAGACAACCCTTCTGCACACCAGCTGCCTCGGTAGGTGTAGACTATGCCATTGCTCATTTCGAAAATACAAACCGCGCTTGCATCGTGGTCATACCAGCTGCCTTTAGGGTTCCACTCCTTGCAATATACGGCTACGGGATCTGCCCCAGAAATCAGACGGGCTTGGTCGAATGTATGGATTGCCATATCCAGCAGCAGAACATGTTTCATCCTGTCTCGGAAGCCGCCGAAGTGAGCGCCAATGAAGAAATCGCTGTGGAGTGTCGTTAACTCTCCGATTTTGCCTGAGGCCAAAAATCGCCGAAGTGAACGAATTCTAGGATCATAGCGGCGGTTTTGCATTACTGCGTAGATCCTATTCGCCCTGCGTGCCGCTTCGATCATCCTCCAAGCATTTTCTATGCTGTCAGCCATCGGCTTCTCACCTAGAACGTGGCAGCCGTGTTCAAGAGCGGTTATGGTGACCTCGGCATGGGCGGACGGGGTCGTGCAGTCGAAAACGATATCAGGAGTTGTGCAATCAAGCACTCGCTGTAGGTCTGTATCAACCGTGGCAGACAGTAGTGAGTATTGCTGCTGTCTGTTTCTTGCGGCCTCCTCGTTTATGTCCACCAAGCCGACAACCTCGAGATCGCTCATATCACTTATGGCGTTCAACCAGGTTCTACTAACGCTACCGCACCCAACGAGCACAGCCCTCAGCTTATCCTTCATAGCTTGCCTCCTAGGATTAGTTCTGAGAAAGAATTATAGCACCGTTGCTTGCTTATGCGATTACGCTCTGCTGTTGAATACGGGGTTAACTTGCCCTAAGCTCTATTTCAAACTACAATATACGCCGACAATAGATTCTGGTTTTCACTTTTGTGTTGCTACTGGCTATGCCGGTACGAACTTACGAAACCAGATAACCAGAGGAGGCATTTATGGAACAGAGGCAGTTTGCACTAAGTCAGAGAGATATACCTACTTCCTGGTATAACATTGTCGCGGACCTGGGGGAAGCTCCTCCTCCTCCACTTCACCCGGCTACTAGACAGCCGGCAGGTCCTGAGGATCTGGCACCCATTTTTCCAATGTCACTTATCGAGCAGGAGATGTGTACGGAGAAATGGGTCAAGATTCCTGACGAGGTGTTAGACGTTTTGAGCATTTGGCGACCAACTCCGCTTTTTAGGGCCACGCGTTGGGAGAAAATGCTCGGAACTCCAGCAAAGATATTCTACAAATGGGAAGGAGTAAGCCCAGTTGGCAGCCACAAGCCAAACACTGCTGTTGCCCAAGCCTATTACAACAAGCGTGAAGGCGTGAAACGCATCGCTACTGAGACGGGCGCAGGCCAGTGGGGAAGCGCTTTGTCGATGGCTTGCTGTTTCTTTGGTTTGGAAGCGACGGTTTATATGGTCCGGATCAGCTACGACCAAAAACCCTACCGCAAGTTCGTAATGCAGACATACGGGGCAACCATATATCCAAGTCCCAGCGAGCACACGAAGTTTGGCCGTAGCGTCCTGGAAAAGGATCCCAATTGTCCGGGCAGCCTTGGCATTGCAATAAGCGAGGCTCTGGAAGATGCTGTTTCTTCACCCGACGTCAAATATTCGCTGGGCAGCGTGCTCAATCACGTGCTTCTGCATCAGACGGTTATAGGCTTGGAGGCAGTGAAACAGATGGAAATGGCGGGCTGTCTTCCGGATGTGGTGATCGGTTGTGTCGGCGGCGGCAGCAATTACGCCGGTTTGGCTTTTCCATTCATGCCCTACAAGTTGGATGGCAAGAAGAATATTCGTTTCATAGCCGTAGAGCCCGCGGCCTGCCCGACTCTAACAAAGGGGCGCTACGAGTACGATTTCGGGGATACTGCGCAGATGACCCCACTGATCAAGATGCATACTTTGGGTTCTGATTTCATTCCTCCGCCAATACACGCGGGCGGCTTGAGGTACCACGGCATGGCACCGCTTATCAGTCTCTTGGTCGATAAGGGACTGATGGAGGCCAAAGCCTATCAACAACTGGATATTTTTGAGGCTGCAGTAAGCTTTGCGCGAGCTGAGGGTATTATCTCTGCGCCTGAGTCGGCACACGCGATCAAAGCTGCAATGGACGAAGCCTTGGCGGCCAAAGAAGAAGGCAAGGAACGAGTGATCCTGTTCAACCACAGCGGGCACGGACTTCTCGACTTGGCTGCCTACGACGCCTATCTCTCAGGCAGGCTTCAAAACGTGTAATACAAACGCTCTCGGTAGCTTTAGCTATTTGGAGGATGATACAAAAAGGCCCGTTCCAGCTCTACGGATACGGGCCTTTTTGAGGTAGTTAGTTGGCATCTCGAAACAAATCTCTACACCAATTGACCGATAGCTACGCACCTCTCGTGTTTCTTATTGCTCTTGGAGTCGTGCTTGGAGTTTCGACGAATGGTTTTGCGACAACGAGCAATTTCCTCAACCTAGCGCGACAGCACTCGATCATAATAGTCCTCGCAGTTGGCCAGACGATGGTTATGATCTCAGGTGGTATCGACTTGTCGGTCGGGTCTGTGCTAGCGCTATCGGGGGTAGTGGCGGGGCTCGCAGCTGCTAATGGTACGCTGATTGTTGGCTGCATCATTCTTGGATTGGCAACAGGTTGTCTGTGTGGGTTTATTAACGGCCTGGTTACTGCGAAGGCAAGAGTGCCAGCGTTCATCGCCACGCTAGGGATGATGGGAATGGCGAGAGGTATAGCACTTGTCTTGTCGAGAGGAGTCAGTATAGATCTACCACCTCAAGTATCAAGCTGGACCGCCGCGCACAGTTTTTCAATGGCCGTTGTTTTCGTGTGTCTGATGGTAATCATAGCCCTTATCTGGCACTTGATTTTGACTAAAACCGTCTTGGGCAGACAGTGTTATGCTATCGGAGGCAGTAAGGAAGCAGCACGGCTTTCGGGCATCGATATCGATCGGCACACAATAATCATATTCACCTTAAACGGATTCATCGCCGGTCTTGCCGGGATGATGATGGTGGCATACATTACTGTAGCAGATCCCACGGCAGGTGAAGGTTATGAGCTGGATTCAATTGCTGCCGCTGTGATTGGTGGTACAAGTCTTTTCGGCGGCAGAGGTAGAATCGGCGGCACAGTTGTGGGCGCGTTTATACTCGCTGTTCTTAGGAACGGATGCGACTTACGTAATATCTCAGAGCACTGGCAAAGATTCGTAGTTGGACTTATGACTATCCTAGCAGTTTTCTACGACCGCATGCGCAGACGAGACTAGACGTTGGCTGATCGTGCAAACCACCTGAAACCTCCGCATTTATCGTCACGCCGTGTGCTATAATCTACGTGATCGTGGACAGTCTTAGGGAGGCGTGGATGCTTGGATTTGAATCGAAACGGTTTTGGGTCGTTATTATCGCCTTTGCTCTTGTTCTTCAGTTCGTAGGCTGTAGCAAGAGTCCTGAGAACAGAGGGATGGTTAAGAAAAAAACACTTGTTATAGCAGTGGTTCCAAAAGGTACTACGCAATCGTTCTGGTTGGCTGTGAAAGCAGGAGCCGAAGATGCTGCTAAGGTCGAAGGTGCCAGAATCATCTGGAAGGGTCCTGCAAAGGAAACAGATGTTGCCAGCCAAAAACGCATTATAGAAAACTTCATTAACCAAAGAGTCGATGCCATAGTAATGGCTGCATGCAACGAGAAAGCTCTGGTTCCCACTGTCGAACAAGCGGACAAAACGGGGATCCCTGTAATTACGATCGACTCTGGAGTGAAATCCAATGTGCCGAAGTCGTTTATTGCTACGGACAACATCGAAGGGGCAAGGCAGGCTGCCAGAACCCTGGCAAAACTTATCGGCGAGAAGGGAGAAGTAGGGCTCATTCCGTTTGTAAAAGGTGCGGCGACATCAAATATGCGCGAGCAAGGTTTCAAAGAGGAAATTGCAAAGTACAAGGGTATCAAACTCGTCAGCGTGCTTTACTCGAACAGTGACATTATGCAAGGCATAAGGGCGACGGAGGATATGCTCACAGCACATCCCAAGCTCGCCGGCATATTTGCTGCCAATGAAGGTGGAGCGGTAGGGGCTGCACGTGCTCTAGACATGCGGGGATTGGGCGGCAAGGTCAAGCTAGTGGCCTTCGATGCAGCGCAGGCGGAGATAGATGCCCTCATGAAGGGAACAATTCAGGCGTTGATTGTGCAAAACCCTTACAAAATGGGATACGAGGGCATCAAAGCGGCAGTTGCCGTTATTCGCGGCGAGAAGGTACCGCCCAGAATTGACACCGGCGTGAGCGTCGTTACTATGGAGAATTTCCACGACTCGGAAATTCAGCATCTGCTATATCCCACAAAGGGCTCCAAAAGCTAAGCGCGGCAAGTAGCGTTGTTAGGTGTTTATGAAATTTGCAGTTTGCAATGAGCTTTTTGGTGAGTGTGGATTTGAACAGGCGTGTCGGATAGCAAGTGAGGCAGGCTATTCTGGGATTGAGATAGCACCCTTCACATTAGGACGCTGTCCAGCAGAGATTTCAAAAGCTACTCGGAAGCAGGTTAGCAAAACTGCGGAGCGTTTTGGGGTGCAGGTAGTAGGTCTACACTGGCTGCTTGCGAAGACTGAAGAACTGCACATTAACCATCCGAACGAACTAGTCCGCAGTCGAACCGTGGAGTATCTTAAGGAACTAGCGGATCTTTGCGCCGAGTTGGGTGGGTCAATCATGGTTTTTGGCTCGCCCAGGCAAAGAAACATAGTTGAAGGGTTGAGTGCCGATGCTGCCTGGAACTACGCTCTTGACACGTTCTGCCAATTGGTGCCCACGCTCGAAAAGCTTGGTTTGGTACTTTGCCTCGAACCGCTTGCTCCTGAAGAAACAAACTTCATAAACACGGCCGACGAGGCGGCAGCAATGATAGAGCAGGTGGGATCTGAAAGTTTTCGACTTCTGCTGGACGTGAAAGCCATGAGCTCTGAAAACGTTCCTATTCCAGACATTATTCGGAGACACGGTTCGCTGCTTAGACACTTTCACGCCAATGATGCGAATAAGGGTGGACCAGGCTTTGGTGAAACAGATTTTAGACCAATAGCGGCTGCTCTAAAGTCGATAGGCTATTCCGAATGGTTGTCGGTGGAGGTGTTTAACTTCTCTCCTGATCCTGTCACCATTGCAAATCGATCGCTAGCATACCTGAAAGGAGTATTCGAATGAAGGTAAGAGTTACTGCTGGACCGCATACCTACCTCAATTGCCCGATGGTCGCATTTGTTGATGACAAGGCAGAACTCGGCGACGTGTGCTCGCTCGTTGATCAGAGCGGCAACCGGATTCCCTGTCAAGTACGGCGTCGGGATGGTAAAGTGAAAGTGGCATGGATCGAATCGGTGATCAAACCCGGTGAAACCAAGGAATACCGTGTAGAAAAAGAGCCTGTGACCGATTCTTCTGCTGTCGAGATTGCAGATCTTGCCGACGGTCGCCTTGAAGTCAGGATTGAAGGGAAGCTGTTTACGCGGTATCACTACGGACCAGAATGGCCGCGTCCGTTCTTGTATCCCTTCATTGGACCCAAAGATACGCCTGTAACTCGTCATTTCCCAATGAGGGATGATGTGCCAGGTGAGAAACATGATCATCCGCATCACAAATCAGTGTATGTCGCGTACGGCGAAGTCAATGGTACGGATAATTGGTCTGAAGCTCCTGGGCATGGCTATATTAGGCATATCGAGTTTGAGGAGATTATAAGTGGTCCCGTTTGGGGAACGATACGTGCCCGCAACAAGTGGACAAGCAATGATGGTGCTCCGCAGATGGAAGATGTACGCGAGTTCACGATCTGGAATCTGCAGTCGGAGAGACTTGTTGATGTCGTCATCGACTTCTTTGCCGTATACGGTGATGTACACCTGGGCGATACAAAGGAAGGTGGTATTATTTCCATCAGAGTGGCAAGTTCGATGGACGGAGATCGCGGAGGGATGATAGTAAACTCTTACGGAGCACGAACTGAAGCTGAAAACTGGGGCAGACCTGCTCACTGGGTGGATTATTATGGTCCGGTTCAGGGATCTGTCTTCGGCATCACAATTATGGATCATCCTTCGAGTTTCCGTTATCCCACTCGTTGGCACGTCCGGGACTACGGTTTATTTGCCGCGAATCCTTTTGCCTTGAAATACTATGAGCCTGAGCGTGGGTGGAGTGGGGATCATACGATTAGGTCAGGTGATAAGTTGCACTTCAAGTATCGGATATACGTGCACGAAGGGGACACTACACAGGGCAACTGCGCTGAGAAATATTTTGGGTTCATCGCCCCGCCCAAGGTGGAAATCGTGTAGCAAAATTGTGTGATACCGCTTGAGGATTCGGAGTTTGCGGTCGAGTGTGGCACGATAAGTCTCTACAATGGCGCAAGTCGCACGATGGCGTCAGTCATTCGTGCCACACGCGCCATCTCCTTGACGTCGTGGACTCGAATAATGTCTGCTCCGTTCGCAATAGCAATTGCAACTGTGGCGGCTGTGCCTTCTAGTCGTTCTTCCACAGGCAGGTCGCCTAAAACTTTCCCAATTGTCGATTTGCGCGAGGTTCCAACTACTATTGGTCTACCGATGGATTTCAGTTCTCTCAGCCGTCGAAGTAGTTCGAGGTTGTGATCAACCGTTTTCCCGAATCCGAAACCTGGGTCCACCATAAGCAGCTTCTCGTTTGCGCCTGCATCTACCAGAGTTCTTATGCGTTGATAAAGGTATGAGCAAATCTCGCCCATCATATCATCGTAGGTTGGGTTGTGTTGCATGTTCTTCGGCGTGCCTTTTATATGCATGAGAACCGCAGGGCATCCACGTTCTGCTATGAGGCCCACCATATTTGGATCGAATGATGCCGCGCTTATGTCGTTAACTATACACGCGCCTGCGTCGAGAGCCGCGCGTGCCACGTCGGCCTTGTACGTGTCGATTGAGATTGCAACGTCCAACCGGTTAGCCAGGGCTTCGATGACCGGCACGACTCTTCTGATTTCTTCTTCGGCTGGAATCGGGTCGGATCCAGGCCGCGTAGATTCCCCGCCGACGTCGATGATGTCCGCTCCGTCCTCCACCATCTTAATACCGTGCTCGAGTGCCGCGTTAGGATCTAGGAATTGTCCACCGTCGGAGAATGAATCCGGGGTGACGTTGAGTATTCCCATCACCAGGGTTTTCTTGCTAATGGCAGATAGAACTGCTCGCACGCGGTGGTCCTTGTGACTTGTTGTTATTGGGACACTGTTGTAATTCCGAATAGCGGTCTCAATTTGTTCCGCCAGTCTGTCGCAACCGAATCCTTGTTCCCGGAGGGAAGACAAAGCCTGATCATATTGCTTTAGAGTGCCACAAAGAATAACGTCAGACTCGTCAACCGTGGCGACTATCAGTCCTCGGTTAACTACTGCGTCTCCTCCCTTGGAAAGGAATGTCTCCTTAAGAATATGTGCCACTGGTCGCCGGACCTTTTCGAGCTTGACGAGAAAATGCTGTGCCTTGGGAAGCATGTGGGCAATACCTTGTTCTTCGGGTCCGACTCGACTCATTTCGGCGCGTATTTCAGCCTCGTCGCTCAGAACGAGGACCCGGGGGTTATGAAATGAGCTTGCCATTATCGATCTCTTTCCTGTTGGTCATATGCTTGCAGCGCACGTTCAGCATAGGCGCGCTGTTGTTCCATTCCTAAGGTGGCTGTTTTTATGAACTCTCGAAACTGCTCTTCCGCGCGTTGTCGGTCTCCTTGCCTGTGCAGTGCACAGGCAAGGTTAAACCTCGCTTCGGCATCGTCCGGATTCATACTAAGAGCTCGTTCAAAAGCCTCGACTGATCTGGCCGCATTCCCAACTGCTAAGCAGGCGCATCCCAGCCCAAACCACGCGTCTGCATCCTCTGGCTTCAGTTCGATGGCCTTTTGAAACTGCTCGACAGCCAACTCGTATTCACCTGTAGCGTAGAGCACACATCCAAGGTTAATGCGAGCATCTGCAAATCCTGGTTCGAGCTGCACAGCTTTGTTGTATGCCTCCAGAGCTAGCTGATGTTGCTTCACCTCATATAGAGCTAGCCCGAGATTGTAGTAGGCCGATCCATCACTCGGATTTATTTTTGTCGCTCTTGCTAATCGCTGCGCAGCGAGTTCTGGTTTGCCCAGTTGTCCTAGTTTTATTCCCCATTCGACTAGGTCGACTGCTGCGGAAGAGGTGCCTTGCGCGGATTGGGAATTCTCGGTTCCTTTTTGCTCGCGTCTTCGTGTGAACGGCCAGAGCACCAATGCTCCGACAAGTCCCGCAGATAGAGCGCAAGTCCAGATACCATTAGCATTTATACTTACGTGCGGTTCAGCCACAGGCATCATATAATAGTCTAAACCACCAGTGCTGCGTTTTCTCCGCAAGAACATTTAGCTTGAGTTGGAATGAGAACTATGGCTTCTTTGAGGACTGCCGCAACAGTTTTACCGGAAGCAGCAACAACTCCACGTACCTCATCGTGTGCCAGCCGGCATTCGGTGAGCCCGCTTGCAAGGTTCGCAACTATCGCCAGCCCGGCAAAGCATATACCAGCCTCTCTTGCAAGCACGACCTCCGGCACGTTAGTCATTCCTACAACATGTGCTCCCCAGGAAGCGAACAACCTAACTTCCGCCGGAGTCTCGTACCGTGGACCTTCGACCGCAACGTATACGGCCTTCTCAATAAAATGGACGCCCTGCGTTCGGCAAGCTTCAACAAGTGCTCCTGTCAGTTCAGGACAGTAGGGTTGTGAAAAGTCTGTGTGCACTACCGGAGAGCCCGGCTCGTCGAAGAAAGTAGCTTGCCTTTGCTTTGTCATATCTATGAAGTCTCCAAGAACCGCGAAAGAACCTGCCTTTAGTTCGGGGGTCAGTGAACCTACCGCGGACAAGCTTATTATCCGCGTTACTCCGATCTTTTTCAAGCCAGCTATTTGTGCTCGGTAGTTGATCAGCGAAGGTGGGACACAGTGGCCGAAGCCATGGCGAGGAAGGAAAAACACATTACTGTTTCCAAAAACACTCTCGACCAATTCCACTCGTCCGAATCGCGTTGATACTTCGAATCGCTTGCCAGAACTGAATTCACTCAATTCGTCAATGCCCGTGCCACCTATGAACGCAGTACCCACGAGAATCAACCCCTTGCTACTTAGTATTCTGGTTCTTCTTGCTCGAATTCCTTCGGTGCACCTTGATTTGCTGCTTGTTGATTGAGCCGCATTGTCCGTTTCAGTTGTGCTTGGAGGTGGAAATAAGTAAGAACGGTTCGCGATAACTAGTGGTTGGCAAAGAAGGGGTCGCGCACTTGTTTGGATAAGAAACATATACAGTATTCCATTCCTGTGCAAGTTTTTGGTAGCTCGCGAAGAAGGGAGCTTTTTCGGTATGGAAATGGACCTAGATGTAGATGTTACAATGGATGGTGACGTGGGCATTATCAGGCTGTCAGGCGAACTGGATGCCTACACATCTGGCCATTTTAGAGAAGTAATGATCAACACGATCGAAAAGGGTTGTAAGCATCTCGTAGTTAGTCTGGCAAATGTGGAGTATATCGATAGTTCCGGTTTGGGTGCTTTGGTGGGTGGATTGAAGCGTGTCAGTGAGCGCAACGGTCGATTAGTATTAGTTGGTGCGCGGCCGCAAGTGCGTAAAGTGTTCGAGATTACCGGTCTCGAAAGAGTTTTCCCAATCTACCGCACTGAATCCGAAGCAGCTGAGTCCTTGAAATAAACCCAGTCATAATCGACACGTTTACCATCGAAAATCAGTAAGGACCAACGTACAATGGCTAAGATCGAGAAGACCAAGGAACTGGACGTCAGCATTCCCGAAGAGTTTGCGCTTCGAGACGAAGTGCGATTTCTCAAGAGCGAAGACGTCAAGCTGTTCAGACTCCTCAGAGAGTCGATGAACAGGATAGAACCAGCATATGTGGCCACTTATCCGCCTAGCGAATGCGGAATTGCCACATTCACTAGGGATGTTGTGACTTCTGTTGCAAAATATATGCCTTTTTCCAAGCCAATTGTAGTTGCAGTGCGTCGAGAACACGAGATTGAACCTTATGAACGGATAGTACGCTTTCAGATATACAAGGAGCAGCGCGAATCCTACTTGGAAGCCGCTAGATTTCTGAACAATTCGCATGCCGACATCGTAAGTGTTCAGCACGAGTATGGGATATACGGCGGTCCTGATGGAGAATACATTCTGGATTTTCTAGAAGCCCTTGAGAAACCGGTAGTTGCAACTCTGCACACTGTGCTGCAGAACCCTAGTCCGAACCAGAAGCGTATAGTCCAGGAGATAGTGCGATTGTGCGACGTATCTATAGTGATGGTCAGAGTGGGACGTAAAATACTACTCGACGTGTACGGTGTTGATTCGCAAAAGGTAACGGTGATACCGCACGGAGTTCCCAATGTGCATAGAGTGTCGGCAGCTCGTGTGAAGAGAGCCCTAGGTATGGCGGATAATTCGATCATATCCACGTTTGGCCTCATAAACAGGGGCAAGGGGATCGAATACGTGATACAGGCTATGCCCAAGATAATAAAGAAACATCCGAACGCTGTATACTTGGTTCTTGGAGAAACTCACCCGGGGGTGCGCAAGTACGAGGGTGAAGCGTATCGAAATATGTTGACCGAACTCGTAGCGCGGCTTGGAGTAGAGAAGCACGTCAGGTTCAATAACCGGTTTCTCTCACTCGATGAGTTGGTCAGATACTTATGCGCTACCGATGTGTATGTTACCCCCTATCTTAACAAGGACCAGATTACGAGCGGCACGCTGGCTTACGCATTAGGATGCGGCAAAGCTATCGTTAGCACGCCGTATCTCTACGCAGAAGAAGTGTTGGCGGATGGCCGTGGTTTATTGGTCGACTTTGCATCTCCTGATTCTATAGCGGATGCTATAATACGCATTCTTGATGATCCAGATCTTAAAGAAAGCTTGGAAGCCGCCGCATATAGATATGGTCGGCGAGCAGCTTGGTTTAACGTCGCGGTAGACTACCTGGGCTTGTTTCACAGAGTCTTAAATAGGCGTCGCCTTGCCAAAGAACTTGCGGAATCAGCGCAGTCAGCTAGTAAATAGGAGTGTTGTTGAAAGGAGAGCAACGAAAGATTTACCCGCCGATAGTTTTCGAACACTTAGAAACGCTCACGGATTCCACAGGCGTGATCCAACATGCCATTTTCTCCATTCCAAATCGCCGAACAGGCTACACTACGGATGACAATGCTCGTGCGCTGATTACTGCCATAATGGAATTTGAACGCACGCAATCTCGTTCTATCCTACGACTCGCGAGCACGTATCTAAGCTTCATTCACTACGCACAGACTCCGAACGGTCGGTTTCACAATTTCATGGCATACGATCAGGTGTGGCTTGACGATCAAGGCAGTGAGGATTGTTTTGGCAGAGTCCTGTGGGCGTGCGGTTACGCTTTGGCTGCCGATTTGCACCCTAACATAAAAAAGGTGGCGAAAGAGCTGTTTGATCGTGCTGCGCCTTGGATTCCCGTAACGCTCAGTCTACGTGCGAGGGCTTACATGGCTTCGGGATGCTACTACTACCTCAAGTACATGCCTGAGAACGACAGAATCAGGGAAATCCTGGCCGATCTGGCAGATTCTATGTGTGGTGATTTTGAGCGCACTGCAAGCCCTGATTGGGTGTGGTTCGAAGATTGGTTGACTTACTCAAACGGCATGATGCCTAGAGCCTTGTTCTTTGCCTATCAAACGCTACAGAAAGAAGAATACCTCCGTGTGGCGGAAGAAAGTCTTGGTTTTCTTACATCCGTTTGCATCATAGATGACGTTCTTCATCCTATAGGTTGCAATGGGTGGTACTTCAGAAACCGCGAGCGCGCGTGGTACGACCAGCAGCCGGTAGATCCTATGTGTCATACTTTAGCATATCTTGCCGCGTACGATACCACGGGTAAAAAGGAGTATCTGCGTCTTGCCAAGATTAGCTTTGATTGGTTTTTTGGTCGCAATTCGGTCGGCGAAGCACTATACGATCCGGTAACAGGCGGGTGTTCGGACGCGCTTTCGCCTCAGGGAAGAAACCTCAATGAGGGCGCAGAATCTACCATTTGTTGTTTGTTGGCGCAGTTGGCAATGCAGCCGTATCTTGACAAACTATCGGAGTTTAACATTGAGGGATAAACTCTTTGCTCGAAAACCTCTAGAGTTACTTCTACAAGAGATGGAAGGCGAGCACCGCCTCAGACGCGTGCTAGGTCCTGTGCAGCTGATGAGCCTGGGCATTGGCTGCATCATAGGGGCAGGTATATTTGTTATTACGGGCAAAGTCGCGTTGGAAACTACCGGACCTGCGCTTATAGTCTCATTTGTAGTTGCTGGAACAGCATGTATATTCGCTGCGCTCTGCTATGCGGAGTTTGCTGCTATGGTACCTGTCGCGGGATCAGCGTATACATACGCCTATGCCACTCTTGGCGAGCTTTTCGCGTGGATTATAGGTTGGGACCTTGTCTTGGAGTACACTGTTGCATCGGCTGCTGTAGCCCAAGGTTGGTCGAGTTATTTCCAGGAATTCATAGGGTTGTTTGGTTTTAAGATCCCGTCCTTAGTTTCGGCTGCCCCGCTCAGGGTTCAGCACGGACATCTGGTTGCCAGTGGGTCTGCCGTAAACCTTCCCGCGGTCATCATAGGAATAATTATCACTGCGATATTGGTCAAAGGAATACGCGAAAGCGCGACATCGAACGCTGCGATGGTTGTTCTCAAAGTGTCCGTCGTGCTGTTCGTCATCGTTGTTGGTGCATTTTATGTTGATCCGAAGAACTGGAGTGCACACGGAGGCTTCGCTCCCTACGGATGGTCGGGACTTTCACTTTTGGGAAAACCGGTTCTAGGTAAGCTTGGGCCGAATAACATGCCTGCTGGGGTTCTTGCCGGAGCCGCGATGGTTTTCTTTGCATACATCGGTTTCGACTCGGTCTCTACGCACGCTGAGGAAGCCCGTAATCCCCAGCACGATGTCCCTATCGGAATAGTTGGTTCGCTTGCTATATGCACTCTGCTCTACATAGCAGTGGCCGCAGTGCTGACCGGCATGGTCCCGTACAACAAACTAGATCCTCACGCTGCTGTAGCAGTTGCCTTTAGCCAGGTAGGCCTGCCCTGGGCAAAATACTTGATATCCTTCGGAGCAGTTGTAGGGATCACTTCGGTCTTGCTAGTTCTGATGCTCAGTCAACCGAGAGTTCTTTTGGCTATGGCTCGAGACGGTCTGCTTCCCAAAAGCTTTTTCGGATCAGTTCACCCTAGGTTTCGAACCCCATGGAAATCCACAATACTTACGGGTTGCGTGGTGACCTCACTTGCGGCGCTTTTACCTTTGGACATACTAGCTGAGCTTGTAAACATAGGCACACTGCTTGCATTCGTAATGGTTTGTTTTGCAGTACTGGTCATGCGGCGTACGAATCCGGACGCAAACAGACCATTTCGGTGTCCCGGTGTGCCGTTTATTCCGGCGTTGGGTGTTGTGTTTTGCCTGCTACTTATGTTTTCGCTTCCGTGGCAGAACTGGTTGCGTCTGTTTGCTTGGTTGGCAATGGGGCTGATCATATACTGGTGTTATGGTCGCCATCACAGTGTCATGGCGCAAATGAGGAGCGCCGATAATAATACCAGAGAACCTATAGGCGTCTAAAGCAAGTCGGCGCGGTCAGTAAGCAGTATACTTCTCTTGAAGATATTTTACTTCCTCAGCATCCCGCCAAAGTTGCGCACTAATGGGCAGGTTTGTATAATGGCCTGTTGAGGTATGCGTTGGCGATGATTCGGTTCGATAACGTGAGTGTCGAATATCCGAATGGAGTTCGGGCACTCAACGATGTCAGTATTCACATAGCCAAGGGCGAATTTGCCTTCGTGGTAGGTCCGACCGGCAGCGGTAAATCGACACTACTCAAGCTCATCTACCGCGAGGTTACTCCCACTAGGGGTAGGGTTCTATTCGACGGTGAGGATATTGGGGCGCTGAAGGCCAATCAGGTTCCGTATCTGCGTCGTAAGCTCGGAATCGTTTTTCAGGACTTCAAGTTACTGCCGCAAAAGAATGTTTGGGAGAACCTGGCGTTTGCAATGCGCGTTATTGGTAGACATCCCCGTGACATACGCCGCCGGATATCTGAAGTGTTAAATTTGGTCGGGCTTACTAAAAGATGTGATGCCTTTCCGCATCAGATGTCTGGAGGTGAACAGCAGAGAGCAGCTATTGCACGCGCTCTAGTGAATCATCCGACCGTTCTTTTGGCTGACGAGCCTACAGGCAACCTTGATCCAGACACCTCTTGGGAAATAATGCAGTTATTGGAGCAAATAAACACCCACGGCACCACTGTGCTCGTAGCAACGCACGATAGCCAAATAGTCGACCGAATGAGGAAGCGCGTAATTCAATTGGAGGCAGGATACGTTGTTCGAGATCAGGAGAAAGGTGCTTATCAGCATAGTACCTTGACGGAGGATCTGTGCTGTGGGGCTTAGGAACGTGGAGTACATGATTCAAGAGGCTTTTACCGGCATCCGCCGAAATGGGATAATGGCGTTTGCTTCAGTGACCACTATTGCCCTTTCGCTTGGTGTTCTCGGCACTTTTGCCCTGCTGGCTCTTGCAGCAAACAGGTTTGTGCTTTCGAGGGTTAACCAGTTTGAGATAGCTGTTTTCATTGAAGGCAAGACTCTGGCGGACATAGAGCCTGTATTGAAACAGATTCGGAGCATTTCCGGTGTTGTTGAGATGAACGTTCGCGACCGGAAAAAGGAATGGGAAGCATTTAAACGTGACAGACCCGATTTTGAAAGCGCAGGAGTGCCTTTAGATGTCCTGCCTTTTGCAGTAGATGTTAAGGTCTCCGACCCCGGTCGAATAGCCCAGATTGCATCAAAGATACGGCTCATAAAGGGTGTGGACCGAGTAAACGAAAGCAAGGAACTTGTTGATCGCATACTCGCCGTGCTGCGAGTTGTGAAGGTGTTAAGTATTGCGGGTGTACTTGTACTGCTGGGAACAACAGCACTGATCATAAGCAATGCTATTAGACTGACGCTGTACGCTAGGAGACTGGAGATCAAAATCATGCAGCTTGTTGGCGCGACCAACCAGTTTATCAGACTTCCGCTGGTCATCGAAGGGGTAGTTCTAGGCGCAGTAGGCGCGGTTTTGGCGTGGTTCTTCTTGACTTTAGGCGGCAGGTATGTTGCGTTGATGGCTGAAAAGATAGTTTTTCTGGGGCGCATAAGCAGTGGGGTTGGTCGCGCAGAGCTTGCTTGCGGATTGATCTTTGTCGGCGCGATGATTGGTGCTGCGGGTAGTTTTGTTTCGATACGCCGCTTCCTTCACGACTAATTCGCCTTTACATGCTACAGGACGATGAAGCTAGTCCCCAACAAAAAGCATATTAGGTTGGCGACCGTTTTTATTGTGCTGCTATTTTTCAGTTGTCTTGCAGGCGGTGCCAGCAACCAGAAGTCGCCGCTTAAGTCAAGGATTGACAAGGCCAAAAAGATTCAAGCCCAGATAAAGGCTGTCAGGCACAAAATCCAGGTTAAGGAGAATGAGAAGAGGACTCTTATTGGTCAGTTGTCGTTGACTGAAGCTCAGTTGGAAGCAGCACAAGATAATCTGGCACGCAATAAGTTGAGGCTTTTGGATGCCCAAACAGACCTGCAAGCGACGATGAAACGCTTAGCTCGAACTCGCAAACAGCTCGCGCGCCGCAGAGCTTTACTTTCACGCCGCGTCGTGGACATTTACGAAGGCGAAGATCTTGGTTATCTAAATGTGTTGCTTGGCGCCACTGATATGTGGACATTTTTGACGCGGGCTTACTATATCAAGCGCATATTGGATTCGGACGCTCAACTCATTGCCGAAATTAAAGCTGATGAAGCTGCTATTGAAAGAGATAGACAGCGCCAAGCTCGTCGATTAGCTGAAATCCGCGGACTGCATGCGCAGTTGGTTACTCAGCGCAACCAGGTTGCAAACCTGCTTGCAAACAAGCGGAGGCAGTTGATAGCAATCGAGCACAGCAAGGAACTTTACGAGCGGGCGCTTGATGAACTCCTTGCTCAATCGCAGCGAATCGAGGAGGAAATAAGGCGTATCCAAAGCACGCCGGCTGGACGAGCGAGGTACTCCAAAGTATTCAGAGGCGGTCTTGGATTGCCCGTGCCGGGCAGAATAACATCAACATTCGGGTATCGGGTTCATCCAATAACAGGCGTTTACAAGCTTCATACTGGAGTGGATATAGCGTGTTCTACAGGAACGCCGATCCGGGCAGCTGCAGATGGAGAAGTAATTATTGCCGGCTGGCAGGGTGCTTACGGATACACTGTCGTAATAGATCACGGCGGTGGTGTTTCTACCCTATACGGTCACTGCTCACGTATTCTTGTGGGTGTGGGTGAAGAGGTTCAAAAGGGGCAAGTAATAGCTAGGGTTGGAAGCACTGGATTCTCGACCGGTCCTCATTGTCATTTTGAGAAGCGCGTTAACGGCAAACCTGTTAATCCGCTCTAGCAAACACAAATGTGCTGATACTTCTCAGCCTTAGCTTGGTGAATTGTTCTCGGGTATGCGTTCAACCAGAATATTTAGATTATTCTGCATTTACTTTGTGTTGTCTTCCTCCTCCTTTGGGGAGACTGTGCAAGTTACTGGTTATATAGGATCTCACAAGATTTCATATGAGGTTCAAGCAATCGCAAAGGAAGCTGAGTTTAAGCTAAAGGGAGCTGGTGATTACTTAGCAATTACCGAAGTCTACCCCGACACGCCTGAGCCAGTTGTTTATAGATACCGCATATCGGGCAGTGGGATTGGGAGCTACGAGCGGTGTCAAGCCAGTTTAGGATTCGGTCCTCTCACTTACTTTCTGCGCGTCAGAAATACACCACTCGACACCATAAGAATAACCAACCACTCTTCTAATGGGTCCAAATCAAGGCCAGTTTTGATTAAGGCGATAAGGGTGGTAAAGCAATCTGAGCTGGAGGATTTGCTCAATTGGGATAGATTTGCCATCTTGGGTCTTATTCCCGATGGAAGTGCTGCTCAGCGCGAACAGTGGTTGGGTTTACTCTCGAAGAACTTGATTGGAAAACCGGAATACCATATCGGCGTGGGCTTCAGTTCGGAAATCTATTATGCAAATCGGGATAGCGCTGATGTTAAGCGCCAGATTCTGCAGTGTGCGGAGTGGTCAAAGGAGTACCGCCTGCCAGCTCTTTTGGGTTTGGTTTCTTGGTGGGCTGGGACGCCCGTATGGGTTGATGATGGACAGGGAGGCAAATTCGGTGACATAAAGTACCAACAAGTTTGCTACTCGCCAGATACTGAAGGTGAAGAGAATAAACAGCTCGCTGCTCTTCTTGGAAATCGCTACAACAGGCACTATGGTCTTTCGGTTCCGAACCAATGGTCGAATTGTCCTTGGCTGACGATGAACAGCGAAGCGCTAAACAACTACCGGTACACTCGCTTGGATGAAGCAGTAGCCCATCTTAAGGCGATAACAGGCGACAGCTACACGTGGATAAAAGGTATCTATCTAGAGAACGAACCGAGATACTGGGATTCCGATTGCGAAGCAGGCAACCCCAAGTCGAATCGGAAAACCCTGTGGGCTGATTTCAATCCCTTGGTGGTAGAAGCGGCTGCGAAAGACGGCGTAGATTTGAACCCTGGCGATGGACTTTCTAACGAGGAACTTGCGTGGCTACATCGAAACGTGGGGCGGTATGTGCAGGAGACGGTTGATATTGCTCGAGCAGCGTTAAAAAAGTATCAGTTTCGAGAACACTTGCCACTTTATACGCACACGCTGCAGCTTCGGAGCCTTTTCCCTGGAGCGTCTATCAACCATCCTGCTTCTGAGTGGGGCTACGCCAATGGTGCGCGGACTGGTTTGGAAGGTATGTGGTCCCAACCTTCCGATTTCTACCGCGTCCGCGAGTGGGGACCTTGGTGCAACCTGAACCGTGAGGAAAACGACGGTCGTGACATCGAGCTCCATCTATGGGATCTTCGTGTGGCCTATGCACTTGGGGCCGATTTGTACAACAGCTACAATTGGCACACAATAGGCGCAGATCGGTTCTTCAATTATGTAAGAGAGTTCATAGAAAACTTTCCTGTGGTGACATTGCCGCCTGCTGAGTCTCGCTGGACTGATCGTTGCACTATTAGGCTCAGGGCTCCGATGAAGCTACAGGCGTTTAGTCGACTGGAATTGCTCGTCAGGGTGAACAGAAGAATTACGGGTTGCGTATTTCTGAGTATTGCTTTTGGTAATGGTCAGCGCATTTGTTCTCAGCAGCAGCCGGTCAAGCTTGATCCCGGACTTTGTACTTTGGCCATCGACTTTCCAACGCTGGCGGAGATTCCATATACAGAAGAAGCCACTGTGGTTTTATACGTTTTTGACTCAAGTGGGCGGAGCGCTCTAGATGCTGTTGAGTTTGTTCCCGAAACGGCAGAGAAAGTTAAGTTGTCGCTGGATATGCGGACACAACGCGCGCTCAGTTTGTGGGTGATCAAGTATTCGAGCAGAGGAGTAGAAGAAAGTACGCATTGCAAATCGAAATAGTGAACCCTGGATTTCATATCGGAAATATTCATTCAGCACTGTTTGATTTCGACGGCACAATTTCAGTCATTCGCCAAGGTTGGCAGGACGTAATGGTGCCGATGATGGTCGAGGAGTTGCTTAGAACTCCGAATCACGAGTCAGAAGAAGAGCTGCGTTCATACGTTCGGGAGTATGTGGACTTGCTTACGGGCAAGGACACGATTTATCAGATGATAAGATTGGCTGAGGAAGTTAGGGCCAGAGGCGGCGAACCCAGCAATCCCTTGGATTACAAACGAGAGTATCACGCCAGGTTGTGGAAACGAATCGAGTCTCGAGTAATGGGACTAAAGTCCGGCAAGATAAATCCCCGCGACATGGTGATTGAGGGAGCAATAGATTTTCTCGCTGAACTCCATCGCCGCGGAGTTGTTATGTACCTCGCCAGTGGAACAGACCACGACTATGTCGTGGACGAAGCAAGGGCGCTAGGAATAGACGTTTTCTTTGGCGATCGTATCTTCGGTGCTTTGGACAACTATTGGGAGCGGTCAAAAGCCACTGTCATAAAGCACATTCTAAGGTCGCGCAACCTTGGAGGCGAGAGCTTGGTTACGTTTGGTGACGGCTTTGTCGAAATCGAGAACTGCAAACAGGTTGGTGGTCTGGCAGTTGGAGTAGCATCAGACGAAGTAAAGAGATGCGGCATAAACGCTTGGAAGCGAGAAAGGCTGATCCGTGCTGGTGCTGACCTTATCATACCTGACTACACGGATCCCGAACCGCTCCTCGAGATGTTGTTTCCTAACTAATATTTTCTCATCTCTCGTAGTCCTAGCAGAGATTCGAATTCATCGTTATTGCCTTAATCTGGTTGGTTTGGAGAAAAACATGCCCTATAAGAAGTTTGACAGAAGCAAGATAGTTCTCGAATCGCTAGCTGAGCGCAGGCACGATATGACGCTTGACTACGTGCTCCCACTGGGCAAGATCGAACAGGAGCTCGACGAACCGAGGCTTGATGTTGTTGCGGACAGAATAGTAAGCGCACGGAAATCGGGTCGAGAAGTAATTATGATGATGGGCGCGCATGTTATCAAACAGGGATGCTCCAGGTACGTCATCGATCTTATGGAGCGCGGATTCATAACGCACGTTGGTACAAACGGCGCGTGCGCAATACACGATTTCGAATTGTCAATGATCGGGGCCACGACGGAGAGTGTGGCTCATTACATAAAGACTGGCCGCTTTGGAATGTGGCGCGAGACAGGATTTCTCAACGAGATTGCCGTGGAAGCCGCACGGGACGATATTGGTTTCGGGGAGGCAGTGGGTCGCTGGATCGAGCGCGAGAAGTACCCCCATAGAGACGTCAGCATATTTGCTGCAGGATACAGGTTTCATGTTCCAGTCACCGTGCATGTAGGTATAGGACAAGATATTATTCACCAACATCCAAACTGCGATCCTGAAGCACTTGGGAAAGCTACGTACACTGACTTTCTCGTTTTTGCTGAGTCCGTATCTAGGCTTGAGGAAGGGGTATACCTAAACTACGGGACCGCGGTTATGGGACCTGAGGTCTATCTGAAAGCGCTTTCTATGGCAAGAAACGTTGCGAGGCAAAGCGGAAAAACTCTGTCGAAGTTCACCACGGTAGTTTTCGATATGCTTGATCTTGGTGATGATCTTTCGAAAGAAGCTCCAAAGTCTGACCCCAGGTACTATTACAGGCCGTTCAAAACTATATTAGTCCGAACGGTGGCTGATGGCGGTGAGAGCTTCTACATAAGGGGAGATCACCGGATAACTCTACCCAACCTTTGGAAACGAATTATGGATCGCAGTGGTCTAGGAGAATAGGAGAAGTGGACAGAAAAACACTGGAACACATACTTGCAGAATTGTCCAGAATAAGTGTGGCAGTTGTCGGTGATTTCTTTCTTGATCGCTATTTCGTTATTGAATCTTCTTTGGCTGAGAAGTCGGTAGAGACCGGGCTAACTGCCCATCAGGTTGTTGATAGACGATTGGCTCCCGGCGCGGCGGGTACGGTTGTGTCCAACCTGAGAGCGCTGGGAGTCGGACACGTGCCCTGCATAAGCATTATCGGTGTCGACGGGGAAGGCTTTGAATTGAAACGAGCTCTTCGCCGAATTGGTGCTGACGAGAGCTATATTATTGAGACTGAAGATCGCTTCACACCGTGTTACACAAAACCGATGCTGCGCGAGCATGGTAAGGAACGCGAGCTTGAGCGCATAGACATAAAAAATCGCGTGCCCTTGGAGCCTACGCTCGAAGAAAAGATTATTGAACGCCTCAGGTCAGTAGTTCCCAATGTCAACGGTGTGGTGATAGCCGACCAGGTTCAAGAGCGCAATGTGGGAGTGATAACTGATCGAGTTCGAAATGAAATCATTCGACTAGCTGAGGAGTACGACTCCAAGCCTTTTATAGCCGACTCCAGAGCGCGCATTGGCGAATATCGTAGCGTAATAGTAAAGCCCAACAAATTTGAAGCGGTCGATGCTGTGCGGGGGAAAGCGAGGCTAGATCTCGGACTAGTGGATCCTTCCAATGTGACGACCTCCGAAGCCAAATCTTGTGCATTCGAACTGAACAAGCACACTGGAAAGCCTGTGTTCTTAACGGCTGAAGAGGAAGGGATCTTTATGATCGATAGCGATGTGGTTCACGTGCCTGCGGTTCGAGTGGAAGGCGAAATTGATCCTGTTGGTGCCGGTGATAGCTGTACGGCTGCTATAATATGCGCATTATGCGCGGGTTCAAGCCTGGTTGACGCTGCCCTATTTGGTAACATTGTGGCATCTATAACAATCCAGAAGATTGGGCAAACTGGTACTGCTACGCCTCAAGAAGTAATGAACCGTTTTGACTGGTGGACTAATGCCGAATAAGAAGCTTGTTTTTCTCTGTATCTATGCTACTTACTTTTGGGGTATAATAATTCGTGTAAGCAAAAGCCCGGGCATGCGCCGAAGCCCGAAAGGGGGCGATCGAAGTGTCTATTGTAGATGCTTCGATGACGCGCGAACTCCGACGCGAAATAGCGAAGCACCCGGTAGACTCAAGTCATCTTGAGGTGCACGTGACTCATGGTGTTGCCTACTTGAGAGGTCGGATCGATAAGCTGAGGGGGTATTACGAAGATCTGGATCTTGAGCAGGAGCTGGCAAGGATTATCAAAGTCCTACGCAATAAGCCGGGCATACGTGACGTAGTCTGCGAAGTGGATTTGGGCGGTCCCACATTGAGAGAGCGGCTGGCAGCCGAATCAGGGTTGCGCAGACGTCGTATGTGACATCAGTTGCTACACGCCTCGTGGACAGACGTCGAGCGTCTTTTCATTCCTGTAGACCACCAGTCCAGGTGGTGAGCCTCGTGGTTTACGAACATACTTTCTGAAAGTGTAGTCCACAGGCACCAGATTCGAGTGTTTCGCTTCGGAATTTAGTGCTGCAATAAGCGCTGCACGTTGGAGAACACTTCTTGGTACGACACCGGCTTTCCCTGATGCTCGAATTACAACGTGAGCTCCCTTGATCGATCGTGCATGCATCCAAATGTCGTTTGGCTTCGCTACCCTCTGGGTCAAGTAGTCGTTTGCCTCTGCTGTTTCTCCGTAGAGTATTTCCCATCCGTCATTAGTGATTAGCCGCCGTATTGGGTGCCTGTCAAATTCAACCTCACGTTCCACAGTTTGTTTTTGGGTCCTTAATAACCCCTGTTCTCTGAGCGAATCGAGCATGCTCTGAAGTTCTTCCGTCGTGACCGCGTCGTCCGTTCTCTTCAACGCCTCTGCCAAATCAGCCAGCTCACGTAGTAGTTTTTCCCGTCGTTCTTGTGCACTGGCTGCAGCATCTCGCATCCTCTGGTACCGTTTAAAGTAGCGCTCAGCATTCTGCTGGGGTGTCAGCTTTTCGTCAAGCTCCACTTCGATCTCTGGCGTTGACGGGTCAAAGTAGTCAACGAGCTTTGCCGTCTTGCAGCCTTTTTCTAAACTATGCAGGCTAGCAAGTATCAGTTCGCCGATCTGCCGGTAGCGTCCGGCCTTAGCTGATTCGGACAGCGTCCGTTCAGCCGATTCCAACGACCTCTGTCGGAAATCAATTTCATAGCGCAGAAGTGTCGTTACTGCCTTCTTAAGATCCGCAAGTTCAGCTTGAGGAATCAAAGACCTGTATAAGGTATCTAGAGCCCAATTGATCGATGTCTTGCTGAGCTGTTGTTCTGCGGAAAACTGCACAGTTCGGATGGGATAGGCCATTATCAGATGGCCCGTGTCGTTTGCGATAAGCACGGGATCGTAACGTTTCGCAAGCACGGTGTGCCTTAACATCAGTAGCTCGCTTTCCAAACGATCTATTGCGATAGTCCCCGCGTCCGAAGATCTCGCAATGATTTCGTTGGCCAGGAAAGGTCCGAAGCCGTTGAATGTCTTGATAAGCCAGTCTTGCGTTGTTTGGGAATCGATGCAGCCGGTACCAAGATGCTTTACAGCGGCCTGGATTCGGTTCTCCGCGTCGTCAGACGTGAGATTGACCTTCGCTGTGTGGGGAGGGGTAACGTAATCTCGGCCCGGCAAGATCTGTCGTTTGCGACTTAGTGATTTTCCAATGTGTTTTGCAGCAGATATAATGCGTCCGTGTTCGTCTGTGAGAATCAAATTGCTGTGTTTCCCCATGATCTCAACTATCAGTATGCGCTCAGACTGGTCGGCATGGGCAAAGTGCAAGTGTGCTACTCGGTCAAACCCCACTTGCTCAATCTGTCTTATAACTGATCCTCCCAGATGTTTTCTGAGGGTCATGCAAAAGGGTGGAGGTTGCTTGGGCACAGGTTTGACTGATGAGACAAGGTGAATCCGCGGAAATCTTGCATCTGCTGACAGATAGAGCAGATGAGTGTATCCTGGAACCCGTACTTCGATCGTCAAGTCGGTGGCATTGTGTTGGCGAATTTGTTGCACACGGCCGCCGACCAACCACTTTTGAAGTTCATGTAGTACGGCAGCAAGGATCAACCCGTCGAAAGTCATCCCACTTGACAGTATACCAAACACAGGATTTTCGTGTCTCTACTGCTAAGAAAATACCTGTTGATTCCCGGATGGGAAGCGATATTAGACATCTGCTGCTCTGCAGGCAGCATCGGAGGGAGGTTTTAAAATGCCGAAGCTATTCGGTAGAGATTATTCGAGGTCTGAACTGCTGGAACGCGTCGGGAATATACTGCAGTTGGGCGGAGTTAGAAAGTTTGTACTCTCTGATGGTCCGCACGCCGGAGTTGAGGCGGTTGAATTCAACACTGGCTCTGGTTTTCGGTTTCTGGCCGTACCTGGACGAGGGCTCGACGTCACCGTTGCAGAACATAATGGCAGATCGTTGGCGTGGCTGTCGGCAGCAGGTGAAATGAGCCCCATGTTTTACGAAGAGCCCGGTTTCGGTTGGCTGAGGAACTTTCCCGGCGGGCTTGTTACGACCTGCGGTCTCACGTATGCAGGTGCACCTTGCGAAGACAATGGAGAAAAGTTGGGGCTTCATGGCAGGTACTCCAATACGCCTGCTTCCAATGTATGGGTGGACGGAGAGTGGGAAGGCGAGGAGTACCGCATGTGGGTGCAAGGCAAGATAAGAGAGTCTCGACTTTTCGGAGAGAACATCTTGCTCAAACGCCGAATAACTGCGGTCCTCGGCGTAAACAAGTTCTGGATCGACGACGTCGTGACAAATGAGGGTCCGCGCCGAACTCCTCACATGATTCTTTATCACATCAACGGAGGTTTTCCTGTAGTAGATGCTGGGTCACGCCTGATATCTCCTACTCTTAGCGCGACGCCTCGTGATGTAGATGCTGAAGTGGACAAGGAGCACTATTATCTCAATGATCCTCCCACGGTGGGTTTTCGCGAGCGCTGCTATTACCACGACATGGCT
Source organism: uncultured bacterium (assembly GCA_938074205.1). Taxonomy (GTDB): domain Bacteria; phylum Armatimonadota; class UBA5829; order UBA5829; family UBA5829; genus CALJES01. The sequence goes on from CALJES010000003.1 coordinate 180,682, forward strand.
ACCGACCCGCAAGGCTTTGTATATGCAGGGCTTGTGAACTATGAGTTGAACTTCGGTTTCTACGTGAAGTACAAGAAGTCTGAACTGCCTGAGTTTACTCAGTGGAAAATGAACGGTGCTCGAGAGTACGTAGTCGGTCTAGAGCCTGCGAACTGCAGAGTGGAAGGCCGCGACAAGGACAGAGCGGCAGGAAGGCTTCAGTTTCTTAAACCCGGAGAGACACGCGAGTATCACCTCGAAATAGGCGTTCTAACTTCCGAAGAGGAGATACGCTGGTTGGAAACAACTGTTGAAGCCGCCAAGCAAAACTATCGCGCGCAAGATAATCGACCTTACGTCTTCGACAAGACTTGAGCAGTATGCAAGGACCACATCGCGGCTAGTTTATGGTGTCTATACCTGCAACCGGCCCAGTAGTAGCATGTCTTAAATTCAAGATGCTATAATTAAAGGGATGCTAGTTTGCAATCGCGGCTGAAAAATTGGGAATCAAGCCTTTTTCTGGAAGAGGGTGATTTTTGATGACTGAGGAGCAGAAATCGACGTGGCGTACAAAAGTTGGGCTTGCCGAAATGTTAAAAGGCGGCGTCATCATGGACGTCACTGATGCTGAACAGGCCAAGATAGCTGAAGATGCCGGCGCAGTTGCCGTTATGGCTTTAGAGAGGGTTCCCGCAGACATAAGACGTGAAGGCGGGGTCGCCCGAATGGCTGATCCGCTGAAGATACTTGAAATTATGAGTGCGGTTTCGATTCCCGTTATGGCAAAAGTGCGCATCGGTCATTTTGTTGAGGCGCAGGTACTGGAAGCCCTCGGAGTTGATTACATTGACGAAAGCGAGGTTCTAACTCCAGCAGACGAAGAGCATCACATAGACAAGCACAAATTCAATGTACCTTTTGTATGCGGATGTCGGGATTTAGGCGAGGCGCTCAGGCGCATTGGTGAAGGTGCGGCAATGATTCGTACAAAAGGTGAGGCTGGTACTGGCAATATTGTGGAAGCGGTGCGTCACATGCGCACGGTTATGAGCGAGATTCGCAAGATTCAAAGTATGCGAGAGGACGAGCTGATGGCGGAAGCCAAGAGGCTTGGAGCTCCCTACGAGCTTGTTGTTGAAGTTCACCGAACGGGCAAGCTACCCGTGCCCAATTTCTCTGCCGGCGGCATTGCAACGCCGGCCGACGCCGCACTTATGATGCAGTTGGGCGCTGAAGCAGTTTTCGTGGGTTCCGGAATATTCAAGTCGGAGAATCCTGCCAAGCGCGCAAAGGCTATTGTGGATGCGGTTACGCACTACGATAAGCCCGAAATCATAGCTGAACTTTCTAAAGGCCTTGGGCGGGCCATGGACGGTATCGACGTTAGGCAACTCGAAGAGAGAGAACTTCTCTCGGTGCGTGGTTGGTAGCTTAGTAGTTCCGGACTAGTTGACATCTTCCGAATGCCCGGCATCGTGCTATGAGGCACGATGCCGTCTGACTTTTGCAGGTTGTTATGTTGATGTCGAATTCGCTGCATAACGTTGTTATTGGTGTTTTGGGACTGCAGGGAGATTTCGAGAAGCACGTTGAAATGCTGCGGCGGATAGATGGTGTCGCACCCTTGATAGCGCGTACGCCTGAGGAAGTTCGAGTATGCGACGGTTTGATTATTCCTGGCGGAGAAAGCACGACGGTTGGGAAACTCATGGTGCGATACGGCGTCGACGAAGCCATAAAGAGCCGGGTCCGGGAAGGCATGCCTATATTTGGAACGTGCACGGGGATGATCCTTCTTGCCCGAGAAATCGAGGGCAGTGAACAGTATCGTCTGGGCTTGATGGATATCACAGTTAGACGTAATGCTTTCGGTCGGCAGATAGACAGTTTTGAAACGGATCTGCAAATCCCAGCAATATGTGATAGTCGGCCGCTCCGAGCCGTATTCATACGTGCTCCGATTGTATCGGAAGTACGTGGTAGTGCTGAGGTACTGTCGCGCTTGGCAGATGGCAGAATCGTGATGGTGCGTCAAGGGCCTCATCTGGCGGCAGCATTTCACCCTGAATTGACGGACGATACTCGCATACATGAGTATTTCGTGAATGTAGTCAGACGCTTTACGCCGACTGCTTTAAACACCAAGTAGGGTGATGGCAAAACCGTCGAGTAGTTCCCAATAAAAAGCTACAGAGCAGGCTGACACATACTCTTGGGGCAACCCAGCTACTTTCGCTCGGCAGCTGTAATGTCCTGAGAGAGCTTTACAATGGTGTTCGGCGGATAGTAACCCTTTCGCAAGGAAACGCAGGGGTACACAAGGGTGTTCTTGCCAATCAAGCAACCTGGATTTGTGACTACATTGCAGCCAAGCTGACATCCGTCCCCAATTATTGCTCCGAACTTTTGCAAACCGGTGTCGTATTCTACGTTGTCTATGGTCACCTTTACTGATGGACGCTTACCAGTTGCCGGATCCTTTACGCTTACGACAGGAACATTCGACAACTTCGTGCCCGCACCAAGGTTTACGTTTCGCCCAAGTATGCTGTCCCCCACGTAGGCAAAATGAGGACACTGCGCCGTATCGAGCATAATACAGTTCTTCAGTTCAGATGCGTGTCCCACTATGCAGTTGTTGCCCACTATAACATCTCCGCGAATGTATGCGCCGTGCCTTATTTGACAGTTCCGCCCTATGATCGCCGGTCCCATTATGAATACTCCAGGCTCGACGATTGTGCCTTCGCCGATGACGACCGCATCTCGGTCATCAATGTGTGCGCCAGGCATTATTTTGCCACGTATCATATCGTCTGGGTCGATACTGGTGATGTAATGAAGCACAAATCTACCAACGTTCAGGAGTGCTTCCCACACCTTATCGCAACCGTCGAATACGTCTCGAAACTCCAACCCTTCAAGGTCAAAAAAATCTTCCGGTTTCAACATAGCGAAGGCCCTTTCGTGCGCTCGATTCCGCCGTGTTGATTATAGACACACTCCGACTCAGTGTCAAACAAATGCAGACGAGTGCTCGACGCAAGTGCACTAATCTTGTAAACTGTACCTGCAATGGGCAGATGGATTGTCATTCTTGTCATTGTCGCGTGGATCATGTGCATGTGGTGCATTGTGATCTACGCCTTGGTGAAGGGATGGGGACCCTATATACGCAGTAGACGCCAAAGACTGCGGAGAGTGCGAGCCCAAATCATTGACAAGCTCGGCACACAGGATATTGATCCATTAGAAATGCGTGCTGAGTACGTTCGTAAGGCGTTGTTGTTTGCATGCGAAGATGGAGAGCGCCGCGAATTCGATGTACATGATGATGTTTGGGACTGGGTTGAGATCGGTGACACAGGCGAACTGGTGTATCAGGGTCACATCTTCATAGGATGGGAAGCCGACAGACCGAGATGGGATCCTGACAAGATGCTTAAGCGTCTGATGAGGGGATAGCCTCACTTTGGCGAAAACTCTGGAAGTTGCGCACATATGACTTCAGCTGCTATAAGGGTTCGCGTTATCCCGCGGGGATCAAAAAACGAGGTTGTAGGTTGGCGCGGGAATGCTTTGTGTGTAAAAGTCACATCGCCGCCTTTGGAAGGTGCTGCGAATGAGACGCTGGTCAGATTCCTTGCGGATGTTCTTGGTGTGCATAAGGGCGATGTCAAGATCATCTCGGGCGAGAAGAGCCGCGACAAGCTTGTCGCGGTAAGGGGATTGACCGTTGGGGAAATTTGGGCTAGAGTCGGCGCACCGTGACAGATAGTTAACGCGTAGTTACTGTTTGCCCGATCTGAAACTTTGTTAGCTGCACGACACGAGAGAAGATAGCTTTACTGACACAGAAGGTTGGAAAAGAGTCTTTTTGACTCTTAAGAGCAAACTATATGCGCGGAATTGACTTGAGCTTTGTTTGGAGTTAAGATAGTGTGCGCGGCGGGGATTCTGGAGCACGTCCGCCAAATCTAGAACAGGAGTTAGCTGGCGCCGTGAAACACAGAATTTTGCTAATAGAAGATGAAGTTCCTATTGCGGACTCGGTGGCATACGCGCTTGAGCAGGAAGGCTTCGAGGTGCAATGCGCCTATGATGGACTTTCAGGGCTTTCCGCTGTCAGGTCGTTCTACCCAGACTTGATAGTGCTGGACCTGATGTTGCCTAAGCTTGATGGCCTGGACCTATGTCGAACGGTGCGCAAAGAGTCGAACGTTCCAATTATAATTTTGACGGCTAAAACAGAGGAAATTGATCGGATTCTGGGACTTGAACTCGGGGCCGATGACTACATCTGCAAACCATTCAGCATCAAGGAATTGATCGCTCGCGTGCGTGCCGTCCTGCGGCGGGCAGAGAGTACGCGTGGCAAAGAGGAGATTTCCAGGTTCAAGTTTGGTGGGATCGAGCTCGATGTGGCGCGCCGACGTGTTACTGTAGACGGCAATCAGGTGCACCTACCTCTAAAACAGTTTGAGCTTCTTCGAATCCTGATGGCGAACAAAGATCGCGTGGTAACACGTGAGGAACTGTTCAAAAATGTTTGGAACACCGATGTTCCTATGGATACCGGTACCCTCGATGTTCATATCAGGTGGCTTCGAGAAAAGATCGAGCCGGATCCCAGCCGACCGCGCTACATCAAAACTCTTCGCGGTGTAGGCTATAGGTTTGTGGATAGTGAGACGTAGCCCCCAAACCTCGTCGTCGCATGGAAATTCCGACGCAGACTTAGTTCTTGTGCTTGTCGGGATATGCGCTTTGGCTGTTCTCCTCTGTCTTTCCTGCACGTTCGTTACACGGCTGCACTGCGTAGTCGTGGGCGTATTTCTCGCATTGACGGGCGTTGCGCATGTCTGCTTCGTTCGTCGCCGCAAACACGCTCTCCGGGACCTGGTGTATTCGTTGCGTCGCGTTCTTTCGGGCACGGAACATCTCTATGCAGCAAATATTGCAATGCGCAGGTTGGGTTTGTTGAGTAGCGATTTAGCGTCTATCGTCGCAGAATTAGGATCCGCGGCTAAGTTGCTGTACGATGGAAAGCGGCAGGCGGACTTGATTATCTCTAACATGACCGACGGCATAATAGCTGTAGACGCAAAGGGTTTCATCTGCATGGTCAACCGTGCCGCTGCAGAGATGCTAGGCATTAAGGAGTCTGACATTCTAGGGATGAAGCCCGTTGAAACAGATTTGCACCCAGAGATAATCCGATTGCTGGAAGAATGTGTATTACAAGATAGAGCTCTTGCTGCTGAGGTACGACTTCCGGGTCAGCCTCCGCGCGTTCTTGGACTGCGCGCGGTTTGCTCAGCACGTCGCCCGGATGCAGGGGTTCGATCGTTTGTTATTATTGATGACCTGACTGAGGTTCGGCGCCACCAGAGAGTTCAAGAAGAGTTCCTCTCCAACGTGAGTCACGAGTTACGCACTCCGCTTACTGCAATCCGTACTACCGCGGAGGCTCTTATGTCAGGGGCAAAGAAAGATATCGTCTTATTGGATAGGTTTTTGACTACTATAGTCAGGGAAGTTGATAGGCTTTCTAATCTTGTAGGAGACCTTACTGAGATAGTACGTATCAGCTCCGGGATGACCTTGACTGAGAAAAGCTACTGCGACGCCGCAGATATAGTTTCGCAGGCGGTCGAAGTTGTGCGCCCCCTAGCAAAGCAGAAGAACATAGAAATCAGCGTCGACTTGCCTGAGCGGCTAGTTGTCTACTGTGACGGAACGCAGATGGTACACGCGGTTCGGAATCTAGTCGACAACGCAGTAAAGTATACTCCTGATGGTGGGAAAGTTAGCGTGGCGGCGGGTCTCAACGATGATAAGTTTTACGTTCGCGTCTGTGACACTGGTATTGGCATACCGCAGGGCGAGGTTCGACGTATTTTTGAGCGTTTTTATCGGGTGGACAAAGCACGTTCGCGACAGTACGGGGGCACAGGACTAGGTTTGTCAATAGTGAAGGAAATCGTGGAGTCACACGGAGGCGAGGTGACTGTTGAGACGGAACTCGGCAAAGGCAGCACTTTCACTATTTTTCTACCGCTGAGAAGAGCCAACGGCGAGTGCAGCACCAACCGATCAGCTTGAGTGAAGTTGGATAACTCCAGTTTGATAGGTCTTTGCCGAAAAAGCGCAGGTAATGCTGCGTCGCGGGCGGAAGCCGAATTATACGAGGTATACGGAACCTAAGCTGCGAAATACTCCTTGTGATGAAAGTTGTACTTGTGATCAACTTGAAGCTTGTTGGCAAGCCCATCGAGCTGTGCTATTATTGCAGTCCAGATAACAACTAGTTACTTGGCTCATGGCAAAATCTCAAATGGCAGACGATATATCTTCCATAGGACAGATATTGAGAGACAAGCGAGAGAGCAAAAATCTCAGTATCGAAGACGTCCACGAAGCAACGAAAATTACAGTCGACTACATCAACGCTTTAGAGGAAAACCGCTTCGATGTATTTCCTAACAAGGTATACGCTCGGGCATTCCTTCGTGACTATGCGAACTTTCTCGGTCTTGATAGCTCAATCTTGCTTGCCAGGTACGAAGAGGAGTATCAGACGTTGCCAGCATCCGAGCCGATTAAAATGGCAACGGGGCGAAGTGCTTGGAGAATTTTCGTATGGGCATTGATCATAATCGTCTTGGCAGCTGGGGGCATCGTTGGATATGATTGGTGGGTTAAGTCGTCCCTGAAATTCACTAGCGCCCGTGTTCAAGAGCGTTCGCCGGCTACTCTTTCGTACGAACCATTATTGCCTGCCAAGCCCCGCAAGATACAATCCAAACAACCCGCTTCCGATACACGACCGGCGCATCCTCCGACCGAACCGTCGGTGTCCAACAAGGTCACGCTGCAAGTTACAGCACTGCGCGATGTCTGGGTAAGAGTTAAGTGCGACGGTGTGAGGGTATACGAAAGCATAATGCCTAAGGGGACCACCAAGACTTTTACAGCGCGCGAGTTTATAAACATACGCACTGGGATGGCTGGGGCAGTTCAGCTTGTTCTGGATGGAGTGCCTCAACCGCCTATGGGTACACTTAAGATGCCCGGCGAGAAAACATTTCGTCGCTCCCAGACGGTTCCCTAATAAGATACAGCAGGTTTCTCATTTGCGGATGATGGGGGCGACAAAAGGAAAAATGTTGCGTCTTGTAGAAACAAGAGGAAGCAAAAGGATCTGACTGTCGTATCGAGCTGCGGAGTCAAATAATTGGTTCAGGGAGGATAGTTGTATGAGAATACTTCTTTTGGCGTTAGTGGCGATGCTGCTCGCAGTTTCAGCTGCAGGCAGCACGAGTGCAGGTGTCTGTTTTTATGGATTGAGCGGGTTGATAGAAACGCCTGACGACAGTACTATTGACCCAAGTGCGGTGGTTCTAACAGGTAAAGATGCACCCGATTTCGATGATTCAAATGTAGACGTGTATAGCTACGGCGGAGCGACTGGGATTGTCCCAAAATTGGAAGTGGGTGTTGTTGGACTTGATACAGATGCCCCAGGCTCGAAAATGCAGGCCATATTCAGTGCTAAGTATCGATTAATTGATGAGACTCCGGATAGGCCATCGGTTACCGTAGGCGTCGTGGACATAGGTAGCAGAATGGACAAGGTAAACGCCGATATCGACAATCCAAGCGCATTTGTTCTCTTCGGACGAAGCTTGTCGAGCGTTGCCCAACCATGGGCTGCAGCGGTTACGACGCCGCTGAAGTTCACACTCGGTATAGGAACAGGTTTGTTTAAAGGTGTCTTCGTGAGTGTAGATTGGTCACCTCAGGCTCGTTTGCACATAATGGCCGAATATTTAACCAAGGGCTTGCGCCAGGACGACACTTTTAATGCAGGGCTACGCTACAACGCATTTGGGAGACTAAGTCTGGAAGCCGGAACAATGGCGTTCAAGGGCTTCTACGGTGGAGTAGCCTACACTCTATCCCTTTACTAGGACTAGGTGCGGTGTGCAGTGCGGCGTTATGCAGGCAGTCTTGCGCGCTGTAATTTTGGGATGGATTATGGCTGTGTATTGTTCGGCTGCTGCTTCGGCAGCAGCCGAACCTATTCGTTTGAGGGCTGCTACGGATTATCCCGATTTCTCTCGACTTCCTAGTTTCTACACCTCAGACCCAGACTACGACTCTTTCGTAAACGAGTGGTTCATGCGTCACTTGTCTGTCGACGAGAGAGGAGTATACTACGGCAGTACGGTTTGCCTAGGTACCGTGGACCAAATGTGGGTAATAGACTGGGACGCTTGGATGTTGCCATGGATCGACCGCGGTGCTATGGGAAAGGCACGGCAGATGGGGACCGACTGTGATGTAGTTCTAACCACGATCAGAGATTGCACCGTCGACAAATACGGATACGCATTCGGTGCGCGGTTGTGTACTGAGCCGAATAATTCGCTTGGTGGATATAAACCCACATTCGGCTGGCCCTGGCCTAAGTACAACCGAAATACGCTTGTCGATTGCCCGACAGGCTGGGAGTTCAACGATCAAAATGATGGAGCTCGATCACAGTGGGTTGTAAGAGACATCGATCTAGCTCCCGGGTACGTTGACTGTCGTTTGGAAGGTATAATAACCGGTCCTCGACCTGAATTGATAAGTCCTAAGTTTGACGTCGACGCATTCCAGGTTCCCATACTGGAAATAGACATAGCATTCAAAGGAAGCTCGCGGGAACGCCTCAGCGAACTGATAAATGGACTTCGCGTTTATTGGACTACAGATTGTTCAGGTCGATTCTCGGAAGAGCGCATGGTGACAGTTGATTTTAGTGTTCTGCCGCCAAAGGATTATCCGGATGACTATGCGTCTATGGCTTCGGAAAATGAATTCCGGTATCCCTTGTTCTTTCCAATGTACTTGCATCCTGAATGGGGCAGGCAAGGAAAGCGGATAACCAGGTTGAAAATAATTCCGTGCGGTCCCGCGGCTGTAGGCATAACTGTGTCGATTAACTACGTTCGGGCTACTTACGACGTACGGTTAATGACAAGCAATACCGCTCTGATCAACTCAGCCTTTCGCTTCTATATGTGGTCTGGAGATCTAGAGTTTCTGAAGCTGGTCATGCCCAAACTCCGTAGAGCTGTCCTGTTCTTGAACGAGCATATGCAGGGCCGCAAAACACATCTAGTGTGCGGTGATTGGATGGTGGGTAAGGACGGTTTGGGCGGAGACAACGTAGGTCATGGCCAGATTGGAAGCTATTGGGATCTGTTGCCTTCTGGAAGGTTTGACATCGACAGCAGCTGTGATTACTACTATGCGCTCAAGTCTATGGCCGAGCTCGAGAGGGTTGTGCGAAAGTATCGTATACAACTCCCCGAAGTCTCTGTCATCGGCCCCGACAATTTCAGCGTGATAGGTTATCGCGAGACTCCCGAGAGTCTTGACAGGCTGGCACGGCTCGTAAAGAGAAAGATTGAGCAAGTCTTTTGGCTAGACGACAAACAACGTTTCTGCCGCAATATAGACGTCAATGGTAACCGGCACGACTATGGTTTCCTCCATCACAATCTTGAGGCGCTACTTCTCGGTGTGGGCACCGATTTCCAGAGACAAGCTATTGTTTCTTGGCTCAATGGTAATCGAATTATAAGGGGTGATACGTCGGTCGGAGCCGATATCTATCGCTGGCGGTTTGGTCCGCGCTTTTCGACCGTTCACAATGAGAACTACTATTTCTGGCCTTGGATCCACGATCGCAAAAACTATCCTGAGGCTGCTCGCAACTATGTGTTCGGCCAGCAATATCAGAACGGCGGGGCGGCACCTTTCACTGGGCTCTTTGACTTAATGGCGAGGTGTGCTACCGGTAAACAGGAGGAAATTAACAGAGCATTCGAAAGGACCCTCGAGATCAAGCAGTGGTTTGCAGAGGTCAAATCTGCGGGTGGAGAGGGTAGGAATTTTTATAGAAAGTACTACGAGGGGCATCCTGAGCGTGGTATATTGCAGAGTCCTAACCCCGGTGGATTGGGGCTGGATCGCGAGTTCTTGTCTGATTCCAGCGTTGGCACAGTGTTTCTCTTCTATGCGTTCCTGGGCGTGGACTCAACTGAAGAAGGCGTGTTAGACATTAGACCGGCTGTACCGACAGCACTTCGGAAAATCGGTGTGCGAAACGTTTTTTACCGAGGTAACTATCTCACGATCGAATCCGGCAAAAACTACGTATCCCTAGCTCAGAGCAGGATACTTAATGGCAAGGATCTAAAGGTGCGCGTGTTGTTTAGAAATACTGCCGGTGCAACCAGAGTTCTGATTGATGGAAATGATTGTCCAAATTTTGTGCGAGGTCGCGATGGTTCGATTACAGTAGTTACCAACTTGGCTCCTATTACAATAGAGATTAGATGAGGGATGCATAGCAGATTTTATGGGTGAGCTAAAGGCAGCTGCGGCAATTACTGATCTAAACCCCCAGGCAGGACAGTGGATGACAGGTTACGGTGCTCGTGTTGATCCAGCGGTTGGAACACACGACTCCTTGACGGCTCGTGTGATAATGCTCGATAACGGCGGTCATCGTCTGGTCATAATAGCCTGTGATCTTCTTGGGCTTGAGCCGGCATTTGTTAAACGTCTCCGTAGGCATCTCAAACGAAAAATCGGACTTCCCGAATCTGCATTGTTGATTTCTTGCACTCACACTCACTCCGGCGCAGCGTCGATGCGGATGCGAGGCCAGATGGGCCATGTGAATAAAGAGTGGCTGCAGACTGTTGAGGAACGGCTCGTTGGCCTAGTCTGTAGCCTCGAGGAACGGTTGGAGTCGGCGCAGGTCGCTTTGGGATCGACAACAGTTTCGGGCATCGGCTTCAACAGGCAGGATCGTTCGCGGGATGTTGATCCCGAGCTCGTGGTGTTGGCAGTAGAACGCCGCGATGGTTCATCGATTGCGACCTTGGTTAACTATTCCACTCACGCAGTTGTTTTAGGTCCTCAAAACCTGCTCTTTTCAGGCGATTTTCCAGGGGCAGTAGCCCGCCATATCGATAAGTTGATCGGGGGCGTCGGGCTATATTTACAGGGAGCTTGCGGCGACGTAGACCCTGTGATCCAAATCGAAAAAGGATGGGGCCGGGGGACATTCGAGGACTGCGAGGAAATCGGAAAGCAGTTGGCTGAGGCTGCTGTTGGATGCTTAGCAGGTCGAACGCGGACAGCGAGAGTTGTCCTTAACTCATCATTCCGAATGGTAGCGGTTCCGCTCGACGAACCACCGTCTTTGACCGATCTCGACCGACTTATTCGCCAGTTCAACTCTGAAAAAAAGGAAGCTCTATCAAATACGGGACCTTGCCGAGTAAAGGCATGTACTGCAGGCGAAATGCTGCAGTGGGCTCGAGCACTGCGTCTTCGAATGGTTCGCGGAACGGTGCCAAGAGAACTTAAAGCTGAGGTCTATGCTGCGCGGATAAATGAGCTTCGAGTCGTTGGCTTGCCGTTTGAGACCTACACAGACATAGGTTTGGGTATCAAGCGCAGCATCAAATCGAAATGTGGTGCTAACACTAATGTAATGTTTGTAGGCTATGCCAATGGGCTGTATGGCTATTGTCCTACCACTTGGGCAAAAGAGCAGGGCGGATATGGGGCCGATGTGTCGTGTCGGTGGTTTAGTGCCTTGCTCACGCCGATAGCCCGCGGGGCGGACGATATACTTGTGGAAGAAGCCGCGGCTTTGGCTTGTGGGTTGTAGTTATTCGAATATTGAGCAATTGCTGAGTGGACTATTACCAACTTACGAAGAAGACGTGGTAAAGATGGAAGATGTGTTATACGATGTTGCAGTTGTAGGAGGTGGTCCTGCTGGGCTTGCTTGCGCCATTTACACAGGCAGGGCAAAGCTGAAGACGGTTGTCTTGGATAGGTCTCCTTCGGGTGGTTCTTTGGCTCGGGCAACCAAGATTTCAAATTATCCAGGAGTCAAAGGTCCCATTCCGGGTGCGGAACTGCTGCAGACAATGCGCGACCAGGCGTTGAGTTTTGGCTGCGAGTACCGCAAGACTGCAGTTGTTGCGGTGGATCTACATTCTGATCCAAAGTCACTGTATGCGACCGACGGTGTCTTTAGGGCGCGAACGGTTCTGATTGCTACCGGTTCCAGAGGTCGCGCGGATAAGATCGAGGGTGAGGAGGAATTTTTGGGTAGAGGAGTCGGCTATTGCGCTACTTGTGACGCGGCTTTCTATCAGGGGAAGGTGGTAGCTGTTACGGGCTGCGACGAGACTGCTGCAGAGGAAGCACTACTAGTGGCACGGTTTGCTCGCCAAGTATACCTGGTATGCCCCAAGAGTGAGCTCGCCATACCAGCGCATTTTTTGCACGAACTGGAAAAGGCCTCCAACGTTGATGTAGTTTTAGGAGCAAGTCCTCGTAGAATTGTCGGCGAACAGTTCGTCAATGGTCTTGTCGTTAGGGTAAGAGCAGAAGGCGAAAAAACGATTCCAGTCGATGGGGTCTTTATGCTTCTCAGCGGTACTGCTCCGGTTACGGATTTCTTGGGAGGGTCCGTGCAGTTAAGTTCCGACGGGTGCATAATAGTCGACTGCAATCAAGCGACAAACGTGCCTGGCGTGTACGCGGCCGGTGATGTGACCTGCATTCATCCAAGACAAGCCATTATTGCTGCTGCGGAGGGGGTTATTGCTGCTCTGCAGATCGACAAATACATACGAGGCGCAGAAACAGTGAAGCCGGATTATACGTGATGCCAGACACAGTCGATCCGCGCAATGAGCTGAATGATTTGCCGAATACCGAGTGGATGATCCACACCAAAAGCGTGTGGTTCAGCATCCCTCCTCAGCGCGATAAGCAGAAGAGGTTGCATCCTGCAACTTTTGCCGAGTCCGATATAGTCCGCTTGGTTAAGTTTTTCACCAAGCGCGGTGCAAGGGTACTTGACCCGTTTGTGGGAACAGGTTCGACACTCGTAGCCTGCGCACAATGCGGCCGCAGTGGAGTAGGTATAGAGCTTATTCCATATTGGGCAGATATTGCGCGCAGCCGGGTATCCTCCCTGCGAGATTTGTTGACTGAGCAAACCGTAATCTGTGGAGACGCTCGCGATATTCTGCCGAACATGGCTGATGAAACGTTCGATTTCGTTGTAACAAGTCCTCCGTACTGGAGTATCCTTCGCAAAGATAACGACCACAAGGTAAGAGCGGAGCGCAAGTCTAAAGGATTGCACACTCGCTACAGCGACCATGAGAAGGATCTAGGCAATATTGCTTCTTACGGGGAATTCTTGAGGGAGCTTGGAACTGTATTCCAGGAATGCCGGCGCGTGCTCAAGAACCGCCGGTACATGTGTGTTATTGTCTCAGACTTTCGCCATAAATCGCGTTTCATCGCCTATCATGCCGACCTGGCGCGCGTCATAGAGTCTGTCGGGTGTACACTGGAAGGTATTACGATTCTTGTTCAAAACAATAAGAATTTGTATCCTTATGGTATCCCTTACGCTTTTGTGTCTAACATCCACCACCAGTATGTACTCGTGTTTCGCAGGGGCAGTTGATAGAGGTTTCCGAACAATCGGCTAAGACCTAAGCTAGCAGGTAGTCACGGGCGCGAGAGACTTTCTTTCGAATGCGACCTAACGCATTGTCCACTGATTTCGGCTTGCAAGCTAGTCGTCGCGCGATCTCGCAATACGATCCTCCCTGGTTATACTCTTGCAAAACCTGCCATTCGAAGTCCGAAAGCATCCTGCGCACAAGCGCTTTGAGCAGTCTTGTGCTTTCTGCTTTGAGCAGAACCGCTTCAGGGTCAACCGCTTCTTCTGCGATGACAATTTCTGAAAGGTTGCATTCAGAGTCGTTGTCCTCGACGTATTGGTCCAGAGACGTGGCGCTGTTCAAAGGCCACTGCTTTCGTCGAGTTGCCGTCTTCACGGCGGAAATGATGTGGCGCTCGACGCAGATGCGCGCGAATGAAAGAAACGAGATTTCGCTGTCCGGAGAATAGTCCATTATAGACCGCCACAGGCCTATCATTCCAACCTGCAGTACGTCTTCTCGATCTCCCCCCAGCAGGAAGTACGAGCGCGCTTTGTTGCGGACCAAGCCCCGATACTTGTACAGCAAATACTCAGCAGCACGCAAATCGCCTTTTTGCGCCAACTCTACAACGCTGTCTACCGGCAGCCTGTCATAACGAATCCATCTTGTAGACAAGTTTCTCACTTCCCTACGTGTCCGCTTTTGAAACATCTCGACTTATTGTCTATGCTGGACTGCGATACCTGCTTGGATTATATCCTCACTTTAAGTGCTCGGCAACTGGCAATTGTGCGTGAGACAACAGGCGAGTTAGTAGACACTGCCGACGCTCGTATCCAATGCCTGACCGAAAGACCCCACACCGAAATCTTGAAAGATAGGAAAGGCCTTGATGCGCAGTGTAAATGTGACGCCTCGACTTCTATAGAATCCACCCTGGTCAACGTAGGCAAGGGAAGCTTCCCAGCAGTGTAGATCACGGGTCAACATAATACTTTTATAATCGAAGCTCTTCGTGAAGCCGTTATAGCCTGCGTTTGCTTGGATTCTCCATAATCTTCCGATTCTAGTGTCGAGCACAGCGCGGACGATTGCCAGTCGCTGTAGGTGAGTGTCGTACCTCGTTCCTACGTCAAGTCGAAAAGGGCAGGAGTTAGATTTCTCGTCTGCAGCTGAGCCTGCACGAATCCGCAGTTGATTGACTAGTGTACGCCAGCGTGATCGGTTGAAATCGTAACCTGTCGCCGTATAGAGCAATACGGATGGCGAGGGTTGTATGGAGAACCGTAATGTGAGGTCTTGCCACGGGTTATCCGACTGTTCGAAATTGTAACCCGTCAGCAGATTGAATTGCAGCATCTTACTGTCCCGGTAGCTTATGCTCAGATTTGCCATATTGTAGCGAGGAATATAATCGAATCGAAAAGCGGAAAAGCCGGATGCTTGCTGACGTCGGTAGACAAGATCCAGTGACGAGTTGGGCCCCAACTTTTTTGAGAAATTGGCGCTGGCTTCGATGGAATACTGCGCAGTGCTGTCGGTATAGACGTACTGGCGGAACCCCACTCCAGCGTTGACGCTCCAGGTGTTACTCAGAGTGTATCTTTGCACAGGTGTACTGGCTTCAAAGTAGGCACGGCCGAGACTGATCGGCGAAGGCAGTTCCGAGTACTGGCCATAGGCCAGTCTGAGGCTAATTGGTAAGCCCGCCCCAAGACGCGTCCCGTCAGTGGTAATGCTAAATTCGTGCAGCTTTTCTATTCCTCCAAATATTCCTTGACCTATGAAAGCTTCGTCACTGAGATCTGTAAGCCTCTGAACTGATATGCTCCAGTCAAAGCGTTCTTCCTTTCTTGCGAGTGTAGCTTGTGATGTCAATCTTGCGCGGGTGCGGTCGTAAGTATACGATTCATAGTCGACGCTCGTGTTCAGCAAGCCAGCACCAAGCTCTTGAGTGTGTGAAAGAGTAGCTCCTAACCTTGACGTCCGCATAAAGGCATCGCTGATGTTTTGGGTTATCGTCAGCGATGTGTTGGCGCCGCCGCGTTCGCGACTCAAAGACAGCTGGTTTACAATGCTAGTGCTTTGGGGTGCGTATAGGTAGCTGTTAGATCGAAGGTCGCTTGCGAGGTTTAGCCGCACCGATCCGAATGTCTGGGAATGTGCTAGCCTTGCTGTAAGGGTGTTCTGATCTATGTTCCTATCAAATACGTGATAGAAGAATAAGTCACCAGATGCGTCACGGTACCGCCAAGTCTGCCGCAGTCCCTTACCAAATCCCTTTCTGCTCATCAAGTCAATAAGCAGCGAACCTGACATATTCCGGGTCGCGAGGTACGAATAGCTAGCCTTTAAAAAGAATCCTTCCTCTTGATTTTGTCCGACCAGGGGTACGATATTGGGGTTGCGTTGAATGTCGCGCAATGGAATAGTGAGTCGGGGAAGTGTAAAAATACGCTTGCCAAGAGCGTACATCGTCACATCGCGCAGCACTATCTTGTCGTTCGTATAAACCGTGATCGATCGCGATACAAGTTCGTAATGAGGAACGGAGAGGTTGCAGGTCGTGGCGTCAGCGTCTGAGAAACTTAGTCGCTGAGTTCCCGTGCCTAGGAGTGATTTGCTTTCGGCAAATATGGGCTCATTAAGATATCCCTTGGCGATTTCCGGCGTGATTGTTGTCTTCAGGGATTCCGCATACCACTCGCGCGTTCTCAGGTTTACTCTCAGCTTGACAGCCCTTGCCTCTTGATCCTGAACTCTAAGAACGACATTTCCCTCCAAATCCGCGACTTGTGTTTTCCAATCTATCGTGCCCGTGTCGCAAGCCGCGGTAATGTCTCTATAGCGCAGACGCACATTTCCCTCAGCTGAAGTAGATAAAGGCTTGCCTTCGTCGTCAAATGTTGTCTTTGCAAAGTCAGCGTAAAGCTCGGCAAAATCTACAGGCATTTGTTGGGTTTGGTTCGTTGGTGAACCATTAGATGATGTTTCAGATCGAGTCGGCTGAGGGACGCTACCATTGGAGGATCCAGAAGTTGGCAGCGTACTCAGCAATCCAAACTTCGAATACCTTCCTGCATACTCTGGCGCCGATTCGACGGCTGCGTTGGATTGTACACAGATAGCGGTAGTTAATAAGAACAGTGCAAACAGCGAATAACTGGAAATAGTATACTCTCTAGTGCGGTACCACTTTTTCAAGAGCATTCACCGCGTTCGTGCCTATTCGACCTTCCACACCAAAAATAGACCTAACACTGTGAAAATAACAACTTCACTCCAGCCAGCTAGTACTGGCGGTAATCCTCCTGTTTCTCCAAGAACTCGGCTGAACAGGATCACATTCCAGTAGAAAAAGAGCACCACTATGCCAATGAGTACACCCATAAAACCGCCGCTCTTGCCGAATTTGAGGCTAAGAGGCGCAACACATAACACGAGTACCAGGGAGCTCAAGGGAATTGCGAGTTTATAGTTGTATTCAAGTTGGTAACTACGTGCGTCTAGTCCGCTTGTGCGCAGTAAGTTTATTTGTTCGCGCAATTGCATGATGGACATGCCGCGCGGCGACTTTTGTTCTTGCAGGATGTAGTCTGCAATGGATCGGCGAAGATCGAGTTTCATACTCCGGAACTTAACGACGAGCTTCAGATCTCCATCCCTGTCTATCCTGTAGTTTGTGCCTTCATGGAGCACCCATACGCCGTTTTTCATTGTTGCTGACCGCGCTGTCGTAAGAGTCGGATAGCCGGAGGATGCAGGGAGTTCGTACACCATAACATTTTCAAGGATATAGGTCTTTCCACTTCGATTTACGCTGCCTACGTAGAAGTAGTAATTGTCGGCTCTGAAGAACACGTTGGCTTGAATTGCAAGGTCCCCAGGTGTTGCCCACAATCGCTTCAATACTTTAACGCTTTCTCGATCAGCCCATGACGTGATGCCCTCCTGAAAAGTGTAGGCAATCAGACTGATAAGAGCACCCACAAGAAAAATCGGCAGGAAAATACGCCTCACGCTGATTCCCGCCATGCGCATCATCGTTATTTCGCTATCCCGTGCGAGCCTGCTCACCGCTAGCGAGCTGCCGAATAGTGCTCCCGAAGGTAGCGAAAGGACTACGAAATACGGCGACTGAAGTGCAATGTAGCGTATTACGTCCGGCCACTGCTTAATCTTCGCGACAATAATGCCGATATTGTTGTAAACGATATTTCCGACCAGTAGTACCAGAACTACGAAAAAACCGGCCGCGAGAGGAATTATCATTTCTCGCACGATGTATTTGTCGAGCGTTTTCATCATGGGGCACTGGATGATTATATCACACTTGGTTCTTGGCGGGCTGCTCAAACCGCATAGTGTTGGCAGTTGCCTATATTCGTGCTAGTGTTGCATTGCAGATGGCAGAGAGCATGATGGTATTGTAGCAAGACGGTGGGAACGGTTGACCAAGGCGGAATCAAGGTGCTATCATTTAACGAGCGCTTGCCCGCGCTTAGCGAAACGGATTGGCGAGGTAATCATGTTAAAGCCGGAAAGCCGTCGGCTGGTGTTGATGGCACAGGTTTGGACGATACCTGTGCTGATCTTGGTGTCTACCGGAATCGGGCTTGCGGCGGGCTATTACCTTGACCGAACCTGGAACAGTGAACCGTGGTTTTCGATATCGCTTACGCTGCTGGGACTAGCAGCGGGCATATACGAATCGGTGAGAATATTGGTGCACGCAAGCCGTGGAAACGGGTCTTGACGAAAGATTTCTTGTAGGAGTCTACAGGACTAGTGCCGTTTTGTGGGCGGTGGGCGCTGGTGTTTTTGGCGGCTTGGGGAGAGAAAGCATCGCTCTGGGTTGGACTATTGGTTCGGGAGCTTCAGTTGGACTGTTGCGAGGGATTGAGTGGACGGTTCGTCGTTTTTTTGTTCCCGGAAGAATGATTAGCAACAGAGACTTCATCAAGATTCTAGCGGTAAAGTTAATCATAATCGTACCATTCGTTGTCGGCATAGTATTGTTGGGCGGACGTAGTTTTGGATTCATAGCCGGCTTCTGTGCGGGACTCGTGCTTACGCAAAGCGTAATCGTTCTCAAGGTTCTGGGCGCCATACTAAGCGAAAGATAGGAGTCGCACTCTTGGAGCACGGACACAGCGGCGGCAGTGGACTCGAACACGGAACCTGGTTTCACTGGCTATATTATTACCGGGTTCTTCCGAAGTGGCTGCCGGAGGTCGTTCCAGAGACGCTATTGGTCGTGGTGGTGCTCTCCATTGTTGTCATTCTGGCCAGGCCACGCCTAAGAACACGAAATCCAGGCAAACTACAAGCATTTCTAGAGTTCTGCGTAACTTCGTTGGATTCTTTTGTCCGCGGCATCGTGGGCGACGAGGCAAGGAGTCTAACTCCTGTTATCGGCACGTTTTTCATCTTCATCCTTTGCCTTAATATGTTGGGACTAGTACCGGGGCTTACCAGTCCTACGTCAAACATTAACACCCCTGCTTCTCTTGCGATCGTAGCGTTTTGCATCGTGCAGTACTACGGGATACGAAAGCAGGGTTTCGTGAACTACTTGAAGCACTTTGCGGGAGAACCTTTGATACTTGCACCTCTTATGTTTCCGATTCACGTGATTGGTGAGCTGGCGCGTCCTCTTTCGCTTACCGTTCGACTTTTCGGCAACATCTTTGGTGAGGATATGGTTATAGCCATCCTGATATTGATAGTCACCAATGTGCTTGGGAGGCTGCTAATACCGTTGCAGTTTCCTATGCTGATATTTGCTATCTTTACCAGCTTTGTTCAGTCTTTGGTATTTTCGATGTTGGTTACCATATACGTTACTGTGGCCATTTCGGGACACGAAGAGCAACATTAGATATAAAAATTGAGGCAAATCTTAATTAACAGTGGAGGAGGTACCTTTTATGTGGATTACGGCGCTGATACTCGCAATCGGTTTCGGACTACCGATAGCGGTTCTCGGCGGGGCAGCCGCTCAGGGTAGAGCGGCAAGCGCAGCTCTTGACGGAATCGCAAGGCAACCTGAAGCAGCAGGTAAGATCCAAGTTGCTATGATTATCGCGCTAGCCCTAATAGAATCCTTGGTGATTTATGCGCTTCTTATCTCCCTCATTCTTCTATTCTTGGGCGTTCCGAGCGCCAAGGGTCTGATGCAACTTGTCGGGAAGTAGACTGCATTATGTCTATGCTGCTGGAGTGTCGCGAGTATTGAAAAAACTCGAAAGAAAATAAAGCTCGCATCTTTGGGGAAGCAGAAGTGGACATTCTTAACATAGATCCGAGAGTACTAGCTGTACAAATCGGCGGTTTTCTGCTGTTGCTGTTGGTGTTCAAACTGTTCCTGTTCAAGCCCGTCCTCGGTATTCTGGAAACCAGGCAGCAGGAGATCGAGAACCGTTATCGGGACGCAGAGGAAAAACAACGAACTGCAGACCAGCTCCGTGCTGAGTACGAGCGCCATCTGGCAGCGATAGAAGAGCAGATGCACATTAGGATCGCAGAGGCCGTCAAGGAAGGTCAAGCCATGCGCGACGAAATCATCGCATTGGCGCGATCAAAAGCTGAGGACATATTGGCTCGAGCTCAGGAGCAGATCCAGCGGGAGAAAGAAAAAGCCGTCTCTGAGCTCAGAGGGCTTGTGGCTGACTTAGCTATCGCCGCGACTGGTAAATTGCTCGAGCAGACTTTAGACGACTCAAAGCATCGCCAGTTGGTGGACAGGTTTATCGACGAACTAGGTGCTCAGACTATTTCCGGTCGCCGACGAAGCGAGGGAGAAGTATGATCCAGCGTCGAATCGTGCGCAGGTATGCCGCGGCACTTTTGAATGCGGCGCGCAAAGCTGGTGCTATAGACCGTGTGGAAAGCGATCTGGGGTTGGTTTCATACGCCTTGGATTCAGTGCCTTCGCTGCGCAGAATTATCCGCTCTCCTATCGTTTCGCGTGAACGAAAAAAGCTGATACTTGAGGAAATACTAGCAGACAGGCTGCACACTCTAACGCTGTCCTTTCTCAGACTCTTGGTGGACAAGCGACGAGAAGAAATCCTTTCGGTGATTGAACCAGAGTATGTGCAGCTTGCGGATGAGGTACGCGGTATCGTCAAGGCGCATGTATCGACTGTGGTTGAACTAACAGATAAACAAAAGTCTCGACTGGCCGATATGCTATCACGCTTAACTGGTAAAAATGTCTTGATTTCTGCGAAAGTGGATAGGTCAATTATAGGCGGCGTTGTAGTCAAGATAGGCGATAGGGTGATAGACGGTTCGATTCGGGGACAGCTTTTTACAATAAGGAAACTTCTGATTGAAAAACGGTAGAACGTCCGGCAGCATGAAAGCACTTATTCATACGTGCCCAAATGTGCCCGGAATGGTTTAGTGGAGTCGTGTTATGGCGGTGAACATCAGACCTGATGAGGTTGCTAGAGTACTGGAAGATAACCTTGCCAGTTACGAAAAAGAAATTTCTGAGGTCAGCGTAGGTACGGTTCTACAGGTCGGCGACGGTATAGCGAGAATCTATGGCCTCCAAGACGCAATGGCCAGCGAGCTGATCGAGTTTCCAAATGGCGTAATGGGAATGATTCTAAATCTCGAGGAAGACAATGTGGGTGCCGTAATTCTCGGTCCAGATATTGACATTAAAGAAGGCGAACAAGTAAGGAGAACTGGCAGGATCGTTGATGTTCCAGTGGGCGATGGTCTTATCGGACGAGTCGTGAATCCCCTTGGAGACCCTCTGGATGGAAAAGGACCTGTGGTTTCTTCCGAACGCAGATATGTAGAATCTGGTGCGCCTGGCGTTGTTGAGCGCCAGCCGGTCAAAGAGTCGCTTGCAACTGGAATCAAAGCGATCGACTCAATGATACCGATTGGTAGAGGCCAAAGAGAGCTCATAATAGGCGACCGCCAGACAGGAAAAACGGCGATAGCGGTGGATACAATCCTTAATCAAAAGGGCGAAGATGTTTATTGCATATACGTGGCAATAGGTCAAAAGCTCTCAACTGTTGCCGGCGTCGTGGATACTTTCGAGAAGTACGGTGCTATGGAGTATACGACCGTAGTCATAGCGTCTGCAAGCGATCCGGCACCTTTGCAATACATAGCACCATATGCTGGCTGTGCAATGGGTGAATATTATAGAGATAGTGGTCGACACGCTCTCGTAGTATACGACGATCTCACAAAACATGCCCAGGCCTACCGTCAGATTTCATTGCTTCTCAGAAGACCTCCGGGCAGGGAAGCTTATCCTGGAGATATTTTCTATCTGCACGCAAGACTCTTGGAAAGAGCTGCAAAACTCTGCGATGAATTGGGAGGAGGCTCATTAACTGCGCTGCCCATAATCGAAACTCAGCTTGGGGACATATCAGCCTACATCCCTACGAACGTCATCTCGATTACTGATGGGCAGATATACCTAGAGCCGGATCTTTTCTACTCTGGCGTTCGACCGGCGATCAATATCGGGACGTCGGTTTCGAGAGTTGGATCGAGTGCCCAGAAGAAGGCAATGAAAACAGTTACCGGTATGCTCAAGCTGGACTTGGCGCGCTACTGGGAGTTGGCAGCCTTTGCACAGTTTTCGAGTGACTTAGACAAAGCAACATTGGCACAATTGGCGCGAGGTGAAAGAATTGTAGAAATCCTCAAGCAGCCGCAGTACCATCCGATGAAGCTGTCCGATCAGGTTATCATAATCTATGCGGCTACGCATGGGTATCTAGACGACCTACCGGTGTCCGCATGCAAACGCTTCGAGAAAGAGCTACTTGCATTTACATCGGAGCAGTACCCAGACCTCGGGCACATTATAGATAGCACCGGGGAACTGACGGAAAGGACTGAGGCAACTCTCAAAAGGGCGATTGAGGAATTCAAAACACAGTTTACATTCTGATGGCTACAGCAAAGGAAATCCGTCGCAGGATACGCACCGTCAAAAACATACAGAAGATTACGAACGCCATGAAGATGGTCGCAGCGGCGCGCCTGAAGAAAGTGCAGGCAAAAGCGGAAGCTGCGAGACCATATGCGCAGGAGATGAGTGAGCTGATGGCCAGGTTGGCTGTTTCAGCTGTAGATGTATCTCATCCCTTGCTTGAGCAACGCGAGGAGAAGAGCGCAGCATTCGTGGTGATCGGCGCAGAACGGGGTTTGGCTGGTAGTTACAATGTGAACGTTATGCAACATGCGCTGCGCGAGATTGATAAAAGATCCCCTGAGAATGTCAAACTCGTTTTGGTGGGCAAAAAAGCTGTCAGCTTTTTCAAACGAAGACAGTACCAGATTGTGGCGGCAGTTGAGAGTCGCAGATTGGATGTTTCGTTTTCAGACGTGGAGCGTCTTACAACACGTGTGCGCAGTATGTTCGAAGAAAAAGAAGTAGATGCGGTTTACCTCATCTATGCTCGATTCGTTACGCCTATGAAGCAATTGCCTACTACTTTGCAGTTGCTTCCCATGCGGCAACCGACACCTGAGTTGGCTGTTGAAGGCTATTTTGAGTTTGAGCCGGAGGCAGCTAAGCTGTTGGCTGCTTTGCTTCCCAAGTACTTGAGTACGCAAGTTTACCAGGCGCTTGTTGAGGCGCAGGCAAGCGAGCAGGGGGCGCGTATGACCGCGATGTCTGCTGCTACAAACAATGCTTCTGAGATGATCGAAACTTTGACCCTCGCATATAACAAAGCTCGCCAGGCAGCAATCACAAAGGAGCTTACTGAAATAGTGACCAGCTCGGAGGCTCTAAAGTAGTTTTGTCAACTTTGAGCTGGTCGCCTTAATACAATAGACAGGAGCTCGGAGGTCAGATGGCAACAGGAAAAGTAGCTCAGGTCATAGGACCGGTCGTTGATATAAGGTTTCCACAGGATGAACTTCCGCAAATACTGAACGCTATAGAGATTCCCAACGTTCAAGGCCGAACCATTGTTGCTGAAGTTGCACAAATGATCGGTGATGACGTAGTCCGGTGTGTGGCTATGCAGTCCACCGATGGTCTCGTGCGCGGGATGGAAGCTATCGACACCGGTTCGCCTATCACTGTGCCGGTGGGTCGAGAAACCTTGGGGCGGGTCTTCGATCTTTTGGGGAACCCCATCGATAATCGAGGGCCCGTCAACGCGCAGCAGCGATTGCCAATTCACCGCCCGGCTCCTCCGTTCGAAGAGCAAGTGCCAGTCGTAGAAATGTTCGAGACGGGATTGAAAGTGATCGATCTTATTTGTCCGTATGCTAAGGGCGGTAAGATAGGATTGTTTGGCGGCGCAGGCGTCGGAAAAACTGTTCTGATCACTGAGTTGATTCGCAATGTAGCCACCGAACATGGCGGTTTCTCAGTGTTTGCGGGAGTTGGTGAACGAACCCGCGAAGGCAACGACCTGTGGCTCGAGATGCAGGCGAGTGGTGTTATCGACAAGACGACTATGGTGTTTGGCCAGATGAACGAGCCTCCTGGTGTAAGGCTTCGCGTTGGCCTGTCTGCTCTCACAATGGCTGAATACTTCCGAGATGCTGAGGGTCAAGACGTACTGCTGTTCATCGACAACATATTTAGATTCGTACAGGGTGGATCTGAGGTCTCGGCACTTCTGGGTCGAATGCCGAGCGCGGTTGGTTACCAACCTACTCTCGCTACGGAAATGGGTGCACTTCAAGAAAGAATTACTTCGACGGTGAGGGGTTCCGTAACCTCCATCCAGGCCATCTACGTACCTGCTGATGATCCCACTGATCCGGCACCTGCTACAACGTTCAGCTTTCTAGACGCAACGACGTATCTTGAACGTTCGATATTCGTGAGAGGCATATTCCCGGCGGTGGATCCCCTGGCTTCTACATCCAGAATTCTGACTCCGGAGGTTGTGGGGCAAGAACACTACGAAGTAGCCCGGGGAGTTCAGCAAGTGCTTCAGCGCTACAAAGATCTGCAGGATATCATTGCTATTCTGGGAGTTGACGAACTATCGGATGAAGACAAACTGATTGTGTCGCGAGCGCGTAAGATTGAGAACTTCCTGTCGCAGCCGATGTTCGTGGCAGAAGTGTTCACTGGTCTTCCCGGACAATACGTTAAACGCGAAGATACCGTTCGTTCCTTCAAGGAGATACTCGAAGGAAAATGGGATCACCTACCGGAGCAGGCCTTCTACATGGTCGGGCCAATAGAAATGGCCGTGGAGAAAGCGAAAAAGATGGAATCGCAGTATGCGTGAGCGCACGTTTAGGCTGGAGATTCTAACGCCGGAACGCGTCGTTTTCTCGAGTGATCAGGTAGTATCCCTGATAGCTCCTGGCGTGGAAGGGTATTTTGGCGTTATGGCAAACAGGGCACCTATTGTGAGTCAGCTTGATATTGGCGTCTTACAGTATCGCACTCCAGGTGGACATTGGGAATATATTGCCTTGGGCGGCGGGTTTCTCGAGGCTACCGGTAACAAGGTGACAATCCTAGCAGAAACGGCAGAGCTGTCGCGCGAAATAGACGTGCAGCGGGCGCAGGAAGCTAGGGAACGAGCTCTTCAGCGACTTGCCTCAGGCGGACCTGACGTAGACATTGAAAGAGCACAGGCAGCCCTTAGACGCGCGATGGCTCGCCTTCACGCGGTTCAACAGAGCAATTCCTTCAGCTGATGCGTGCTTGTGAATAGACAAAGTCGCGTGGCTGGTATTCGGCAGTGGTGTCAATCCACGGGTTGCGTGTGTAAGTAGGTCTGGTGCGGGCGTGTCTTATTGGTGCTTCCTGGCTGATTTCCACAGTTGCAGTAAGTTAAGATGAAGAAATGGATCCTATTTGTAATGCTTGTTGCTATTCCTACTCGTTTATACGCTTACAGGGTTCCGTATGAGGCGTGGATGGGTGCTTACATCGGCGGCAGCAAGGTTGGCTACCTTTGCCTTAAGATTGATCCTTCTGATCAAGAAGGATCGAAAGGATACAGAATAGCTAGCACAATGCGCACTCGTCTCACCGTGTTAGGTGTCGAATTGATTCAAGACCTCACAACCATAGTGCTTGCAGATGAGAGTTGGAAGCCACTGTATGAGGAGTTTGTTATGTCCAGTGGCGGAAAGACTACAACCGTGACAGCCCGCTTTGGCAAGTCGTCGGTTGACTGCGTGGTGTCTTCTGGTCGGGAGTCGAGCAAGAAGTCGATTCCGATACCCAAAGGGGTTAGTCTCGTCGGCGATTCGATATTCGCCACGCTGGACAAGGTGCCCCAGATAGGTACCGAATACCGCGCTCATTATTTCAATCCGCTCACATTGGCTATAGAGGAGATAACAATAAAAGCTGAGAGAGAGGAGAAGTTAGAACTTGACGGCAAAACGTATGATGCGGTTGTCTTGTCGAACTTCACGCCTATGGGCAACATAACTGTATGGCAAACCCGAGACGGGGAAATTCTGAAAGTTGCCGCGATGATGGGAATTTCTCTTGTTCGTGAAGGTGCGGAGCGAGCAAAGGTAGATCTGTCTGGTACAACCGAAGACTTCGCCTTTCGCACACGAGTCAAGACAAACAGACCGATTCATGCGCCACGAGAGTGTAAGATGCTCGACGTCATACTCTACGGGTTTTCGGATTCATCCATGGTTATCAGCGATTCGAGACAGAAAGTCGAACCTGTGGATGGGAGTTCAGGTGCGTATAGGTACCAAATCCGCGCAGAGCAGTTTGATGTGAGGAAGTCGGTGCTGTTGCCGGTTCGGAAACCGGGCTTCGATCATTATCTGGCCTCGACGCCTTATGTTGATTGTGACACACCCGCGGTCAAGACACGAGCGCTTTCGATCGTGGGGAGCATTAAGAAAGCGTATACCGCCTGCTCAAAAATCAGGAACTGGATCTACTCGAACTTAAGAGTCAAGGCTGATATCGGGATTACGCGGGCCGCGAGTGATGTGTTAGAATCTAAGTCAGGGGTTTGCAGAGACTACGCGGTGCTCTTTGCTGCAATGGCGAGAGCTGTAGGCGTGCCGTCCAAAGTTGTGTCTGGTCTCGTATATATTAACGACGGTTTCTACTACCACGCATGGGTAGAGTGTTGGGTGGGAGAGTGGGTGCCCTTTGATGCCACCATGCCCACCGATTTTGTGGATGCAACCCATATCAAACTGGCAGAGGGTGACGCTACTACGATGTTTACCCTTGCCAAAGTGATAGGCAATCTTACAGCGGAGGTCAAATAGGGGTTCTCTTGTACCGGTCAGGGCATCAGTCCTGACAAGGGGGTTGGTTCTAGTCTGCGTGTTTCTGACCGGGAGAACACCGAAAAGTTATGCTAGCAAAGGATTTCTTGGCAGTAGGTGTCTTTATCATAGTCGGAATCGTATTTGTTGCAGTTACACTAATAGCTTCTTATTTGTTTCGTCCGTATAATCCCTCAGGAGAAAAGCTCCGCACCTATGAATGCGGAGAAATTCCCTTGGGTCCAGCTTGGCTTCAGTTTAGAGTGGGGTACTACGTATACGCGTTGATATTCCTGATATTCGATGTTGAGGCAGCTTTCATCTTTCCCTGGGCGGCTGCGCTGTTAGGTTTCTCACGAACTAAAACGCTTGCGGTTCTCGGCATTATCGATATGGTAATCTTTGTCGGCGTACTAGCTCTTGGCCTTGTGTACGCTTGGAAGAAGGGAGTTCTCGAGTGGAAGTAGGGAAACCTTTCGATTACATTGAGCGGATACCCGGCGGTGCGATCGTAACAACGACTGTCGACAAGGTGCTAGAGTGGGGTCGAGAGTGCTCGCTTTGGTATTTCAGCTTTGGCTTAGCATGTTGCGCCATAGAAGTTCTAATGGCAGCCGGCGCGGCGCGTTTTGATCTGGATCGTTTCGGTATGATGTTTCGAGCTACGCCTAGGCAGTCTGACTTAATGATTGTTGCCGGGACGGTTACGAAAAAGATGGCCCCTCGTGTCAAACGCCTTTATGATCAGATGGCCGAGCCGAAGTACGTAATAGCGACTGGCAGTTGCGCAAATGCCGGTGGTCCATTTGCGGACTCGTACGCTGTCTTGAAAGGAGTAGACCTTATTATTCCGGTGGATGTTTACGTTCCTGGTTGTCCGCCTCGTCCCGAGGCTCTGATATACGCGGTTCAAAAGTTAAAAGAAAAGATGCGCGACCAGGTGCGCGCGAAACACTCTGAGCTGCCAAAGAGTGCGCACTCCAATGTC
This sequence comes from uncultured bacterium, assembly GCA_938074205.1. Taxonomy (GTDB): domain Bacteria; phylum Armatimonadota; class UBA5829; order UBA5829; family UBA5829; genus CALJES01. The sequence goes on from CALJES010000003.1 coordinate 208,435, forward strand.
TGAGATGATCGACTCAACTATACGCAGCGCGTTTCCAGAGGCTGTACTGGATTCTACTGAAATTGACGGAGTCCTAAATATCAAACTAGCTCCACAGTTTTTGGTAGGTGTCTGTGAACTCCTTAGATCAGCCGATAATCTGTCTTTCGACTATCTGGCGGATATCACGGCTGTCGACTGGCTGGATCGCATTGAAGTTGTCTACCGGCTAACTAATCTCGTTTCCAATACCAAGTTAGTCATTCGGGTCGACCTCGACAGAAGCAATCCTGAAGTTGATTCAGTTACCGGAATATGGAAAGGTGCAGAGTGGCAAGAACGAGAGGTCTACGATCTAATGGGCGTCAAGTTCACCGGCCACCCAGACTTGCGGCGCATTTTGCTACCCGACGATTGGGAAGGTCATCCTTTGAGGAAGGATTATGTCATCCCGGATTAGGACCGAGTTTGTTGAGATTAATATGGGTCCGCAACATCCGTCTACTCACGGCGTGCTGCGGCTGGAAGTCATGCTTGACGGAGAGATTATTGTCGATGTTAAGCCGGACGTCGGATACCTCCACCGAGGTATAGAAAAGCTCGCCGAGATGCGGACCTATGTACAGTTCATTCCAATAACTGATAGGTTGGATTACCTGTCTTCCATGCTCCAAAACGCGGTGTATGTTGGAGCGGTTGAAAAGCTTGGGCAGATAGAGGTGTCTGAGCGCGCCGAATACATACGCATAATAATGATGGAGCTGAACAGAATCGCAAGCCACCTTATTTTCTATGGCGCGATGGGACTAGATCTCGGTGCAACTACTCCTTTTCTTTACGGTATGCGCGAACGGGAGGATATACTCGACCTGTTCGAGATGACCTGTGGAGCGCGACTTACTTACAACTATTTCCGGCCAGGGGGAGTTGCGGCTGACCTGCCCACGGGGTTCTACCATAAGGTAAAGTCATATATTAAGAAACAGCGCGAGAGACTTCCGGAATATGACGACCTTCTTACCAACAACCAAATATTCATTGCACGAACTCGCGGAGTCGGGGTGATCTCTAGTGAAGAGGCTATAAACTACTCATTGAGCGGTCCTACACTGCGCGGCTCAGGTGTTGCCTATGATGTTAGGAAGGCGGATCCGTATTCCGTTTATGACAAACTGGACTGGAGCATCGCTGTAAGAAATGAAGGTGACACTTTGGCGCGCTATCTCGTTCGAATGCAAGAGATTCGAGAGAGTCTGAATATCATTGAGCAAGCACTGGATATGATGCCGCCGGGCAAGTTGCAATCCAAGACGCCGCTCCGGTTGAGTCTTCCCAAGGGCGAAGTATACCATCACATTGAATCATCTAGAGGGGATCTGGGGGTCTATTTGATCAGTGACGGTTCGGAGAAACCATACCGGCTCAAGTGGAGATCGCCTTCGTTTATAAATCTGGGAGCGCTGAATCGAATGGCAAGAGGTTGGAAGGTTGCCGATCTGGTGGCAATACTAGGAAGCCTGGACATCGTTTTGGGAGAGGTAGATAGGTAGTCCTACGGTTGCCTTGCAGGAAAGGAGGTGAGACACGACAGTGAAACTGAACAGCAAGCTTGTTCGGCCTCTTGCGACGTTTGCTATGGTGATTCTGGGTTCCTATGGGGGCTATAAAGTCGCGCAGCAGTACCTCCGATTGATTGATGCTTATCTTCGAGGCGAAAGCAGCTGGTTTCTCTGGATTCCGCAGAACCCCACGCAGCTTACAAAGTCAGATCGCCTGTGGCTGAGTGCCGCGTTTATGTTGGTCGGGGCTATGCTTGCATTTGTTGTAGAACGACTTACTTATGCTCAAGCCAACCGTGCCAGGGAAAAATGGAACTCAATGCTTCCTACTGAGAGATTGCTTTTCTTTGTCGGTCTTCTGTGTGGTCTTCTGTTGACAGCATTAATTAGAAGCATACTAGCACCTCCTGTTTGGCTCACCTTGGCGTTGACAGTAATTCTATGCTATGTGTCGGTTATCGCATTTGAGAGCCTAAAGGAGCAAGTTCGCTTCTATTTTCCTGTTCAGGCAGTGTCGGACAGATTAGGGCAAAAACACCTTTGCAAACCGAAGTTGCTCGACACAAATGTTATCATTGACGGTAGGATTGCAGATATCTGCCGTACCGGTTTCCTGGAAGGCCCAGTGTATGTTCCTAGATTCGTTCTGGACGAACTGCAGCTTATAGCAGACTCAAGCGATTCCTTGAAGCGGGCAAGGGGACGCAGGGGGCTTGAGATCTTGAATCAGATGCAGAAAGAAATGGGTCTGGAGGTTCCAGATATTCCTGTCACTGAGGCTGCCGGCGATGTGGACTCGAGATTAGTGTCGGCAGCGCGGCAGTTAGGCGGGGCTATAGTAACAAACGATTACAACTTGAACCGCGTGGCTGAGCTGCAAGGGGTGGAGGTGTTGAACATAAACGAACTTGCGAACGCTCTCAAGCCCGTTGTCCTGCCCGGCGAAGAGATGCGCGTTACGATAGTCAAAGAAGGCAAGGAGCGAGAGCAAGGTGTTGCATATTTGGACGATGGCACAATGATTGTCGTTGAGGGCGCCAAAAAGCTTATTGACCAGACGCTCGATATAGTTGTTACCTCAGTGCTTCAGACTGTGCAGGGCAAGATGATTTTCGGCAAGATCAAAGAGCCAGTCGAAGCTGAACCAGTTCAAGAAGATGAAAGCATCCGCGCTTATACCGGCAGCAGGGTCAGGCGAAAGGCTCGGTAGGGGAATCAACAAAGTCTTTTGCACTGTCGGCGGAAAGCCCATACTTGCACACACCCTGTCCGTCTTCGAAGTATGTCCGGCAATCGAAGAAATTATTTTAGTTGTCAGAGGTGCGGACATAGCGACCGCGCGCAGACTCTGCGGCGCATTCGGGTTTTCTAAGGTGCGTCATATCATCAAGGGTGGCAATCACAGGCAAGATTCCGTGGCTGCCGGTCTCGAAGCCGTTACGGGCGACATTGTAGCGATTCACGATGCTGCAAGACCGTTCGTTACAGAAGATCTAATAATTCGCACGATCAGGGAGGCAAAGCGCAGCGGTGCTTGTATTGCAGCTGTTCCCGTGATCGATACTGTCAAGCGTGCGTCGGAGGGAAAAGTAATCGAGACATTGAGTAGAACAGACTTATACGCCGTGCAAACTCCCCAAACATTTCGCACCGAACTGCTCAAGAGAGCATACCGAGAAGCCCGCGCCAAGGGCATCATCGCAACCGACGATGCTTCGCTTGTCGAAGCGCTAGGTGAGCAAGTGATACTTGTCCAAGGTTCTTACGAGAATGTAAAAGTGACTACTCCTTCGGATCTAGAATGGGCTGAGGCGCGGCTGTGTGGTTATGAAGTGCGCACCGGTATCGGCTATGATGTACACAAGTTGGCGGAAGGGCGGAAGTTGGTTCTCGGAGGTGTGGAAGTTCCCTTTAAAAAGGGACTGGAAGGTTATTCCGACGCTGACGTAGTAACCCACGCAGTCATGGATGCTCTCCTAGGAGCGGCCTGCCTTGGTGACATAGGTAGACACTTTCCGGATTCAGACGTTCGATACAAAAATGCGTGCAGTTTGGACTTGCTCGAAGAGGTAAGGAGAAAACTGGCGGAAGCAGGCTGGGCAGTTGCCAACATTGACGTAATTTTGATATGTGAAAGACCGAAAATAGCCGACTTCGCAGTACGAATATCTCAGCGCATCGCATCTGTTCTCCAGATAGAGCCGGATCGGATCAGTGTGAAAGGCACAACTACGGAAGGACTTGGTTTCACAGGCAGGGGAGAAGGGGTAGCTTGCCAAGCTCTAGCGACGATAAGACGCCGCCGCAGTTAACCTGCTTCTAACCTCTAATTCCTCTTGTTGATTTGGTGCAAACTTTTCGTTGCAAAACCCATCTTCTTGTGGTAACATACAGTTGAACCGAAACCAGGATCCATTTTAGGACCCTGCGGTGCGCGTGATTCGTCGAGGAAGTTTGAGCCGACACTCTTACTTTAGGAACCTTGGCTTGGTGATTCCGAGTGGCAGCCCCGTTGTAAGCGGGGAATCGCGAGGTTCATCAGCGGGTTCCACCCTGGTTTGCTAGGGTTCAAAACTCGGTAGACACACGGCACCCGCGGGGTCTATTGTTTTAGCCAGGCTGATACCACTTGTCGCTTGACCCGTTTCACAGGCGAGTAATCAACCTCAACAGCCGTCCAGTAATTTCGGACGGCACGTGCGTAATCTACTGGATGCAGCGTTCCCAACGTGCCCGGGATAACCTCGCACTGAAGTTTGCCGTAGAGTTGGCAAACTCATTGGGAAAGCCCGTTGTGACTTACTTCGGCCTTTTCGACCGCTATCCTATGGCGAGCCATAGGGCATTCAAGTTCATGCTAGAGGGACTCAAGGAAACAGCCCTAGATGTGCGAGACCAAGGGATAGGCTTTGCCCTGCGTCGCGAAAACCCATCCGATGGCGTCGTATCCATTGCAGAAGAGCTCAACGCTTGTGCTGTCGTTGTCGATGAAGACTATCTAAACGTCGGACGAGGGTGGCGCGCCAATGCCGCATCGCGCCTTCAAGTCAGGCTCTTTCAAGTTGATGCTGAAACCATAGTGCCGGCTCGGATTAGCGATCGAGAAGAGTGGGGAGCGTACACGCTTCGGCCCAAGATACTCCGCTTGTTACCTGACTGGCTAGTCGAGTTTCCTCCTACTAAACCTGATAGGCCGTGGCGATCGAATGTTGAAGGAATAGACTTAACAAAGTTGGACGTGGAGGAAATAGTGTATTCGATCGATGCGGATCATGACGTACCGCCGGTGCCAGATAGAATTGGAGGTGCTTCTCAAGCGCGGAAGATTATTCAAAGGTTTATTGAGGAAAAGCTTCCCCGTTATGCGTCCGAGCGAAACGACATCGGTTCCGAAGCAACAAGCGGGCTGAGCCCCTACTTGCATTTTGGGCAGATATCTAGCCTGAGGGTTGCGCTTGAAGTAGGCGCTGCTGATGTGCCTAATGATTGCATAGATGCTTTTCTAGAGCAGGTCATAGTTCGGCGCGAGCTTGCTATCAACTTCTGCCTTTATAACCCTGACTATTCCACTTTGGCAGCAGCTCCTCAATGGGCTCTTGATACTCTAAATAAGCACCGTGGTGATCCCAGACCTGAAATCTACACGCGGGATGAACTGGAGGGCGCAGGCACGCATGACGAACTATGGAACGCAGCGCAGTTGGAACTTCTTCGATACGGTACGATCCATCCCTACATGCGAATGGTTTGGGCAAAGAAACTACTGGAATGGTGTGCGAGTCCAGAAGATGCTCTTTCGACTGCGATATACCTAAATGACAAGTACGCTCTAGACGGCCGTGACCCAAACGGCTACGCTAACATAGCATGGTGCATATACGGGAAACACGACAGACCTTTTCGGGAGCGACCTATATTCGGAAAGGTCAGGTATATGTCTACTGAGTCTACAAAGCGCAAGATGCATTGGGAAAAGTATGTTCAGCGCGTGTCTCGTTGATCTACTTGACAATTGAAAACTGCAGTTTATATTACGAATATTACGAATAGGAACAGACGAGCAAAATCAGCCCAATGTGTATTTCTTGGCAACCTCAATGTGTCGCTACAGGTTAGCGCTCACGCTCATAAGTCTGTTTCAAGGATTCCTTTGGGGGTCTATTGCGAGCGCAGGTTGGAGTCCCGAAGTCTGCATTACGCCTGGAGCAGTGGGAGCGAGTGCTCCTGCCGTGGCTGCAGGCCCGGACGGCCGTGTGCACTGTGTATATCCCTTGCAAGCTTCCGGAGGACAGCTCAATCTCATTTATCGGTGTTGGGATGGACTCAACTGGTCCCCGCCGTATGACTTGCCGAGTCCGAACTTTAAAGAACCTGAATGTGACATAGCTGTAAGCTCCGACAATCATGTTCACGTTGTGGGCATTTGGCGGGTCGACGGAACCACCAACACACCGTACACCGTGTATTATTGGGAGCACAACGGGTTAGCTTGGACTGGTCCCACTATGATAAGCCCTGGCGCTGGCACCGACGCAGACTCCTGTAAAACACCCAGAATCGCCGTAGACCGGTTCAACGACGTTCATGTAGTTTGGACCCAGGGTAATATGACCGGCGGGGCAGGTGACATCATCTACCGAAAGAGACAGGCTGGTGTCTGGCTGCAGTCGTATAACATTTCACAGAATCCGACAGGATACGCTTATGGCTCCGTATCGCCGGATATAGCAGTGGATCGGTTTGGAAGCAACGTGCATGTGGTTTGGCACGACGACTCCCTCGGCGGCAATACATTCCAAGTGTGGTATACAAAGAACACTAATCTGGGCAGCCCGTCTGCTTGGCTTCCGTCTAACCAATGGTTTATGATTTCGTCTCAGACATATGGCAAAGGTCCCAGGATTATCTTGGATCGCGAGGATAGACCGAGCGTATTCTGGATTGACAAGTTCGGAGGATCTCAAAACGTCCAGGCTTACCGCCGGTGGGATGGCAACTCTTGGACGTCTCCGTTGAACCTTGGAGCGCAGTGGTTCCAAGACGGAGTTTTTGATACGAACAACGTGCTTCATTACGTATACACTCAGGGCGATCCGTTGGAGCTTTTCTACAGAACCTACGACTTGTCGACCTTTTCTCCCTCGGAACTGGTATCTGTCGGCTCAGATACGCAGAAGGTCGACTTCGGTGCGCTCGCGCTGGACGGTAGAAATTCCCCCATTGCCGTTTGGGAGGAACGCAAGGTCGGTTCTCCGGCAAGCATTTTTTATTCAGTAAAGCGCGCCTGTGGTCTGCCAGATCCAGTTAATTCTTTCTTAGCGGAGGCATTTGACAGTGAGGTAAGACTTTTCTGGAATAATCCGACGTCGCCTGGATTCTCCGCGACAATGATTCGGTACAAGACAACAAATTACCCCTCAACTCCTAATGACGGATACCTCTTGTGCGATAGAAGCGGTCTGCCAGGGGCGGTTGACCAGTTTGTCCACACGAACTTGTCAAACGGAACCACTTATTACTACTCTGCATTTGCGCACGACGACTGCGGAAACTTTGCCCCGGCAGTGCTCGCTTCTGCGACTCCGCATCCAATCTCTTGTGCGGGTGCGAAGTCTTTTCCAGACGGCACAGCACTGTATCTTCGCGGAAAATCGATTACGGCGGTGTTTCCTGCAGATGGGTGTTTCTATGTAGAGGAACTGGATCGAACTTCAGGATTGCGCGTGACGGGTTCAACAGCCGGATTGACTGTTGGGGACATTGTTGACCTCCAAGGGTCAATCTCAACCCGCCTGGTAAGTGGCAAACCCGCCGAAAGACAGTTTGCTGCATCATCTGTCAAAATCGTTTCTCACTCACAACCCTTGAGCCCTGTTGGTATAGGTTGCCTTTGCGTTGGCGGTGCACCTGTTCTTCCCTATCAGCCAGGCGTAGTGGACGCGCAAGGTAATCCCGGAATCGGTATAAACACAATGGGTTTGCTTGTTAGGATAGTGGGGAAGGTGACATCCATTGTGGGAAGTTATATCTGGTTGGACGATGGCAACCGCATACCTGATGTCAGTGGCAGGGAGGGTGTTTGCGTTAGGTGTCCAAGTGCACCTAACGTAGGAATTGGCGACTTTGTGAGTGCAACTGGTGTGGTAGAAGGATCGGTGCCTGTCGGTTGGCCTACGAACAGGCGCCAGGTGCGTATACGCGACCTTTCGGATTTGGTGGTGTTCAGGTGAGGGGAAATAATTTTCGCTATTTAATTATTTTTTTGACGTCTGCGTTGGTATCAAATATTGGTTTGTGTTGGACGACACCTGCACCGGTTGCCACGACATCGCAGGACAGCCTCGACCCGCGAGTCGCTTCTGATTCGACGGGCGCGGCGCACGTGGTTTGGCGGGAACGGGTAGGAGGCACTACGTTCCAAATATGGTATACCGCGAACACAAGTGGAACGTTCGCATCTCCAGCTCAGATATCGCAAGGCGGATCAATACACTGTTATTCGCCGGTGATTTGCGTCAATGGCGCTGATATTCACACTGCTTGGGTTAGTGATCAGACAGGTTCTAATTTCGAAATTTGGTACCGCAAGTTCTGTGGCGCGTGGGGACCTATTTACAATGCCAGCAACACGCCAATCAAATCACTACGTCCGTCGATAGCTGCAAAAGGGCCTGTTGGGCCGACCGTCACGTGGGACGAGGCATTATACGCTGAAGACAATTATGATGTGTTCTTCTCTGAGTGGGCCGGCAATGGTTTCAGCACCGCGTTTAACATCTCCGACACTCCTGGCGGAGCAGTTTATGGCTCGGTAAATTCGAGTATTGTTGTTTCACCGAACGGGGACGTCACAGTAATTTGGGCTGAGCGAATAACCGGTGACTACCACATAAATGCAAGGCGACGCGTGCAGGGATTTTGGTTTCCCAGACAAGAAATCTCAACCAAAGCAACTGGTCCTGCCACTCCTGGGATGGCAGTCGGTCCCGACAACCAAGTGCATATTGTATACAATGCCGAGGGACAAAACTGGTATCAAAAATGGAATGGTTCATCGTGGACGGTTCCCGTTGCTTTACCGGGAAACGTTCCGAATCTGCTGAGACCAAAAATTGCGGTCGACGATTACGGGTTCTGCCATGTGGTCGCAGATAAAAGCTCGTACGGCGTTGGAGATATTTGGTATACTACCAACTCGTCAGGTTCTTGGAGCCCGTGGGTAAACATTTCCAACACTGCAGGGTCTGATTCAATATTCGCAGATATCAGCTACGGGGGAAATATTCTTACAGTCGTTTGGGAGGACAATTCGAATCAGTCTGGCGGCACGGGTGTCTATAACACGTGGTATACGCAGCACATAGTGCGCCCTCCAGAGCCGGCGGGAGTCCTTGTTGGAAGAGTAACCGATCAGTTCGGTGCCGGAGTCTCCGGAGTTACGGTTGGTGCAGGTGCCTTCGAGACGGCTACCGTGACTGGTGGCAGCTACTCTCTAGTTCTTCCTCCGGGTATCTACACCGTCTCCGCTAACAAGTTGTATTACCTAGGACAAACCGTCTCAAATGTTCAGGTGATGGTAAACCAAACCACCCATCTTGACTTGTCAGTAACTGCAACTCCTCCAAACCCAGTAACCACCTTTGCGGTGACACCATCTGATGGCATCAACAGACTCGTGTGGACAAACCCCCTAAGTCCCAATTTTGTTGGTACCGTCATTCAGTTCAAAGAAACTGGTTTCCCGACGGGTCCCAACGACGGCGTGAGACTTTGCGACCGCTTGGCTATGCCAGGCACTTCTGACACTTTCGAGCACACCGGGCTGCTCAACGGTGTTACTTACTACTATGCTGCTTTCACCCACGATCTGGACGGACACTTTGCGTTGCCGGCATACGCTTCGGCTTCACCACACTTGATCTCGTGCCTTGAGGCAAAGCTTGCCCCTGAAGGCGCAGTGGTAGATTTGAAACAGAAGGTTGTCTCGGCGGTGTTTCCGACGCTGGGCTATATCTATGTCCAAGATGTAAACGGCGCGTCGGGTATTCGAGTTGTCTACGGTGGCACTGATGTCAGTGTTGGCGATTTGGTTCATATCACCGGCAAGATAACTACACGCTATGTAAGCGGTAAGCCGTCGGAGCGCCAGCTTACCCCTATAGAACCGATAGGAAAAATTTCTTCGGGACATGATGTTAAGCCGCGAGGAATGACGTGTCGCACAATAGGCGGAGCTGCCATTGAGGGTTCACACGCAAAGTTACCTGGCGTAATGGAATATGGCGGTCGACCGGGAATTGGGCTGAACAACATGGGGCTCCTCGTGCGAGTTGTGGGCAAGGTGATGGCAAAACTCAACGATACTATCTGGGTAGATGACGGGTCGGGTATTCAGGATTATCAGGGTCGCATCGGGGTAATGGTTAAGTGCCCTGATGCAAACGTGCCCGCTGCTGTCGGCGACTTTGTTATCTTGATGGGCGTGATTGAAGGATCGGTGCCCGTTGGTTGGGAAACCAACAGGCGCTTTATTCGAATACGTTCGTGGTCCGATTTAAGGAAAATCACAACAGGAAGATAAGTTCAGACTTTAGATTCCAACGAGGCATTCTCAGTCGACGCTCTAGTTGTCTGGCCGGTTCCCTGCTGGCGGTAAGACCCCTTAGTGCTTAATCCCGACCGAAGAGTAGTGTCCAACTCTCTCAATGTCGTCGTGAGATAGATCTATATCGCCTAGTTTGTCTAAATCTGCCACGGGATAGGGAAACGGTCCGGACAGAGGAATTTTGTCAATCCATTTTGCGCGAAACTCAGGATCCTGCATCCTGCAGGAGCTCTTGTGGCAGGCGTACCCCTCGTGCGATATCATATCCGACCATATTTCCTCCAGGGCTTTCTCGCGCACGTTACCGAATGTCAGCGGCGTGAAATCGCAAGGGGTCACGTCACCGTAGGCAGTCATATAGAACTGGCACCAGCCTGCATAGCAGCCCACACCGGTAGGACCGTTGACGTGCGCCTGCGTGATCACTAAAGGTGGCTTCGTACGGTTGTACTCCTCCTCGAGGCGACAAAGTTCGATCTTATCCTCGTCGGATAAAAGATGCTTACTATCCTCCAGCAAGAGTCTTCCGGTTGGAACGACGTCAAATATAGTTATCTCGTCGACGCCGATCGATCTTGCTAGCTCGATCATCTGCACTACCTGTCCGTTACGGAGTCGCTCAGGGGTTGCGTAGGTGGAAATTCCAGCAAGCAGGCCAGCCTCTTTGCACCGTTTCAGTCCTTCGATGGCTTTCTCAAAAGCGCCTGGCAGTTGCCGCATCTCATCGTGTGCGTGGGGATCTGGTGAATCAATCGAAACGTGCACGCACCATAGCCCTGCCTGCACCAGTTTTTGCACATTCTCCTCGGTCAGCATCATACCGTTGGTAAACATCAACGCTACCGCTTCATTCTTATCTACCCACTCAATCAGCTCAAATATATCCGGCCTAAGCAAAGGTTCTCCACCAGTGAAAACAACGCTTACCACGCCGAGCTTTTCTGCCTCGCGAATTACCTTTTTCCATTCGTCGGTTGAGAGTTCCGGTAAGTCTTTGCGTTTATGTCGGGCAGCTGAGCAGTGTATACAGTTTGCCTGGCAACGCGTTGTCACCTGCAGTGTGCAAACGGTGGGCTGTGGATGCCCGGTGAACTGAAGCATCAGTCTGCTTCCTAGAAGTTTCATCGATGCGTTCGAGGGTACAGGCGGTTGGTAGGATGTAAAAATAAGCGTACCGTTTCGCATTGCGTAGGGCTTGCCCCTTTTCCGGATAGCGGTCTGTACGCCTTCCACCGCTTTTTTGGCTAGTGGAAGCATTGCCAGAGGACCGATTGCTCTAGCAGAGAAAGTCCCGTCCTCGGAAACGTCCGTCTCCATTCCCAAGAGCTCGACTTCATCCATCTCAGTGGCAGCCAGGGCTATAGCCGCCAACCTCAGTATCTTATTGCTTGCAAGGCGAGGACCTAGTGCGCGAGCCAATGGCCCTATAAACTCCGGCCTGCGTCCTGGTTTCATCTTCAGTAGGCTGAATCTCTGCGTCGCCATTACTTGGATAGCACTCCTCAATGTCACAAGCTATCATCTAAGCCTAAATTATAATGCGCAGTCCTAGAGTCATTCAACCAGGTAGAACATCTCGTGGATTAACAAACTGAGGCGCCATTCTCGAACGTGTTATCGACGAGTAACTTCTTGTTGTTAATGTGTACTTGCGATATGCAGCACCCAGTCGTCGTCTGTAGGAGTGTAGAATATTTTCTCGCCGCCGTGGTGCTGGAATTCTATACTGCCTGCGAATCTATTTTGGGTAGTTGACCACCATCGAGCTGTATAGTGCCCTTTGTCGATTAGCAGCCCTATCCTTCCACCTTTGGGAAAGTATGCCACGTATTCCTTACCAGGGTTTGCCATACAGTAACCGTTTGCAGTAGTTACGAGTCTTCTGTTTGGGGCAGAGTGTATAAAATCCCATTTGGACTGCAATCTAAACTGCCTGATGTTTTCGCAGATGTCGAAAGGCTTTGCAGACGGCTCACAGTCTTCAATATGAAAGTGTCCACCTGAGACAACGATAATCCAGCACATTCTTCGCAGTAGGGTAGGGTCGCTGACACCGTTTGCAAATTCGTCGATGTTGATAGGTTTTCCTTTTGACCACCGAGGTTCTATGTAGCGGTTTAGCACGTCCGGGTTGCGTTCTGCCTCATTGCCGAAGTGCCGATTAATTATATCTACTTCGTCTCTATCGTAAAAGGCTTCCAAATCTTCTTGTAAACTTGAATATGAGACAAGTCTCGGGGAATCGGGGTATTTTTCACGGATATAGTCCTTTATGAACCTGCCCCAGTAGGCGGCCCATTCAGGATTGTTGTATGCCCAGTGTTCGTTTTCGATTTCGTAGATCATATTGGAATACCTGATTGTCTCGTCGATCATCTTGCGGACATATCTTTCCTGGTGGTACCTCAGGTTGGGCTTCTCCTTGATCTTGTAAAACTCCGGGGTTCCGTCGCCTGAGGAGTCGGGCGTCTCTAGGTTGTTGACGTTATGATCTGAGGCCCACGGGTTATTTCCCCATCGGTCTTTTGATGGTGGAGACATACCGCACCGATCGAACAGATGAATCTCGCAGTAGATGCCAGCCCGTTCACAACGCGCCATCGCGTCGCGCAGTCGGTTCCAGTACAGCGGATTCCATACGTTGAAATCGAGCTTATAACCACCTCGACCTCCCCAGAACCCGCCAGGAGTTTTGCTTTCGGCCCAAGGCCAAATGGCAGCGCTACCGCCCCACGGCAAGAAGTGCCAAACGCGTCCATATGTAATGTGATGGGAGCGCATTTCGGCTATCTGGCGAACATAGTCGCAGTCGCGGGCAGTAGGAACAACACCTGCGCACGACGCTATTAGGACAGGTTCGCCGGTGGTCGTTTCCTGGAAATACCGTGGGTTCTCAGGGTGAATACGTAAATACGCGCCCGCGGGATACAGGGAAGTTGCTGTTAGCAGGATCGACAATAATGCGCAGAATTTCATAGTCGCATCATACCATGCAAAATTGGGTTTGCGCAATTGTTTGAACCAATATTACCGAACACGACTAGGCTATTGGCTTAATCCAAAATATCTTGTACTATAATAACCCGAGAACGAGTTTCGGTGTAAGTAGTATGGCAGCCGTAGAGCCAATCCCCGCTGTGACAGCAGTATGGGCAACCTGTTGCTTGGGGCGGCTTTTTGTACAAAACACTCAACGAAGCAAGCTCATCCGGTACATGCGATAGATGCTGGTTCTTGAGATGGGAAACGATCTCGCGATAGGGTACGGCATACCAACGGGTTGGATGAAACACGACAATGTCGTCGAACTCAAAGAGGCCCTTACTTATCTCAGTCCTGTGAGCTTGCAACATGAATCGAGAGTAAATGCTGGGCTCATAGAAAGGTCACATTGCCTGGGAAAGGCGGCAGATTGACAGTGGTTGCCCGTTATGGTTGATCGGATGGCATGGTAGAATCCGAACAGTACTGTGTATCACGCAGAAAAGTTAGGAATAGAGGAAGAGGAGATTGTTAGAGTGAAATTGTCTGGTTTCGCTGGGCGCACCATGGCTGTAATTGTCGCCGTAGTGCAACTTGTGGGCATGTTTTCGGGTGCCGCGTCATTTTAATGATAGGCGACGGCATGGGGTTCAAACACATGGAAATAGCCAGGAACTATCTTGGTGTTCCGCTGGCAATGGATGGCCTACCTGTAAAATACGCTTGCACGACCTACGAATACGGTGGTAACTACTCTTCCTCACTTGCTTGGAGCGATTTCAACTACGTGAAGAGCGGAGCTACCGACTCCGCGTCTGCAGCGACTGCGCTGTCGTGTGGTGTGAAGACTGACAACGGCAACATAGCTACCAGTCACAACGATGCCGCTCGGCTGCAGACAATGTCCGAATACGCACGTGAGCTGGGATTAGCGGCGGGGGTGGTTTCAACTGTTCCGTTCAGCCACGCAACTCCTGCAGCTTTTGTAGCTCACAATAACCACCGCGACAACTACACTGCGATTGCACGGGAAATGATAACGTCCTACGGCGACGGAAAAGGAGCTCGCGGAAACACGCCAACGATCGATGTTATCATTGGAGGCGGTCATCTGTATTGGGCAAGCAGCTACATTGGGTCGGGCGAGTACAGTGCTCTCAAGAGCGGCACTACAGGGCAAGGCTGGACATTTGTTGAGCGCAGCCCCGGTGTAAACGGAGCGCTCTAACTTGCATACGCGGCGGCCGGCGCCTCGAAATTGTTCGAGTTATTTGGTGGTGCAGGAGGAAATCTTGAGTACCGAAACGCTAATGGGGCAGGGGCAAGCCCTGAAAACCCAACGCTGGCTGAGATGTCGCTGGCTGCACTTCAGGTTTTGGATTGCAACTCGAAGGGCTTTTTCCTAATGATTGAGGGTGGGCAATTGACTGGGCATCGCACGCAAACAACATAAACCAGACGATTGGCGAAATGATCGGCTTCGACCAGGCCGTGGCGGCGGTGGTGGAGTGGGTGAGTCAAGTCGATCCTGCGTGGGAGGATACGTTGTTGATCGTTACCGGTGATCACGAAACAGGTTACATAACGCGAGCATCCGGTATATTTCCAAACATACCGCTGGCTAGTCCCGGGGCTGGTATTCTCCCGACAGCGGGCGTGCATTTTGCGTGGAACTCTACTAGCCATACCAACAGCTTGGTGCCCGTGTATGCAAGAGGTATTGGAATACACTTATTCTCACAGTTCGCGAAGAACTGGGACCCCGGCTACTCCACATACTACCTCGACAACACGAAAATCAGTACCATCATGAGGCTCGGGGCTGTAACAGAACCGACGAGTGCGACAGGGTTGTTTATCGCGTTGAGCTGTTTGTTTGCGAGACAGAAATTGATGATCGTAAAAAAACGAGGAGCAAGAATGGAACAGAAGTATCTCGAAGCGTCAAAAGAATTCCTCACAACTCTGATTGAGAAGGGCACGGATCGCTATGGAAAAAGGGAAACGCCAGTATTCTGTCTTTGCTTAGATCCTGAAACTTATACTCCGCCGAAGGCTCCGGAGAAGATTGATAGGGATTACGCTATCAGTTTCGAGTATTTGTATCGCGATTTTGGGTTCTACTGGAAAAGCCATCTGCATGGTTCAAATTTGATCTACGACCAGGGGACGATACGCGCCATGTACCTGATTTCAGACATGACAGGTGACGCAAAGTACCGCGCCGCAGCCGACGCGTACCTCGATTTCTTCTTAGACAACCTTGTCAGCGAGCAGACTGGCATATTTGGTTGGGGCGAGCACATTTTCTACAATGTCTTTCTCGATTACCTTATTGGCGGGTGCTTTCAAACATCGGGATGGCACTACTTCTACTATGGTCACGAACTCGAGCGCTGGACTACCATATACGACATTCTGTGGGAGAAAGACCCGGAGAAAACTCGAAACGAGATAGAAGCGATCTACGATTTCAAGATCCACGACTACGAAACGTTTATATGCAACCGGCATTCCCAGTACTACTCCGGAAGATCAGATGACGTCTACACATTCATTAAGCACACTGGATTATTCGCTCACGCCTTTGCGCTTGCTCATGCCAAAACAGGCGATCCCAAATACCTGGTGTGGGCAAAAAAGATGAGTGAAGTGTTCTGGAGAATTCGCAACCCTGAAACGAATCTGGTACGCCACTGCGTTCAAGAGCATTGGGGCGGCCCAAAGACTTGTTCAGGCAGTGGGATCGGTGAGCTTTCGCTTTTTCTGATGCGAGCATACCAATGGTCCCCAGAGCCAGAGTTTTTGGAAAAAGCCCATGCCTACCTCAGGGCATACAACAAGTATTTCAGAATCGGCGAGAGTAGTTTTCGAGCAGAGGTTAACTGCGATGGAACCGATGCCCGGCCTGGAGAACTCGCAGATTATTGGGAAGGACCGATCCGCTGTGCCAAAGCGGCTGCCCTTGCATACTCGCTGACGAAGGACTCTGAAATGCTGGAGCTTGCTGACGTAGTGGTAAAGAACGTGACTCCGGAGGTGGAGTTTGATTCTGTGGTTGAGAGGTCACTGGTGTCTGATGCTATTGAAGCACGATCGGCAGTTCTTAGTACTGCGCTTGATCTCTACGAGGTTACAGGGGACAAACAATATCTTGTGAAGGCTCAGACGTTAGCAGATGACGCGATAACGCGTTACCTGCACAATGGCCTTTTCGTAAGCGGCTTGAGCTTCGACTTGTACGCGCGTCCCAGAAGGCCAACGACGTATGTTTACGATGCCCGTGCGGGCGCGGGTTGGCTGGCACTCAACCTTTTGAGGCTGCAGCGAGATCTGAACGCGACCAAGTCGAGTAGTTTCGCAGTTTTTGAGCAGTTGGAGCGTATCTATGACTAGGTTCAAGGGAATAGTAGTTGCAATCCTGACGCCCTTTGATGATGAGGACCAGATCGATCTGGAGTACGTCAAGCGCTTGCTGCGCTTTGTTGAAGAAGGTGGCTGCAACGGTTTCGTAGTGTCTGGCACGAACGGCGAGTTTCCTAGCATGACGATAGACGAGCGTAAGGCTCTGTTTGAGACAAGCGCTTCGTATAAAGGCAAAATGTTTATGGTTGCGGGCACTGGCTGTTCGAATCTTCGAGAAACGATTGAGCTGACCAGATTTGCGGAAGTCGTTGGTGCCGACGCAGCTATGGTCGTTCCACCGTACTTCTACTCCTACGCTACGGATAATGGGTTGACTGAGTACTACAAGCGCGTTTTTGAGGCGGTTTCAATCCCGATTTTCCTTTACAATATTCCCCAGTGCAGCGGCGTGAGAATCAGCGACGCGGTTATTGAAGGGTTGGCTTGCTATCCTCATTTGGCGGGCATTAAGGATAGCTCAGGCAGCTTAAACTCAACACTTCATTACATCAAGACGTTCCCGCAGTTGCGCGTGTTTGTAGGCGACGACCATCACTGCCTGGCTGTTCTTGCCGCGGGAGGTGCAGGACACGTGACCGGGATGCCCAACGCATTCCCGCGCCTTGTTACAGAGCTCTACACAACCTTTCTAGAAGGCCGAGATGCCTCACAGTACCAAATGCGCTTGTCAATGGCGCGGCACATTTATTCCGCATTTCCAGAGTTCGCCGTGAATAAGTACGTTCTCAGCCGCCGTGGCTTTCCGATGCGGCACTGTAGGTTACCGCTAGTCGACTTGACTGAGGGGCAGAAGCTCGAGTTTGAAAGATTGATGCGCGCCGCTGGGCTTTGGGATATCGATTAACCATCGAGATTTACTGCCTTTCCTGTGCGGGCCGATTCGTAAGCAGCAAAAACCAGCTCCATTGTGCGCAGATTATCTTCGCCTGTGGTTTCGGCTGCGGAGCCGCTGCTCAGAGCTTTCAAGAGGTTTGCATTGCAGTCCACTATGCTAGCATGCACAACTTGATGCGACGGCATCGCCCAACTATATGCCGGAGGCAACTGCCTTGTGGCCGTAGTTATGCCATTTCTAGTCACCTTCACCCAGTAGTCAGGTCCCAGTTCTACTGAGCCGTTTTCACACTCTACCCGTATAAATGTTTCCGGAAAACGGTCGTGCTCCAGCTTGCTTGCGTATGACAGCTCGCAGCTAACCGTCACATCGTGCTCCATCAGCATCATAACTGTTGCCACGTCTTCGCCCTTGATCTCTGCATTCACCCGCGTAGTTTGACAATAGACGCGCCTGGCTTCACCGAAAAGAAACCGACCGACGTCAAGTATGTGTGGACCCATATCGGCAAGAATGAATTTCTCCTGTTCCTTAAGAAATGGCTGATTCTCGAATACCGGATAGCTGTTTGCGTAGAGGATGTGCGCGCGGAACGGTCGTCCTATGTTGCTCTCCGTCATAGCGCGTTTGACTTTTCTGATGGGCACTTGCCATCGCCAATTTTCGTGAACAAAAAATGATACCCCTCTAGACCTGCATTCAGCAACCATCTTCCGGGCAGTGTCCAAGTCTGGCGCCATCGGTTTTTGGCAAATGATAGATATTCCTCGCTGTGCGGCTAGAAACGTGAGCGGAGCATGCGATTCAACACCAGTGATTATGTCGACAAAGTCTATGTCTTCACTCTCAAAAAGAGACTCCGCGTCTTCATATACCCGCGGCACCTGGAATCGACGAGCAATCTGTTCAGCTTTGGACTTGTTCTTGTCGCAGACTGCTACTAGGTCTACACCACCGACCTCGAGCCATCCTGAAATCTGATAGGGCGCCCAAAAACCGCACCCTATCACTGCGAAACGCAGTTTGTCCACTTCCTTCGACACCTCGTTACCGTGGTATTCCAAAGACGAACGCAGCAGTCCCGCCGAGTACCGTTGCTAGTTCCTCCTGACTAAGCTTCATGCTCCGGTATTTTGCTAGTTCGGTTCCAGCATTTTCGCCGTGGTCGGAGCCGAACATTATCCTGTGGGCTCCTAGAATTCTTATCCAGCTCTCAATCGTCAATCCGCTTACCCAACTCGGCTCGAGGTACACGTTGGAACAGCTTTCAGCAAGCAAGCCGGCTTCAGCAGAAAGCATGTTGTGTCCTGCATGGGCAACTATCACCTTCAAGTTTGGGTGTGCCTCTGCAATAGGCCGCAGTAACGACGGAAGTGTCCAGGGCACACCTGGGCCCGTGTGCACCATGACCGGAATACGCAACATCTCAGCAGTTTCGAAGACCTTTCTGCCGTCGGTTCCAAGCGGATTGACTGCATGACCAAATGGGTGCAGCTTGAGTGCGACAAAACCTAATTCGTCTATGCACCGCCGAACCTCATCTTGGAACTGTGTGCCGGGCAGATGAGGGTTTGGGCAGCAGATTCCGTAGAACCTTCCAGGAAATCGTCGTGCTAGGTCAGCTACCGCATCGTGGGATTTCTTTATGCCCTCCAAATCGTGAACGGTTGGAGGTTGCACAAGAGTTACGCTTATCCCATTCGATTTCTGAGATTCCAAAAGGGATTCTTCGGTGAAATCAACGTCAAAGACCGGATCTCTGCCAAGGTGGGCGTGAGCATCGATAATTGTCATGATGCTATTCCTTTCGATCGGGATTGGTTGAAAGCATTTCCCGGATCACCGCACGTATTTGGTCCGGTTCGAACACGGAACGCCAGTTGGGGTTTATGATCTGTTCGGTGCCCCAGCGGATCGCTACCTTAGCTGCATCGGAAAAAGGTGAAGAGATCGCTCCGAAAGCAATTGCCAGTGCGATCTGCGCGTGTCCCATCATAAAAGCGTGAGCAGCTTCTCGAGGTACGCCGGCTTTTACAGCCTCTTCCATTGCGTCGCGCATCAGGCACGCTGCTGATGCAGCGACGACTTCCGCCATGGCTGGTTCAAGGATAGCCATCTGCTCTACCGTTATCCTATAAGCATTTCGTACCGGCGCAAACATTACCTCACAGAGTTCCTCCGCTGGTTCATAGGCGTATTCACTACCGCTGAACAAAGCGATCACTATGTCTTGGATCGCCGCTATGCCGCCAAATAAATCCCGCCTTGCTTCCGGAGTAGGCTGTTCAAAGAACAAAGGTGGGTGGCACGGATGACAGACAACGTAGTTCAAATCTTCGCGAATTGTTACCTCACCTAGCGCAGCTGCAGCGGGGTCGAGCAGCACAAAAGTTGCCCCAGATTTTGCGAGCGGGCATAGGTTCGAGCTGATGGATCTAATGAGAGCGTCAGGAACGGCTAACACCACAAAATCCGCTCGGCGAACTGCGTCGTCAGAGGGGGTGATGCTTATACCTTTTTGCCTGAGATTTTTGACAGCTGCCTCTGATTTTTCGCAAAACGATACTTCGTACGGGCTGGAGTCTGGATCTTTGCTCAAACGCAGGAAGTTGTCCGTAATACGCGCACCCATCTTCCCGCCGGCGCCGATCAGAGCTACACGCCTGCGCATATACTTCTCCTGGGCGAGTCTACTTGATGTTATCTTGGCATAGCAAATCGCCGCCTATTGCATTCTTTGCTGGTTCTAGAAAACCCTTTAGAAATCCTCGTGTACTGTATAAATTTGTCGGATCCGAAAGAAGTAACCTGCTGTTGAAAAGACTAACTATCCACTAGGCGCATTCGACGTGACTATCACCTACAGGAGGATAATCGAAATGTCCCTTCGTTCCGACATTGCCCAATTGGTCGACTCCACGCCTCTTGCCGACACACACGAACACATAATGGAGGAAAAGCTAAGGCTAGAACCAGCCGACGGTTCTCGGTTAGACGACTTCGCCGTTCTTTTCAGTCATTACGCTGATTCTGACCTTCAGGTTGCAGGGATGCCTCCGGCCGATTTCAAACGCGCAATGACTCGTGGCGTTCCGTGGGAAGAGAAATGGAAATTGATCAAACCGTACTACGAAGCATGTCGAAACACAGGATATTTGCTTTCTGTACGGCTCACTGTTCAGAGGCTCTACGGTGAGGAGGACATAACGGATTCCAGCGTGGGTCGTCTCAACGAAAAGGTTCGAGAGCTTATCAGGCCAGGTTTCACGGGTCATGTTCTTAAAGAAGTAGCAAATATTGACCACTGTCAAGTAAACTCCTTGGAACGCAAGGTGTTCTGCGAAACTGAGCACCCCGACATTCTTTTGCAAGACATCGGAACGCCGCCACTGGTTTCCAACTGGCGGGACCAAGACATCTGGCAAATGGCTGGAGTATCGGAAGTCAAGACCATTCGAGATTATCACAACGTAATCGACGGCATATTCGCCAAGTTTGGTCCACACGCGGTCGCAACCAAGAACCAGATGAACTACAGTCGCCGACTTGACTTCACGGTTGTAAGTGCCGACGATGTTGCAACTATCTTTGAGCGCAGCCTCAACGGCGCTTACCTAAGGCCTGAGGAAAATAAAGCCATTCAGGACCATCTTTTCCATTATTGCATTGGCAAAGCTAAGGAGTACGGTCTGCCCGTCAAACTGCACTGCGGCTATTACGCAGGCCACAGCAGAATGCCTCTTCACACTCTTAGGTACAACGGCGGCGATATCTGCAACTTGCTTATGGCGCATCCTGATACTCCTTACGTGCTTATGCACATCAACTATCCTTATGAAAACGAACTCATAGCCATCTGCAAGCACTATGCCAACGCGTACGCGGACATGTGTTGGGCTTGGATTATCAATCCGGTCGCTTGCGTGCGCTTCTTGAAAGAATTCCTGACGGCAGCACCTGCAACAAAGATTCTAACATTCGGAGGCGACTATCGGACGGCAGAAACGGTTGTAGGACACGCCGAGATCGCTCGCCGCGGAATAGTTCAGGCAATATCTGAACTTGTTGAGGAGAGGTGGCTTCCGGAGAAAGATGTCGAGTATGTCGTGCGCCGAATAATGGTCGAGAATGCGCGCGAGCTTTTCCAAGTGCGGGAAAAGTTCGGCTTATAGCTATTCGCTAACTGGTCGAATGGACACGTGCGCTTGCTCTTAACGTAGGAGTGCATCACACTTCGGCTGTTATTCGCCGGAGGTACGTCAGGCTTTCTCGAGCCCATGAATCTTCCTTTGCCAAAGTTGCGGACAAATCATGCTCTGGTGGTGTCCACAGCTCAATGATGGCGTTGGGGTCACGTCCCGCGGACCGTATACGGTTCAAAAGCCACGGAACGTTCAGGCGGCCTATTCCAAGCGGCGTACCTTCGATAACAAAACCCATCTGGTGATTCGCGCGACGTATTTCGAAATCTTTGACGTGCAAGCTGAGAACTAGCGGGGCAAGTGCTTCGACAACAACTTCAGGTACTTCCAAAGCACCGAAGGAATTTACAGTGTCAAGACATATGCCTACGTTGGGACTTTTGAGCTTCTCAACGATGCTGACTAAGGACCGAGCCGGAAATCGATCATGGTTTTCGATAGCGATCGAGACATTTGACTGCTCGAATTCGCCAAGGACTGATCTGATTTGTCTGATGATTTCTTCTTCACTCGGTCGCTCGCCGTCTGTGTCGACAACGACCCGTACGAGTTGCGAGCCTAGACGATTGGCTATCGATAGGTAAGTAAGCAAATGTTCCGGTCTAACACCGCGCGTACCGACTTCTATTTCAATGTCTGAGGCGTCAGCATACTCCCGCAAGTTGTCCAGTTCAGCTGCAGAGAGATCGTGAAGTGGTATGTTGTCGCAGATCTGAACGACTTCTGCACTGAGCGCGTGCGCTTTGCGAAGCAGATCGCCCGCTGTCATCGGGTGTTCGGGCTCGTGTCCGCGAACACCGATAGACCAGGTGTATGTATAAGATCCAATGCCTACTTTCACTGTTCAGATCTTTTCAGGTTGTTTATTTGAGCAATCCAGTAGCAGCTATTCGCGTGTGTACCCGGCCTTTGGAATGTTAACATCGGGCTTCGTGTGAGTCAATCCCGCGTTTCGTGCTTCCATGTACAGGGCTGTTGCAAGTTGTGCAGTTCATTAACGCAAACTGAATCTTGAAGGCTCTGAAATCACAGTGTATAATCAGGGCGACCGTGCGGGTCTCAAAATTATAGGTTGAGTCGGCGTCCAATTGGAACCCTCAAAATCAGTGTTGTTGGCCGCGGTGGTGGGTGCCATTGTGGCTTTCGTCTTGACACCACTTGTCAGATTGTCAGCTCAGAAGTGGGGTATTATCGCACACCCTGGCGGTCGACGTGTCCACGCCCGACCCACTCCGCTGTTGGGCGGAGTTGCTATGTACTTTGGATTCGTAACCGGTGTGCTGCTTATCGTTGCGTTGGATCCCAAGTTTGTTTTGGACAGGCAAATCATTGGCATATTGGTAGGTGGCACATTGGTTGCTTTGATGGGAGTTGTTGATGATAAGTTCGAGCTGCCCGGTTGGGCACAAATCCTTTCCATACTGGCAGGTGGTGTAGTTCTTGTGGGTTTCGGCGTTCAGGTAAGGTATATGACCAATCCGTTTCAGGGTGGACGCGTTATGTGGTTGGGCGCCGCTGCCGTGCCAATCACGTTGGTATGGGTGCTGATGGTGACGAAGGCAGTTGATTGTATGGATGGACTGGACGGACTTGCAGCAGGAATTTGCGTTATTGCCGCTGGAACGCTCGCACTTATGGCGCTGAAGCTGGGGATCAGATTTCAAGCGAGTGCCGTGATGTCGGCTGCTCTAGCTGGTGCTGCCTTGGGATTTCTGAGATACAACTATCCGCCAGCAAAGATTTTTATGGGAACTGTAGGAGCGCAGTTTCTGGGGTTTGCGCTTGCCGGAATATCAGTCGCTGGGGCATTCAAGATTGCTACGCTCGTTGCGATAGCAGCGCCGGTCCTAGTGTTGGGCGTGCCCCTTTTTGATACCACGTTCGTCGTATTAAGACGTGCTGTTAACGGGCGGAGAATAGACGAGGCGGACACCACACACCTGCATCATAGATTACTCAACAGAGGACTTTCCCATCGGCAAGTCATATGGGTGATATATGCCCTTACATTTCTGCTGTGTGCGATAGCATACGCGTTGTTCAGTCGTGTGAAGTGAACGTCTTCTTGCGCGAACGATACCTCCGCATCTAGGAGGGCGCAATACAAAGCTTAGCTGATGATTATAAGAGGATGCGATTGAAAGTTCTCGCCGTATGTGGTACTCGACCAGATGCTCTTAAGATGGCTCCTGTAATTATAGAGCTCCGAAAACATCCCAATGAGGTCAAGCTGTTCCTGGCTGTTACTGGGCAGCACCGCGAGATGCTCAAACAGGTGCTGGATACGTTCGGGCTTCAGCCGGATTATGATTTGGATATTATGCTAGAACGCCAATCTCTCTGCCAGATTACAACGCGGGCACTCGAAGGGTTGGACAAAGTTTTCAACGATGTATCTCCTAACATGGTTTTGGCACAGGGGGATACTACCACTACCTTCGTCGCGGCGCTTACGTCCTTTTATCACAAGATCCCGTTCGGGCACATCGAAGCAGGACTGCGGACTGAAAACAAGTTTGATCCGTTTCCTGAGGAAATAAACCGCCGATTGACGAGCGTCCTGGCAGATCTGCATTTCGCACCGACTGATAGGGCGCGTAACAATCTTATAGCGGAAGGTATACCTGATAGGGCGATATACGTGACGGGGAATACCATAATTGATGCTCTGTTAATGATTGCTGCTCAGGATTATACGTTTGAAGATGAGCGACTCGAAAGAGCCGTGAGCTCGGGTCGATTGATAGTAGTCACCGCTCACCGGCGCGAGAATTGGGGCGAGCCGATGCGCAGGATATGTTGTGCGTTAAAGCGCATTGTGAGCCGATATCCGGATGTAAACATTGTTTTTCCTGTTCACAAGAATCCAGTTATACGCGAAATCGTGTTTCCTGAGCTAAGGGATATCGACAGGGTGACGCTGATTGAGCCGCCGGATTATGTGCCTTTCGTACACTTGATGAAGTCGGCATACCTTATTATGACCGACTCTGGAGGCGTGCAGGAGGAAGCGCCGTCGCTAGGTAAACCTGTGTTGGTATTGAGAAACACTACCGAACGCCCGGAGGGCGTGGAAGCCGGGAATGCTAGGCTGGTCGGAACTGATATCGACAGAATGGTCGCAGAAGCTTCTAAATTGCTGGAAGACCGCACTGCTTATGAAACGATGGCGCGCGTAGCAAACCCATACGGCGATGGCCACGCCGCCGAGCGCATCTGGAATGCCATTCGGGATTTTGGAATTCATAAACAATGAGCGAGTTTCCAGAGAACAAGGCGGATTATATAATTGCTGTCATTTGGAGGCTGCTTGTTCGGCTGGTATTGCTGGTTGCTGTAATTTTCCTTGCTCTGAGCCAAGGTCCCCATATTTTGGCAAGACTAGGCTCTATCTTTGTCTCAGTGATTGCATCAATTGTGCTGGTTTATGCTCTAATGCCCGGTGTAGATTGGCTTTGCCAGCATGGGTTTGCTTCGCTGCCAATGAAGCCGCGGAACCGCCGCCTTGTCTCAACTATTGTCGTCTTCGTGGTGTTTCTCGGGCTGGTTAGCCTGTGCGTTTATCTGTTTATCAATCCTATTCAACAGGAGCTGCGCGACTTTTCTGAAAGGGTGGGGGATTACGCTGGCCAGCTGGGCAGGCTTTTTAAGTCTGTCGCCGATTGGTACAATACTAAGGTACCTGATAGTGTAAAGGTTTTGGTGGGAAAGCTTGACTACTCTAGACTAACAACAGGTATTACTACTTCAATCCAACGTATTTTGAGAGTCCTTACCTCGTCTGTTGAATACGCCCTGGAGCTTGTGCTGATTCCGGTTCTCGCATTTTATTTCCTTCTCGACTACAAGAGTCTGACGCATGAACTCTACGCTCTTGTTCCCCCTCACAAACGCCGTCGCGCAATGCAGATTGGACGCAGCGTGGGTGAAATCCTGGAGAGCTACGTCTTCGGCCAGCTTATTCTTTGTGCAATAGCGGGGCTTCTGACGGGGTTTGTTTTGGCGCTGCTTAATATGCCATATGTGGTCGTGCTAGCACTTTTTGCAGCGGTTACAAGAGCAATACCAATAATCGGTCCCGTCCTGAGTGGAGTGCCTATTGTTCTGGTAGGACTTATATACTCGGGGGGTAGTATAGCTCTTCCCATTTACTTGTTATGTTTCGTGTGTGTGATGCACTTCGCGGAAAGTAAGTTCATTCTGCCGAAACTCATGGAACATCGGCTGCACCTACATCCTGCAACGATCATTATAGTTCTTTTAATAGGTGCTGAGTTCTTGGGCGTTATAGGGATGTTTCTTGCTGCACCCGTGGCAGCGATTATAAGAGAGCTACTTCGTTGGTACTACATCCGGCCAGGTGACCTACGCCGCCTGTAGTTTTCGTGTTGGCCAAGGCTGCAATGCTCCGGCCGTAAAAGTTTAACTAGGGAATGGGGTTGAAAATTGGGCACGATCGAACAGGCAATAATACTGGGGATTATTCAGGGATTAACTGAGTTCATTCCGGTTTCAAGTTCTGCTCACCTAGTAACCATACCAAAGCTTTTCAAATGGCAGGATCTTGGTTTACCGTTTGATGTTGCTTGTCACTGGGGTACTCTCCTGGCTCTAGTAACCTACTTTCGCAAGGATTGGGCACGCATGCTTTCAGAGTTTTTTTGCAGCACATCGGACGGTTCTGAAATCTCCGGTCGAATGGTAGTTCCTATTATACTTGCCTGCATTCCTGCAGCTGTCGTTGGCTTTATTCTAAACGATAAGATCGAGAGCTTGCGCTCGTGGAGCTTTCTAGTGCCTACTGTGGGTTTCGTGCTGATCGGTGTAGGCTTAGTTATGCTCTTAGCGGAACGAATCAGTAAGAAACGCCGCGGAATAGCAGATATGGGTTGGCCAGACTACATCGTAATCGGAGTAGCGCAGGCGTTAGCGTTATTTCCGGGTGTTTCTCGCTCGGGGATAACAATATCCGCAGGACTCTTCTTGAATCTCGAGCGGGCAGCGGCAGCACGATTCAGTTTTTTGCTTTCCACGCCTGTTGTTCTCGGTGCAGGCTTGATGGAGTTGGCCAAGCTGATCAAGGCTGGTATTGATTGGGGTGAGCTTGGTGTGTTAGGTGTGGGTCTACTCACTTCCGCTTGCGCGGGTTTGGTGGCGATAACATTCTTAATGCGCTATCTGGCTAAGAAGCCTCTTGACCCATTTGTAACCTACCGTGCATTTTTCGGTATATTCCTGTTATTGGCAAGCCAGTAACTGCAGTACATGAGCAGGTCAGTATAAGATCAAATGAAAATCTTATACGTCTGGGTCTTTATGATCGGTCCGATGATCGCCCAAACGGAACCAATGAAAAAGTCTCCCAGAATCAGTCCTAAAAACATCGGAGCTAGGTAATTGTGGAGCTTCATTCCTCCATACCTGACAATCACAAGCTTGATAAGCCAACTGACAAAGATTGCAAACCAAAAGTAGTCCATGGCATAGCTGACCGCCAGTGCGTATCCTGCCGGGTGAAAAGGCCACCCCACAAATGCTGATCTCAGTCGACCTAATCCTAACACCAATGCGGCTCCAACCGCCATATAGGTCATTCGGATCGGTTCCGGTGCGGGTCTGGTAATGAGATTGTCTCGGAGACGGTCGAAAGACTCAGCCCCGACCCACCACTTATACCCCATGCATTTCGCCTGAGCTCCGTCTCGGTAGCATATTGCCAGGTTAGACCAATAGGAACTCAGTATTCCCACTGCTGCAGCTATTGCGACCACGAGAATCATAGACCTGAGGTTTACACCTGCACCGTCTGCCATCTTGAACGATTCGAGCTGGTTGGGCATCGGATGGCTTCGATAACAGCGGTTGAACCAGTACATCGTCCATATGAGCGTCAGATTGGCCGGCCCCAGCAAGTTGTAGCCCAGCAGGCTCACCATAATCTGCTGCGGGTTGACAAAGTATATTTCGTGCGGCGTTCCAAGTTCTGCCCTTACTCGTGTTATGGCAATTGCTAGTATGAAGTATATACTGAAGAAGATAATCGCCGCCCACGCTGCCAGGTGCATGCGATGCGCAAACCCCAGGAGCAGCAGCGTTCCGATTCCCAAGCCGTAGAACGCTTTCCTGTATAGAGCAGCCTCTGCTGGATTGCCACTGCCGTCGCGGCTGAATGCTTGCCTCCAAACGCTTCGAAGGTAGGACTTACTAGCAAGAATTATGATTAGTCCTAGCGCCAACCATGCTCCTGAAGCCTGGGACTCGTAGTATGGAAACTGATTGCGTGCACCCGCGTCCCAACCCATTGCTGCTCCCAGAACCTGAACCATCTTGCGCGCCAGGTAGAAGAACCAGCATGAAAACGAAAGGTCAAGGGGTATGAAGTAAGTTAGCCCTATGGTGAACGGATACATCGTGATTTGAAAACCATTGCCGCCGCGCGTAACAGCGTTCCAAGGACTATTGACAATGAACTGACCGATGTTATAGTGCTTTATGCCCTGGATGTAGGGCATAGAAGGGTAAAGCGTGTGCAGCCCATTAACCAAGCCTATTGCAAACGCAATGGCAAAGCCAGTCCACATCAGTTTGTTCGCATAAAACCTTCCAGCAGTTTCTGATGTCATTTCCATAGGTAACTGGATCAGGGGGAAAACCAGCTTCTCGTGTTCTGTCCATTGCTTCTTTACAAGAATGTTCATGCACATCATCATTCCCATCAGGACAGCCAGCAGCAAACTCCACCATGCGAGCGGGCCAATCCACACGCTGAGGATTCGCCAGTTCCAGGGATCTATTGCACCGCGGTAGAACCCCTGCAGCGCAAGTTTGTCGTTTATCAACAGGTGCTCTGGCAGGTAACGGAAGAAGAGAGTTTCATATTTATTTGACTCGTTTGCCGCATAGTGAGCATGACCAATCGCACCAAAAAGGTTCTGAATTAGATCATGCGAGGCCAACGCTGCTGCCATAACTACCATCACATATATGGTGATCAGTTCAGCACGCGAAAACGCAACCCGTGGGAATACTTTTCGGAGCCACAGGTTGGGTAGTGAGAGAACAAACAGTATAAAGATCGGGGTTACAAAAAGCGGCAGGCAAGTTCCGTCCAGTGCATACCACCGGACCTCAATTACCGTTATCCAGTAATTGTTGATAATTATCAGTATCAAGCCGAGCACTATTGCTCGGAGCGTTATTCCGGCCCTGGTGACAGAGGGGCTCTTGATTTCCTTCTCTACTTGATACGTATCTACTGCCATACTGGGGTAAATTCTAGCAGTAGACTGAAGCGCTTAGCAACAGGAGCGACGGCCAAAAGAATAAGCCCGGTCCACCGCTTTTGACGGACCGAGCTTTCAAGGTAGGGACCAATGGCCTTGCTAATAGAACTACGCAGCTCTTTCTTTATCTTTCTTGTCCATCAAGTCTTTCTTCTGGTCAATATCTATTTGTTCGATGCGCATTGAGCGCCTGGGCGACGTGCTCATACACTTTTCGCAGAGCCACTCCACCAGGTCTTGAAGATGCTCAGGAACATTTCGAATCTCGTTACCGCATCTGCAACGCATAGACAGGCGTTTCTCCTCTCACAGTTTGACTGTTCTCTGCTTACGGGCTTGACTTGGCGCTTCTGTTACAGGCTGTGTCCCTGTAGAATATATACCCCATTTCGGCCTGTGCTTTGATATGCTGAGGTAAACAAATAGCAGAGAGACGTCAAGCATCAGTCCACAAGACAAGCGGCAGCGGCGATGTCGCATCCCAATCAGCAACGCTATGTTGTCTTTGCTTGCGGTCCAGCTACAAAGAATTACATTCAGAAGTTAACCTGATCTTGGTTGAGGTCCAATTTATTGACGCGCTTTTCTAAGTGCTTGGCCAGATCTGGCATAGCAATTATGGTGAGCTCGTCTTCAACCATCTCACGTTCTCTGCGAACATGTCCTGGTACCGCTTCTGCAAGCGCTCTCTCAGAGTTGTGTCCGCGGTAATGATAATGAGTTTGTTGAGCGTCGTTGTGCCAAGTTCGAGAGTAAGCTTCTTTCCTTTTGAGCTCCACTTCATGTCGTTCAAGCCGTCGTAAGAAATCTCGAATGCGCTTTTCGGTACAATCCACGACGGCAAATCCACCGTTACGTGAGCATTTTCTACTGGTTTTACAATCGTTCCCAATCTGTCGCAGGCCACGTTCTCGTTAACTACAACCACAGCGACTGTGTCAGCACCACAAAGCAGAGCGCGCGTCCACAGAAATCTGCTGGCTTGAACGGGGAGATTTGCGGGACAACTTGTTGTGATAACCGGACCGGCAGTACGAACCTCTGCTCCCAGCAGTCCTATTTCTTTCCAAAGGGCGTTGGCCTCAGGTGTGCGCTCATCCAAACCGTGGCAGTATCTATCCTTGGGAAACCACCAGAAAGAAAGCCCCTTCGCTCCGGAGCCAACCGCGTAGTAGACTTCCATGCGCTTTTCCTCGGGAGTGGGATATCTGCCTTGGTAGCCTTGGTCATTGGAATAGCGTGTCGAGCACAGGATCACGTGCAGAGGTTTAGGCTGACAGCTTGACTGGGAAATTGCGCAAACCGCCTGAACGTAAGTGGGTCTAGTATGGAACTGGAAGTAATATGGGTCCCCTTGAATCGCGAAATCTTGTTGCTCGGTATAATACGGATCGATGCACGGAATATCCGCGAGCTGGTGATACATATACCAGTTCTCGGGCTTGTAAGTGTTGTTGATATTGAGAAGCACCGGCGTTTGTGGATCCGCTTCGTTGAGGATGTGCGTCCAGTTCACTAGGTATTGCCCGAGGGCTCCCAACCTGTCCTTGGGATCGAGCAGACGACAAGCAGCGTCGTTTGCGTCCGGTTCGTCCATCGCGAAAGTGAACACTGCGTGATGCTTGCCGTCAGGCCAGTGGGTCATGCGGCCGACGCCCATTTTCTCGCAGTATTCCCATCCTGCATCACTTAGGAAGAAATCCCTGCAGACCCCAACTACATAGGGCATTACGCAATTGATGTTGTGTTTGACATATTCCTCAATGAAACTCTTGGTTGCGGATTCAGAGTCGTCTCCTCCTCCGGGTGAACTCCACATGCCGTATACCAGTTCACGTGCCCAAGTCCTCAGGCCGTATTGGGCGGTTGCACCATCACTGTATGTGATCCGATAGTTGTGATAAGACATCCAGTCCAGCGGTTTAGTCAACTTGACGACAATAGCAGCCGTATCCAGAGTTTTATCCCAGTTCACAGTTGCCAAATGAGTGACGTCAATATCATCGATGTAAACTCTCTGCGGCCCGACTCCTCGCTTAGCGTAGTTAGGGTAGAGATAAACGGTCTTAAGGTCTGTCGAAAATGCTATTGTACTGAAATGCGGTTGAGCGCCTCTGACCGGCACGTTGATTGGCAGACGTCTGCTACCGAAAATAACATCCACCTTCAATTGATTCGCTCTTGGCACGCGACGAAGTCTAATGGTGACCTTGCCGTAACAGCCGGGTTGAACCGACGCTGGTTCTGGCTTCCACCAAACTGGCCAGCCCAACGTCTTTAGCTTCTCTATCTGCTGCGTGGGCAATTTTGATAGTAGAATACTGGAATAGTATTTATCCTCAGCGCTCTTCGGTTCATCGCTCTTACCAATTGCCTTGGAAAGCGCTATTCCTTCGAATACGATGTCGTCGACATTGACCGTTTCCCGGGTTGTGTTGCGGAAGTGGATAAATAAGTAGCCTCCTAAAGGCATTGTCGGCTTTGCGTAGATCAGTTTGTTGCCTTTTTCGTCTTTGAATGACCAGCCTTCTTGCCAAAGTTGTATATACTCGGGGAAAGACTTGTCAGCAAACCAGTACGCGCCTGTAACCTGCTGGGCGAAGACGCATGCTGTGACCAGTAGTCCGAGTGCGAATGCAATTGCGGTAGTGTCGAAAACTCTTCTCATCTACTGATGCCCTCTCTGACTTTACAAGTTTAACCGCTTGATTATATCATTCTAACCGACCGCAAGACGAATCGTATGGGGAGAGTGAAGTGAAGCCAGGGCTGGCGACGATAGCTTTAAGACGATACGATGTTTTCCACGCGATTGACTTGGCCTCCCAAGCAGGGTTTGCGGGGGTTGAGATCTGGGGTAAGCCACCTCACATGCCAGAGGAGTTCGATCCGGAGCATACGGCGAGGGTTAGGGATCGAGTAAGGGCAAGCGGGATGAAGGTGAGCATGTTTGGTTCGTACGTCCGTCCAGGTTTGCCCGATTTCCAGCCAAAAGCAGAGGAAGCCATAAAGATCGCCAAAATACTCGGCACTCGTAGAATTCGAGTTTGGGCTGGAAACAAGGAACCTCACGAAGCCGATGAAGACGTATGGCAAGACGTCACTGGTGAACTCAAAGAATTTGCTCTGCACGCAGAAGACGAAGGAATGATTCTGGCAATGGAAATGCACGGCGGCACGCTGTGTGCAACACCCGAAGGATGTCTGCGCGTGCTCGAAATGTGCAAGGCTCCCAACTTGAAGATCAACTTTCAGGTACTTGATCCGCGCAATCCCGATCTCGAACGAGTCATACCTATGCTTGGTAAGTACGTTGTAAACGTGCACGCACAGAACTATCGACCGTCGCGACGAGAACCCGACAAGCTCGAACTGTGCCTCATAAGGGAGGGTCTAGTAGACTACGATAGGGCCCTTGCTCTTCTGGCGGAGCAGGGCTTCAATGGTTTCGTGGAGGTCGAGTTCCTAAAGGGCGAAAACGAGAACGAAAATGTTATGTTGGATTCTCTTCAGAAAGACGCGCAATATCTGCGCGAACTGACTGCCAAATACCAGCGTGAAGGCTGAATGCGCAGTAGCCTCGCGCTTGTTTGTTAAGGAGTTACGATGCGCATTCTCTTTCTCGACCTTGATACTTTGCGGCCAGACCATCTCGGTTGCTACGGGTATCATCGAAACACTTCACCAAATATAGATGCCGTTGCCAAGCAGGGTGTCCTGTTTACGAACTACTACTGCTCAGATGCGCCGTGTTTGCCGTCGAGAGCGGCACTGTTTACAGGTCGGTTCGGCATCCATACTGGCGTGGTGGGTCACGGAGGCACTGCGGCAGATATGCGGCTGGAGGGAAGTTCGCGAGGGTTCCGAGATCGTCTGGACAGAGAAGCTATGACGATTATGCTGCGGAAGGCTGGGCTGAAAACAGTCACCGTTAGTCCGTTCGGCGAGCGGCATGGCGCGTATTGGTTCTACGCAGGTTTCAACGAGATGCATAACACCGGCAAAGGGGGTCTCGAATCGGCAGAGGATATTACCCCGACCGTTTTAGGGTGGATCAAGTCGAACGCCTACAAGGATAATTGGTTCCTACACGTAAACTACTGGGATCCGCATACCCCTTACAGAGCACCGCTCGACTTTGGGAATCCGTTCGAAGATGATCCGCTGCCGGCCTGGCTCACTGAAGAGACTCTCGCAAAGCACAGAGAAATGGTGGGCCCCCACGGTGCGCGTGAGATAAACATGTACGACAACAAGACCGATCCAAGATATCCTCGTCATCTGGGCGAGATCAAGGATATGCGCGACCTGAAGCAGTTTATCGACGGTTACGACTGCGGTATCCGATATATGGATGAACACATAGGTCGCATTCTAAATGCACTGGACGAGCAAGGGGTACTCGACGAGCTAGCCATAATCATCTCTGCAGATCACGCTGAGAATATGGGTGAGCTCGGGCTCTACGGCGAGCATGCCACTGCGGACTACATAACCTGCCGTATACCGATGATTATCCGTTGGCCCGGCGGGAATTCAGGACACATAGATAACGGACTGCACTACAATCTTGACCTGCCGCCGACACTAGCGGACTTGTTGGGCAAACCCAAAGTGCCGGCGTGGGACGGTCAAAGCTATGCTCCGGCAATCCTTGAGGGCAAGGACTGTGGGCGAGAATACCTGGTGCTTAGCCAATGTGCACATACTTGTCAGCGCAGCGTGCGGTTTGAAGATTGGATACACATAAGAACATATCACGACTTCTACCATCTCTGGCCCGACGAAATGCTTTTCAACGTGCGGAACGATCCTCACGAACAGTGCGATTTGGCTGCCAAGCGTCCGGATGTTTGCAGACAAGCTGCTCATTACCTTCAGGAGTGGCTCGCCAAAATGATGGAAACTATGCCGGCGGGATATGATACGGATCCGCTGTGGACAGTTATGAAAGAGGGCGGACCGTTTCATGCACGAGGGCACTTAAGGTCTTACTGCGAGTACCTGGAAAAAACGGGTCGCGGTTGGGCTATACCCCAACTTAGGCGCCGACATCCTCGGGAGTTCCAGTGAACTACGACACATGGTTCAAACGCAAGCCCGTAGCAGAGTGCTGTTGTCAATTGCCGATTAGCAGCCGCGCAAGAAACACGTTTGGTCTGGCGAGGGTGATAAAATGTTCGTATTCCTTGGAGCTGGGACAGGGATAGCGTTTCTCCTGTTGGGGCCATTCATCATTATTGGCGGACTAAGGAGACCACGGGATAGGAAACGGCTGATCTGGTCGGGCTTCGGCTCTATGGTTATCGGACTCGGCAATCTGTTGATGCGAAAAAACCTACTGTTGGGTTTGACTCTGGTTGGTCTGGGGCTGTATATAGTCATAAAGGCAGCTTTTTTGAGGGAAGAACTTGAGTCATAAATGGAACAGGTTCGTTTTGCCGAAGCAAACTTTTTCGCCGCCTGCAGCATATGGGAGAATTCGATTGCTTAGCATCGTGTTGCTTGCATCTGCAGCGCTGGGAGCTGCCGCGTCAATAGAAAAGCCCCGCGTTATAGTGATGACAGATATTTCAACTCTGGAAGTCGGTGGGGGGGAGCCAGACGACACCCAGTCTCTGGTGCGTTTTCTTCTCTACACAAATGAGTTCGATGTTGAGGGTTTGATTGCCACTGCAGCTGGTCGTAAGGGTGAGGTACACCCAGAGTATATCAAAGCCATTATCAGAGCATACAGTGAAGTCTACCCCAATTTGGTAAAGCACGATCCTCGTTATCCCACTCCGGGCTTTTTGCTTAGCCGCGTCAAAGCAGGAATTCCCGAAACCGAGATGATCGGCGAAGGATTGGATTCCGAAGGTTCCGACTGGATCATTTCTGTTGTAGACAATCCAGATCCGCGGCCTGTGTGGATTGTTATTTGGGGTGGTCCAAGAGAACTTGCTCAAGCATTGTGGAAGGTTGAACGGCAGCGAACCAAGAGCGAGTTTGCGGATTTTAAGTCGAAAATCAGGGTCTTTGCAATTGCCGACCAGGATAGGACGGCGCACTGGATAAGAGCTAGGCATACCGATTTGTTCTACATCACAAGTAAACTAGCTTTCCGCGGAATGTACAGGGGAGGAGACGAGTCTCTGGTTACTAGAGAATGGGTAGATACACACGTAAACAAATCTCACGGCGCACTTGGCAGCGCATACCCAAACTACGACGGCGGCGATCCGTGGGGCAGGGTGAAAGGTGTCAAGGAAGGAGACACGCCGTCTTTCTTGTATCTCATACCGAATGGCTTGGGCAATCCGGAGCATCCCGAATGGGGAAGCTGGGGAGGCCGCTATACGGGCATCGGAATGCACTACTTTGATGCCAAGGACATAGTCGAATCCGATTCGAGTATTATTTGGGATGAACGTGCGACAGTGTTTAGATGGCGTCCGGCGTACCAAGCAGATTTCCAGGCACGTCTAGACTGGTGCGTCTTCCCTCCGGAATGGGCAAACCATCCGCCGGTCGTCATGATTGACAAACCTTCCGAATTGCGTGTTCGTCTGGCGAGAAGGTGGAATTGAAAGCCTCGGTATGCCACGATCCCGACGGTAATACTCTGCGTTATCACTGGTTTATGTATCGGGAAGCTGGGAACTTCGACGGCACGCTAGAAATATATGATGCTGACTCTTTTTCTGCGTGGTTTACTGCTCCGAAGGTGAATTCCGCCAAGACTCTGCACATCATCCTGGCAGTTGTGGACAATGGCGAGCCGCCACTGACGCGGTATGGGAGGGTATTAGTCACTATCGAACCGTGATGGAAACAAGATACTCGGACATCCTGAAGGTCAAGCTTCTGATTGTCCTGTACTCGTAAAAAGAAAAGCAATGAGCCCAGCTAATGAGAAAACTAGCTCGCCATCGTTATCGCATTCATAAGTCAGTAGGTGACGCAACGGTTCTGGCCAGGATCGAGTGAAACGCAACTCCTATACTACTTCGCCATCAACAGCCTCAATAGCGCAATGCTACATTAGGTAGCAGGACTTCCCGTCGGCTGCTGTTCGGCCGAAGTGCCGGCAAGGAATATTGGAAGGCACTCCGAGTTGCCTTGGATGTGTTTGAGATTATCACTGCCGAAGCCGTCGCGGTTTGCCCTCAGCTGTGCTCAATCGAAAAACGTTCACTGGAGGCACTGTAGGCCACCGCAAGAAGTTCCAAATTCGGTGCATCTGGGTCGCGCTCAGGGACGGAGGGTTCCTTGACCTTGGTAGACGCTGGAAACTACAATATAGCGGCAGTGCTGAGCCGAGTTGCATGCGCACCAGCAGTGAGATTGAACTACATGTCCTTTTTGTTGGTAACTATCATAATCGTAGTAGCTCTGATCTTCGACTTTCTCAACGGGTTTCATGATGCAGCGAATTCAATAGCTACAATTGTAGCCACAAAAGTAATCACTCCTTTTCGGGCTGTGGTCTGGGCAGCGTTCTTCAATTTTGTTGCTGCCTTCACGTTTGGTGTTCCGGTTGCAAAGACCGTGGGTGGTGGTGTCGTTCACAAAGAGCTTGTTACGCCTTTGATCGTTCTTGCCGGATTGTGTGGGGCAATCTTTTGGAATATCTTGACGTGGTATCTGGGGCTTCCGACAAGCTCATCTCACGCGTTGATAGGGGGGTTTGCCGGCTCTGCCTTGATGGCGACGCAGATTAAGACGGGTTCTATGTGCAACGTTCTCAACTGGCAGAAAATAGATATCATAGCGCTCTATATTGTGCTTTCGCCGCTTTTGGGCTTGGTACTAGGCTTTACGAATATGGTAGTCGTGATGTGGATTGTTCGACGGTCTGCCCCACACAGGGTTGACTCCTGGTTTCGCAGGCTCCAGTTATTGTCCGCTGCAGCTTACAGCCTGGGACATGGTGCCAATGACGCTCAGAAAACTATGGGAATCATTACCGTTCTGTTGTATAGCGCCGGAATGCTCAGAACTTTCGATGTGCCTTTCTGGGTAGTTTTGATATGTCACGCGGCAATTGCTTTGGGTACGATGTCGGGCGGTTGGCGCATCGTCAAGACTATGGGTCTGTCGATAACTAAGTTGAAACCTATTGGGGGATTCTGCGCGGAGACGGCGGGAGCTGCCACAATTATTGGGGCGTCAATGGCAGGTATACCTGTAAGCACAACCCACACTATAACCGGTGCCATAGTAGGTGTTGGTGCAACGCAGAGGCTCTCGGCAGTGCGTTGGGGTATTGCTGGTAGGATTGTTTGGGCGTGGGTTCTCACGATGCCCATGGCAGGATTGATCGGCGCAGCAGTCTACGGCCTGATTCACGTGTGCAGCTAGAAAATGGAGGCATTTAAACGTGCAGCTGAGACTCTTACCTAAAGAAGAAAAGTTTTTCGAGCTTTTCCGCCAGCAGGCAAACAATGTGGTCGAAGGTGCTCGACTACTGAGGTCTTTCTTGGAAGACCACACCGACGCGGAGCAGAAGCGCCTCAAGATCGAAATGGTTGAAAGCACTGGGGACGAAATAGCTCACCGCATCATCGAAAAACTCAACACGACCTTCATTACCCCGATGGACAGAGAGGACATTCATGCTCTTGCCTCCGCGCTAGACGACATACTGGACTTTATCTACGCTTCTGCACAGCGTCTGCACTTGTACGGGATCAAGACGATAACCAGTGATGCTATTGGTCTCGCGAACGTGATTCTCCGTGCGGCTGAAGAGACTGCAACCCTTGTCGACGAAATGGAGGATCTGCGAAACGTAAAAACCCTGAAGAACCGCTGGATCGAGGTTAACCGGTTAGAAAACGAGGGCGACAGAATCAGTCGTCAGGCAATAGCGGAGCTCTTTGAGAATGAAAAGGACCCGATCGAAGTGATAAAGTGGAAGGAAATTTATGAGCATCTTGAGACAGCAATTGATAAGTGTGAGGACGCTGCCAATATAGTCGAAGCCGTTGTGCTAAAAAATGCTTGACAGCGAGCTTGCAACATAGTGTTTGCTTGATGGAATGCGAAAGGCGGCAATGTGCATAACAAGTTGCGTCATATAATAGGAGGGATATTCCGCGTCGCATTCACAAACAGATTGCACGCGAAGTGATAGGTGGTAGATAATGAGGAAACTGAGATTAGCTTTAATTACTATGTTGACTGTCGTTCTTATTGCTGGAACGGCGCTTGCGACTCTCAAATGGCAGAAGGTTTTTAACGACTTATACAAGCCTGCAACTGACAGTGAAATAAGAAAGGCAAAATGTGCGCTCTGCCACCTTGACGACAAGGGCAAAAAAAGCCTGAATGTTTACGGAAAACTGCTCCAGAAGAAGAAGGTGGAACCTGGCTCGTTCAAGGCTGTTGAGAAGCTGGACGCCGACAAAGACGGTTACTCCAACCTTGACGAAATAAAAGCTGGCACGCTTCCGGGCGATCCTAAGAGCAAGCCAGCTAAGAAGTAACTGCTATTACGAGTTCACGGGTTCTTTCAGGCTCGGAGGCTATTGCCCCCGAGCCCACGTTTATTGTGATCAGCCCAAGATTTCCTTGAGATCTTCCTGCGGAGTAGAGATTGGCTTAATGTCGTACTTTTCCGCTAGCGTCTTAAGCACTGTCGGCGACAGGAATGCTGGCAGGCTGGGACCCAAACGTATGTTCTTAATTCCAAGAGCCAACAGCGTAAGTAAGATTGCCACAGCCTTTTGTTCATACCACGATAATATCAGGGAAAGAGGAAGCTCGTTGACTGAAACACCAAAAGCTTCAGACAAAGCCAGTGCTACCTGAATCGCTGAGTAAGCATCATTGCACTGGCCTATGTCAATTAGTCTAGGAATATCGCCGATCGATCCAAACTCCAATTTGTTGAATCGGTACTTGCCGCAAGCGAGAGTAAGAATGATGCAGTCGTGTGGAACCAACTGTGCAAGTTCTGTGTAATAGTTGCGGCCCGGTTTTGCTCCATCGCATCCGCCAATCAGGAAAAAGTGTCTTATTGCGCCGGTTTTTACTGCGTCAATTATAGCAGGCGCAGCATTCTTGAGTGCATTATGACCGAAGCCGACGGTGATATACTTTTCTTGCCCGTCCTCCGCGAACCCGGGCTCTGCTAGTGCGGCCTCGATGACCGAAGTGAAATCCTTCTTCCCATTGATCGAATGTATATGTCGTACGCCCGGCATAGCGACGAGGCCAGTTGTGAAGATGCGGTTCCGGTAGCTCTCACGAGGCCTTTGAATGCAGTTCGTTGTCATCAATATGGCTCCAGGGAACTCATCAAACTCGCGCACTTGATTTTGCCACGCCCCGCCGTAGTTGCCTACTAGATGCTTGTGGGCTTTAAGTTTCGGATAGCCATGGGCTGGAAGCATTTCACCGTGCGTATACACATTGACTCCTTTGCCCTCTGTTTGCTCGAGAAGTAAGCACAAATCTCGCAGGTCGTGTCCCGATACCACTATACACTTGCCCTTGACCGGGGTTACTCTTACCTGAGTGGGTGACGGATGACCATATGCGCTCGTATTCGCAGCATCGAGGAGCTCCATGGTTTTCAGATTGAGATCACCGACCTTAAGTGCTGCAGGAAGAAGCTCTTCCACTGTCGGACTTGGCTTACTCAGCAGATCGAGAAGTTCGTGGAAAACTGCATAAACTGCCGGATCTTCTTTCCCGAGAATCTGGGCATGGTCGGCGTAAGCAGCTGCTCCCTTCAAGCCGTATGTAATGGTTTCCTGCAAGCTTGTTATGTCCTCGCCAAGAATTTCTTTCCGCCGAGGTATCTCGATCTCTTCAGCTTGTTTGACAAGTGAATCTATGTCACTTGCCGGCACGAATTCTGCAGGCCCTGAGAGCTTTTCCGGGTTCACGCCCGCCCTTCGACAAGAGCTGTTATACAGCTCTCTGGCTTCGCTGCGAATGTGTTCGGCTTTATAGATGAAATCGGCCACGCGCTGCGCGTCGAAGTCGACATTGGTCACAGTTGTGAATAATGCTTCGATCGTAAAGACATCGACTTCGCGGTTTACTGCTCCGAATTTGCGAGCACGATGGGCATACATGGAAATACCTTTAGTCATGTACACAAGTACGTCTTGCAGCCGAGCAGTCACGTCGTCCTTGCCGCATACCCCCGTGCGCGTGCAGCCGTTGCCCCCGGCGGTCTGCTCACACTGGTAGCAGAACATATTCACTTTGCCCACCTCCCAAAATGGTTTTGCGTAATTATACCCGTTGGGGGGCCAATTTATTTTGATCTGGGTCAAATTCGCAATTTATAGCAGGGGATCGTAATTTTTACAGCACGGAGTCATCCGGAACAATGCTAGATTTTAGGCTAAATTACATCTATCACCGCTCCTGTCTCTAGTGATTGTATACCCGCTTGTATAACTTTCTGAGCGGCCAATCCGTCTTCGCCGGATCCATCGATTTCCTCTGGTGCAGCACCGCTGGAGACTTGTTCGAGAAATTTGTGAATTCGGTCGCGGAACGTGTCGCCAAAGTCTCTGAAACCGCCGAACAGAGGGTTGGTATAGACTTCTTTTACAAGACTTTCGGCAGGATACAATGTAACCTCTCGCCATATATCTTCGAGCACAAACCTTCCCTTCGTTCCGGCAACCTCACACCTTTCCATAGGATGTCCTCGAGCCAAATCGTAGCTCGAAGTCAGGTGACCCACCGCGCCGCAAGCGAATTGCACATTAAACGATGCAGTGGACCAAATGTTCCTGCCGGGCGCCTTCGTAGCGAAACATTGAATCTTCGAAATATCGCCGCAGTAATATCGCATAATATCGACAGAGTGGGGGTTCAGAGCTTTGATGTGGAAGTAGGGGGAATCAAACGTACCCGGCTTACCTATCCACAGCGCCACGTTGCAAAAAAGTAAATCGCCTATTTTGCCTTCTCGAAGCCACTGCTTGGCCAAACGCGCCGCGGGAGTAAATCTGTGGTTCAAGTTGATGCCGAAGCATCGCCTGTGCTCTCGGGCGACGCGCACCATCTGCTCAGCTTTATCTATTTCATTGTGAATGGGCTTTTCACATAGGACGTGGCAGCCGGCTTCCAGCGCTAAAATTGTGGGTTCATAATGATCACTGGCGTATTCGTAGCCGCCTGTAGCTACGCTTACAACATCTGGTGTCAACGCTTTGAGCATCTGTTCAGCACTCAAGAACCACGGCACCTCAAACTTATCGCCCGCATTCCTGGCACGTTCCTCTATGAGATCGCATACGCCGACCAATTGCGCTAGATCATCTTCTTTGTAAATCTTCGCGTGAATGTTTCCTATAGGACCCATTCCTATGACGCAAGCGCGGAGCAT
Organism: uncultured bacterium; assembly: GCA_938074205.1. GTDB lineage: Bacteria > Armatimonadota > UBA5829 > UBA5829 > UBA5829 > CALJES01. The sequence goes on from CALJES010000003.1 coordinate 249,646, forward strand.
TCCTAAAAAACTCCTTTCTTAATTTGCGGCCATAAAACTATCTATTCGTGCCAACTTAAGCTGGTCGTGTGTGCTTCTAGACTGATTCTTACCACTACATGCCGAACCCATTTACTTCTTTCCGCATTCAAGGCGGATTCGTATCGGACCTAGTCTAGAGCTCCTTTTGACCCCTTTGTTGTTTAAGCTCTCTTGCTTGCAGTGCCTCTGCTGTCTTTGGCGATCCTATGTATAGCAAATCATATGCCTGCTTTGATGATCGAATTTGTACGCCCTTACCGTGCCAGTTTAGATTTGTGTACATAGGGTTTGTGCGACCCGTTTCGCTTTCACGCTTTGCGATCCAATTCTGCATACGTTTTTCTAACATACGCACGACTTCGGGATTCTCGTCGGCTACATTGTGGTTCTCTTCAGGATCTTTGATCAGGTTGTAGAGCTCGATTTTTGGCTTGAAGTGAAAATCAGGTTCCAGGGCGTGAATGTACTTCCACTCTGGAGTTCGCCAGCCATGCTTGCGCATCCACGTGGCTTCTGTGATATAGTATTCAGGCTCCTGATCTCTGTGCTTACCTTCGAAGAGTGGCACAAGAGTCCTGCCGTCGAACTGTATTTCGGTCTTGATTCCGAGCAAATCGAGAATCGTGGGCATTACGTCCTTCATATGAACGTAATCCCTATACCGACGTCCTGCTGGGACTTTTCCTGGCATATAGAAAAACAGCGGTATGTGCAGCGTACAGTCGTAGAGTCCATGATGATCAAACCAGCACTCGTGATCGTACAGCGTTTCCCCATGGTCTGAGATGAAAACCATCAACGTGTTCTCTTCGATTCCAAGTGCCCGCACCTCCGCTATTATGTTCGCTATACATACGTCCATGTAGGCAAGCGCGCCGTCGTACTGCGCTATGATATAGTCTTTATCGGTGCATCCCGGCGGGAACCAGCTCGCAAAATAATCGCGGAACGGTTTGAACGCCATGACAGGCTCGAGGGAATGATTGTTCGGATCGAATTCGTCCCCCCCGTAGAATAACCTTTCGAAGGGGGAGGGTGGTAGGTACGGCGAGTGCGGATCCATGTGCCTGAGGAAAAGGAAGAAAGGCTTCTTCTCGGAGACAAGTCTTTTCAGCTCCGGGATAGCAACTTTGTTGAGGTTTTCTGCCTTCGGGCTTCTTCCTTCTTCCCAAGATCCCCAACCAGGAAAGTCTATGTAGTTTTGGAACCCCCGCGATGCGGGGTTGCCGGAGAAACCGACACACGTGGTGTTGTATCCCTCGTCTCCAAGCACTTCCGCCAGCGTCTTCAAATGACTGCCAAGACCACCCTCGTGTCGAAGTGCAACTACATCAGTTCCAAAGCAGTCCATTCCGGTAAACATTGAGGCATAGCCGGGAGTCGTTGGAATTGAGGGACTGAACGCATTCTCGAATACACAGCCTGCCGCTGCTAGCCTGTCCATATGAGGAGTTGTTAGCTGGTGATAGCCATATAAGCTCATATGATCGGCGCGTAAACTGTCGATGCCAAATAAAATAAGGTTTGGTTGCTTCATTACACCCTCCTTAATCGTGAATTCGAGTCAAACATGCCATATTGTTTCCAATTTCTCACTCCAGGCGCTCAGTTTCCTGGAACCAGATACATTCGAGATGCGCTCCTAGGCGTCAAACGTGTAGTTCTTTGCGAATGAAGTTCAGAGCCTCTTGAATTACCGTATCCCAATACGACCAGCAATGGGTGCCAGGCCGCTCTGAATAGTGGTGAGGTATGCCAAGATCTTCCAGAAGTTTATGGAGCGCGCGATTGTCTTCGATCAAGAAATCTTCCGTCCCGCAATCGAACCAAAGCGCAGGGCGCTTCTCAGGTTCTATACTCGTTATCAGGTTAGGAACATCCTCGCTCTCTGGAACTGAGTCGCCAAAGATTAAGTGCATTTCTTGGTCACGCACTTCGTTTACTTTGAAGCGCCTGCCTACGTACAATGCGCCTGACAAACTCGCGGCTGCACAAAACATATCAGGGTGCTTCAGCGTCAGCTTGAAAGCTCCGTATCCGCCCATCGAGAGACCAGCAATTGCTCTGCCGTCGCGCGAAGCCTTCGTTGGAAAGACAGCATCGACGAAGGAAATCAAATCGCGCACTATAAATGTCTCGAATGCAGATGTTGGAATGGATACCGCGTCTGTGTACCAGCTTCTTTCCCCGTCTGGCATCACGATTATAAGTGGCATCTCTGCGGCGTATCGTTCGATACTGGTACGCCTTATCCATGCCGTGTGGTCGTCGGAGAGCCCATGCAAAAGGTACAGCACGGGTAATGGACCGACCGTCTTTTCCGGTATTACGGCCATAAATGATGTCATGCGCTGCAACGCGTTCTGAGCAGAAAGCCTCACCTCGCAGAGTGCCATTGATATTACCTCGCACCTAGCGCCTTCAAGCAAGCGTTTAAGTACCCGTAGCTCTCAGCGGCTATGATTGCCACTTGTGGAAGCTCGAGCTTATTAGCGCCTATAACTTCCAGGCAGACAGGTCCGTCATATCCCCCTTCAACCATAACTCGGCAATACGCCATAAGATCGATGTCGCCTCTCCCGCACGCTTGGTCTTGGGGTACACCTGGCGAGGGTCCACGTCCTTTGCAGTCTCGAATGTGAATGTGCCTTGTTCGATGAAGCACTTGTTTGAGGGCTTCGGCCGGTTCTTCTCCTGCACGGTAGATATGACTGGGATCCATATCAATACCGAATGCAGGGTTCGCAATCTTCTCCATTACCCTGAGAGTTGTCTGCGTGTTGTAGACGCATGCACCCACGTGTGCCTTACAGCAGAGGGTTACCCCGAACTCCGCAGCCTTCTCAGCCATTTTTTCCATAAGATCGGTTTGGCGTTCGAAGTCTTCCTCGACGTCGGCTTTGCCACCTGGGCCTATGTTCACAATTGGAATTCCTATTTCGGCAGCTGCTTCAAAAGCCTTAATCAATCTCTCTTCGTCCAAAGCTGCTTCTTCCATGGACAGTAGTTCCAGACCATTGTCGCACGCTGCTTTTTTGATGTCACCAGCTTGCTCTCGCCACCTGTCTAATTCCAGGTGCTCACACATTCCTTTAATTGCAGAAACCTCAATTCCGTCATACCCGGCCATAGCCGTGTACTTAGCTGCCGTGAAGAAGTCATATCCACCGAAAAGCACACTGTTGACTCCGAGCTTTATCACGATGGTATTTCCTCCTAATCATTTTTCGTTGAGCAGAGAGTTGATACTCGAACACGTCATTGTTCGTTTTCCGGACACCAGTTAGCTTTTTTCGCCATCTAGAGGGTTCTAACCTTCAGTCGTGTGTTTTTATATGCAGGGACAACACTTTTTGTCGCCGGGCTCGGACGAAGTACCCCTTCTTTCCTGGGTTAGAGAACCTGAACTTGAACAAGCTCGGTATCCTTGCTGCATCTCTCGAAAAAGATGATGAATATATTAGAACATCAGTTGACAGTCGTAACCAAATAGGGTATTCTGGAAATAACGAATTTCCCAAGTGGCACATTTTTTGCAGAGATATTTAAATGGTTGAGCCGTGCTCTAAAAGGTCGTGGTGTCTGTTACCCACAGAACGGACCGCTTTGCGGCTTAACAGCCTATTTGAGTTAGGAGGTCAAGTACATTGAATGATAGGCAATACAAGATTGAACAGATGATCAAGTTGGTGTCGGCTTTCTTGGCTTTGTTTTTGTGTAGTCCAGCCACGGCACTTGACCTTGATCTACTCCTGCCTGTAGGGTCAGCGGACGAAGCTCAATACGACTTCGCAACAACTTCTGGGGCAGGGCACGTCGTATATCGCAGCGGCGGCGATGTCTACTATGCTACGATATCGAAGGACAATATGAATTGGACCGTTCGCAATTTGGGACCTGGCAATTGGCCAACCGTTACAAGCAACGTATATGGCGAAATTGTTGTCGCCTACGAAAATGGTGGCGTGATATACGAAGTGGGCCCACACAATAACTGGGCACCGTCCGCGGTGATTTCGGGCATATACGGCGGCAAGCCGATTTTGAGTTCGCCGTTCTTCGCTTCCGGATGGCAGATGTTGGTCACGGGAAACTTAGACGGTGACGGTTACGCCGAAGTGGTGCGCGTAAGTAATTCGGGAAGCGGCTGGAGTGCACCAGAAATGCTGCTGGACGGCTGGTACGACTCTGGTTACGGCAACTACTATCCTCAGGCCTCGATCGCGGCATTTGCTGATGGGTCCTATGCTTTGGCATTCGAGGCGCAGAACTGGGGTGGTAGAGCAACCTGGTCCAATAAGTGGGTTGGTGTGACCGGTTTAGGGCCTGCTTTCGGTGTCGACACCGACTGGTACGCTTCTATACAACTTTCCAGACGAGCCGTCAGTCCGATCTCCGAAGACACTTCAGCGAAAGCGGTTTTCGCTTGTGCCGTGAACAACCGCATTTATGCGGCTGTCAACGAGGGATCCGGTTGGACGTGGTTGCTGAACGGCTACGACGGCGGATCGGCGCCTGCATTATCTTGGTCGGGCGGCGTGTTCGCCGATACCGGCGGTGTACTGAGGTTCGTTACGAGTACAGATCAGGGTTTGGTGATCGAGCCATTGGTATATCAGGGTGTTAATCTCACAGGCTCCTCACCACTGATCTGGGCGATGGAGGATAAGTTCTTTCTCTTTCAAGATCCCAACGGAGTTCTTCAACTGGGTGCCAGTTTCGTAAATGTAGTTCCAGAACCCACATCGTTGGTTTCACTACTTGTCGGCGCTGCAGGATCTCTTGGCGTTATTGTTCACCGGAAGAACCGAAAGTAGTGTATCCCAGCTAGCTCTCGACTTGTGAAACGTGCGGCGGTGATAAGCACTTCCGCGCGTTTCTTTTTCGCTTGACATTTTACTGCTCTGGATCAGAGTGTTGAGTTCGGCGCTTAACTTCTAGCAGGCAGGACGTAATCTCTTATTTTTTGAGTCACCGTTTGAGGATGGCTGCTTCTAATCTTTGTTAGCACCAGACGCCCGCGACCAGCTTATTTTCTGCAGCACATCTCCCGGCGTAGATGGATTGATTGTAAGTCGCCGCGACGGGCCTGCCTGCCGCGGCGTTTTTATTCGCGAAGCGTTTCAACCGTATGACCCACAACCTCCTCAACCCTTATCGGCAGAATCAGAAACCTTGCTCTCTTAACGCCATGATCTTGTTGATGTAATCCGACGCAGAGGTAGCGTTTACCGTCTGGTTTTTGTACTCAAGTGGATAAAGCATACTGATAAACGTCTGTTTGGACACCTGCTGCACGATTTTGCGAGCAAGAAACCCAGCCAGAATGCAGCGAATTGCAATTATCGTCGTTGTTCTAAAAGCCGATTTTCCCGCTCTTTTGGTCTAATATGTGAAGGGATTAATCTATTGAGTTTGGGACAGATTGAATTGGAGTTTGTTTTCTGTCATATTGCTTTGGGAGTAGTTGGGCTGAAATGTCAACTCTCGAGGTTCTTTTTTGGCTCGCTGTTGTGTTTGTATTCGCAACTGACGGATCAGCGGAGGTGAGTCGTATAATTAACCATCCTACCTTGATGACTGGCCCCCTTGGTTTGGAACGTGCGCGCCAGAGGGTTAAGGAATACTCGTGGGCTCAGACAATTGCACATCGAATAATCCCTCCTGCCGAACGTCTTCGGTCTCAAACTCTGCCGAGCTTTGACAAGGCGTGGTGGGAACAGGCACGTACGAAGCCTTGGCAGGATATTTACCCTGAAGTCAACTACCACACTATGTCTGCAGTCTCCGAGCCGGTTAGGCTTGCACTGGATGCGGCAATAGCTTATTCCGTTACTGGCGATAGGCAGTACGCTCGCCTCGTGCGAAAAGTCCTTTTGCACTACACTTCCTACGACTTCTTCGTTGTGCATCCTGATTGCGGGTTGAATTGGTCTGTATGGTGCTCGCAAGCTCTTCAAGCATACGACCTCATTTGGGACACGCTTTCAGACGCCGACCGTGTTAAACTCGACGATTTCTTCAGTAGAGCGTTTCACGCTATCAAGCAGAACGATGATTGGTGGCTACGGGATATGATGGGCAGTCTCTACAACAATCACTTCGCTTGGCACAAGCTTTTCATCGCCACCTATGGGTTGTTTTACGGTAAGTCTGACTTAGTCGATTATGCTATTGAAAGCGACCAAGGTGTCAGAGATCTTATAGAGAAAGGTGTGCGGGACGATGGACTGTGGTTAGAGAGCAGCTTGAACTACCATTTTACTGCATTGGCGGCCCTAACAAAGTTGGCGGCACATATGAGAAATTCGGGTTACAAACTGGACTTGTGGCACCACAGATTCGCTAATGGCCGTCGTCTTCGCGATCTAATCTTCGGACCAATTCAAACGCTTTATCCGGATGGAACAATTCCAACTATTGGTGATACTTACGGCAGACGCGTTAAGCTCAGCGATTTTGACCTCTACTACTCTGCATACGACACATATAAGGATCCGGAGCTTGCGTGGTTGCTGAGTGCGAATACAAATGTTCCGTCGGAAGTATTATTCCTGGGTACAGTTCCCGACTGGTTAATCGAACAAGACTCTTCTGGGTTAATTCCTAGTACCAAACCGAATTCGAAAACTCGGCTGTGGCCAGAGCACGGCTACGTTGCACTGCGATCAGATGAAGGTGAAGGCTACTGGAGTGGACACGGTTTCTCGTGCTTTCTGAGTTTTGGCGCCGACGGGATTCATTCTCACCGAGATAAGTTCAACCTCACTGCTTTTGCGCGGGGGGCCCACGTGGCTGTTGATGCGGAAGCTTTGACTAGTGCAGGCCACTCGTTCTCCTCGCCCATACAGGGCGAGCTCAACCGGTCTACAGTGTGTCACAATACTCCCATGGTCGATGGCCAAGATCACCAGATCACTGGTAGGAAGCTCGAGTTGATTGAGTTCGTTGATGGTTCAGACGTGAAAATGGCTACCATTGCGGATCTGCAGGGCCTGGTTTATCCAGGCGTGAGAATTATGCGCACGGTTGCGTTGACCAAGGATTTTCTTCTCGACGTTTTCCAGGCCAAATCGGATACCCTGCACACGTACGATTATCTCTTTCACACCTATTCAGACGTCGGCGCATTTTCGTTGGAGAGCTTTGATGGGGAATGTCGATCGGTAGATTTGGGCAAAAAGGCGCCTTGGAAATGGCTTAGCGATGCAAAGGCGGCCTCGACATCGGCCGATTGGAGTGTTCTTGCAGTGCAACACGGTGTGAATCTGCGGTTTGCCATGATGGGTTCTCCTGAAACACAGGTCATACTGTGTTCATTTCCTCGCGACGATCGGTTCTCTCCGCCTCCCATACCGATGCTTGCAGCTCGTAGGACAGTAAAATCCACTACTTACATCGCGACTATGCAAGCGGATAGGGGTCAGCTCGCACCAATACAAGTGTCCGTTTTCCCGGAAAGACATGCTTGGTTCCGAGTGTGCGTAAGACTCGGCGACAAAGAATGGGAGTTTACTATCAGGAAGCTGGAATAGCCAATAATGAGATTACAGGCTTTGCTGGTGTCGGCGGCAGCGTAGCGAACGTCGCGTGCGCAACTAAGGAACATTCGAGCCGTCTAATGAATCAAAAAACTGGTTAGAACGCCAAAGGGGAGAAGTGTGCTCAAATGTACAATTTCAAGCCCTCATCCAATAGCGTTACCAAGCTCTATTCCGCTCATTCAGGACTTTACAGAGCTGACAAATCGCTGCACGAGTTCGGTTTTTCAAGCGCTGCTAGGAAAAAAGAGTTCCTGAATTGTTCACTGAGAAGCGCTTCAGGTTTCTTGGGAGGAGGTGGTTGCGCTGTCTGATTGCAGCTGGCTTCGCTCGGTGATGACACTTCTGCTTGCGGTTGCGGCTACTGCAATTCTTGGAGAGTTATCTGCGGCAGACAGATCGCAGCTGGCTGCTCGTCTTAACCAATACCCAACGCCAGCAATTGCTGCCCATCCGACTCCGATAGCTTGCATGAAAAACCTGCCTGATGGCGCGGAAGTCCGAATCAACCGCAGGTCAGTAACGCGCGTCTCGAATGATTACTTGTATATCGAAGAAGCCGATAGAAGTTGCGGGATCAAGGTTTTCTACTCAGGACACTATCCTCCTGTTGAGCTGCAACCGGGAAACCTTGTGAGCTTCACAGGGGTGATGGGGACGATCAATGGTGAGCGTGTTATATATGCCACTTCTGAATTCGATTGCGACCTCTACGTTAGTTCGAAGATCCCTCCTGTCGGTGTTAACACTGCTTCCATCCTTGGTTGGCCCGTGGATCCTAATCAACCAGAGGGTTCCAGAGTATCAGGCCTTGTGCCTGTGGGAGTTGCAGTTCGTCTTGCCGGAGTTGTGAAATACTTTTGGGCGGACGAAGAAGGTTATTTTGTCTACGTGGACGACGGCTGGGGTAAGAAAGACGGATCAGAGTTCGGAGTGCCTGGTGTGCGCGTATATACTGCCTCCTTTCCGGCAATTGGGGACTTTTTAGTGGTCTCAGGCATTCTCGGCTACAAGACATTCGATCCTGACCCGGGAGCTCACGGCGACGAGTTTCCCATACCCGTTATCCGGTGTAATTATGAAGACGAGCCCTACTATCCGAGTTACCAACCCCTGCCGAGGCAGTTGGGTCAGATCAGCGGCTACGTGAGACTGGTGGGAGAACCACCCCCTGGAAAAGACGTAAGGATCTACTCTCGTAATGGTACGACTGTCGTTAGGGGTGTGACGGATTCCTACACTCCTTTTACGCTCAGTGGTATTCCTCCGCTAGATCCACTGCACGAACCGCCTCTCACAGGGGCACCGGTTAGCGCATCAGCACCGGGGTATATTTCAAATACCATCGTAGCTGGGGCTGGGAACAACAACGTCGTTTTTGAGTTGATGCCGTCCGATCTTTTTATGGAGGTTAAGGCTAGCGCAGAAGCCATTGCTATTTGCAGTTCAGAAGCAGTTGTTATTTACGCGATGCTTCGTGATTGTGAGGGTAAGGGCATATCCGGCAGGAAAGTGAAGCTTACTACAACCAGAGGAGTGTTCGTCGAAGTGCCAGAACATCCTCATTGGATTGTCAAGACCACAGATAGCACCGGTTTCGTGTCCGCTGTTCTAAAGGCAGGTACGGATAATTCGGGCGTAGCTGTTGTAACGGCAACTGATGAACCTGATAGACAGTGTTCGGCTGAGTTGCACATCGTTCTCAGGGGTCCTGAGGTAACTGTTTCGGTTACTCCGAAGTTCCTGAGCTCTAGCGGTACAGTTACAGTGAGCGCGCAGATAACCGAGGGAAGCCAGCCTGTACCGTTTGCGTCGGTAGTCTTTAAAACAGATCATGGATTCTTCCAGCACTCCGGCACCAAGGAATATGCTACTCAAGCAGACCAGTATGGTGTTGCTCGGGCGAACCTAGTGATAAACTCGCCAGGAACTGCGCGGGTGTTGGCGGTATACTCAAATGAGTGTGGACATGAGATACTGGGCTGGGCAGTCGCAGCTTACAAAACACCGCCTTGGTATTCTCAAGGCGTTCAGTACTCTCACCCGCTGGTAGTTGACCTCGATGGCGATGCGGACGGCAAAAAAGAAATAGTCCTCGTTACCTCTTCAGGGTATCTCACTGTCTTGAAGGCGACAGGTGCAGTATACTGGAGCCTCGTGACTCACTTGCCAGGCAATAACACCGTTTCCTGCGCTGTACTCAACAATGAGCGGTCCGGTAGACCTGTGCTGTTCGTGCCTGCAGAGAGTCAACAACGATTGTACGCTTTCTGCTACGATGGCGCGCCTCTCGCTGGTTGGCCGGTTGGTACCAACTACAGGTTTGTCCGCGCCGCTGCTGCGATAGGTGATATTAACCTAGACGGAACACCAGAAATTGTGGCGGGTGACGAATCATGCTATATCTTCTCTTGGAATCCGACCGGCGATTGGCGGAAGACCGGTACGTGGGATAGCTCATTCCTATGGCGAAATCTTACCCACAGCTCTAGCACTACAATCTTCAACACAACGTGTGCGTTGGGTGATCTCAAAAACGATCCCGTTCCGCCGATGTTTCTCGACGTTATTGTCGGTTCCAATCACACGGAGGCTGTTTTCGCATTCCCAGGGGATTTATGGGGCGACTTTGTAAACAATCCTGCTTACCTAGATGGGTTCCCCAAGAGCGCTGGCGGACGTGTGCAGACATCTCCAGCCATAGGTGATATTGACGGCGATGGCAAGAACGATCTGGCGGTAGGAAGCGACGATGGCCGAGTCTACATACTTTCATCTAGATTAGGAACGTGGCGCGGCTACCCAACTGGCGGCGCCGTAAGGTCGTCACCGGCCCTCGCGGATCTTGATGGAGACGGGAATCTTGATGCTGTTGTCGTCGGTTCAGATTCTGGGCGTGTGTTCGCTTTCAACTATCTAGGTCAAGCACCGCTTGGGTGGGATGGCGGCATCAGGCTTAACTCGAGCGGAGACTACCCTGTAGAGTCATCACCCGTCGTCGCTGATGTGACAGGCGATGGCAGGGTAGAAATCATCGTCGGATGTAATGATGGTAATCTCTACGCCATCTATGCCGACGGGATCGCTCACCGTGAAAACGGCGTCCCAACTGGCCCATTCGCGTGGGTTAAGTGTTGTGTTCCACCTGGAGAATCGACGGCCCAGTTGCTAACAGCACCGGTGGTCGATGATATTGATAACGATGGAAAGGTGGAGGTCCTGGCAGCAGGCGACAAAGGCGTCTATATGTTTCACTTTGATGCCCCTTATGATCCGAATAACTTCGCCCAGCACCCGTGGCCTACATTCCACGGCAACAACCAAAGAAACGGTTGTGCTACGCCGACGCCTCCAGCAGTTAAGGCTTCAATTGTCGGGATTGTAAGTCGAGCTGGTCAGCCGATACCGGATGCCAAAGTTTACATCTGGGAGCAGGACGGTTCACCTGTCATAATTCCACATTCAGATCCCCCTATTTCTCGAGGTTACGTGCTAACTGTTGGGACGACCAACCCTAACGAACGAGGCAAAGGAGCGTACTGCATAAACCAGTTGGAGCCCAACAGGACCTACAAAATCAAGGTCGAAGCACCAGGTGTTTCGCAGCCTGTATGGGTCGAGAATATTCACGTTACTACTGGCCAGGTTGTTGTGGATGTAGATGTGCCATAGTGTCTGAGGGCTTACTTGGAGCCGTAACATTTTCCCCTTGACTGCATTTGATTGAGAAGGAGATTTAGCGCCAGGAGTTGAACAATGCGTAGCAGAAGCCTATTCTTGCTTGACCACGGCTTCGAAATCCAAAAGCGAGAGAGAAAGGGAGGTGAGTAGCGTGGAAGCCTATTGCGTAAAGTGCAAGGCTAAGAAGCAGATGAACAATCCCAAGGCCGTGACCATGAAGAATGGAAAGCCGGCAACCCAAGGTACCTGCCCGACCTGTGGGACTAAGATGTTCAGAATCGGCAAGGCCTGAGGATCGTTTCAAGTCAGAGCATTTTGAGGGTGGGTGGCGGAACAACTAGTTCCGCCATTTTTCTTTTTGGGTAGTGCACCGCTGTTGTCCAGCCGATAATAGTGTATTGTAAGTGTAGTTTTTCGCGCGGGGGATCTCAATCATGCACCACGCACGCGAAATGAGCCTAAGTTACAAAAAGGGTCTAGAATTCTACGATCAGGCTCTCTACGTCGACGCATTGTTGGCGTTTGAGGAGGCTTTTGCCGAGGCGGAGCCAGATACTCCTGAGTCTCGACTAGCTGCGTTTCATATAGGTGAGACACATGCAAGACTAGCTGAGGAGTGCCTTAGACGCGGACTTCGCGAGAGAGCCGAACTGCACCTTCGAGAAGCCATTACACGCAATCCTAGGTATCCTGATCTACACTGTCAGCTTGCCGAAATCCTGGCTCAAAAGGGTGAGATAAGCAGGGCTATTGCCGAACTTGATTGTGCTTTGGGCTTAAACCCGAAGTATGCGCGTGCTTGGTTACTGCGGGGAATACTCCTTTACGATATGGGACTCCACGACGAAGGTCTAGATTGTGTGGCGCGCGCTGTCGAACTGGAACCTAGGTACAACGTACCCCTCTACGCCCAAGCATTGGAGGCGCATCAGGTGGAGCGTTACGATCAGGCAGTCGCTCTTCTGAGGGACATGAGCACGATTGACGTAGACGACATTGCTTTTCGCTTCGCCCTAGGAAAGAATCTATATCGCGCCGGCGATTATAGAGGAGCCGCGGAAGCATTCGAACAAGTATTAGCAGTCCAGAGTAACTACGCAGACGTCAGAAACTGGCTGGGCCTAGCGTTAATGGCTTCTTCGCAGTTTGCAGATGCGTTGGAGCAGTTTGTCCGCGCCTTGAAAATAAACCCGAACTATGTTGCGGCTCTTATTAACGCAGGTATTGCATCAGAAAGGCTGGGATTGCTTGAGGATGCAGTTAGTTATTACGAGCGTGCCCTGACGGTGTGTCCTGATAACCCAGAGGCTAGACATCGGTTAGAATCTCTGCTTAAATCTTCAGACTAATGCTGTCCGGTTTTCCAGATTGACGAATCACAGATTGGTTAACATTTTCTACAGACGTGCCTTCTTAGGAACCCAACCTGCTTCGGGAGGAGGCGGTTGGTAAAGAACCTCGCTGGGCCGACGAGGTTGTGTCACCCTCGCGGTGGGTGGTAGGTGCATTTTAAGAGTGGTAGTCAAGGCGAATGCAAGATATCCTGCTAGACTGGCGTACGCTTGGCCCTTCGATACAGCACCAGAATCTGGATCAACAATCTCGCATGCTATTCCATCGTCGAGTGCCGCTTTGCTTAAGAAGCTCAGAGCTGGTTCGCTGTTCCCAACCAGTAGTTCGTTGACGACACTCACCAACGCCAACCCGGTGCCATTGTTCTGTGATTCTGGCGCGTCAGTACTGCAGACGGAAGTGTGATTGCGTTCGGAACGAATCCATTGAGCCGTGTGTTCGTATACAGGATCATCCGGACGACAGAACTCATAGTAGGGAAGAAGGAGTAGGCTGCCTACTGGGTCATCACCGATTTCGTAGCTGCCTTCGAGATCAATACCCTGCGCAAACATCTTCCCGAAAGGACCATCAACTACGAAATGCTCAAGAATTGCAATCCTAATACGTTCCGCTAACTCCTCTGCTTCAAGTGATCTGTCGACATCACGTATACGTTCGTATAGCCATGCCAGATCCTTTAAAGTTCTCCACACCATTACGTTGGAATAGCAAACATAAGGCAATTTCGAAAGCTTACCAGAGGGAAGTAGTAGCGTTTCAAACAATTGAATTTTGGGATGACGCAGCGCAGCGAGAATCTGTTGAATTGTGTTTATCCCGTGTTGTACGCGCCTATCAAATAAAACGGACATGTCGCCGGTAACCTGGACGTAATACCTAAGTGCGTGGATTGGAGCGCACAACTGATCCAGTTGCATTCCAGGCTCAAGCACAATGCCATTTATGTACCTGGACCGTACGCCGACGTTTGACAGCTGCACTGTGAATCCGTGCAGCAAAATCCTACGCGCTTGGCTCCAGTTCACCTGCAGCACTGCTGGCAGAGACCAAAGAAGTGCATCGCGGTCTCGATATGATGCGCAGGCATCACTCTTGGCGCTTCTGGCGCTCACTACCGTCAACTCCTCTGTGTCAAGCGCTACCGCTTGAGAATAAAAGTAGTTATAGAAGGAGTTCACGTTCACGAGCTGTTTGAGGACCTCGTCTTCGTACTCTATGGTCCGAGAATCAAGCCAGCTGTGCAGGTTCGCAAGCAGGCGCTTCCATCCCTGTAGTCGCATTTCCTCAGCCGACCCGATCGCTGAGACTTCCTCTAATCCGAGACCTACATACAGTGCAAGTTCTCGAGACTCATTCGGCCCAAGTGAGAACTCATCAGTTAGCTCGTAGTAGAGTGGTTTTCCTGGTCCCGCCTGACAATAGCATTCTGACTGCGCATCTGCAGGCTTGGAATTAGAATCCCCACTGATTTGCGCTTTGAATTGTCCATCCGCAACGAACGCAACGGCAAATAAAGGAACGTGGCCGCGGTACTCAATGACCGGTACCCCGGGACGGTGCTGGCTGATGCCGGCATATTTTACTCCTGCCATCAGCTTCGAAAGATTAGCGGCATGATAAGTGCGCTCCCAACAACCATGCCAGCCTGATTTGATTGCTATAGGGTATTCAGAGATATTGGTTATTGTTATTGTGTAGACAAAACCTCGTCGATCAGGTGGAGCAACGATTGACAGCTCAGCTTTCAGTGGTGGCTGCGTAAGCGCGAACTTCGGTATCCAGTAGGAAATCCGGTCACACTTAAGAACATGGGGCGTCAACAAGTTGTGACCGTTGGCCTCAAGAACCGGTTGGAGGAACGGTTTATCTTGCGAACCATGCAGCTCTATGCACGCACGGAATGTGTCGTAAACAAAACCTATTTCCTGTATGCCGGCATTCGAGACCAGAACATCGGGTATTGAAACGAATTCATTTCCAGTGCTTAGTTTACTAACTGTTTTCGGCATGTCACCGTCTGTATGAGTAGTCATTATTAATTTTACTAGTGCGTGGCTACCGTTAGTATTGGCTAACTAATCTGCGGATTCCACCACTTATTCTCGAAAGCGCTGTCTAACTGGGCAGGGCTAGGGTTCTCGCCAAGGTTTTCCAGCGAATTGCGCTTAATTTCGCCGATAAAAGCAATCTGTGTAGTTTCTGGTCCGGCCGGTGTTATTATGCACCTCACAACCACGTTGCGCACTTCCCTGTTCGCCGTACAGGCGGTGCGAGCAATCCGCCAAGCATACTCCAGAACCTTCATTCTCGTTAATCCCGACGTTGGGGAGTAAAGTAAGGAAAACGTTATAATTGCCGACCCATTTCGCGGATCCGCAATTACATCGTCGACAACCGCGCCAGTTCCACCCAGCGTCGAAGTCTCCGCTAACCGCGCCTTCAGAGCGGATTCGCCTGCTGTTCTGCTCGACAACGGCGCTGCTGGTTGCGCAGTAAACGGAGTGGTGGGAGTGACTCCTGTGCTTGTAGGCGGTGTGAGCGGTGTGGTGGGTTGAGTGGCAGGTGTCCTGATCTGCGTTTTTCTGCTCGCTGAACCCGCTTTGATCTTGTGCTCTGTTCGAGGCTGATTGGACCTTACGGCCCAAGAAGTGATGAGCGCAGTCAAAACTACTAGAAAAAGCGCTGCTGCCCCCAGCAGGCTAATTTGTCGTCTGGGTAGCAAACGTATCGCTGACACGGTTGAGTAATTCGTGATTCGATTCAGCTTGCTTCTGATCACTGGATCGTCCGAGCCTAAGTCCAGAGCTGTACGATACCACATCTCAGCTTCTTCGATGTCTCCGCGCTGCTCGTGTATTGAGCCCAATAGATAAGCCGCTTCTGGGTTGCTCGAGTCGAGTTCTAGGGCGCGTGTAGCCTCTGCGATTGCTGCATCCCATTCCCGCCGACTGCGATGCAGGTTCGATAAGGCAAGAAGCGCGGCTATTTGTCGACTAACGTCTTCGGCTTTGTTGTCTTCGTTGAGTTCCTTGCCGCATTTTGGGCAGAATCTGGCATCTTTCTCCAGAATGATTCTGCAATCTTCACAGCGACGCATGGTCATGCCTCACATGTTGTAAACACGCCTGGTGGTCGAATGCACCTTGCTCTTTAAATTCTTGTTTCTTCGCATCCAGCGACATCCCATCTAGAGCAATCGTTGGTACAACTCGTTGGCTAGACATTTGCGGCGCCGTACTTTTTGGCAGCTTTGACCGTCTGTTTGAGGAGCATTGCAATAGTCATCGGACCGACTCCTCCGGGGACGGGGGTTATCCAGCTGGCCTTCTGCGCGGCAGTTTCGTACTCTACATCACCGACGTCCTTGTCCCTCCCCTCAACCTTGTTGTAGCCTGCATCCACAACGACTGCACCTGGCTTTATCCACTCGCCCTTTATAAACTCAGGTTTTCCCAACGCTGCTACCAATATATCTGCTCGGCCGACTACGGACGGCAGATCCTGGGTCCTGGAGTGGCAGACAGTGACGGTGGCATGCCGCTCGAGTAGAGCCAGAGCTGCAGGCTTGCCGAGAATTATGCTTCGGCCAACCACAACTGCCTCTTTGCCCTTTATCTCGATCCCATAGTGCTCCAAGAGTGTTACTATACCTAGGGGGGTGCAAGCAACGAAGTCAGCTGTTCCTAGGACTAGCCTGCCCAGGCTTAAAGCGCTTATGCCGTCAACGTCCTTCTCCACTGCTACCGTTGAGAGTATATCCAACTCGTCAAGATGCTTTGGCACGGGATGTTGTACTAGGATGCCATGGACTGTCGGATCCTCATTGAGAGTTCGTATTACGTCCTTTACTGCCTGCTGGGTGCTATCGCCAGGGAGTTCTATCAGATCGCTGATCATACCTGCAGCTTCACAAGCTTTTTTCTTCATTCTGGTGTACGTAACTGATGCGGGGTCATCTCCTACCAAAATCACCGATAACCTGGGCGTTATATTGTGTTCTGCCTTCAGGTGCTCGACTTCTTGAGCAACTTCAGCACGAATCTGCTTAGCAAGTGTAGCCCCGTCAAGTATCTGTGCTGCCAACTTTTTCCTCCTCTAACTGTTCTCTACAGAGAGCTTTTTCTTTTTTATATATGCTGCCAAGACGCCGTTTACGAACCGGCCAGAATCGGCCGTGGAATACTTCTTTGCTAACTCAATCGCCTCGTCTATCGCGACTACAGGCGGCACTGAGTTTACGTGAGAAATCTCGTAAATTGCTATGCGCAGGATATTTCGATCTACAGCTGGCTGCCGGTCGAGAGGCCATTCTTCAGCTATGCACTCGATGTGGTAATCGATTTCACCAAGGTGTTCTTTCACACCACGCGCAAGCATCTGTGCATAGTCCTTTGCTGACTCGATACGCTGATCATCGCCCAGTCGGCTTAAGTCTGCATGCTCAAGAGCGGTTTCCAGTGCCTCTTCAAAAGGGAGCTTAGCGGAGTCCCATTGGTATAGCACGTTCAAAGCAATCTCTCGAGCTGCTCTTCTAGCGGTTCTCATCCTCCAGCAGCCATTCGCCTTGGAATAAAGCTCGTCGAGAGCTCCCCGTTTCGGAAATAAGGATTAGAGACAATTTTCTTTTGGTAGTCGATGTTGGTCTTGATTCCTTCTATCTCGAACTCGGAGAGACATCTCATCATTCGCGATATAGCTTCATCTCGGGTTTTTCCCCAAACGATGAGCTTCGCCAGCATAGCGTCGTAGTAAGGTGGAACTTGGTAGCCGGCGTAGATATGAGTGTCAACCCGAACTCCTATTCCACCCGGCAAGACTAGATGCGAGATTGTTCCAACTGATGGGGCAAAATTTGCATCCGGGTCCTCAGCAATTATCCGGCATTCGATTGAGTGTCCGTTTATTTGTACGTCCTTCTGGGAAATACTAAGCTTTTCTCCGGCAGCTATCCGCAATTGTTCCTTTACGATGTCGACTCCAGTCACGAACTCTGTTACCGGGTGCTCAACCTGGATGCGCGTATTCATCTCCATGAAATAGAAGTTACCATTCTTATCAAGAAGAAATTCTACGGTCCCGGCACTCACATATGCAACGGCTTTCGCCAACTTAATCGCAGCTTCGCCCATTTTCTTTCTGATCGTCGGCGTGACCGCGACCGATGGCGATTCTTCAACGAGTTTCTGGTGTCGGCGCTGGATCGAGCACTCTCTTTCTCCTAAGTGTACGTAGTTACCGTGCTCATCCCCGATTATCTGTATTTCAATGTGGCGGGGTTCCTCTATTTCCTTTTCAATATAGAGCTCACCATTTCCAAATGCTGCTTCAGCTTCCACTTGTGCTACTTTCAGGGTGCCAACGAGTTCCTCTTGGCTGTGAACAACCCGAATACCCCGGCCTCCTCCGCCTGCAGTAGCTTTTAAACGCACCGGGTATCCTATTTTCGAAGCCACTTTTATAGCTTCTTGTTCACTTTTAACAGTACCTTTGCTTCCAGGTATGACAGGAACTCCGGCTTTTGCTGCGGTTTCCTTGGCTTGAGCCTTATCACCCATAAGTTCGATTGCATCTGGCTTGGGTCCGATGAACTTCAAATTGCAGGCTTCGCACGCTTCCGCAAAACTTGCCTGTTCGGAGAAATAAGCGTAACCAGGGTGGATTGCCTCCGCACCAGTTATGATTGCGGCAGAAATAATGTTTGGCATGTTCAGATAGCTATCCTTGCTTGGTGGTGGACCAACGCATACAGCCTCGTCGGCAAGCCTGACGTGCAGAGAGTCGCGATCCGCCTCGGAGTAGATCGCAACGGTAGCGATCCCCATCTCCTTACAAGCTCGTATCACCCTTATAGCTATTTCGCCTCGGTTGGCTACCAGTATTTTCTTGAACAAATCTGGAACCCCCAGTAGTTGTATTTGTGACAAGCAGTTATTATTTCTAACAGCACACCACCTTACGGCAGCTTTATTATGCAGTTTGCTCAGTAGCTGGGGTGTGTTTGACACACTACTTTACCGGTCGCTGGATCGTACGAATAAGGTTGATGGGTTACCGGGCAAGTAAAGAATTCGGAAGATACACCCAGTCCTATATCATTCAAGGAAGCTGGATTTGCTTCCGTAGCATTAGTAGCTTTGTAAGTCTCTATGCCTTTTCTGATTTGGTCGAGCCTCTGCTTACACTCGGCAGCTTTGGCTGTTTCTATGGATTTTCCCACTACAGTTCGCTTTGTGCTCGACTGATCGAGTAGGGGACTTTCCGATTCTACGGAGCTCAGTCCACCGCCCCTTGTGAAGATGAAAACCGCTGCGATCAGCACAATTGCAGCCGCTGCTAGGATTCCGACAAGTGTCCAGTTTCCACGTTTGTCCAGTTTCATTCTTGCATCACCTCGATTTTGTAAAGCGGCTGCCCATATTCCACGGGTGCGCCGTCCTCGACCAACACTTCTCGAACTATGCCTGAAAATTGCGAGACAACATCATTCAAGAGCTTCATAGACTCGATTGCGCCCACCACGGTCCCAATCTCGATCTGTGCTCCCGGCTGAACTATATTGTCCGCTGTGTGAAAGATTCCGACCATAGGAGCAACTATGAATTGCTCTCTTGGCGACTTGCCTTCCTTTGCTGCGCTTCGAGGAACACTCTTTGCCTGTTTTGGGGGAGGTGTTGAGCCCTTCTTGATCTGCACACTGAACCCACCCTTGCGCACGCTTAGTTCTTGGCAAGAAGAGCCTTCTAGTGTCTTGATCAACTCTTCGATCTTTGCTATGTCCAATTTTTCTATACCTGCAGTTCAAAGACTAGATATTCAAGAGCTTTTAGTGAATAGCTTATTGCGATTATCGTAAGCCACACGATTGCCAAGAATGTGAGTACTCCGATATCGCTACCCCCGCCGGTTCCAGCTTCTTTAGATTGATATGTTAGGAAACTCAAGAAACGATCGGTCTTAGCCAGATTTTGGCCCACAACTTCACTTACGCCCTCGTAATAGTGGTAAACCAAAAACAGAACCGCCAGAAATACCATAGGACTCAAAAGACGATACTTCTGCCTCTGGTGCTCTGCGTATATGACACAATGCTTGCATCGCTGTCGCTTGATCTTGCTTGACAACTTGTCATTCTTATCTTGCCGACCAAATCCCAGTTGTTCGATTATTCCCTTCGCATGCACATTGTCTTTGCTTTCAGCAGTCATAGCCTTCAGGAGTGTGCGCTCGTCGCAATAACATCCGATTTTGATTCGCCAGCAGGACCTTTTCGCGGCAAAAGCAGGACACACTCGCCGAATGAACTCCCGGCAAAACTGCATATCCCAGCAGCTCGCAAGGATTCTGGGACTAACTTTTGTGATACCTTGTTGATCTTGGTTACTAGGTCTGTCCAGCTGCCTTCTGAATGTTTCTCCTGTCCATATCCGAAGAATCGCATCGCGCACAACTAGTATTAGACCAGGCAACAGCGCTACGCCACCTGTGGTGCGCACGGCAGTTACGATCTCCAGTCCCTGCGCGCTACCATTGGCTAGCTTGCCTTGTAAGAACCAGCCAAGCGCAGGTGGGCCTCCGAAATACAAAGCACCTCCCAACAGGGATAGTACCTGCCCCAAAATCTCTTCTTGTGGATATCTTATTACGAGGGAGGCGACCAAAATCACCCCTGAGATAACCAACACGCGCGTGGATAGCTCCACACTTCGCACAAGATATACCTTTTCCAGGCTGCCTGGGCTAAGCGGCACCTTCAGGTGTCCAGCAACCACAATGGCTACCAAGTACACAAACGAAACAGCTGCCGCCAAACCACCGAATTTTACCCCCAGGCTGGTCAGCTGGTCAATGAGCGCCGTAGCTTGACTCTTCGCGTGAGGACTTATCTTCATGCCCGCAGAGTCCTTGGGGCGACTGAGCTTACTGTTTCGGAATCCGCCTAACGGTCTTTCGCCACACGTAATCCATCAGCCGCATCTTATTTGCTTAACTGCCTGGCCATTTTATTTTAGTCCTTGCAGCGCTCCAGATACTCTCCTGTGCGCGTATCGACCTTCACACGGTCACCGACTTCTATGAAGAATGGTACCTGAATAACAGCTCCGGTCTCTAGCTTGGCGGGCTTACTTCCGCCCGAAACGGTATCTCCTCGAACGCCGGGGTCGGTTTCGGTAACGGTAGCTTCAATGGTTATAGGGAGCTCGATATTGATTATCTCGCCCCTATGCATTAGGGCGGTAACCTCGAGACCTTCCTTCAAAAACTTTATCCCATCTCCGATTTTATCTTTCGGAATAGGTATCATCTCGTAAGTCTCTGGGTCCATAAAGTAATAGTCGCCGTCTTGCTCGTAGCTGAAAGCCATGGGATGTCGCTCGAGAATAGCTTGCTCCATCCTCTCGCCAGCGCGCCAGGTCTTGTCGATCACGGCCCCCGTTCGAACGTTTCTCAGCTTGCTACGCACAAACGCACCACCTTTGCCGGGCTTCACGTGCTGGAATTCTATAATGGTATATATTTCGTCATCTACAATTATTGATAGACCGTTTCTGAAATCGCTTGTATCCATACCTTCGTTGGAAATCCTCCGATTGTTATGAACAGGTGTACGGTCGAATTATAGCATATCAATTCGACCCTCAGCAAACGCGAATCCGAGATGTGGTACACATTATGAGGTTGCAGGTAAGCACAGAGGCTGTCTGCCAAAACTATACCCTCACATCCAGTTGTATTCCGCTGCCTGAGAGTCTATAATGATTTTGCTGGTCCTCGGAAAACTCGCTTCTAGGAGGAATGGCTGTGAGTCCCACAAAGCGAATTCACGCTGCACTAAGATCTTTGGTTGCCACGGTTGTGTTGGCTGGGGTGGTCTGGTTGGCGGGATGTGGCAAAAGCCAGGTAGAAATCAGCGGATCCGTGTCAAACAGCACGCCCACACCGAAGATCCCAGCGACCGGACCGGCCATATCCTCTAATCTGACCTTTGACCAACTGGCTTTCGAATCACCGGTGAAAAGGGTGAAGACAAAGAACGGCTTGGTGTTTTTGGAATTCGCTTACGCGGACAATGACGGAAAGGTGTACCAATGCCAGCTTCCAGAGGCTATGTCGAAAGGCGAATATCCACCCGAAGAGTGGATCCGCATATTCAATCTTTATCGGCTTCCTCAAGTAATAGCTCATAAGAGGGTAGTAAAGAAGGGTTCCCAAGCAATAGGTGACTTTCCGTTCATCTCGCCGAGACCTCAACAGGTCCAACAACCTTCTCAACCAGCAACGACCTCGCAACCTACGCAAGTTCCACCACTACCGCCACCTCCAATGCCTACGCAAACGCAACCTCAACCTGTGAATCCTCGAGCTGTTCCGAGTGTTGCGCCTCGGCCATTCATGCCGGAACCCGGAACATAGTACGCGTGCTTGGTAACCATCTCACATACGAGCTTCACACGTGGAACAACCTCTATGGGTTGTGATCAGCACCTTGCTAAAGGGAAAAGT
Organism: uncultured bacterium; assembly: GCA_938074205.1. Lineage (GTDB taxonomy): Bacteria > Armatimonadota > UBA5829 > UBA5829 > UBA5829 > CALJES01. Next base: position 271,746 of record CALJES010000003.1, read on the forward strand.
GCATCAGTGGTGAGGTTGGTTTTTGATGCCCGTTGCCGAAGCATGCTTCAAGCTAGCAGCATACTTAACTTGTGTCGGAATAGCTCTTGAATTTGCACATCGTTTATATTGGCATCTGAACAAGCGAGTTTTGGATCTCGCTATTTCATTGCTAAGCCGCGTCATCCTCAGTTCCGTTGTGGCTACGATTCCTCTCCTATCTGCGGTGGTGATCACCACAGGTTTCATACGCTACGTTGATAAGCGCTCTATCTCTGCTCTAGGACTGGCATACACGGGGGACTCGCTGACGAACGTGGCTTATGGGGCGTCGGTGGCTGTAGGTTGTGTCAGTTTCGCGTTTCTCGCAGCCATATTGATGGGTTACATCGACATTCGACGCTCTAAGCTGACGGAGGATTACATTTCACATCTACCACTGTTTGTCGGCGGCATAATAGACTTCTTGGCAGGATCAGTTTTTGAAGAAGTAATATTCCGAGGCTATGTGTTCTTCCTATTCTATGAAGCGGGCGGAGCACATCTGGCAATCATCGGATCCTCGGTTTTGTTCACTGTTGCGCATGTTGTTAAACATCCTGGCGCGCCACTACTGTATGTGTTAAATGCTTTTGTTTTCGGAATGATTGCAGCCGCGGCAAGATACTTTACAGGGACGCTCTGGCTACCCGTAGGATTACATTTCGGATGGAATGTCGTATCGGGGCCAATATTTGGCCTCCCAGTTTTTGGCAAAGTGTACGAGCGGGGCATGGTTGTCAGTGAGGTTTCGGGACCAGAATGGTTGACGGGAGGCGCCCATTCTCTAGACGCCGGCTTCCTGGGAACCGCGGCGCTAACCTTGGCTGCAGTGGGCCTTATAGCAATCATACCTATTAGATAGATCGTGGGAGCCAATAATTTTAGCTTGGAGCGTAGCACTTTTCGCCAGCCAGCATTCGCGTGCACGGGAGGTTTGTAAGTGGTGAGATCATGCGAGTATTGGTGCACTGCAGACGACGAAGAGTGGTGTGACTTAATCAATAGTCAATGTACCTGTCACGGTTCAGCCTCACGGTGTCCGCTAAGCAGCAAAGTCATTGAGGCTGCTTTACAGGAACATGAGCGAATGACCCACAAGTATTTTGCGATGCGCGCAAAGAGAATCCGAGAAGATACTGAAGCTGCATAGTTGCAGTTAGCCGATCTTCCCTTGCAATCGGCAAACACCTAAGAGTACAATCACTCCGCAGTCGTTATCGACTCAGGGGGCATAGTTATGAAATCCTACACAAAGTACCTGTGGTTCAACACGCCGCACAAACGTCAATTAGTTAATATAACCGAGGAGTGTGAAAAGGCATTGGCGGAGAGCAGTATTGAGGAAGGGCTGATGCTTGTCTCTGCTATGCACATAACTGCTGGCGTTTGGGTGAACGACAACGAACCTGGAATTCACCAAGACGCAATGGAGCTCTTGGAACGTTTGGCGCCAGAAGGGCCAGATTATAACCACCACCGCACTGGTGAAGACAACGGCCACGCCCATCTCAAAAATCTACTGATGCACCACCAGGTCGTGCTTCCCATAACTGAGGGCCAACTGGACTTGGGACCATGGCAAAACATTTTCTACGCGGAGTTCGATGGTCAGCGTAGAAAGAGAGTTGTCATCAAGATAATCGGCGAATGAAAAAGCAGAGGTTTGTCGTACAGGAGTTGTCAATGGCGTAAAATCTCTCCTAGTAGGAACGTTGCTCCCATTTTGTCAAGCGGCTGGTTGTTGTTGCCGCATTTGGGCGACTGCACGCACCCAGGACAACCTTCTCGACATGCACAGTCCTCCACTGTTCTTAGAGCTGCTTCCAATGTTTCCTCAAGGCGTTTATATGCTTCCCGTGCCAGGCCGGCTCCTCCTTGATAGGCATCGTAGATGAAGACGGCTGCTCGGCCGTTGGTATCCGGATGTTCCGGGTGAGAAACTCCCCCAACATCGTTTCGATCGCATATTGCAAACAGGGGCAGTATCCCGATCGTAACGTGTTCGAGAGCGTGGATTGCACCGGTAAGGTCGAATCCTCTGCTCATAAGCATATTAACCAAACGTTGCGGAAGAACTAACCAAGTGGCCTCCGTATTTAGGACTGTCTCCGGAAGGTCAAGAGTTACTCGATCAATAGGTCGGTCGGTAAATAGCTGTTTTCGCCAGAAATGTGTAACCCTGTTGGCAATGGTGACGCTTCCAAAAAACGCTTTGGTGGCGCATTCAACATCTTTATCAAGGTATATCTGCGCGGAAAGAACTCGCGATTCAACCTCTTCGTTGATTCTAACTGTAGTGCGGGATCCGGGTGTTGTGTAGTAATTTACCTCAGATCGTTCAACATATGCCACCCGTTCAACTAAGTCAAGCCTTGTTACTACATAGGACTCGCCTGCGTGCAGATACACAGCTCCCGGGTGTACCGTCTCGAATGCTCTAGCAGAATCTACCGTTCCCAGCAGAACTCCACCTTTTTCGAGTGCGACTATATCAAAGCTGTCACTCGACGCAGATCTAATGTTTACCGTCGCAGCAGGAAAACTTGAGCCCGCCCAATACCATCTCTTCCTGTACTCCAGTTGGCCTATTTCGCCGACGCTTCCAAGTACTTCCAATGCTCTTTCGCCAAATAGCTCGCAAGCTTCATCATTTTCCAAAGGAAGCTCATAGGCAGCGCATACGAGATGATCTGCCAATATGTAAGGATTTTGAGGGTCGATGATAGTTCGTTCGTGTTCGGCGCGAAAGAAGTAGGATGGATCGCGCATCAAGTACTGATCAATGGGGTCGTCCTGCGCGATGAGAATAGCAAGCGATCTAGCTGTACCTCTGCCCGTACGTCCAGCTTGCTGCCACGTGCTAGAGACAGAGCCTGGGTAACCGGTTATAACAACCGCGTCCAAGCCACCTATGTCTACACCTACTTCGAGTGCGGTTGTTGTTGCGACGCCTACCAGATCACCAGTGAATAGTCTGCGCTCTATCTCGCGCCTTTCAGTAGGCCTGTATCCTGCTCTGTAGGACATTATTCTGTCGGTGTAAGAAGAACCCTGTTCGCGAAGTTTCTTCCTCGCGTACCTCAGAACCAGTTCAGCCGCCTTTCGGGACTTGGTGAAAACGATTGTCCGGATCCCTGAATCGATCAGCTTAGTGAAGAGCTCAACAGCCTCAGAATTGCTGCTGCGACGCTCATCTTTGCCTTTGACAAAGGGAGGATTCCAAAAAGCAAACAGTTTCTCACCAGACGGTGAACCGTCGTTTTCGACTACGTGTGCACTAAGCCCAGTGAGGGTTCTGAAAAGATCACCGGGCTGACGTACTGTAGCTGACGCGCAGATAAACTGAGGATTTGCACCATAATAGCGAGCTACTCGCCTCAGCCGCCGAATAATGTTTGCTACGTGCGCTCCGAATACGCCTCTATAACCGTGAACTTCGTCGATGACAACATACTTGAGATTTCGGAAGAAATCTGACCAAGTAGTATGGTATGGGAGGATGCCCACGTGAAGCATGTCAGGGTTTGTCAGTACAATGTTGCTGACATTCTTGACAAATGGCCTATCTCGCTTTGGCGTATCGCCGTCGTAGGTAGCCATTTTTGCGTACGGCAAGCCGTACTGTTGCAGTTTGCTGAGCTGATCTTGCGCCAGTGCTTTGGTTGGGTAAATATAGAGCGCTCGTGTGCGCGAGTTTTGCTCGATGGATTCAAGCACCGGGATATTGTAACAAAGCGTCTTGCCGCTGGCTGTCGAGGTGACAATGATAACGTGTTCGCCGCGTCTGATTAGCGATATAGCCTCTGTTTGATGAGTATAGAGCCTGCGGATGCCTTTGAGCTCCAGTGCCTCTCGCAACAAGCCTCGAATGGGGGGATCGATCTCGGCGTACTGTGGCTGGCGTGCAGGAATACTTTCGATGTGAACAATGCGGCCTCGGTATTTGCGTAAACTTCTTAACCAGTCCAGGAATTCCAGTGGATCCATCCCAGCCTAATGCATCGTGTCTGCCACAACGACGCTTTCAGAGAATGCTAGTCTCGCCTGTTCTTCAAAACTTTGGCTTCTCTAAGATTTCCGAGGATTGCGTCGACTGGGTCGGAATATCGACCTCATAAGTTCGCCGATTGCACGCCATACATTCGGGCGATCTTCTTCAACCAGCCAGACCAAAAATATACTGAACAAGAAAAGGAATACGAGAGGTATCGCCATGCAAAGCATCGTAAAGGCATCGTTGGATGGAGTTGCTACAGCTGCCACAATCGCAACTGCTACAACACAGATGCGCCAATTTGCTTTTAACATTCGAGAGTTGATCACTCCCAGCTTTCCTAACACCATAAGTACAATGGGAAGCTCGAACGCGACTCCAAACGCGAAGAGCATTTTCGCTGTAAACAAAATGCTTTGCTGGACGGAAGGGCGGAGCTCGGCATTCTTAGGTACGTAGAGAGCAAACCAGGAGAAGGCTGCGGGCAAGATAAAGTAGCACAATACCACTCCCGATAAGAATAGGAGTATAGCAAGGGGTGCAACCCATTTAACGGGACGTCTTTCATTCGGTGTAAGTCCAGGCGCCACAAATGCCCATATTTCCCACATCACCAGAGGTAGAGCTAGAATCAGTCCTGCTACCAAACAGATCTGCATCTGGATCATGAAACCCTCGGGGAAGTTGGTCAGTAAGAACTTGGAACCCATTTTGCGAAGGATTGGCATCATTGGCCTAGTCAACAACGGGAAAAGCCACGCATCATAAGATATCCACGCCACAATGGCCCCCGCGCAAATGTAAATGATCGATCTAATAATGCGCGCCCTGAGCTCCGCGAGGTGTTCGACAAGCTCGGCACGTTTCTCGTCGTTGGCAGCCAACTCCCGTTATTTCTCCAACTGAACGACAACTCGTATCTGGACAGTTCCCTTTTTCGCTACTTCAACGCCCGTTCCGTAATCGGATGGCCCAGAAGTTGAGGACGAAAAAGGGTACGAAGAGCTTCTGCGGCCCGGGTACGGTCCGATGGGCTCCTCATCCATCATCGGCTCGGGTGTGGGACTAATAGGGGACGGTACCGGCGGAATATAAGATGACGGCGGAGTAGTGGTTGTCTCGACACCTTCCAATTGACCGGCGCCTGGCATAATGACAGCAGGGAAATCCAGCGTTATTTCGCTGCGGATTACTTTTCCCGTCTTGTAAGCAAAGTAGGTAACGGCATTAGCGGTCACCGTGTTAGAAGTGCTACGTATCCGTCCGTTGTCGATGGATATGGCCGAACTGCCAGTAAGGGTCGACACTATCTTCGCACACTCGCGGCCACTCTGCCACTCGAATGAGTCAAGCTGGCTTGTCCCAGTGAGAGGTATGACATCTGTAATCCCTTCTATTTTCAAATTGCACTTTGAGGGCCAAGAATCTCCCTCTTTAACGGGAGAGCTTGGCAGAATCGGAAGAATGTCGGTTATGGAGTATTTTGCCTGACGGCTGAACATGTTGCGTTTGGTCACGTTACCGTACTTGTCGACAAGGCTATAGAGCTCCGGTGTCGGCTCGCCGGGTTGATAGAGTCTCTGTCGCTTTCCAAATGAACTTACGAATCCCTCATCCGCCATCTTCAAGCGAAGCATATAAATCCCCTCTGGACGCAGATCCTCGACACTCACAATTACCTTCGAATCACTTGTTAGTCCCAATCCACCCAAGATGGGAATACCTATCCCGGAGGACTTGCCGACGCCTACTGTTTCAAAAACCTGAACTGAGGCGCGCACGCGGTATACATGAGACTCACCATACGTGAGCTTATGAACCATCCTGACAGGAGGCGCTGGACTGCTTCGCGGAATCTTGTTGCGAAGAGTAATGTTCACACTGGCTGAGTCCATGATCTTGCCGAATGAGTCGTGAAGCTGAACCCGCAGGGTATAAGTGCCGTCCTTGTAGTACCGCTCGACCTTTGGATCTTGAGGATCGCGATACGGAGCTTTGCTGTCCCAATAAAACGTAACCGTATCGCCCTTGACAATACCCGCATCGCCGCTAATAGCCGCTAAAAAGTTTTCTTGACTCCCAAATCCGATGTAAAGCGTGAGAAATGGGCGACCTTTATCCGGAGCTTGCTCACCCTTGGGAACAACGAAGTCCGGGGGCAGTTCGCGAAGGGGAATCGAGATCTTAACATACTCACGAACCACCTGGTCTGGGGTAGGTGAGAGCAACGTCAAACCAAGTGCTTGCTTGGTGCCTATCAAGGAAAATGCAATCATACACAAAGCGAATAAGCGAGGCATTAGTCTACTCCCAGCAAAAACCAGAAAGGGTGACTGAGTTCTTGTCTAAATCCTACTATAACGCGCACACTAAGTCAATGAATGAATCGATGCGCGGCAAGATGGAGTGTTTCTCTAGGTGGTGTCTTATTGAAGATTGGCAGCCGAGACTTGAACGCAAGTTGCATACGACTGACAACAGATTGCTTCCAAATAACTGAACTTTCTGATAAACTCTTGGTTGTTACTGGTTACAATTACGTTGTGCAAATGTAGAAGTATCGGGTGGCGCCGCGGTGGGTTAGCTGTGTTTTACTGGGAGGTTCAACAGTGAAAAGATCCACTGTTAATAAATACATTGAAGTGGCCAAGCGAGTATTTGCTGCGGCTGGTTTGCATTTGCCGCCTTTCGCCTTTTGGACTGTTGATGACTGGAAGAACAAGGGTTCGGAGGCAGATGAAATCCGCCTTGCGCAACTAGGATGGGACGTAACGGATTTTGGATCAGGAAGGTTTGAAGAGTACGGGCGTACACTCTTTACACTACGAAACGGTTACCGTATTGACGGTTCCTATAACAAGACCTACGGCGAAAAGTTCATATTGAACCCGCCTGGTCAGCGAGCACCCTTACACTTTCACCGCAGCAAGATGGAAGACATAATCAATCGCGGCGGCGGTAAGGTGTTGATTCGTCTATATGCGTCAACGCCTGATGGCAAGTGCTCTGAGGAATCGTTTACCGTGCACATAGACGGCGTTAGGCATGAACTCGAAGCGGGATCTATCGTTTGTCTAGAGCCGGGACAAAGCATTTACATATATCCCGGACTCATCCATCAGTTCTGGGGAGAAGGCGGTTTCGAAATCGATGGCGTGTGCTACACGGTCAGCGGCGAAGTAAGTTCAATCTGTGATGATTGGCACGACAACTGTTTCTTGGAACCGATGGAACGTTTTCCTAAGATAGAGGAAGACGAGCCCAGAGTGCATTATCTGTGTCACGAATATCCGCCTGCAAACCCCAATAGCTAAACCGTGAGACCACGCAAGGTTGCTTGTATAGCTTGCCAAATCTGGTGTTGATATAGGCTGTGCTTTGCAAGCTCAACTACGCAACCGCACGCACAGGTTCTCCAATATCTCCGAGAGTATGTCTTCAGTCGGATAACCGTGGCCCAGGTGTTGAATAAAGCCCTCTGCGGCAGGACGTTCTATGAGACGCCCTTGAGCTTCAGCGTTGTGCTTCATCATTTCGATATATGCGTCTATCTTGTGGTGGTGTCGAAGCCAGTCCCTCTGTGACGCGTGGCATGCGAGCATCCTTTCTTTGATGTCCATAACACTGGAAATGTCTACTACGTCAGTAAGTGAAAGTGGCCTGCCGAATATATCCACCAATCCCATGGCGTTCCAGTAGTAAAGGTAAGGTGTGCCTGAAGTAACAGCGTGTGAAGACTGTGAGTCGCAGTTTGGTACAGGAGCAAGGAAACACGCGTTCCGCACCAGTTTCGACACTTCCTCGTGGTCGACCATATAGTCTGTCGGAGGGTGAGTGAATACAATGAGCGGGTCTACCTCTCTCAATACCCGGTACGTTATCTTGCGGTACCAGGGGTCGTATTGTATTTCGCCATCGTGCCCACCGGCGTAATGGAAATGGGCCCCGATCGTATTTGCAGACTCGACATTTTCAGCAAGCCGTTTGCGCCTAATCTCGTACTCGGAAAGAGTTGCTGAACCGTACTCTCCTCCCGCCATGACAGCGATATGGATCTCATAGCCGCGCTGTGCCAGAAGTGCGAGAGTTCCTGAGCATTGAAACTCTACATCGTCAGGATGAGCACCAAACGCGAGTATCCTAGCCAACTGTTTTACCTCCGATCTTTGTAACTGCTACCCTACCTGACTTACTCACGGGTCTTTAGCAAACCTGCTTGGTCTTGTCTTCGGGAGAGCAGCAATCAGTTAGTCGACGGCTCGCTCGCATAATAATTGAGCGAACAACGTAGGTTTTTTGCAACAGGGAGTCGAATTTCGCTAATCGGGAAAGGCAGCACTGGGGCCTGTTGTTTCAGTGCCACCTTTTGAATCTCATTTCACATTATGGTGGAGGTAGTACGCGCTGATGCGCATTCTGAAAGGTCTTTTCAGCAAGGTTGATCAACTGTTGACCGGGAGGCGCCCTGTCGACGATGAGCTATTCGACGAATTGGAAGAGGCTCTAATCCAGGCTGATTTGAGCGTGCGGACAGCTGCAAAGCTTGTGGATGCGCTTCGGCAAGAATCTAGAAACAAGCGTCTTCGTGAAGCTGAAGAGATCAAAGACTGTCTGAAAAGGCTACTCAAAGAAATACTGATAGCCGACGGGGATCAGCAAATCAAGGAGCCGCAGCAGAAGCCGACGGTATATCTCTTTGTGGGTGTAAACGGTGTCGGCAAGACGACTACGATAGCCAAACTTGCCAATCGATTCAAAAACAGAGGCTTCCGTGTGCTCCTTTCTGCTGCGGACACGTTCCGAGCGGCTGCTGTAGACCAACTTGAAATCTGGGCGAACAGGGTAGGAGTCGATATTGTTAAACATCGGCCGGGCGCAGATCCTGGTGCGGTGGTCTTTGATTCCATTCAAGCGGCTGCGGCACGCGGAATTGACGCCGTCATAATAGACACTGCCGGTCGACTGCATACAAAGAGTAACTTGATGCAAGAACTTGCGAAAGTAGCTCGAATTTGTCGCAAGGTGCTTAATAGGGATCCGGACGAGACAATACTCGTCTTGGATGCTACAACAGGCCAGAACGCAGTTAAACAGGCTCGAGAGTTCATGGCTGCCGTGCCAGTTACTGGCATAGCACTGGCAAAACTGGACGGTACAGCGAAAGGAGGCATCGTGGTAACCATCAAGGACGAGCTCGGACTACCTATCAAACTCGTGGCAACAGGGGAGCAATTGCACGATCTTGATGATTTCGACGCTGAGGAATTCGTGAATGCCCTGTTTGAGGTTTGAGCGCGTCTCGTACTTGAAAGCTTGTCGTGCGCCTGATGTCTTCTGCTGTTGACAGCTGGAAGTGACTACATGACGAATAGACCCTATTTTAGCCTAATTATCCCTGCTTACAATGAGCAACAGCGAATCTCGAACACGCTGACCACGGTTGCGCAGTATCTTGATCATACGGGCTGGACCTACGAGATCATTGCAGTGGACGACGGTAGCACAGACGATACATATTGCGCGATGATCGAGAGCACAGCGAAAATAGAGTGCCTTAGGATTATCAGTTACCAGCCGAACCGTGGTAAGGGATATGCAGTTCGCCAAGGAGTCTTTGCATCAAGCGGCGAGTATGTCGGCTTTTCAGACGCCGATTTGTCAGCGCCCATAGAAGAAATCTCAAAATTGTTCGCCGCGATGGGAAAAGGCTATGACATTGTTATTGGTTCTAGGGCTGTTAAAGGGGCTAGAATAGAAACTCATCAACCTTTTTACAGAGAACTCGGCGGAAAAGCACTCAACTTGGTCATCCGATTCCTGGCGGTTCCGGACATACACGATACCCAGTGCGGATTCAAATTGTTTAGAGGAGACGTGGCGCGTACAATTTTCAATTTGTGCTTCATTGACGGTTGGAGCTTTGATGTAGAAGTCCTTTACATTGCTAGACGGCTGGGCTATAAAATCGCTGAGGTGCCGGTGCGCTGGTCCCACTCGGCAGGTTCGAAAATAAAGCCTTTTCGGGCCGGCTTACAGATGCTCTGGGATATAGTCCGCATCCGTTCGCACCACAGGTTTTAGTAATCTTTTCCGGTGCAAAGAGCGCGTTGCTTCGCAGATGATGGGTCTCCATAAGCTTATGAATCTTCACGATGCAAGCGTATTTCTAGCCACGACGTCTGTTATATAGGTGTTGCGAGGTGATATCAGCAGCCTAAGAAATCCGACTACTGCTCGAAAGTGTTGTTGACTTGTGCCCGCATTAGAGTCTAGAATGATAATGCAACGAGGTAGTTGCAGATTTTGATAAGCGAAGCGGCTTGTTGTAGGGCAGTGGAGCCCCTGCTGCACAGTTGTAGCGGCAGGGGCTCTTTACATGCGCTAATACTTTCGGGGATGCCCAGAATCCCCTAAAACATTCTTGAAGGAGGAACTTTGCTATGGGTAGTTGTTCATCAGGCTCCAACCTTGCGAATCCGTTCGCGATTGCACAGGCACAACTGGATAAGGCTGCTGCTAAGATTGGGCTTGATCCTTCGGTTCATGCGGTGCTACGAGAGCCAATGAGGGAATTGCACGTAACTCTCCCGGTCCGTATGGACGACGGAACAGTCAAAGTGTTCAAAGGCTTTAGAGTGCAATACAACGACGCTCGAGGTCCGAACAAAGGCGGCATACGCTTTCATCCAGATGAAACTATCGATACAGTGCGTGCTCTGGCTGCGTGGATGACGTGGAAGTGTGCTGTGGTCGACATCCCCCTGGGCGGTGGAAAAGGCGGTGTAGTGTGCAATCCAAAGGAGATGTCGGAAGCGGAGCTCGAGCGCCTGAGCCGTGCATACATAGACCAGGTAGGGCGTATCCTTGGGCCTGAAAAAGACATACCAGCTCCGGATGTGTACACCACTCCGCAGATCATGGCCTGGATGATGGACGAATATTCAAAAATAACAGGCTACCACGCTCCGGGTGTGATTACGGGCAAGCCGCTTGCAATTGGTGGTTCAGAGGGCCGAGGGGATGCAACGGCACGCGGCGGCGCTTACACGGTTCGCGAAGCTGCCAAACACTTAGGGATAGATCTCACAAAGTCTACTTGTGCCATCCAGGGGTTTGGCAATGCTGGACAGTATGCTGCACTGCTTTTCTCAAGTCTGCTCGGTTGTAAGATAGTGGCAGTTAGCGACACCAAAGGCGGTATCTATAACGCAAACGGACTCGATCCCCAGCAAGTGGTTGAGCACAAGCAGATAACGGGTTCCGTGGTTGAATTACGAGGTGCGAGCCAGATATCGAATGAGGAGCTACTAGAGTTGGATGTGCAAATTCTTGTTCCTGCGGCTCTTGAAGGTGTGATTACGGAACACAACGCACCTAACATCAAAGCCAAGATCGTCTGCGAGCTTGCTAATGGACCTACAACGCCGGAGGCTGACGAGATACTTTACGAAAGGGGTGTCTTTGTTATTCCAGACTTCCTTGCAAATGCTGGCGGAGTGACTGTGTCCTATTTCGAGTGGGTTCAGAACCTAATGAACTACTACTGGGAAGAAGAGGAAGTTCACGCCAAGCTCGACAAGAAGATGACGAAAGCTTTCGCGGATGTGCTCTCAGCTTCGCTGGAACACAATGTAGACATGCGCACTGCCGCATATATCGTGGCTATTCAGCGCGTGGCTGAGGCCATGAAGCTTAGAGGCTGGGTCTAAAAGCTTAAATTAGTCAATTTCTACTTGCGGGTCTCTTCTGGGACCCGCTTTTCTTTGTACCACGGCTAAACTGGCTACCAGTGCTGTAATACACAGACTCATAATCGTGTACGAGGGTAGCGTGGATGATGAACTGTACCAACTACACCGCAAAGTCACCTGACGCCAGCCTGTCTCTGTTCGAGAACTTGGTCGCCAGTCTCAAAATATCCGGAACGCGAACACCTGCTCAGAATCCGTAACCGTAACGACTATGAGCCGGCTAGCTTCGGAATAGCTCCCAGTGGAGCACTTCGGATAACGGCTTCTTTGAAGACATAGCCACCGCCGAAGGTTTACCTATTGCTACTAGGCTCACCAGGGTGTATTTGTCTGGAACGTTTAGGAGTCGGGCAATATCACCGCAGTAAGGTTTCTTGTCTCCGGCTACCCAGCACGATCCGAGTCCGTGCGCGTGGGCTGCCAGAAGGATATTTTGTGTCGCTGCGCTGCCATCTTCGAGGTAGTATTTTACCTTCTCGCAAAACACAGCGATGCAGCACGCCGCGTCGGCAATAAATTTTCCGTAGTCGGTAATCGACGCAATCTTTTGGAGCGTTTCACGCTTCGTAACAGCGATGAACTGCCAAGGCTGTAAGTTCATCGCCGTCGCAGCGAGTCGCCCGCAGTCGACTATGTCCTCGATAATGGCGGGGTCAACTGCTTCCTCTTTGTAGGAGCGCACACTTCTCCGAGTCTTCAGGCATTCTATTGCATCCATTGGGTTTCTCCTCACGGGCCGTACTAGAATCAACGAGCATATAGTAGTTAATTAATGGCGGTGTGTTGACCTTCTGATCGTTATCCTCAAAAATCCATATCATTCATAAGAAGCAATACTATACTGTCAGTAGCGGGAAGTGCTATGTAGTATAAGTCTGTAGCGTATGCAATTTTTCTTCCGATCACTCTTGACGTATTCAGCGGCTGATGGGATAATCAGCACGTTACAATGAATCGCGCTATATACATTCTTGCAGCACTGGTAGTCGGCGGATTCGCTGTCTTAGGGATGATAGAGCTGATCCATGTTCAAACCCCTTATTGCCGATTGGTTTCCGATGTGCAATCTATTACTGATAGGCCGGTCTGGTTCTTGGGAAATATAATCCACCATAGGACTTCTTACGACAATTCTGCGCACGAGCTGACTTTCGTATTGCGGGATCCACGAGGTGATATAGTCAGGGTTCTCTATAAAGGTCTTAAACCGAAAGGTTTCGACAAGGCGCGGCAAGCCCTTGTGCGGGGTTACTGCTATGGAAAGGAGATAATTGCGCACCAGATTATACTCGACAAGACTGCACCTTACTAGTCGTACTGAAGCGTTTCACAATGGCCTACTACCCTATAGTAGTTGACCTGAGAGGGAAGAAGTGTCTTGTTGTTGGGGGAGGGCAGGTTGCGCTGCGAAAGGTGCGATCACTGCTGGAAACCAGTGCAAATGTTACCGTGATAGCACGCGAGATAGTTCCACAGTTGACTCAGATGAAAGGCGTAGAGTTGATTGCTCGCGAATATAATCGGGGCGATGTCAAGGGGTTTACTCTCGTATTTGCTGCCACCGACAATCACGAAGTCAACAAATTGGTAGCTGAGGACGCAGCTGCAAACGGAATTCCGGTAAACGTGGTGGACTGTCCCGAACTCTGCTCGTTCATCGTGCCGGCGGTTGTGCGGCGGGGGGATCTGTTAATCGCAGTTACTACTTGCGGTAAGAGCCCGGCTCTGAGCCGTAGGATACGCGAGGAGATCGGAGCTCGCTATGGCTCAGAGTACGAACTGCTTGTCGATTTACTTGGCAAGTTGAGACCTATTGCCAAATCTAAATTTCCTTCGCAAAAAGACAGAGAAAAGGCTTTGAAACGCATTATCGAGAGCGATGTTGTGGAGCTCTTGCGCAAGGGGTTGATTTCTGAGGCGGAGAAGAGAGCCATGGAGTGCTTTGAGTCGACTTCGGAGTTGTAGCTCGTGCACATATTCGTGCACATATTATTTTGCTACCTTGACAAGACCACGTATGCCGATTATACCAACTGTTGATATTATGCCCAGACACACATAGATGAACCAGTCGCCATACCTGACGTAAGGGGTGGCTGAATTCAGTGCTACTACTTTGCACTGAAGAATACCTTTTTGAAAGAGTCCCAAACTAGAGCAGATTCGTCCGTGGGGATCTATTACTGCGGAGATTCCAGTAGCGGCTGCACGAACAACATATCTGTGTGTTTCAACTGCTCTTAGCCGTGCCATCATCAAGTGTTGCTGCGCAGCATTGGTGCGTTTGAACCATGCATCATTGGTTAGAATAACCAGGAGTTTTGCACCGTGCCGTGCTTCTTGGGTAGTCACTGCGGGAAAGATGGATTCAAAACAGATAGCTGTCCCCACTGCTCCTAGGCTTGTTTTTATAACGTTGTGTGTCTTTCCGGGCAAGACATCCACTTCTCTGATCCCGTATTTCTTGAGCCACGGCATTTGTTTCCGAAACGGTACGTACTCCCCGTATGGGACCAGGTGCACTTTACGGTATACACCGATTCTGCGTCCGGATTGGTCAAAGAAATGGGCCGCGTTATAGTTTCGTCCTTGCGGATCGCCTGACCAATCGTAACCACCCACGATGAAGTTCGCGTTCGTTTCTTTGGCTAGTCTGCCAATGAGAGGTCCCCAGGCCTGGTCAGTTATACAGTCTACTATTGTTGTTTCGGGCCACACTATTATGTCCGGCTTATCGAGTGCGGCAATTTGAGTCATAGCTGCATGGGTTGCATATGCTTCGACCACATACTCAGGCTTTGGGTTCACATCATGCGTCATAGAAGCCTGGACTATGGCGACTTTGATGTGTTTCTTGTCTGCAAACGAACTTTTGGTGAGCGCGAAGTACCCATAGATCCAAGTTGCAGCGATAATGGTTGCGACTAGTGAAACTCGGAAACACATTGTCTTTCTGCAGGCGCGCTCGGACGCATGAAAAATCACATCTGCCAGGACTGTATTTGTACTGCATAGTAAGAAATCGATTGCCCAAGGACCTGTCAGAGCGCTTATTTGAATGATCGGCAACACGTCGGCTTGCGAATGGGCAAAGCTGCCCCAAGTGAACCCCAGCGGTCCAAATACGCGAGCCCACTGGATAACTGTCCAAACGGTGGGGATCACTAAGTAAGATGAAGTCCTAATCGGTTCCTGCAAGAATCGGGAAACAGTGGCCAAAAACAAAGCGAACCAAAGAGCCTCCTTTGCTGATACCAAAAACCAAGGAAGATACCCAAAAATAACTAGCCATCGGCAGATAAGTCCAAAATACACGAACCCTGAAACAAACCCGATGAGCGCTGCTCTTTTTGATGTTGTTCCTTTTGCAGCAATCAAAAGTGGTACTAGACCAAACCAACTGGCCGTCCACCATCCTGGTTCGGGCAAGGCCGTTGCCAAAACCAAACCGGAAGCTATAGCTAACACAATGTCTCTTTTTTTCATTTTGGATTATAATCTTGATTAACGGTATGAACCGACCTTCGGCGACTGTATTATATCTGCTTCTTGCGTTTTTATGCTCTGGTTGTGCGCGATTTCCAGACTCACCGCCGAGCACTGGCAAGCAGCTTGTGTTGACGCTCAAGGTGCGTGGCAAGGTGACTTTAGCTGATCCGGTTAACCCATCTTCGCGCCACTACTATTTCATAGCTATCGACAACGATAGTGATCCATATACCGGACCTTGGGCTGTTGCCTTTCCGCCGTTTGGTGGTAATGGATGGGTTACATCTAGGGATGCCCATCGGAGTTTGGGCGCGACATCTTTCATAGAGTACAGTTCCGCTAATCCCTCGGGGTACTTATACGAATTTGTTCCCGGAAGCTACCTATTGCAGTATACTAATCCGCAGCCTCCGTTGCGCCTTGAACTTTTGGAAGGTGGGAGTACACTGCGTGTTACGATAGACTTGAGACAGGTTGCAACCTCTTCCATTTCCGCCGATTTTATTACCCAGCTTGATATCAACTTCATTACGACTAACGAACTGGCGATAAATCCGAATCAACTGTACCCGAACAGGCAGTTTGACGGACTAGGACCTACCGGGCAAGACTATGTGACTATATATACAACTGTTGACAGAATTTACCAAGGTGAGGATGAGGACACGGTGAGCCCCACGGATCCCGACATAGATATCGTTCATTGGTCTGTGGAGATCCAAACGGTATCGTCCAGGTAAAAATGCAAACCAGCAGAAGTACGGGGATAACTTGTCGGCTGTACGTGGAACACAAGGTATGAGAATAACAAAAACCGCTCGTTTGCCGCTCAACACAACGGAGGGACTCAGATGGGCAAAAGAACACCGTTCGATTATGCAAGACTCGCCGTGCAAGCTGAACAACGGTTTCTTGAGTTGCTGGAGAAGGTCGAGTGCCGCGAGTCTGTGCCTGAACGCCCGAATGAGGACCTTCCAAAATGTGTCCGCCCGCACCCGGACTCGAACTCTTCGAGGTAGATTATTGCTCGACTTGAAGTCAGAATGGTGCGGAGACGCTCCGGCCCTCCGATGGTCGGAGCGTTTTTTCTAGGAGCTCATATGCTGACCGAAGATGGAGCGGGTGAAAAAGGTCAAAAATCATTGTGAGTGCACGACGCAATTATGGCATTATCATTTCAAGCTTCAGACGAATCATTTGGAACGCACGCACGCTCAGATACGTATCAATCTAGAAAAAGCGGCTCAGCTAACCATACGATTACTTGGAGCATTGTGGTGGTTACAGTGATTTAAGCTACTTCCCGGGTCCGCTGTGGAGCAGTGATCCCGTTTTATTACACCGGGGTGCGCGCGGTTTTGCGGCTGGTGGAAGTGCTGGGGAGTGACATATGATGTACGCTGAAAGAGAAGTGATACTGACAACAGAGGGTTTCAAAAAACTCGAGGATGAGCTGAATCAATTGCGAAAGGTTCACCGCAAGCGCGTTGCCGATAGAATAAGGGAATCTATGCACTTTGGCGATGCAGGCGAGAATCCCGAGTTTGAAGATGCCAAGAACGAACAAGCATTCATAGAGGGCAGGATTGAGGAGATCAAGCGAATCCTAGCTGTGGCAAAAGTTATAGAGGATGAGGACGTAGCTACTGACCGAGTCAGCGTGGGCTCAATAGTAAGAGTTAGGGATCTCGAAACAAATGATGAATTGGAGTGGAGTATCGTTGGTACCCTAGAAGCTGATCCCAGTGAAAACAGGATATCTAATGAATCTCCAGTGGGAAAGGCTCTTCTGAACTTGAAGGTTGGCGATATTGCCGAAGTAGAAATTCCGGCTGGTACTGCCAGATTTGAGATATTAGATATTCGTAAATAAGCACAAAGGAATCAGTGCAAGAAAAAGTGAAAGCTTACCCTGTGGATAATCCCCGCAGGGTGTTTTTGTTAGGGGGAAGATGCCTAAGGAGAAGTCCCAATATCCCTATTTGTTTGCTCTGATTTAGCTATGTCCGCAAAGCTGGAAGTTCACGGGGAGCGAAACATTGGAAGATCATCGTCAACCTGAAGAGGAGTTGATACAAGCACGTTTCAAAAAGCTTCAGCAGCTGCAAGAACTGGGAAGGAATCCGTATGAGATTGAGCGCTACGAACGCTATGCCCGACTTCTCTCGCCAGAGAAGATAGTCAACATTGAGCCGTATAGTGCGGATATAATTTCGAAATTCGAGCAGGCTGAATCTATAATAGGTTCCGATAAGGAAAGTATGCCAGTTGTTCAACCACAACTGGAAGCCAGCATCGCAGGGCGCATCGTATCCCTCCGTATTATGGGCAAAGCAACATTTGCCCACATTCAGGATCGGAAGGGCAAGATACAAGTTTACCTGAAGCGCGATGATCTAGGAGCTGATTATGAGCTCGTCAAGTTGCTTGATCTGGGTGACTTTGTCGGTGTAGAGGGATTTGTATTTCGCACAAGAACTGGTGAAGTTACGCTGCACGCACGCAACGTGCAAGTTCTGGCTAAATCCTTGCGGCCGATACCCTTTGGCAAGGAGAAAGGAGATAAGCATTGGTATGGTTTGCAAGACGTGGAGCAGCGCTATCGCCAGCGACATATCGACCTGATAATCAATGAAAAAACCCGCGACACTTTTGAAAAGCGATCACAGATAATAAGGGCAATCAGGGAATTCTACGATTCGCGTGGCTATCTGGAGGTCGAAACGCCGGTCTTGCAGCTCGTCGCTGGCGGTGCAGCAGCTAAGCCCTTCGTAACCTACTACAATGCACTCGAACACGAATTTAAACTTCGAATATCACTTGAGCTCTACCTCAAGAGGCTTATTATAGGGGGGCTGGAGAAGGTCTACGAAATAGGCAGAGTGTTCCGCAACGAAGGTCTTTCACCCAAGCACAATCCGGAGTTTACGCTTCTGGAGAGCTATGAGGCATATGCTCAATTGGAAGACGTTATGAGCTTGGTCGAAGACCTATTCCGACACATATGCCAAAACCTTTACGGAGATGTCACTTTCGATTATCAAGGCACAACAATTAGCCTTGACGGCCCTTGGTCTAGGGTGCCAATCCTTGAAGGTATACGAGAGCATACTGGGTTGGAGCCTACCGCTTTCAGTTCATTGGATACCGCTCTCAAGGCTATGCAAGACTTAGGTCTTCCAACGGAAGGCGAGACAATGATCGGCGGTATTATAGAAAAAATCCACGAACGCTTTGTTCAACCACATTTGGTTCAGCCGACTTTTGTGACGGACTTCCCCATCGAGACTTCTCCTCTAGCGAAGAAAAGGCAGGACAATCCTCGCCTAGTCCGGCGGTTTGAGGCGTATATCGCGAGGCAAGAAGTTGCAAACGCATTTAGTGAACTAAACGATCCAATTGACCAGCGACAGCGATTCGAACAGCAGATGAGAATGCGAGCGGGCGGCAGCGAGGAAGCCCATCCGATGGACGAAGATTTCCTGCGCGCTTTGGAATGCGGAATGCCTCCGACGGGGGGACTAGGCGTCGGCATTGATCGGCTTGTTATGGTGTTTTGCGGCGAGTCCAATGTACGGGACGTTATTCTCTTCCCACAAATGCGCCCGGAAAGGTGCTCCTGAGAGTTGAGTTGTATCAGCGGTTCGCTGCCGAGGTAAGGTTCGAAGTATCGCGCGGTGTTTCGTATGCAGCTATCATGCCGCGGACGTGGTTGCGCACGTATTCTCGGAGCTCATCTGGCTCGAGGACGACTGCATGCTTACCAAAGCCCATTATCCAGGCGGCGATTTCCTCCAATCCGGACACAGTAACTTCGAAAACCACGCTGCCGTCTCGCTGCGGATAGACTTTTTGGGTAGGGTGTCTCTTTACCTCGGTAATCATCTGTGCTATCTCTGAGGCAAAGCGCACCATTACCTTGACTGGTTCCCCACCTCCCCAAGACTCCCAGCTCCACGCAAAGTAATCGTTCACGGAGAAGCCCGTAGGCGGTTCAAATGTCTCCCCGGTATCTACAGCACTCAGGATACGTATAAGTTTCATTTGGATAACGCGATCATACTGCGGGCAGTAACCAAGCATATACCAACTGTGGCGTCTAAATGCCAAGGCATAAGGCTCGATTATGTATTCATTTACTTGTTGGCTCTTTTGGGATCTGTAAACGAGGCGCAACCGGTGGTGCAGATCCAAAGCATTGTTCAAAGTGTCGAGAAGATCTTGTGGAAGGTCAACTTGTTGGGCAGTAATCCTAATCACCCTGGACTCGGCGAGATTCTCCGCTGCCTCAATGTTATCGCTCGAAACGCTGTCACGAATCTTTTGCCATGCCGATTCGGAATACCGTTTTACAGGCGACCCCTCAGCGAATGGCGCTGAGGAAAGGCTTAACCGAAGTGCCATTAGTTCCTCCGGTGACAGAGTTATCCCCTTTCCGCTTCTAGGTTCGTTCAGATAGTAGCCGCCGTTGTTACACACCACCCTAATTCCCAAACAGGACGATATCTCTCGGAGCCAACGATAGACCGTCCGTTCAGATCTTTCAATGGCTTGCGCGAGTTCATCCACGGTTATGCCCGGCCGCTCGCGAAGTAACTGGATCATTTCCAGCAACAAGCTAGACTTCGTCATCTCCAAGACTTCTTATTTCTGCGGCGTAGTAGTTGTCAGAGCTATGTCGTCCGAATATTCCAGTTCCCTACAGTTGCGAAACTATCACCACATCATTGTTCGAGCGGGGTTTCAGAACCGGGTATATCACTGACCCGTTTAATTCAGTACCACTTATTCCTGTTACTGCTACTAGGCTGTTGAGAGAAGGAATCCCAACGCCGTAGGCCAGAACTTTTACTCCCTCACGTCCTCCGATTCCTGATCGCCGAGTTCCATCGTCTATCCAAAACTCGTTGGTACCGACCTCGATAACTCGACCCCAGGTCTTAACAAGTAATCCAACGTTGTTGGGGCCTATTGCGTCAACTACTCCAGGAATATTCGGTGGGATTGCTGTTCCGCCTATTGACTTGTTTGTCATCGCAAGAGGTTTTGGCGGTTGTGTCGAGCCGGTTACACTTACAACCGCGTTTTGGAGAACGCGCTCGCCAGACACGGTCGCGAGGTCTCCAACGACGTTTACCACACTTCCTACGGACACGTTTTGTGAGCCAATTACCTTCATTCCACAGGTTCGAGTTGAATCTTGCACATAGAGTCCTTCAGGAAATACCGCACTTACTATGACTCCACAGACTCCTGATGTGCGACCATCTGGCAGGTTCTTCAGTCGCGGTAGAGACTCTGCGGTAGTATGGAAGACGTAGTCTTCGGAAACGGACGAGTTCTTGGCTGGTGCTGTAGATATTACTCTAAAGTGATATGTGCTGGCTCTGCTGAGGCCAGTCAGGGTAATACTGTGGTCTTTCGTAAGCATTGGGTCGCTCTTCGTGTAGCCATAGGCTGATGTGGGCCCGTAATCCACCCGCGAGTCAGATGCGACGTCTGTTTTCCAAGATATTACAACTGTGCCGCAAGGCGATTCTACTACATCCGGCCCGCTGAGCCGCTGGATGGTGTTTTGAATACCGTACTTAACATCGTCGTAATAATAGTTGCCTGCCGTTGTTGAACTTAGACCTGAGCCCAAGACTATACAAGTGAACGGATACCAGGAGAAAGGCACATCTTCCGCTGCCACCTGACCATCGACCGTCCACCTTGCAAGACCCTTGCCAGGGCTGATAGGGTTAGTGGTATCGCCGGTAACGTCTATTCTCATAGTGTGCCAACCGGCTGAGCGACTCTTATTAAGCGAGAACCAGTTCGGACCACCAAACGCAGCACGCCCGCTGTACTTACTGGTGTCGACCCCTGCGTTATAGCACCCAATAGCTAGTATCTGCTGTACAGTGCCCGAATGACCGCCCCCTGAGTAACTTTGCAGCATGCCATAGTGCCTCACATTTGTCGCCGCTGCGGGATCGTAAAACTTAAACTCGAGGAATGTGCCGACCGATACCTGGGCTTGTCCCTCTGGTAAGTCGCGCACAGACGACATTGCACTGTTTGTTTCTTCCAAGGCATGAGTAGCGCTATAGTACTTAGCAGTGCTCCAAGTAAGTCCAGGCGCGACAAAGTCTGGCCAGACGTTCTCGAAAGCAGCTTGGCTGGTGTAACTCTCAAAGTTATCAAACCACAGAACGGTATCTCCAAGCGCGTATGTTCGACCAACTGCCGGTAAGCTCTTTGCGGATTCGTTATTTGACTGGTCAACTGCAGTAATCTGGTATATGTATGAAGAACCAGGGGCTAATCCAGTGTCTGAGAACGATGTGGTTGTAGGTTCTCCTACTACAACACCATTACGGTAAACCCTGTACTTAGCAATGCTGAGGTTGTCCCACGAAGCAGACCAGGAGACTTGAATACGGCTAACAGTTACACCTGTTGCCGTCACATTCCTCGGGGCTGAAGGTGGGGTCACATCCAACAGCGTCGTTACTTGAAGCGGCTCGCTTAGTGCCGACTCGTTTGAACTAGCATCTAATGCCGAAACCCTGTACGTGTATGTAGCTCCGGGAGCAAGACCGGTGTCCTGGTAGGTCGTGGTAGGAGCTTGCACAAACTGGATCTTTGCATTGTTTCGGTAGATGTTGTAGCCGGTGACTATCTCGTTGTCAGTCGATGGGTCCCACCTCAGATCTACATAGGTGGTGCCTACAGCGATAGCGGTTAGGTTCTGAGGAATTGTCGGCGGATCGTTGTCCGTCGTAGGTGTTACTGTGACTACTTTAGTAAGAGTGTCTCCGAACCACGTGACACCGTCGCGCACCATACGCCAATCAGTTACGTAGTCTCCCGGAGTTAGCGGAGCGGTCATAGTGAATGTGAACGTGTAAAAGCCGCCGGGCATCACCGTGCCGTTTATAAAATGCCTGGTAGCAGCAAATGGATCGCTGTCGCCTACAGCACCTAGTCGGAATTGATGTAACTCCGACCAAGCTACACCTCGGTTTCGGAATGTAATGCTGACGTTGACGGTTCTTCCGCGGGGTATTGTCGAGGGAATAGTGTCACTTACGTATTCGGCTGAGTAACCGTCAAATGATGGAGTAACGCCGAAGAATTGGCATATTCCCTTGTAAACCCCATACATACCTGCCGACGTAAAGAGGGGGTCTAGCAAGTACTTGCCGTCCAGGTCACAGCTGTCGTGAAACCCGAACTCTAACAGACAGGCTGGAGCATCTGGATAAGTGCACTCAGTGTAGGCGTAATCGCGTGGAGCGCAGTTGTTTCTACACGGGAATGCGCCAAAGTAAGTGTCCACGGCCCAGTCGCAATTGTCAACGATGTTATCCGCCAAGATATACGACAGAGCACCGTTACCTCCTTGCTTTCCTGAATAATAGTAAATCTCAATTCCTGATGGGCAGCTGAGTCCGTAACAGTCGCCTCGATATCCATTGGTGTGGAGCGACACATAGATGTCGGCTCCATCGTAGTCAGACATTTCGCAGCTTACTCGTCTGCTTTCATCACTCTGATCGACTCCTGGAGTACCAGGTACGGCGCGCGTATAGGGAGCATAAACCGCAGGAGGATACCCTTTGTCGTAGGCGTAAGGGCCTGGAGAAAGCTGCCACCAAGGTTTGCCGCCGAACGGAGAGTTACCGCGATTTTTGTTCATTTCGCGGGTATCGATTACAGTGGCACCTTCCTGTTCCAGAAAGTACTTAAGCATGATCGCATGGTCGACGTTGTGAAAATCTTCATTGGATAATGGAGCGCAGTAGACAGGCCGATCGACGGTCCAGCTTGACCCATTCCACTTGTATCCGTGGCCTGCTCTAATACAGATCTTCTTTCCGCTGAGTCTTCCAGTACCTAGTAGTGGGCGAAACTCTACCTTCGCGGGTGCTGCTGGGACTAGCGGCTCTCTTCTTAAGACAGAAATTGGATCCCCTTTGGCTAGCACCCTTGCTTCCAAACCAAACTGGCGCATAGTCCATTTGAACTGAGTAAGAATGTCATCTATCGTTGTATCAGCCAGTTTCGTGCCTTCAGGAATACCAGTCAAGTCTATTACGACGTATTCACCATCGAATCCAACAATTGTAGCACTCCAACCTTTCGGAATGGCAGTTGTGACGCCTTGTGCTTCTTCCTGGTGTGTGGGTCCTTGCAGAAGTAGCGACACTGCCGCGGCAGGGTCAGGCTGACCCGCCACAGTTCTTGCCGCCATGTACGTTTCGCCATTTCGGATCAATGCCACGCCTACAGTTTCAGCACGGCAGAAAAGGGTTGATGAAATGAGATTGAAACACAAGAGTATGGTCAGATAAACGCTGCGGTACATAGTCTACAAATCCTCCCTCTGGAAATGTTCCGTAGTTGGTTTCGTTTTTTGATATCCTTCGAACACGGCCGACCTGTGCAGCTGAAGAATTGCACGCGGGCTAACTTCCAATTCGGAGTCTAGCACCACATCAGGGCAATGTCAAGGCGTCGGGTGCCGCAGCGTTGGTGATCTTGCAGGCTTGTCAGTGCGAAGGATTTTTAGGCGGAAGAAATGAAGTATAGTTTTGGTCTGTTTCACCAGATGCTGAGAAACGTTTTGGGGCAGCTATGCGCTCGTTAGTCTTATTTTAGCCAAGGAGAATCGTTCGAATGTACAAAATTGCAGTGATACCAGGCGACGGCACCGGACCTGAGGTTGTTAGAGAAGGCCTCAAGGTTCTAAAAACTGTCAGCGAGAAAGTTGGATTCGACTACGAAACGCAAGTCTTCGACTGGGGTGGAGATAGGTACCTACGTACAGGTGAAGTTCTTCCAGAAGGAGCGATAGATGAACTAAAAAAGTTTGATGCCATATATCTTGGGGCTATAGGTCATCCTGATGTAAAGCCGGGTATTCTGGAAAAGGGGATCTTACTGGCAATCCGATTTGGTTTGGATCAATACATCAATCTCCGCCCGGTGAAACTCTATCCAGGCGTGGAGACACCTCTCAAGAATAAGGGTCCTGAAGATATCGACTACGTTGTCGTAAGGGAGAATACAGAGGGATTGTACGCTGGGGCGGGAGGCGTGCTAAAAAAAGGCACGCCTGACGAAGTGGCGGTCCAGGAATCAATCAACACCCGTAAGGGTGTCGAAAGATGCATTCGCTACGCCTTTGAGTATTGCAGAAAGCGCAACCGCAAGAAGAAATTGACGCTCGTAGGAAAAACGAACGTTCTCACCTACGCATTCGACCTCTGGGAGCGGACTTTCTACGAGGTTGCTGAGGAATATCCCGACATACAGACCGACTATGCCCACGTCGACGCTACGACAATGTGGATGATCAAAAACCCTGAGTGGTTCGATGTGATAGTCACGGACAATATGTTCGGTGACATCATTACAGATCTGGGTGCGATGACGCAAGGCGGAATGGGCATTGCAGCTGGCGGCAATATCAATCCGCAAGGCGTATCGATGTTCGAGCCCATTGGCGGTTCAGCTCCTAAGTACACCGGAAAAAACGTCATCAACCCGCTCGCAGCTATTGGCGCACTGCAGATGATGCTGGAGAACCTCGGTGAGGAAAAAGCGGCGGAACTTGTTGACAAAGCAATAGCCTTTGTCACTAGCACAAAGCTAAAGAGCCTCAGCGCTGGGAAAATGGGGTACACTACTAGCGAGGTAGGGGATATGGTGGCCCAGTTTGTCGCTGATGCATAGCGTGTATGCGCGTTAGGTCCTACACTTTTGCCTAGGACGTGCTAGTTTATGTAATATAATCTTTTGTCAACACGATGCTTATTAGCCGCCCACCGCGGACGATCTATATTTGCTTTCCGTAACAGTTGCAGCTTCGATGGTTTAACAACGTTTGGTGTGATGGTAAAATAAAGTAGCTTATCATTTAACTAGGTTAGAATTGCTTTGAGTACGCGAGTGCATAAGAAGTGTTCAGCAGCCTACGTGGAGTTGATAGCGGATGTCTTTTCAGACGTCGTTCGCAGAGCAACTGCTGCGGCGATATGCTGTGACGAGGTCAAAGGAGACATAACACCTTCGCTAATGCAGTGCATGGAGTATGTTTACTCACAAGGTGAATCCTCAATAGGACAGATAGCGACAGGATTGGGTATAAGCGTACCCGGAGCTAGCCAACTCGTAGATCGGCTAGTTAGGAAGGGGCTGCTGATTCGCTCGGAAAGCGATACCGACAGACGGAAGACGCGAGTAACTTTGACGGTGCGGGGGATAAAACAGGTTCGCGAGACACGGCAACGAAGGGCGAAATGGTTTTCGTCAATACTTGAGTCCATGCCAGAAGAGCATAAGGAATGGTTCATAGTGGCGCTTGAAAGCTTTGTTCGTACAGCGGTGAGAGACGACAACGCTTTTGACTCACCATGCATAAAATGCCCTGCAGAGCGCACTTCAGAATGTGATACGGGGCCACGTTACGGTCGTAAGGTTATGCAAGAACAGGAGTTACCAAAATGACTAACGGGTACAGCAACAAAGTGATGGAGCATTTCGCCAATCCTAGAAACGTTGGTGAGATACCCGATGCAGATGGAGTGGGCAAGGTTGGCAATCCCGTATGCGGAGATATAATGAATATGTACATCAAGGTCAAGGACGGTATAATAACTGACGCCAAGTTCAAGACTTTCGGGTGCGGTGCGGCTATTGCCACGTCTAGCATGGCTACGGAAATGATAAAGGGCAAGACGATTGAGGAAGCCTTGAAACTCACAAATGAGGCCGTAGCTGAAGCGTTAGGAGGGCTGCCGAAAGTTAAGATGCACTGTTCCGTTTTGGCTGAGCAAGCTGTGCGAGGCGCTATAGATGATTACCTTCGCAAGACGACCGGTAAAGGTCTTGAGCTGAAATCTAACGATGATTTACACGAACACGAGATGGCGGAAGCATAAATCTTCCGATCACAACATCCAAGAAAGGAGTAATTGAGTTGACAAACCAGGAACAAACCAGCCTTCGCGAACGAGTCCAGGCTGCGCTGCAGACTATCCGACCCCACCTTCAGGCTGACGGTGGAGATGTTGAACTGGTGGATGTGCAAGACGGCGTTGCCAAAGTGCGGCTGAAAGGTGCGTGCCACGGGTGTCCGATGGCTGTTATGACTCTCCAGATGGGTATCGAGAGAGTTTTGCGCAAGGAAGTGCCGGAGATCCAACGCGTAGAAAACATCGCTGACTAGCAAGAAACAGCAAGTCAGTGCGAACCCAGTTCTCGCACCACTTCCTTGAGTTGTTCTCGAATGGGAATGTTTTGCGGGCACTTTGGTTCGCACTGACCGCATTGAATGCAGTCCTCAGCTCTTTTTCCTCTGTTTGGTCGGTCCGGATTACTCATGCTCTGGTACACCCGACGAGCATAATCGGTAAGTCCATAGAGCCTGTGCAGATTCATGATTCGGAAGTTCTCGGGTATATTTACCCCATATGGACAGGGCATGCAATACCTACAGCCCGTGCAGTACAAATCCGAAAGCTTTTGGAGTTCAGAGAGTGCACCCTCGATCGCTCTCTTTTCCTCAAGACTCAGAGCTTCTTGCCGACTCGCTACGGCTACGTTCTCTTCCACCATATCGATGGTGTTCATTCCAGACAAAGCGCAGGTAACGCTCGGATTGGCTAGCACAAATCGCAGGGCTATCTCTGCGGTGCTGGCAACAGGTGTATGGATCATCTTCCTAATCTTTTCTGAAGGAGCAGCGAGTCTTCCACCTCCAACAGGACCCATAATCACTACGCCCATACCACACGCATTAGCATGAGCTATGGCAAGCTCGTTCTTGCGGTCCAGCAGATTATACTGGACCGTCATCCCTTCAAACTCCCCTGTGTCTATGAGTTTGATAATGTTTTCGGGCGTGTCATGTGAGGAAAAACATACGTGCTTAATGAGACCTTGATCCTGGGCCTTACGCACGGCCTTCATGCCGGCCGCTTTCAATAGGAATTCCTCGTAGTTTTGCCACCTGATAGAGTGTACGACTTGGTAGAAATCGATGCACTCAACCTCGAGAGTCTTTAAGGAAGCTTCCAATCTGCGCCACCAGCCGTCCACTGTGTTGTCGGACAACGGATTTTTCGTGGAAACGTAAATTTTATCTCTCCATCCTTTGAGGGCTCTTCCGCAGATCCGTTCACTCTCGCCATAGCCCGGAGCTGTGTCGATATAGTTGACACCAAGTTCGAAGGCTCTGTGAATCACTTTCACAGCATACTCTTCGTCCACAGGCAGTCTCATCGCCCCGAATCCTAGTGCGGAAAGCTTGATTCCAGTTCTTCCGAACTCTCGATATTGCACCCGTGCAAACCTCCTTATTTGTGTGCAATAAAAAGACCGCCAACCCACTGGGGGCAGAATCGACGCTATCATATTCTGGGAAAGACAACACATTCGATACCTATCTCAGATACTTGCTGAATACCAGACAGCTACTTCAAATTTTGTCGTCGGCAACAGCTCAGATTGATCTTCGTCATTCTTGGCAAGGATTAAGGGGAAGACGCTATTCTCACGCAATTCTGCCCTTCTACGCGGGGCGTGGCCTGTTACTTCCGCAAGTCCCGCTTGTATGTTCGGCCTATTGTGTCGGCGTTTGATTCGAGCCATCTTGACAACGATGTGGAGCAGGTTGGCTCATCCGCGGATACCAACAGGTTTGCGTAAAGAGCGGCAACCTCATCGCGTGTCAAGATTACATCCCTGAGCAATGCTCCTATCACTTTCGTCGCCCACAAGGCCAAAGCCACAGGCGAATGGAGTATTATAGTCCGACTGCTCACTGCCCGCTTAATGATCGTGATAAGTTCATTGAGTGTTAGCACTTCAGGACCAACAGCGTCCATCACAACGTTGTCTGTTTCGGAAGCAAATCGTATCGCGAGGTCAGCTAGATCTTCCACATAGACAGGTTGGACTCTGCAATTTCCAGATCCAGGTACCACGAAGATCGGCATGCGTCGAAGGAACCACGCCAAATTGTTGATCAGGACGCTACCTTCTCCGAAAATCATAGCTGGTCTAAGAATAGCGTAGCTGATTCTCGACGTTTGAATGATATTTTCAACTTCTGCCTTGCCCCTGTAGTAGGGGAATGGCGAATGAGGTGAGGGATTGAGTATACTGATATGCACAATACGCTCAACTCCTGCAGCCTTTGCAGCCTCTGTAAGCGATTTCGAGTTTTGAACAGCCTTCTCAAATGTGGAAGTGCCGTATTCAAACCGGATCCAGTAAGTGTTGAAAAGAGTTTGCACACCGCGCAGATTCTCGACAAGTCGATCTGGGTGTTCGAAGTCATAGGAAACAGATCGAACATTGATGTCCGTAGTTCTTATGCTTTCTGGATGATTGGTTATGTTGATGACCTCGCAGCCTGATTCTATCAGGCGTCTGGCTATGCATCTACCGGTAAAACCCCATGCACCTGTAACTGCAAAAAGTCTGCTGCTCAACTAGCACTCCTCAAGTTTACAAAAAACGGTTTCTTCTCACTAGCAGGCCAAAATGCGAATGTTCTCATTCGTATACGACAAGTCGTTCCAGTCGCGAAACGGATCCTTTAATGCTGTATCTATTCACAATTATGTCGCTGACAGTGTCAAAGACTACCTTCTGCCCTTCCTGTACAGTTCCTCCCTCAGCGATTATGCGGTCGTACGGCTGTCGAATGTCGGTGGCAATGTTGATCTTGGCGATTCCGTTGGCAATAGCTTCTCTCACGTACTCCAGACGGATCCCAGATCCTCCATGCAAGACCAGAGGCACGCCAGTCGCGTCGCGCAATTGCCGAATTCGCTCTATGTCAAGTCTCGCCTCTACTTTAGCCTGGTTTTTTGTCGCTCCCGCAATTGCACCGTGAACAGAACCTACGGACACCGACAGCCAATCGACATTGGTGCGCCTCACGAATTCCCGCGCTTGTTCGGGATCTGTAAACCCCGCTTTTGACTCGAACAGTTCTTCATAGGGAGGCAACGGACCTGCTTCGTGACCAAGGACGGACCCGAGTTCTGCTTCAACCAGTACACCCTCAGCATGTGCCATACGCACGACTTCTGCGGTTACCGCCACATTATCCTCGAACGGCAGTCTCGAAGCGTCAATCATCACGGAATCATATCCGCTTCGGATGCCTTCTTCTATTAAAGGGTGCCAGTCGACCTCAAGCCCATCTTCGTCGATAACCGGGATGTGGTCTAGATGCAGTGCCGTGATCCTCAGATTTGCGTGCTTTCGATACTCCTCTGCTGCAGCACTTATGCTTGGTACCTCGAATTTTCGAAGCTCGATTCGAGATACCTCGACCATGCCCAGCGTATTATGTGCAATCAGCGCTTCGCAGATTGGTTTAATCAGCGGGAGGTAGAACACGTTGAACGCAGGTATTACGATACCGTTATTCGCCGCAGCACGTACCAGTCGTGCCAATCTATCGGATCGTTTCACTTACTCACTCCTCTATGGTATAGCAGATTTCCATCCGTTGTGGAGAATTGCGGACAACTCTTGTGCAACATGTTTGTATTCGGCTCGACTTACTAGGTTTACGTTCTCGCGTGGATCAATTGCGTGATCATACAGTTCTACGCCGACAGGGACCTTGGATTGACCGATCCACTCCGTATATCTATATCGGTCGGTCCTTATTGAATAACCCATCACGGTACCGCGAGGGTACTGGCTAAAAGCAGCCTTCTTCCATTTTCGATCCGGCTGCTCGATCACAGGTACAAAACTGGTCCCTTCCAATTCGCTCGGCAGCGGTAGACCGCAAATCTCGCACAGGGTGGGGTAAATATCGGCGAATTCGACGAGCGCGTTTGTATTCGCGCCTTTGTTGTTTTGCCCCGGCACGCGCACGATCAGCAGAGAACGCGTCGCTTCCTCAAAGTTCGTATGCTTGCACCACAGACCGTGCTCCCCCAGGTGCCATCCGTGATCTCCCCACAGCACTATTACAGTCTTGTCGGCCAATCCAAGCCTTTCCAGTTCGCTCAGGACCCTGCCGATTTGAGCATCAACATAGCTCGTACAAGCATAATACGCCCGGATTAGGTCTCGGGCTTTGTCGCGTGATAGTGGACCTCGCTTGGGGATGTCGGAATACGCTCTCAGCTCTCCCCAGTCGGTCATCGCTAGTCCAGGCACCCCGATTGGAGGATAAGGGTTTTGTGCTAGTTCTACCTGTGACCTATCGTACAACTCGAAGTATTTCTTCGGTGCAACGAAGGGAAGATGGGGTTTCAGAAAGCCTACCGCAAGGAAGAAAGGTTTGTCCTTGAGTTGCCTTAGCAGTTCGATGGCCTTGTCGGACGTCATTCCGTCTGCAAGCGCATTATCAGGAACATCCGGATCTTCCCAAGACGGGCCCATCACACGTGTTCCGTGCCTGATCTTGAGGGGCAATCCTGTTTTGGG
Source organism: uncultured bacterium (assembly GCA_938074205.1). Taxonomy (GTDB): domain Bacteria; phylum Armatimonadota; class UBA5829; order UBA5829; family UBA5829; genus CALJES01. The sequence continues at coordinate 302,457 of CALJES010000003.1, forward strand.
ATCTCTTTCCAGAATTTCTTGCGCGCCGACTTGAACACCAAGAGCACGCAGGCGCTGTTTTTCGGCCTTGAGAGCCTCTAAGGTTTCAGGCTTGGCGTAAGCAGACGCATGCGGTGTCCAGTGTGGCACTGACCACGACTGAGGATCATCTAAACCACTATGGTAAACCTTGCTTAGTGCTTGGGTATGGTAGCCGTGCATTTTGAAATGCTCTGGAAGAGTTACTATGTCAGGTATTGTCTTGCGAAAGTGCGTTTGAAGATCGTATATCTTAGTAGTATCGGGTCTGCGCCCAGTAAGGAGCGAAGTTCGTGATGGACTGCACACGGCCTGCTGGCAGTAAGCCCGTTTGAACAGCGTGCCGGTTGCTGCCAGCGCGTCAATATGGGGCGTTTTCATTATTGGGTGTCCGTAGCAACCCGCCTGAGGCCGCAAATCGTCTACCACGATGAAAAGCACATTGTACTGTTCAGAGTATTTTTGGGTGTCGGGCTTCCCGAGAATACTCGAGGGCATGAAAGCTGCAGCACTCGCTGAAAGGCCGGCTTTCAAGAACTCGCGTCTACTTAATATTCTCATCGGACATCACATTGACTTTTCCTGAATTGCGTAATAGAATCCTGCCAAGGGGAGCGCGCACGGCGCACTTTTTGGTGAATCGGCACACGCGCTTGATAGGGTGGTCTGCATATGACGGTTTCTAGGCGACATTTTCTGGTTGCGTCTCTTGCAGCTCTGGGGGCTTTTGCGCGAAATGTGTTCGGCTCTCAGAAGAATCGCGATTGCACTTCTGCTTCGTGGTTCCAGTCGAGAGCTAAGAGGTGCAGGCCCGTTATTTCAGGTCCACTTTGGTGGTACGATCGCTACGAATCGAAGGCGTGGGGCATCTCTGGGTGGAGAGATGAACTTGACCAGCAGGCTCGCTTGCGATTTAATCTACTTTGGCTTTGCAACGCACCTTCAGGTCTTGCTTCGGATGAGGATGCTGAAATTCTTGTTTCCCTAATGGACTTATGTGCAAGACGTAATGTCAGAGTTATTCTAGATACTGGGACGTCTCCCTCCTGGTACGAACGCCTCGATTTAAAAAGCGAACTGCAACTTTGTTCGTTCAACGTTACACGGCTTGCCGAGCGGTTTGCAGATCATCCTGCATTCTTTGCTTGGTATATACCCCACGAAATATACGTCTTTGAGGGGATCGGAGCATCCTACATAGAAAAATTGTATGCCTCACTTGTGGAGATCTGCAAGAGAGCTGCCGAAAAACCTGTCACCGTATCCCCTTTCTTTATTTTGGACAAGGACAAAGTATTCGGCGATTTTAAATACGTTGAACCAAGGGATTACCAGCGTTATTGGAAGGCGCTTATTCGGGCAAGCGGCTTTGATATTGTCATGCTGCAGGATAGCGGTGAGCACTTTGCGTATGTGACCAATGAGATGCGCCGCCCATTCTTCGAAGCCATGTATGAAGCGTGCAAGTCGAATGGGGCGAGATTCTGGGGTAATGTTGAAACAGCGGAGTATGATTGCCCGAGTAAAGAAGAGTTTGTGAGACGCTACGGGCGAATCCATCATTCCCAGGCCAAAGGGCTTAGCTGGCGTCCTGTACCTATTGATCGGCTTAAGGAAAAGCTGGAACTTGCCGCCGAATATTCAGAGGAAATAGTCACATGGGGCTACCGCGAGTTCTGTCGGCCTGCACTTGGTGAAACAGCTCTCTCTTGGTACGAGCAGTACCGCGCATACGTTCGCGAGGCGACAGCAACAAGAGGATTTTAATTCTGTAGTTGAACTAATGTCCCGTGCCAACTCAGGTAGGGGCCGAACACATGGCGGTGATGTTCCCTGTGTATCAAAACCGACTGGTTGGCCGTCATCTATTACCACAAATCTGGAAGGTTCGCCAGCTGCAGTTCAAGCGGCTTTGGCTGTTTGAAGACTTCTATGATAACCGTAGTCCCTTCAGGGCTGGTTGATAGATATACTTTGTCTGCACAAGCTAGGATGTTAGCGTAACCCATCCCCAAGGATTTGACAGTGGAGAAGCCCTTCATAAACGCGATCTTTGGTAATGCTAGTGAATCCATGCCAGGTCCAGAATCAGCGATTTTAACTCTGATTGACTCACCTTTATAACAAATTGTAAGTTTGCCGCCTCCGCCGTGTTTATATGCATTTGTTGCCGCTTCACCCACACACAGTACTAGGGCATCAATCTGACTAGATTCCATTCCTGCGGCCTGTGCGGCTTCTTTTACCAGTTTTCGTGCCTTGGCAACGTCTCGCGCATCACGAATTTCCATTTCTGGCAAGTCCGGACCGGTACACATGCGCTCGATTTCATCGCGTTCCATTATTTCAAGCTTGCCGTCGGTTACTGAAAATATCGTTTCTTTGTAAAAAGTCTTAATTCGATTCTCTGCTTCCTGACGAGCGGCTCGTTCTGCAATCTCAGCTCTGCAGAGTTCTGTTACGTCCCGCGCTACACCTCGAATGCCCACCACCTTGCCGTTCTCAGTTATGGGTTGCTCGTAGACTTCAAGCATAACTCGCGAGCCGTTCTTATGGTAAATCTCAACCGGGTACGAACCTGCCACCACGCCAGTTTTCAGGGTGCGTTCTGTGTAGAAAATAACGTTCTCATTGATCGGATTGTCCGTTAGATACTTGGTGTAATGTGTCATCCACTCTGACGGCGTATAACCCGTAATAGCTTCAACTGAGGGAGACACGTAAGTGAATACACCGTTGGCATCGTGGATGTAGAAGAAAAAGTCTGGAGTTCCCTCGACTAGAAGCCGCAACGTCTCTTCGTTCTTCCTTATTGTTTCAGCCGACTCGCGGAGGCTTTCTGCCAGCGATGCATTCGTCAGTGCTACCGCTGCCTGGTTCGCTAAACCAACAAGAACTTCAGTATCTTCCTCAGTAAAGGAGCGCTCGTGAGCCCTGTTGTGCAGTTCAAAGCATCCTAATAGTCGACCATCGCTAGCTATGATAGGCACGTTGACAAGCTTCGAAAACCCCATCTCGCGATACATCTCCGGCGGAACCAATGGGTCGTGCTCAGCCTCGTTCGTGATATAGGGCTTCCTATGTTCAATAACCCAACCGGCAACTCCATAGCCTCTGGGAAATGCGTAGTCTATAGGGGTTATTTGTCCCTCAATGTTGCACTCGCGAAACACCATTATGTCATCTACAAGTATTCCGGCACATCCGCCGCTTGCAGACGTCAAGTCCATAGCGTGCTGGACCAACAGTCGCATCACATCCTGCGTGGATAAGACGGAGTTGATCTCCCTGCTTGCTTCAAGTAGGGCTGATAGTTGCTTCGTGCGGAGTTCTAACCGAGCTTGCCAAACTTTGTGGTCGGTCAGGTCTCGAAGTATAAGCAGCAGCAAGGGTTCACATTGATTAGATTGATCAAGCCGCGTAATTGAGAGAGTTGCAGGAAATGTGGAGCCGTCGCTCCGAGCGCCGGTGACTTCACCGCGCCATTTACCTTCCTCGATGCCCTTACGCAACGCTGCTGTTACAAGATCCGACTGGACAACGAAGTGTGTCACGCGGCGCTTTTGAAGACCCTGCAGATTGCTGCCGTGGAGCAGTTCGAGGGCCTGGTTGGCATATAGGATCGATCCTTCCGAATCGACAATTGCCAGTCCATCTGGTGCGCAGTCAGCGGCGTGCCGGAAAATCGACTCATCTAGCAAACTTGCTGGCGCAGCAGTCTCTGTTGGCTCGCGTTTTGACACGTATCGATATCCTTTGTGCCACTTCTGATAATTTTGAATATACCACTTCCTTTACATCAGGGCAACTGCATTTGTAGATGTGTTACTCCAACGTGAATGTGCTTATGTACTGCACTGAGTAGATGTCAGCGCAAAAGAGGGTAGTTGTGATTCCATAGAGGAAAGCCGAACGTGCCCATGTATCTACGGCAACCACATTACACTTGGTTTGATAGTGGCGATAATCAAGATGGCACAGGGAGAATTCCAGGGTTTGTGTTTTGCGAGCTGAAATGTAGTCGCAGAGGTGTTCTTAGTGCTCTTCCTGATCGGTTTTGGATTTGACAAGGCTGAAAAGCTCGAATCCTTGACCGCGTACTTATTTGTGTGTTAGGATATACTAACAGTTTTAATAGGCACAGGCGACGAAGAGGACAAGTAGGCGTCGGGTCGGTTGACTACAGAGACTCCGCTCTTGGCTGGAAAGCGGGGGTAACCACCGTCGCTGAAGCTCACCTCAGAGCCGGCGGGAGAAAAGAGCTTTGCCTAAGTGGAGATTAGCCCTCGTTCTTGGCGGACAGCACGGCGTCACTGGCAATTCGCAGGCGGCAAGGCTAGTTGAAGGCAGGAGCTCCTAGTAGATCCGTCCCGGGGAGCGCCCGTTACAGCGCGCAAAAGGGTTTCAACTTATGTTGAGGCCGAAATAGGGTGGTACCACGAGTATGCCTAACCTCTCGTCCCTATGGGTGAGAGGTATTTTTGTTAAGAGGAGCTACAAGGTGAGAAGTGATGTTATAAAAACCGGGCTTGAACGAGCTGCCGCAAGAGCCCTTCTGAAGGCAATAGGTTATACCGAGGAAGAAATGCGCAGACCGCTTGTCGGCATTGCCAATTCGTGGAATGAAGTTGTCCCGGGCCACATTCACTTGGACAGGGTAGCTGAGGCGGTGAAAGCCGGAGTGCGAATGGCTGGTGGAACGCCGATGGAGTTCTGTACGATCGGTGTCTGCGATGGACTAGCGATGGGCCATGAGGGCATGCGTTACTCGCTTGCAACACGAGAGCTAATAGCGGACTCTGTGGAGTGCATGGCAAGAGCTCATGCGTTCGACGCACTAGTTTTAATACCCAATTGCGACAAGATAGTGCCTGGTATGCTGATGGCTGCGGCGCGTTTGAACATCCCCGCGATTGTCGTCAGCGGGGGTCCAATGATTGCAGGTCGATTTCGCGGAAAAAATGTATCCGTTCAGCAGGCTTTTCAGGGAAAGGGTGCAGTTATGGCAGGCAAGATGACTGAAGCCGATCTTGCTGAACTGGAAGAGTGCTGCTGTCCTGGCTGCGGGAGCTGTGCAGGAATGTTTACAGCTAACTCAATGAACTGCCTTACTGAAGCTTTGGGCATGGGATTGCCTGGCAATGGCACGATCCCTGCTCCTTACGCAGCCCGCATAAGGCTTGCCAAGTTGGCCGGTTTGAAAATTATGGAGCTACTAGAAAAAAACATTCGGCCTAAAGACGTCATGACTGCTGAAGCTTTTGCCAACGCCATAGCAGTAGACATGGCGTTAGGTTGCTCTACAAACACTGCTCTTCACGTTCCAGCAATAGCTCACGAAGTAGGTGTTGATTTTGATCTATCAATGTTTAACGAGGCTAGCGCCAAAACCCCGCACCTAGTAACGATCAGCCCGGGGGTCGCACATCCAGAGACAGAGGAATATCACCATATCCAAGACCTGGATGAAGCGGGTGGAATACCGGCGGTCATGAAGGAGCTTTCTCGGAAGGGGCTGATCAATCTGTCCGCTATAACGGTGACAGGCAAAACCGTAGGAGAAAACATAGCACACGCAGAGATCAAGAATGAGGATGTGATACACAGGCTTGAGAATCCGTATCACGAGACAGGCGGTCTAGCAATCCTGCACGGCAATCTATGTCCCGAGGGCGCAGTGGTCAAAGAGTCGGCTGTGGACCCAAATGTATGGACTTTTGAAGGGAAAGCTCGCGTGTTTGAATGTGAGGATGACGCCGTAGCGGCAATATTTGAACGCAAGTTTGAAAAGGGCGATGTCATAGTTGTGCGCAATGAAGGACCTCGTGGGGGGCCTGGTATGCGGGAAATGCTTACTGCCACCGCTGCCGTTACGGGTATGGGGGCGGAAAAAGACGTTGCTTTGATCACGGACGGCCGGTTCTCAGGTGCCTCTCGTGGGCTTTGTATCGGGCATATTTCTCCGGAGAGCGCGTCTGGTGGACCTATAGGCCTGCTCAAGAATGGGGATCCCATACGTATAGATTTACACGCAAAGCGAATGGATGTTCTCATATCGAACGAAGAACTAGAAGCGCGCAGAAAAGCATGGAAGGCACCGGAACCACGTGTGAAGGAGGGATATCTCGCGCGTTACGCGCGCTCTGTATCCTCGGCTGCGAAAGGAGCGATTTTAGAATAGTCTCTCCGCGTATTGAATCATTTTGGACGGAGGCTAAGTAAGAGTGAGGATGAACGGAGCTAATGCGCTAGTCCAGTCGTTAGTAGATCACGGCGTTGAAGTTATATTTGGAATACCCGGTGGCGTGATGATACCAATCTACGACGCATTATACGATCGTAAGGACATTCGAAACATTCTTATGCGCCACGAGCAGGGTGCTGCTCACGCTGCTGACGGCTACGCTCGCGCCACCGGCAAAGTCGGGGTTTGCTTTGCGACATCAGGTCCTGGCGCAACAAATCTTGTAACTGGCATAGCTACGGCCCAGATGGATTCAATTCCAATACTAGCCGTAACTGGACAGTGCAGAACCACAGTTATTGGCAAGGACGCGTTCCAGGAAGCAGACATTACTGGCATAACGATGCCCATAACCAAACACAACTATCTCATTAAGGATCCCGCCGACATACCACGCGTTATAGCGGAAGCCCTTTACATCGCGCGCACCGGCAGACCTGGGCCAGTCCTTGTTGACGTGCCGATGGATATGTCTCTGGCAGAAGTGGATTATGAACCTGTGCACGAAGTCAAAATTCGCAGCTATTCGCCTGAGATCGAAATCGATGATAAAGCAATTGACAAGGCGGTGGAGCTGATTGAGCGTTCCGAGAGGCCCGTTCTCTACGTAGGAGGCGGCGTCATAGCGTCCGGTGCTTCAGAGGAACTACTTGCTCTAAGTGAGAAAACTCATATTCTGGTGACTACAACCCTTCTTGGCAAGGGAGCAATACCGGAAACGCATCCGCATTCGCTTGGTATGCTCGGAATGCACGGCACCGCTTATGCCAACCATGCTGTTCACAATTGCGACCTCTTGATTGCTGTAGGTGCGAGATTTGATGACAGGGTGACGGGTAAGCTCGCAGCGTTTGCCAAGAAGGCAAAAGTTATTCACGTCGATATCGACCCGGCTGAAATTGGAAAAACGGTGCCTGCAGATGTTGCCATTGTAGGGGACTGTAAAGAGGTGCTAAAGCGTCTAGCGGAGCGAGTCAAGCCAAGAGTAGAAACCGATTGGAACAAACAGATAATGAAGTGGCGAAACGAATATCCGCTGGTCTGTCCGACAGACGAAGATAGACTCTTGCCTCAGTGCGTAATAGCCAAGATTTGGGAGTTGACGAAGGGTGAGGTAATCGTTGTGACCGACGTTGGACAGCACCAGATGTTCACAGCTCTTCACTACAAGGTAACTAAACCGAGGCATTTTCTGTCCAGCGGCGGGTTGGGCACCATGGGATTTGGCTTACCAGCCGCAATCGGTGCACAGGTTGGGTGTCCAAACAAGACGGTAGTTCTAATCTGCGGCGACGGCGGTTTCCAGATGACAATACAGGAGCTCGCTCCGGCTGTCGAACACAAGCTGCCCATTAAGATCTGTTTGATAAACAACCGTTACTTAGGCATGGTCCGGCAGTGGCAGGAACTGTTTTGGAACGGGCGGTACTCAGGTGTCGATATTTCTGTTCAACCGGACTTCGTCAAGCTTGCCGATGCATATGGTGCAGCCGGTTTTAGAGTCGAAAAGCCGAGCGAAGTCGAGCCCACGTTCAAAAAGGCACTGGAGATCAATGATCGGCCGACAATCATAGACTTCGTTGTTCACCGTGAGGAAAACGTTTTTCCCATGATACCCGCTGGCGGAACTATCGAAGAAATGATGGTGAATAGACCTAAATGAGTTCTGGGAGCGAGATAATGCAGAAACCCATGCAGCATACGATCACGGTTCTGGTCGAGAACAAACCCGGTGTTTTAGCACGGGTGGCGGGACTTTTCGCTCGTCGTGGTTTCAACATTGAGTCGCTGGCTGTCAGCATAACAGAGGATCCTACAATATCCAGAATGACCATAGTCGTCACGGGTGACGACTCCACGCTTCAGCAGATCAACAAACAAACAGACAAGCTCATCGATGTTATCAAGGTAATCGACTACAGCGGTGTACCGATTGTAGAACGTGAGCTCGCCATGATTAAAGTGAATGCTGAACCAAGTCGTCGAGCTGAGATTATGCAGATTGTCGATATATTCCGCGCCAAGATTATTGACATAAGCGAGACCACGTTCACCATAGAGGTTACTGGAAGTGTAGCGAAAGTAGACGCGATAGAAAGGCTTCTTTCGCCGTTCGGTATAACTGAAGTCGTTAGAACAGGAAAGATCGCTATGGCACGAGGCGAGATCACAGCCATGTCTCAGATAAACAACAATAGTGGATAGTGGTTAGAATTAATCCTGCTTCGCAAAAAGAAATCAGCCAGGTCGGTACATACACGATGCAATCGCGGGATACGGGAGTCGGACTTGGACACGCAGATATTAAAAGAGTTGGTGTCGCAAGAAGTAGTCGAAAGAGCATTCCTGACCATAGCCGTAGCAGGACTGGCAGTGGGACTGATTACCGGAATCGCAATTGGTACAATGAAGCACCGCAGTAAACAGTACGCGGCCGCCGGATTTTTGCTGGGTTTGCTGTTCTGTGGTGTCTATGGAATGTGGTTGCTTTTCGACGCGATAACTGACAAGCTGGGGCTGGATTCGATTGCCAATTTAGGAGCCCAATTATTACTGTTTTCAGCAATCGGTGCGGTGGCAGGACTAGCAGTAGCTCATCTTGTTGTTATGTTGAGCAGGAATGCTTAACATCTGTTACCTAGGCAGATTTCAATTTACAGGAGGTAAACATGCCTGCAAAGATCTACTATGATTCAGACGCTAATCTTGACGTTCTGAAAGGTAAGAAGATTGCCATTATCGGTTATGGAAGCCAGGGACACGCACAGGCCCAGAACCTGCGCGATTCGGGTCTGGACGTCATCGTTGCGGACCTAGAAGGCACAGAGAACTATAAAAAGGCCATAGAAGACGGTTTCAAGCCGGTGAACGCTGCTGAAGCCTCTAAGCAAGCGGACATAATTCAAATGCTCGTAGAGGACGAAGCGCAGCCGAAGGTTTACAAGAATGAAATTGGACCGAATCTGCAGCCGGGAAATACTCTGCTTTTCTCCCACGGGTTCAATATTCACTTCGGCCAAATAGTGCCTCCGAGGAACGTGGATGTAATTATGGTTGCGCCGAAAGGTCCCGGTCACCTAGTGCGCCGGGTGTACACAGAAGGTGCGGGAGTTCCAGCGTTGATTGCGGTGCACCAAGATGCCACTGGAAAAGCTAAGGATATAGCCTTGGCGTACGCGAAAGGAATCGGGGCGACTCGAGTCGGGGTCTTGGAAACTACTTTTGCAGAGGAAACTGAGACAGATCTTTTCGGAGAACAAGCTGTTCTGTGTGGAGGTTGTACGGCTCTGGTTCAAGCGGGCTTCGAAACACTGGTTGAGGCTGGGTACCAGCCGGAAATTGCCTATTTTGAATGCTTGCACGAACTAAAGCTCATAGTCGACCTTATGTACGAAGGCGGAATGGGCTACATGCGTTACTCAATATCCAACACCGCGGAATACGGCGATTACACTCGCGGGCCTCGAGTTATAGACGAAGCTGTCAAAGACGAGATGCGCTGCATTCTGAAAGAGATCCAATCCGGCGAGTTCGCTCGCGAGTGGATACTCGAGAACCAGGCAGGCAGACCGGTATTCAACGCTGCCCGACGACGATCGCAGCAGCATCAAATCGAGGAAGTCGGAGCCAGGTTGCGCGAGATGATGCCGTGGTTGAAGAAGAAAAAGTGAGCTGCTTCGAAGAGAATGTTGCTGTGAAGAAAGGTGGTGCCCACGTGAGCAGAAGGATAATCATATTCGATACGACTCTTCGTGACGGCGAACAATCGCCGGGCGCAAATATGAATGTGGAAGAAAAGCTGCAGGTTGCTCAGCAACTTGCACGGCTTAACGTGGACATCATTGAAGCCGGCTTCCCTGCTTCGTCTCCCGGCGACTTTGAGGCAGTTAGAGCCGTGGCGGAAACAATAAAAGGTCCAGCGATAGCTGCGCTGGCGCGCTGTAGAGACTCTGACATCGATGCTGCCGGGGAAGCCCTCAAAGGGGCGAAGAAACCAGTCATACACACATTCATAGCAACGTCTGATGTTCACGTGGAGAAGAAGCTCCGGAAGACTCGAGCTGAAGTGCTGGAGATGGCAGTGAATGCCGTTAAGCGCGCGAAACAGTACACGGATTACGTAGAGTTTTCCCCCGAGGACGCAGCACGCACGGGTTTTGAGTACCTTTGCCAAGTAGTCGAAGCAGTAATCGATGCCGGAGCTACTACGGTAAACATACCTGATACGGTTGGCTACGCTGTACCATCCCAATGGGGGGCTATGATCAGAAGGCTGATAGAAACCGTACCAAATATCCGTAAGGCTGTAGTAAGCGTTCATTGTCACAACGACCTAGGCTTGGCAGTGGCGAACTCGTTGGCAGCTGTTGAGGCGGGTGCAGGCCAAGTAGAGTGCACCATCAACGGAATCGGCGAAAGAGCTGGCAATGCCGCAATGGAAGAAGTAGTTATGGCTTTAAAAACGCGAAAAGATTACTTCAACGTTGAGGTGGACATCAACACTAAAGAGTTCTACCGGGCGAGCAGGTTGGTGTCGGACGTCACTGGATTCACGGTCCAGCCTAACAAGGCAATTGTAGGGCGAAATGCCTTTGCTCACGAAGCTGGGATACACCAAGACGGCGTTCTGAAAGAGAGAACCACGTATGAAATCATGGACCCGGCGGATGTCGGCTGGATGGGAAGCGGTCTTGTGTTGGGGCGGCGTTCAGGTAAGCACGCGTTCTCCAAGCGCGTGCAGGAATTGGGCTTTGAGCTCACCCCTGAAGAGTTAGACAAAGCATTCGAACGCTTCAAGATCATAGCCGACAAGAAGAAGGAAGTCTACGATGATGACATCGAAGCCATCGTCGCCGATGAGGTCTACGCCATACCCACTAAGTATCAGCTTTTGTATATGAATGTTATCACTAGTCTCAACGGCGTTCCAACCGCCACCATTAAGTTGAGAACCGACGACGGCCGAGAAATCACCGATGCCGGAATTGGTGTGGGCTCTGTAGACGCCGTTTACAAGACTATAGACAAGCTTGTTGATGCGGAATACAAACTGGTAGACTTCGTGGTGAAATCTGTTACCGGCGGGACAGATGCTTTAGGCGAGGTGACTGTAAAACTCGAAACTCCTGACGGCCGCGTTTATACGGGGCGCGGTGCAAGCCTTGACATAGTCGAAGCAAGCGCAAAAGCTTACATCAACGCTATAAACAAGCTGGTCTACTATCAGTCACGAAGGGCGTCGCAGTTGTTTAATCAGTAAAGCACTACATGATCAAGTTGGTTGGCAAAATTGATTGGGATGGGTACTATAAACATTAATGCATGATGAGTGCGTATATGACAAGTTATGAACGGGTCTCACGTGTTCTGGAACGAAAGCCGGTGGACTTTCTACCGGCGTGCGTTAGCCCTTGGCCAGAAACGGTTGAGCGGTGGAAAAGAGAAGGTCATCTAAAAGAGGATGAGGACGTAGCTGAGCATTTCGAGCAGGATATTCGTTCGGCCGGTTGGTTGAATAGCACAGCCGATCTCGATTTCGTACCCGTCGTTATCGAGGAAACGGAAGAGACAATTCTGACGCTCGATGGAAATGGGGCCAAGCTTAGACGACACAAACTTCACGCTTCAACACCAGAGCACGTGGACTTCACTGTCAAAGACCGTCGAGGATGGGAAAAGCACATCAAGCCGCATCTGCTAGATGTAGATCGCAGACGCATACCTTTTGAAGGGTACCGAGACGCCAAGCGATTTGCAGCCGAGAAGTGCCGATTCTTCTGCTGGGCTGGTGTTGCGCCGTTCGAGCAGATACATCCCGTATGCGGACACGAATATATGCTGATGGGCATGGCAGAAGATCCAGATTGGGTCAAGGATATGGCAATTACCTATGCACGTATGACCATAATGCATCTAGAGACTCTGTTTGCCGAAGAAGGTAAACCTGACGGGATGTTCTTTTACGAGGATATGGGCTTCAAGAATAGGCCTTTTATGTCGCCGGCTATGTACCGTGAGATAATTCAACCTGCCCACAAGCTTCTATTCGACTTTGCACATTCACTGGGATGTAAGGTAATCGTACACTCGTGCGGATATGTCGAACCACTGATACCCGGCCTTATAGAAGCCGGAATGGATTGCCTACAAGCGATGGAAGTCAAGGCAGGAATGGATTTGCCGACACTCTTTAAGCGGTTCGGGGATCGAATCGCATTTTTTGGCGGTGTTGACGTTCGCACATTGATCGCAAATGATCGCGCCGCAATAGATACTGAGCTTGAGAAAAAAGTTAGGCTCGTCATGGAAGGCGGCGGAGGGTATATAGTTCACTCCGATCATTCTGAGCCGCCTGAGGTGGACCACGAAACCATGCATTATTTCATTGACCGAGGTAGAGAGTACGCGAAATACTACAAAGCTCGCTAAGTGCAGGGTCATCTGCAGTCCTTGAGAGGTTTCTGGTTATGGGACAAACGATTACTCAGAAGATACTCGCTGCGCACTGCGGTAAGGACTATGTCGAGCCAGGAGAGCTTATAAATGCGCGCCTAGACTTTATGCTTGCCAACGATATAACCGCTCCGATTGCCATACGCGAGTTCGAAAGGATCGGTGCGAAGACTGTATTCGACAAAGACCGTATTGCCCTTGTGCCTGATCACTCAACACCGAATAAAGACATAAACACTGCACAGCTAGTGAAGACGATACGCGAGTTCGCCAAGAAGCACAATATCACATATTGGTTTGAAATAGGGCGCGTGGGCATCGAGCACACCCTCTTACCTGACGAGGGTTTAGTGCTTCCCGGAGACTGTGTCATTGGAGCCGACTCGCACACGTGCACATACGGTGCCGTCGGCGCGTTCTCTACCGGTGTGGGGTCGACTGATTTGGCAGCCGCAATGGCATTGGGCGAAACTTGGTTCAAGGTTCCGGAGCAGATGAAGTTTGTGTACTACGGGAAGCTGCCAAAATGGGTCGGCGGAAAAGATCTGATTCTTTATACCATCGGCTTGATAGGAGTAGACGGCGCTCTATACCGGACTATGGAGTTTACTGGAGAAGCTGTAGCTGAGCTTGATATGGCGGGCCGATTCACGATGTGCAACATGGCGATAGAGGCTGGCGGAAAGAACGGTATCATTGCGCCAGACGAGAAAACTCTCGAGTATGTAAAGCTGAGGGCTAAACGGAGTTACACAATATACACAAGTGATCCGGACGCGGTTTACAGAGAAGTAGTCGAGATAGACGTATCAAAACTGGAACCGATGGTCAGTTTTCCGCATTTACCGGAAAACGCGAAACCTGTTAGCGAGGCTGCAGAAATTTGCATCGATCAGGTTGTCATCGGTTCCTGCACAAATGGCAGAATCGAGGACTTGCGTATTGCGGCGGAACTTCTCAAGGGTCGTAAGGTGCATCCAGACGTGCGTCTTATAGTGATCCCGGCGACGCAGGAGATATACTTGCAGGCTGTTAAAGAGGGCTTGCTCGAGATCTTTGTGGAAGCTGGGGGAATTGTGTCTCCGCCTACCTGCGGACCTTGCCTGGGTGGGCACATGGGAGTCCTCGCTGAAGGTGAACGCGCAGTGGCAACAACTAACAGAAATTTCGTAGGAAGGATGGGTCATACGAAGTCGGAAGTATATCTAGCAGGTCCAGCGGTAGCAGCGGCATCAGCTATTCTCGGCCGCATAGCCAGTCCGGAGGAACTGAAATGATTAGAGGCACAGTACACAAGTACGGCAGCAATGTTGACACTGATGTCATCATACCTGCGCGGTATTTGAACACCACTGATCCTAAGCAGCTTGCAGCCCACTGCATGGAAGACATCGATCCGGAGTTTGTAAACCGCGTTAAGCCGGGAGACATTATCGTTGCAGAAGATAATTTCGGCTGCGGGTCTTCACGAGAACATGCGCCGATTGCAATAAAGGAGTCTGGAGTTGCGTGTGTGATCGCGAATACGTTCGCGCGCATATTCTATAGGAATGCGTTGAATGTAGGGCTTCCAATACTTGAGTGTCCTGATGCAGTTGCGGGCACGAATGCTGGCGACACTGTAGAAATCGATCTTGAATCAGGTAAGATCGCAAACGTTACGACTGGTAAGATATACACTGCTAAGCCTTTTCCACCTTTTATGCGGGAATTGATCAGAGTCGGGGGACTTGTGAACTATGCACGTTCTCGCTTAAGTCAGAAGTCCGATGCCTCGTGAGGTGCGCAATGTCACAGGTGACCATATATGACACAACCCTTCGCGACGGAATGCAAGGCGAAGGAATAAGTTTTTCGGATGAGGACAAACTAAAAATCGCTCGCAAACTAGACGAGTTCGGCGTGGCGTATATTGAAGGAGGTTGGCCCGGAGCAGCACCCTCGGATACCGATTTTTTTCGCCGCGCCAAGGATGTGAAATTCAAGAATGCGAAGCTGGTAGCATTCGGAAGCACGCGTAGAGCAAAAAACACTGCTGCTGACGATCCCTATATAGAGAAGCTTCTGCAGGCCGGCACTTCGGTGATAACTATCTTCGGCAAGTCTTGGGACCTCCACGTCAGAGATGTTTTCCGTGTGTCTCTTCAGCAGAACCTGGAAATGATTCAAGATACGGTGAGTTACCTAGTCAGTCAGGGCAAAGAGGTAATTTTTGACGCTGAGCACTTCTTCGACGGCTACAAGGATAACCGCGAATATGCGCTGCAGACCCTGGAAGTTGCGAAACAGGCAGGGGCGTCTTGCTTGGTACTATGTGACACCAACGGCGGAAGCCTGCCGCACGAAATCGAAGAGATCACCCGCGATGTAGTGTCTAAGTTCGATGTACAAATAGGTATACACGCGCACAATGACTCTGAGCTCGGCGTGGCAAATACGATAGCAGCAGTTAGAGCAGGAGCTTCACATGTGCAGGGGACAATTAATGGACTTGGCGAACGGTGCGGGAACGCAAACCTGTGCAGCATCATTCCTATCCTGCAACTGAAAATGAATATCAAGTGCGTGCCTGAAGAATCGTTGCCGCGGCTTGTTGAGCTGTCCCGATACGTCTACGAAGTAGCAAACGTCGTTCCAGACGACACATTGCCGTTTGTCGGCGCGAGTGCATTTGCTCATAAGGCGGGCGTTCACGCAGACGCCGTCGAAAAGAACCCTAAGACTTATGAGCACATCGATCCAACGTTAGTCGGTGGAACAAGACGTATTCTTATCTCCTCGTATGCAGGCGGCAGTAATGTGGTTCACATGGCGAAGCGCCTCAACATAGATTTGAAGAAACAAGATCCGCAGGTAAAGGCGCTTTTGGATCACGTGGCCGCACTTGAGCGGCAAGGTTATTCGTTTGAGGAAGCGGAAGCAAGCTTTGAGCTGGTAGTAAAGAAGGCTTTGGGTCAGTACCGAAAGGTATTCGATTTGAAAGGCTTCCGCGTGATAATCGAGAAGAGGGGCCCTGATGATCAGTGTATTACAGAGGCCACGCTGAAGATCGCAGTTGACGGCAAGGAAGCGTTTACTGTTGCAGAGGGTGACGGTCCGGTGCATGCGTTGGACAACGCGCTACGCCTTGCCCTGAAACGTTTCTATGGCAAAGAACTGGCTAAGATCAAGCTTTCTGACTTTAAAGTCCGCGTGGTCAACAGTCGCGCGGGCACAGCAGCCAAAGTACGAACGCTGATAGAATCCCGCGATCCGGAGACATCGTGGAGTACGGTTGGCGTGTCTGAAAACATTATTGAGGCAAGCTGGAAAGCACTTGCGGACAGTGTCGAATATGGCCTCTTGCGACATCTCGGAGAGAAGGAAACTTCAAGGTCCGGAGAACTGAAGGACCAGGACATCTGCCCCGACTGATTCCAAAGTTCTCTGCGGCGAATTGGGTCGTTAACCAGACGTACTGAAATCAGATGGAAGTTCTAGTCGCGGAACCGGCCGGCGTTTGTTACGGAGTGCGCCGTGCTCTAGAGATTGTTGAGTCGGAAGTTCGTAAAGGACGCAAGATTGTAACGCTGGGACCCCTCATTCATAATCCACAAGCGGTAAAGCGCCTTGAAGAGAAAGGTGTGAGAGTTGTAAACGGCATCGAAGAAATGTGCGGGGGTGCGATTGTAATGCCCTCTCACGGCGCGCCGAAGGCTGTGCGGGAAACTGCCGAACGGGCCGGTTTACAAGTAATCGATGCCACTTGCCCGTTTGTTGCCAAGGTTCATAGGGTCGCAAGGAAGCTTGCGGAACATGGATACGAGGTTGTGGTGATAGGTGATCCTGGCCACTCAGAGGTAAAAGGCATACTAAGCGCTGCAGGGGAAAATGCTGTGGTTGTTAGTTCAACTAATGATGTCGAAAAGCACAACTGGGCGGCAAAGAAAGTTGGGATAGTCTGCCAGACTACACAAACACCTGAACATTTCGGCGAGATAGTGGGCCTTATTGCAATGCGTGCGGCAGAGGTCGTAGCCCACAATACCATATGTTATGCAACGCACGACAGACAGTCTGCAGCCCGTAATCTAGCTCCGAAAGTAGACGCTATGTTTGTCGTGGGCGGCAGGAACAGTGCAAACACGAACCGATTAGCAGAAATATGTCGGGAATCGGGAGTGCGTACCTACCATATCGAGACCGCAGACGAGATAGACCCGCAGGCCATCAAGGATTGCCGAATCGTAGGTTTGACTGCCGGTGCATCTACTCCGGATTGGGTTATTGATGAAGTGAAAGCGAGATTGGAAGCACTTTAAAGGTGGGCGGTATCATATCTTCAGTTGAGCCAGGAAGCATAGCTGCAGATCTCGCCTGGCGGCCCGGTGATGAGTTGATATCAATCAACGGGTACGAGATCCGAGATATTATTGACTATTATTTCTACTGCTCTGACGAGCACATATCTGTAATCATTCGAAGCGGAGATGACATTTGCTGCTACGAAATCGAAAAAGACATCGATCTCGATCTGGGCATCGAGTTTACAGAACCTCTGTTCGACGGCATCCGGACGTGCAGGGCACGCTGCATATTCTGTTTTGTTGATCAGCTTCCCGATGGTTTACGGAAATCTTTGTATTTGAAAGACGACGACTATCGACTTTCGTTCCTGGACGGCAATTTCACCACACTCGCTAACGTGAGCGAAGAAGACATCAAGCGAATCATTGAACAACGGCTCAGCCCGTTGTATGTATCGATTCATACCACAGACCACTCACTCCGCGAAATGATACTTGGCAGAACCTGCCCGGACATTTTGGATCAGCTCAGAAGCCTCGCCGAAGGAAGAATCACAATCCACGCACAGATTGTGCTCTGCCGAGGGATCAACGATGGGGTGCACCTCGAAAAGACAGTGCGAGACTTGGCAAACCTGTTCCCTACGATTGCGTCGATCGCGGTCGTACCCGCAGCAATCACATCGAGGTCTAAGAACAGGGACTTTATTGAAGCTATAGACCCCCAATACTCCGGGTATTTGCTTGATACGATAGGTTCCTGGCAGCGTGAGTTCAAGCGAAATCTGGGCACTCGACTGGTGTGGGCTGCAGACGAGTTCTATCTGAACGCGGGTCGAGTAGTACCCGGCCGATCGGCTTACGAAGGATTTCCGCAGATAAGCAATGGTGTGGGCCTAGTTCGTCTATTTCAGGATTCAGCAGTCCACGCAAATCGTAGATTGCGCCGCCTGGCGGAGAGTAGTGGATGGCGGTGGACGCCGAGATGTTCGATTGTGACCGGCACCTTGGCAGCTCCGATTCTTGAGAGATGGTCGGCTGCAGCTGGATGTTTCGGATTGCATATGACTGTCCACCCAATACAGAACGCGCTGTTCGGACAGTCAGTAACCGTCGCAGGACTCATTTCCGGACGTGACATCATCGAGCAGCTCACACGAGACAGAGTAGGGGATCTGGTTCTGGTGCCTGAAGTGGCTTTACGGGATGGAATGTTCTTAGACGACGTGACACTGGAAGAAATAGAAGCTGCATTAGGAGTCAAGACCATTTGTGTGGAATCACTTCCGCACTTGTTGATCAACAGACTCATAGGATACATAAGGGGCGAGGCTTAGACCTCGCCCCTTACTTTACTTTCACTATGCCCACAAAGGCTGCCTACCAACGATTTTTTCGCTCGCCTGAAAAGCTTCGGTCGCTTTTCTGGGCTTTGCGGATTTCGCGGCAGGACTTGCAACGAATCGGCTCGCTGAAACCGCGAGACTCGAAGAATTCCTGCTCGCCAGACGTAAATATAAAAGTCTGGCCACAATCTTTGCAGGTAAGTTCTTTGTCCTGGGCCACTTGCGTTGCCCCCTTACTTGATTTTTGCGCTTCTGTTACAAACGGACCTAGCGAACGGGGGTTGCAATGCACCCAGGGTTGAACTACCACTTTCCAGTTCTGTCAGTCCGGTTCGAGGTAATCGACCTATCCCTCTGAACCACGAGAAGCTACGCATTTATTATACCGTACGCACGGCAAGATAAAGCAAGAAAAACTCTAATGTATGTATTACTTTTGCGATAACACTCAATACGGCATGGTGCTTGTCAGCATCGCCTATGCCTATACCCGCTGCGTACACAATGCGAACGGCCCCGCCGTGGGGGAGCGGGGCCGAGGTCGGAAAGAAAGGAGAGAAAGGGATGTTCCACTTTTATAGACGGACAAGTTGCAAATTAAGTTCCAGAAATCACAAAAAATATCTGAAAACGTTTTCACAACGACGGGTGCAGAAACATTGTGATGCTCTCAATTAAATAGGCAGTTCTAGAACTCGAATACGACCTTCCCGCACTCGCCTGAGTCAAACAGTTCAAAAGCCTCTTTTGCTTGATCTATTGAGAACCGGTGGGTTACTATTTTCTCGAAAGAAATCTTGTGGCGAACAATAAACGTAGCCAGTTGAGGAACCATCCATATGGGTAGCACAAACGAACCCATTATCGTGAGCTGGCGTCCTATAAGCGCACCGACGGTTATTGTGGGCTCCGGTGATCTGCCGGCTACTACACAGGCTTTACCTCCTGGTTTCAAGATTGCTAGCATCAATTGGTGCGCCTCCGGAGCACCTGAGGTTTCGTAAACCAGATCTGCACCTTCCGGCAATATATTGCGCAGTTCAGACCGGGCACCTGGGTCGGTAGCGTCGACAACGTCGTCTGCCCCTAGCTCTTTTGCCAGGTCTAATCGAATCTTGCGGCGGCCGACAGCAACCACGCGAGCACCCATTGCCTTGGACATCGCAACGCCGCATAGTCCCACGGGTCCAAGTCCTATGATTGCAATCGTGGTAGCGCCGTTTGGCTGCAGTTTCATAAGTGCTGAGTACGTTGTGCCAGCCGCGCACGCAATAAATGAGCCGTCAACGAAGCTCAGCTCATCCGGCAATACGTGACAGTTTTGCTCCTTCACCAACACGAATTCCGCATCTGCTCCGTGAACGTGTGCACCAAGCCCTTTTGTTTCAGGACACCACTGCCAGAACCCGGAAAGGCAATTTTTACACTTGGCGCAGCCAATGTAGTGGTATACGCTGACGCGATCACCAGGCTTGACAAGTGTAACGCCTGGTCCAACAGATTCCACAATACCCGCCGGCTCGTGACCGGCTATCAAATCTCGTCCAGTACTGCTGCTTCTAGGGGCGTGATACATATGTATGTCGCTGCCGCAAATTGCGGCTGTTTTGACGCGAACGACTACCTCTTGTGGTCCGGGAATAGGATCCGGAAATTCTCTAACTTCCAGTTTTCCATTTCCCAATAGCACTACACCTTTCATATTTTATTTACTCCTCTATGTCATCGTTATCGTTTGATCAATTTATCCAATGGCATCTCTTGGTTTCAGCAGCAGGTGCGGGAAACTCATCGATACCTTATGCAGGACATCGGGTTAGATCGGCGCTGAGTCTGCGCATACTCAGAAACAACGAATGCGCGTTATGCAAGCTAAGATGACAGCGATGAGAGAAATTAGCGGAATAGGCGTTGGTACTGCCAAGTCAACTAGTACGCTGATCGTTCCAAAAGGCGGACGAGCTGTGTCTACTGTCTGGAGGGAAGGTGCTGCCAGCATTCTGGCCGCGATGGAGCCAGCAACTATGCCGACAGCACTGATTACCTCTACACTCGTGGACCGTTTTCGGCCTACTACCATCAGAACGACTTTTCCGACAAAACTGCCGTATAATATCGCAAGAAAAATAGTCAATAGCCCCAGGTCAAACTGCACAGCTAATCCTGCAACTGCGCCGCCAACCAAGCCAGCTATACAAGCTGCTAGGGATTGGAGTAGGGTAGGGCGCAACAGCATGTTCGCTCTGTCAGTCGCACAGTCCCTGCATTTGGCTCCAACTGGCGTGTGTACCAGACAGTGTGGGCAGATAGGAGTCCCACAGGACGCGCATCGCAGATTAGTGGGTACTTTCGGATGGTGTATGCAAGTTATGTCAGTTTCCGGTTCGCTCATCAGAACAATTTCTTCGAGGTAACGTGCCCAGTATAGCAGTGTCTTCGAAGATTGGTCAAGCGAAAGTGAAAGAAAGACCGCTCTGCCTGTTTTTGCAAATTTCGCGGGGTTTGACGTGTTCATTGCTCGGTGATATACTAAAAAACGACTCGAGCAAGGGGAGGATTCAAGCGTGCCGAAGAAGATTTTAGCCGTTGATGACGAGAAACATATTGTACGTCTGGTACAGGTCAACTTGGAGCGAGCTGGATATGAGGTTGTAACCGCGAACGACGGCAGGGAAGCTTTGGAGAAAGTTCAAAGTGAGAAACCTGACCTCGTTGTCTTGGACGTCATGATGCCGTACATGGACGGTTTCGAAGTGCTCCAGAACCTCCGGCGGAACCCTGCCACGCGAGATATCCCCGTGATTATGTTAACCGCCAAAGCACAGGATGCTGATGTTTTCAAGGGGTGGCAGTCCGGCGTGGACTGTTATTTGACTAAGCCCTTTAATCCAATGGAACTGCTGTCATTTGTAAAGCGCATATTCGACTCGATGGAAGGCGGTGCCGGTGGCGACAAGCGTTACGAGATTAGTCTCTAAGTCACGTTGCAAAAGATAGAATTCGGGAGGACTTACGGTGGCGGACAGGAAATCCCTAGCAATAGGACTGGGCGTAATTACAGGTGTAGCGGCAGTTGCAGTCGCAGTTGCTTGCTACAGTAATAAACACAAGAAACACCAGCCACCTGACGTGAACGAGATCTTCGAATCCGCACGGCAAACTATCCGGAGGCTGAACGAGGCACTTGAAGGTTTGCACAGCGCTGCAGAAGCGACTGCCAAAGATTAGAACAAACGCACTGGCCGAGGAGCAACTAAGACAATAAGGGGCGTTGGAGAGCAGCCAACGCCCCTTATTATTCTTCTCAAGTAGTATGCACGATAATATATGTTATGTTAACAAAACCCTTCAAGTAAACCTTTTCTTCGGCAGTTGCAAGGCCAGGCTGCCCCGTTCCTTTCACACTCGAATATTGAGAGGGGTTTGGTCAACAGCGCACCGGCCTTTTTCGTCGAGCGCAATGATCTCTGTCTGATAGCCCCGTCGGCGAATGACCAAGGCGCCACATTTGGGACAATAAGTGTTCTCAGCGTTGTGTGTCGGGACATTGCCCAGGTAGACAAAACGCAGTCCGTGGTTGTGTCCTATTTGCGCGGCGTGCTCAAGCGTCTCTATCGGCGTAGGAGGTAAATGGGAGAGTTTGCCGTATGGGAAGAAGCGCGTTATGTGCCACGGTGTATCTGGACCAAGCTTTTCGGCTATCCACGTAGCTATGTGCGTTAGATTCTCCTCCGAGTCGTTCCATTCCGGAATCACATTTGTCACGCACTCAACGTGCATATTCCACTTGTGCTTAGCTCTTTCAGCTACGTCGAGGATACCCTTCCACTGCGGAATCTTGATCAGCTCTTTGTAAAATCGGTCCTCGGCGCTCTTAATGTCCACTCGATATACATCAAGATAAGGCCCAATTAGGTCGAGTGCTTCTGGTGTGGCGTAACCATTGGTAACGTAGACTGTGTATAATCCCGCATCTTTGCATGCCTTTGCGCAGTCAAATGTGTAGCTCAGCCAGATTGCAGGTTCGTTGTACGTCCACGCAACGCCCTCACATCTGTGACGCTTCGCTAGGTCGACCAGCAATGGCGGATCAATGCCGGTACTACACTGTCGCGTATCCGTGCTCAGGGCATCAGCATAGGCAATTTGCCAGTTTTGGCAGAAAACGCACCGAAAGTTGCATCCGAGTGTGCCGACTGAAAAGCACAGACTGCCTGGTTTATAGTGAAAGACAGGTTTCTTCTCTATTGGGTCAGCTGCAGCCGATGAAATTACACCATAAATAGTAGTGAACAAAATACCACCCCAATTGATCACTGTTCGGCAGTGCCCTACCCTTCCTTCCGAAATGCGGCACCTCCACTGACACATATTGCATTCAGCACGCCCGTCGTCAAGCTTCTTAGCGAGAAGAGCCTCGCGCATTGCGCCTATGCTTTTGAGCAGTTCAACTGTCTTCTCGTTAATGATAGATTCAGCCATCGCATTTTGCCCCTTCAAGCCAAATATACGGAACAACTCAGCGGTTGCACTTACCTAAGCACAGCCCAACGATCTGATTATCTTGAACAGTACCTGGGTGCCTTTATCGCCACATCCCATCGCTTCCGCTACTTTAAACAATTGATGCGCTACTGCTGTTCCTACCAATGGGACTTTCTCACGCTCGGCGGTTTCCAGAGCTAGTCGCAAGTCCTTGGCTTGAAGCGCAATTCGAAATCCGGGCGCCCAGTCAGCTTCGAGCATTTTGGGTGCCAAGTTTGAAAGCATCCAGGACCCTGCTGCGCCGTTCTGGATCGCCCTAAGTAAAGTATTAAGGTCTAGACCTGCAGATGCAGCTAGCGCAAGCCCTTCACAGCAGGCAAGGATATTGAGTCCGCATATTATCTGATTGCATATCTTCGCTGTTTGTCCAGCACCGTGGTCACCCATGTGTGTTATCTGATTTCCCACACATTCCAATACTGGGCGCACTTTCTCAAGTGTCTTGATCGGTCCACCGACCATGATCGACAACGTTCCCTTTATAGCTCCGATTTCACCACCGGTTACAGGTGCATCGAGAAACTCTACACCTGCCCTATTACACTCCACAGCAAGCTTACGTGCCACTTCCGGCGATATGGTACTCATGTCGACGAACACTGAACCACGTTTGGCGCCTTGCAATATGCTATTTTCGCCAGTTGCAACTTGCAATACGTCAGGAGAATCTGGGAGCATTGTAATGATCACTTCTGAGCGGTGGGCAACTTCTGCCGGAGAGTCTGCCCAAACTGCTCCTTGGGCCAGAAGCGAATCTGCCTTGGCGCGCGTTCGAGAATGCACTACGAGGTTATGACCGGCTTTCACGATATTGGATGCCATCGGCCTGCCCATAGTGCCTAGTCCTATGAACCCTACATTGTACTTGTCCATCTAACGCCTCGCCTCTTTGCCGGAACCTTGATAGGTGATAATAAACAATGGACAGCAAGTTAGCAACTGCTGTCCATCTCCATAGAATATTCTACTCCTCGAATGAGTGGGCAAAGAATTTATTTGTCCTATTCTTCCTCGCGGACTCCTGCCTTTTGTAGTACGGCTTCTGCCACGTAAATCGGGGCTTTCGCGCGTAGCGCTAGGGCTATTGCATCGCTCGGCCTGCTGTCCGCGTCAAGCGTCTTGCGATCGTATGATATGGTGATCTTAGCGTAGTATGTATTGTTCCAAAGGTCGTCTATAAGGATGCGATCTATTGTGGCACCCATCCGCGTTATAACGTTATAGAACATATCATAAGGCAAAGGACGGTCAGCAGTAGTTCCCTCAAGTGCAAGAGAAATCGCCATAGCCTCAAAGCGCCCTATCCATATTGGCACAGCACGACCTTGGGCGTCGCGAAGCAAAACCACGAAGGCACTTGGCTGCAGACCAGTCTGATCGCGCTGCTCGAAAACACCCGCTACCTTGACTTCTTTCTCGTCAAGGTCTTCATTAGCAGGCGGAATGCCTTCGTCGAAAGGATTCCTGAACTCGTTGTCGTCGGGCGGAAATTCGCTTTCGAATTCAAAATCGTCAGCCAACACTGCTCGCCTTCTCTCCGATTATATGGCTGTGTAACAGACCTTCCTGAAACTTCGCCCCTCGTTCGACTGATTCTATACGAGATCGTTGCTCTTTAATGTCTTATCCACTATTTCGAGGAATTCCTCGTTGGACTTCGTTTGCTTTAGACGTTGTATGAGCAATTCGGTTCCTTGCTCAACGTCCAGTGCTGCAAGCAGCCGATGCAGCTGCCAAATCCTCTTCAGTTTTTCTTCTGGGAACAGAAGTTCATCGTGTCGTGTGCCCGAGCGCTTTATGTCGATCGCTGGATAGATCCTTTTTTCCGCAAGGCCGCGATCCAACACCAATTCCATGTTACCAGTTGCCTTGAATTCCTCAAATATGGCATCATCCATTCGGCTACCTGTATCAATCAGCGCAGTGCCGATAACGGTAAGACTCCCTCCCTCTTCAATATTACGTGCTGCACCGATGAAACGTTTCGGTCTATACAAAGCGCTTGGATCCAACCCGCCAGATAGAGTCCGGCCGCTTGGAGTCACCGTTAGGTTTGAGGCTCGAGACAGACGGGTAATACTGTCAAGTAAAACAACCACATCCTTGCCGGATTCCACAAGGCGCTTGCTCATCTCCAACACCATATCCGCAACGCGCATATGATTCTCCGGCAGCTCGTCGAAAGTTGAGCTAACGACCATACCATTGACCGACCGCCGGATGTCCGTAACTTCTTCAGGGCGCTCGTCAATCAGCAGCACAATCAGGAAAACGTCTGGATAGTTAGTGGTGATGCTATTTGCTATTGTTTTCAGCAGCGTAGTCTTGCCAGCCTTTGGTGGAGACACGATTAATCCACGCTGGCCCTTCCCGATTGGTGCTATCAAGTCTATAAACCGAGCCGAAATATTGTCTGGGGTAGTCTCTAGAACCAACTGTTCGTTTGGGTATATCGGCGTAAGATCATCAAAATTCTTGCGGTTGCGGGCAATTTCAGGATCGAGGTTGTTTACTGCTTGTACTCTGAGAAGGCTATAATATTTCTCATTGTCCTTCGGAGGTCGAACCTGGCCGGAGACTATATCACCGGTACGCAAACCGAATCTTTTGATCTGAGACTGAGAAACATACACATCGCTTGCCGTAGGAGCAAAGTTCGAATGCCGTAGGAACCCCCATCCGTCAGGGAGTATTTCCAGTACACCTTGGTCGAATATTAAGCCGGCTCGCTCTGTAAATGCTTTGAGGATTTTGATTATCAGATCCTGTTTTCGAATTGAACCATTCTCTACTCCCAGTGAAGCGGCGATGTCTTGCAGCTCCTCGATGCTTTTTTTCTCGAGTTCAGATAGTTCCAAAGGCTCCAACCGTCTCACCTCTCGCTAGGGAAATACAATAATGGCTACCCAATGTGGGTTATGTCACAGTTGCACCGCAGGCAGTCGCAATGTTGATATCCATTACCCTGCGGTTTGCTTCCAACCTTGGAATCAACTGATCAACGATGAAATGTGCGGGCCGATTGCGGAGGCTTACGCACATCAGCGGGGACTTTTCAATCGAACACACATGATTATAGGACGTACCACTCAGTTTGTCTAGTCCCCGCTGCAAGTATCCTGAGCGGAAACTGTTTTAATTCCTAAAACACTTGCCACTACCTCAGGTTTCAGCAAGCCAATATATGGCAAGTTTCGATATCGCCCTGCTAAGTCCAATCCATAACCTACTACGAATTTGTCCTCTATTTCAAAGCCTCTAAAGTCTATAGCAACGTCCACTTTCCTTCGGCTGGGCTTATCCAACAGTGTGCAAACTCTTACGCTCGCTGCATTTCGAGCAAGCAAACTCTCGGTTAATCTGCTCAGGCGAAGGGTCCAACCGGTGTCGACAATGTCCTCTACTAGTAAAACGTGCTTGCCGGAGACATCGGTCTCTACATCCTTAATAATCCGAACGATCCCTGAGGATTCGATGCGGTTGCAATAGCTTGACAACCAAACAAAGTCGTAGTCTACAGGTAAGTCGATCGCACGTATCAAGTCTGCAAGGAACACAGCTGCGCCTTTGAGCACCCCAACGGCAAGAACGCTTTCACCCTTATAGGATCGAGTGATTTCTTTGCCAAGCTCACGCACCCGCTTTTGAAGAGATTCCTGACTGATTAGAATCTCTGAGATATCCTCATGTAACGTATTACCGGATGAATCCACCTATAAACTCACACTGATCTTAAGTCTTAAACGCGAGGCTATACCTCAACCATTCATTCCCATTCCATAGTAGCAGGAGGCTTGGACGAAATGTCATAAACTACCCTATTGATTCCCTGTACCTCGTTTATGACTCTGTTGCTTATGCGCTCCAGCAGACTATATGGGAGTCTTGCCCAATCCGCTGTCATCCCATCGTCGCTAGTAACAGCCCTCAGCACAATAGTGTCTTCATACGTCCGCTGGTCACCCATCACCCCGACGCTGCGAATAGGAGCCAGTATAGCGAAACCCATCCAGAGTTTGCGGTACCACCCTGCCCTCTTGATCTCAGTAACAACAATGTCGTCGGCCTTTCGCAGGCGTTCAAGGCGTTCTCGTGTTACCTCGCCTACTATCCGGATGGCAAGTCCAGGACCTGGGAAAGGCTGTCGCCAAACTATATCTTCCGGAAGTCCCAACTCCGCTGCAACAGCGCGAACCTCGTCTTTGAAGAGCCATTTGAGAGGTTCTATCACTTCTAGCTGCATGTCCTTCGGCAATCCGCCTACATTGTGATGCGACTTTATAGTCGCGGCTTTCATCGTGCCACTTTCTATCACGTCCGGGTAAAGGGTTCCCTGCGCAAGAAACTTAGCATCTTTAATCCTTGATGCTTGCTCCTCAAAGACTCGAACGAATTCCTCGCCAATTATCTTGCGCTTTGTCTCAGGGTCGGTCACGCCCTTGAGACGAGAAAGAAAGCGCTCTTGCGCGTCCACGTATATCAGACTAATGTTAAAGTGTTTTTGAAACGTCTGTCTAACCTTATCAGCTTCACCTAGACGCAGCAGACCATGATCCACAAAGATGCACGTTAGTTGATCGCCAATCGCTTTGTGCATCAGGACGGCAGTACAACTTGAATCCACGCCACCACTAAGACCGCAAATAACACGCGATGTGCCCACTCGTTCTCTAATCTCGTTAACCGCTGACTCTATGAACGAATGCGGATTCCAAGTCCTGCGAACTCCGCAGATCTTATGTAAAAAATTGCGAATTATGCGAATTCCTTGTGGCGTGTGCGCTACTTCTGGATGAAACTGCACGCCATACAACCCCGCAGACCAGTTTTCCATGGCCGCTACAGGAGTGCTAGCAGTACTGGCGGTAATTGTGAATCCTTCCGGAGCTTCCTCGACGACATCTCCGTGACTCATCCAACAAACAAACGGGTTCTTGAGACCAGAAAAAAGGCCTTCATTGTTTGTTATTTGTGCTTCAACCTTGCCATACTCTCGGAATTCGGCTGCAACGACCTTTCCCCCGAGCTGATGCGCCATCAATTGAAAACCGTAGCATATTCCGAGCACTGGTATCCCCAACCGGTAGATGGAAGAATCTACCTTCGGAGCCCCCGCCTGATATACGCTCGCAGGCCCGCCCGAAAGTATGATACCCCTGGGATTTCGAAACTCCAGGTTCTCAACAGGTTCGTCGAAAGGATAGATCTCACAGTATACACCGCATTCTCGAACGCGCCGTGCAATGAGTTGGGTATACTGTCCTCCGAAATCCAGTATAGCTATCACGTCTTTGTGTGACTGAGGATTGCTTACAGACAACAAACCCTCCGGGAAACGAACTAGAAACTTAATTGGCGTGTGAAAGTGTTGCGCATAGGGGAAATTACTGTGCGATACCCTTCAATCGTGCAAGTATGCTACCACTTAACCGAACTTGTGTCAACTCCGGCTATTTTTTCTCCAAAACCTTCCACCTTGGATCGTCAAGGGCGGCGTCGACCTCGCTGTAGGTTAATCGAGCCTTTTTCTCACGATCACTAAGCGTGTCTACATAAGCTTTTATCGCTTTTAGTTCATCCTGGGTCCAGGACGGAATGCCGCCAAGCAGTTTGTATGCGCGGTGGAAACGTCCGTTCGGCCTCTTCTCTTCACTCAACTGCTTCCGAAAAATGATTGCCGGGTCTTCGCTGCCGACACACCTTAGGGTTATGCCCAGTTCGCGCATTAGGCGAGCACGCGCCGACGCAACCTGATTTTGCCGGCCCATCTCTTCGCGTTCGCGGTGTATCTTTACCATTTCATCCACGCGCTTTTTGGCTAAAGCGCGAGCCTTTTGTTGAGCATTAAGCACTGCTGAGGAATCCGGTGGGCTGCCGTCCCACTCCTCAATAAACCGTCGCAGTTCTTCGAAGTTATGAACGGTCTTTGCCTGTTCGCCTTGAATCCATTTGACCTCTACTGCCCGGTAAGGTTCGCTGGCGTATTCCTCGATCACCAGCGGCACACGATTTGCAGCCAGCGGCATTTTGTCGGCAATCTGAGTAAGAAGTTCGGACCCAGCAGAAAGTGGTATCACGGCATCAGAACGCTCGAGTGTCTTCAGATCTGTAGTCACCTCAACTGACTTCTGTCTGGCACCGACCACCCTCCAGGCATTTTTTCCTCTCAACTTTTTTGCACGAACCTGAAGCCCTGCTCCGTCCAGCAAAGCCAGTGCATTCTCGATATCATCGCGCGTAACAGGGGGTTTAAAGACTTCCAGCTTTCGCGGCTCATTCTCAAAGAAGATGTTGCTGATCGTGTGGTCGGCATCAACGTAATCCGCCGCCTGCTTTATTTTATCCACAAGCGGCTTTCCAAGGCGCAGCGATTCTCGAGCGACAGCCAGAACAGGTTGCATGCGCCCGATGAAGTGCTCAAATAAGCCGCATCTTTCCCGCAACACCTGGTACACACGCATATCAACGCTGTCACGCAGGAACATATTGCGAATGGGCAGGCGCTTCTGACGCTGGCCAATTCGGTCAATGCGCCCGATACGCTGTTCGACTTTTGACGGGTTCCATGGCAGGTCATAGTTGATTAGCGCGCTTGCGGCTTGGAGGTTCAGTCCTTCGCTCGCAGCGTCGGTGCACACAAGAACTCGGACTCTTCCTTCGTCGAGGCGCTGAGTAATTTCGGCTTTCGACACGCTCTGCCAATTGTTGTTTTCCCAAACTTCCCCTCCGAAACCGCTGAAGCAGGCCAGAGTGCTTCCGTATTTCGGCGCAAGTAGGTCTCTCAGATATAACATGGTGTCGCGGTATTCAGAGAACACGAGCACACTGCGGCCGTCGGCGGTAATCTCATCGAGCACTTCCAGGAACTTCACAAACTTACTGTCAGTCTGGCCGAGGGCTTCCAAGTCTTTTAACAGTTTCTCAATCTCTTTCTTTTCGGCTTCCGCTTCTTCGGGAGTAGCTGGAAGCACCGGGTCTACTTCCTCTTCTATATCCACATCGGCGAGGTCGCGCGGGTCGATTTCTTCCTCCTCCGGCACCCAGCCCGCAAGCTGTCTGCATATCACCCGTTCACATGCTTCCAAACGTCTCTGCAGGCTGCATCGAAACGCATACGGAGAGCTCACTGCTCGCCGACGATATATGGTCATCACCAGGCCTTTGCCGCTTTTTTCTCTCTCGAGCCTGGAAAATCTCTCATCAATGTAGCTGTTTATCGCTTCATAGAGTCGGCGTTCATTCGGATCCAAATAGTCACATATAACATCTCGCACTTCGCGCTCAGACGGCTCATAGTCGAGTAGTCCCTGCCGGTGGTAGGCGTTAAGGGTCTGCCGAGTATTGCGGTGCATCCTGCGCGCAAGCGGCGCCCCGCGTCTGAGCCAATCTGCGAAACGGGCCTTATCATCACCCGTCGCTGACATCAGAGAGTTGACCAAATCTTCAGCGGCGCCCTTTGGTGGTGGTGGAAACTCATTATCCTCCGCAACTAGAGACTGCACTACTTTCAGATCATCGGTTCTCAGCTTGCCCCTTGGCAGGTCTGCAACCACTTTGTAGAAGGTGCGAACGTCGCCAAAATTGGCGGTCCACTTCCCTCCAACTCCCACGACCGAAAGCAAGTCCCACGGTTCCCAAGGCTGGGTCTGCATCGGAGTGCCGCTTAACAGAATGATACCCCGTGTACTTTGCCTCAGCTGAAGCTCCCGAAGCAATTCAAGGAGCAGATTTCCGCTATTGAACTCGCCTTCCTTGTGCGATCGCCGCCTAGCAGCGTGGGCTTCGTCGAGAAGCACAAGGTCCCATTGGGGAGCAGCTAGAATCAGCTGGCGATGGTGCGTCAGTCTTGCCCACTCTCGGCTTACAAGCAAAACGTTGTATTTACTGAAGACCTGCGTTTCGTCCACGTTATCCTTGCGGCCGTCGGGATGGTGGACAGACCCATCCTCCCATCTCGGAACTAGCAATCCACCCTTTTCCCTCAGCTCGTCCTGCCATTGTTTGAGCAAGCCTGCCGGAACCAGCAATAGAGCACGCTTCACCCCGCGTCCGCAGATTAGCCGCCGCAACACAAGTATTGCCTCGATGGTCTTGCCCATACCGACCTCATCGCACAGTAACCGTCCGGCGGGAAATGCACGGGCAGTGTCCTCTACGACAATATGTTGATGGGGCCACAAATCCACCATTGCGGTCGCGTCGCAGGCATATTCGCCGTTGGGCAAATACGGAGCGGCAGCTATAAACTGCCACATCATTGCCGCGGCGAGCGATTTCTTGTCGACTGTTGGCTCTCCCAGAGGCGGCTCGGCAGGGGCAAGCTTGATGAGCTTTTGTTCAACAGCTTTGGGAAGAGGAATAGTAAGCACATTTTCGTCTTTGTCGTCCCAGAGGACGTTGAAACGAGTTTGGTAGTAGTTTACGTCATCCCTATCTTTCCAGGAGGTAAACAGCCGCAGCTCCTCATAGTTGCTTAGCAATCCCTCGGCAGTCTCATTGCCGCTGCCCATAAAAGCTATGCTGTCCCCGAATGCATCCGTTATGATGCCGTATTTAGCATGCAGAATACCGCCCCCATGGCGCATAAGCCCAACACGCACCTCAAGCCAGCCGTTTGCCACTAGCCAGGCTAGTATCTCTAGGCGCTTGCGCTCCAGAGCTTCCTTTGGCGTCTTAAACCGACTTAGAAGCTTCTTAACTATGGGCGTATAGTCACCTGTGGCAAGCATAGCCTTCAGATCGCCGGGGTCGAGCTGTTCATTGACCAAAAGCCGGACGGCAGGTTTAGCAATCGCTGACTCATTTTCTAGGATGGTCTTGACAAGACCGCCAAAACCTCGTGCGGCGGCGCTGAGCACGCTGCTCGAGAAGTAGGCGCAGCATCGGTCATAGTGAACGGCTCGCTCCAAAGCAGGCCCGTATAGTTCATCCACTAGCTTTGTGTCCGCAGCGTTAAGGTGGGTTTTCCACTTGATCGATTTAAGGCCTGCTTGCTGCTTTACCCTCTTCGTCATTTGCTATTCCTCTGCGCTTTCCTCTTCCTCGTCAAGATCGAGGGTGAGCGGTTTGGCGGGCTCTTTCCACTCAGGCGGCTGGATGCCGAAGAGAGGTTGAAGCATCATATGCCACGCCCTAAACTCGGGGAACTCGTCAGCGGCGGTCTTTTCCTTGCCCTTGCCGGGGAAGCGAACTGCCGCCGGAGCGGCTTTCACAAGCGCATGCATCAGCTTTGCGCAGGGGCTGTCGCCGCGCCAACCCATTTGGTTTGCCAAAGTCTTGGCGTTGGCTATACCGTTCTGCTCGGTCTGGCCATCAAAGAAACGCAGTGCTAGCGCGTGGCACATATCAATGACGGTGCTAAAGTATTCGTCGCGCGGATGCACTTTGCGGCCCGTAACAATTCTTTTTTTGGGCCCGCCGAACAAAGCAACCTGCTCAGCTTCGCTTTTGATTGGCTTTTCGCGCCTGCGTGCCGAGGCGGGCAGCATCCAGACCTCATCCCCCTTGGATTCCACCAGACCAGTAGCCTTAAGCCGGGAGACATCCATGCCCACAGCCTTTCCAAGAAGCGAAGCCTCATTGAACCTGAACCGGGCGGCGCCCAGAACGTCCCAGCATAGCAGATAAAACCGGCTTTCAGGGTCAACCCCTTCTAGGCCGCGTTCGGCAAGTTGCTCCTCTCTCCACTCGGCTACCGCATCTGCTGCGGCTTGGATGGCCTCAAGCGTGCTCACTCGCTCGCCCGTGTCTCTACGTACTTCAGCGTAGCGGCTGAATACCTCCATTGCCGGGCCGAAAGAGCCGACCAACTGGTCAACCGCGTTAAGCCCCTCTGCTTTAAGCCTTGCCGCCGTTCTTCGAGCAGCATTTCTGATTTCCTGGAGCATGGCTGCGTCGTAGTAGTGCGTGCCCGCGTTCGAGTCGCGTTTTCGGCAAACGAGGATAACGCTGCTCTGCGCGGCGTTTTTGCGCGCCTGGTGAAGACTGTGCTGGCTTTCGGTCTGGACAGGCCAGGTGGCTGTGATTGTAAACCCGGCGTCTATTAGGGATTCAAAAAGCGCAGCCCATGCCGACTGTTGCTTGTGAGTAAACATCACGGTCAAAACACCGTCGTCGCGGAGCACCCTATAAGCTTCCCTGAAAGTGTCTTTCATCAGTTTCTGGTAGAACTCGTGGGCTTTAGCCCTTGCCTCGGCAGTGTTCAGCGCGCCGTTGTTACGATGTCTGGTTACGTTAACAACAGCTTCCTGGTCTCGATCGCATAGATATGTGCTGAACCATTCCGGCCTGCGGTGCCCCTGGGTGCGCTTTAGCCACACGTAGAAGAAGTCTGCAAGTTCTGAGTATTGCACGTTGTCCGCATAGGGAGGGTCAACAACTATTGCAGTGACGCTTCGGTCTTCAAGATGAGGCAGGCTAGTGGCGCTACCATGGGTGATGGTGACGGGTTTTGACGTTTGCGAATGAGGCAGGTTAGCAAGCTTTTCGTATGCCTCTAGCACATTGTCTATCGCCCAATCCAGCCCGCTTCCTGCAACACAGGCGGCCATCTCACAAAACGTGGCCTTAAATGCGAAGTCGTGCCGCTGAAATCCGTGGGCAATAACAGTTCTCGACGCATGCCACACAGCCTGAGTTGAGTTATAATCGGCGAACTTATCCAGCGCTATCGCCAGCATATGTACTATCGCCTCTCCAAGTTCTTCTCCCTCTTTGGCGATTATCTCAGTACGGAGCTTTTTGAGTTCCTCAACAAGCGTGCCCATAGCTAGAAGCTGGCGAGGGGAGAACATGTCGGCGAAGCATTTCATTCCGGCCCTGAGCGGCTCTCTCGTCTTTTCGCCGAATGGGATATTTTCCGTAGGTATGATGCCGTCTCTTTCCCACTGTGGTCGGAGCCTGGCAAGTTCCTGTTCGGCAGCTTCGAGGGCACGGCGATCTGTGTCATCGGCAGGCCGGAACTCAAGCTTGGTGGTTGCCTTGGTGGCGACTGCGTATAGCACGCTGCCCATCTTGCCCTGCTGAGCCATGGCTTTTATATAGTCCTCCGGTATTACTGTGCCGGTGAACAGCGATATGCCCTTGCCGCCTGAATAGGTCGGCTGTGGAGGCTCCCTAAGTTGACCGGCTGACCTGCCCACTTCGCGGATGCGGATTGTCCACTTGCCGGCGTCTTTATCTAGCACTATAGGCTCAGCAACTATGTGCAGCCCGTGTTTCGGGCGTGACAGGCTCCAATCCGGAACGAGCGGAGTCGGATGCCCCGTGTCCGGACACGGAACTGTGCGAGCGAAGATGTA